>CAYLWO010000027.1:0-61576 GCA_964387285.1 uncultured Cytophagia bacterium | reverse complement strand
AACCTGGCATCAGTCATATCTGGAGAGGCCTAAAGAAATTCTCGAATATCTTGGATGGGGTTGAAATTAGAAAGGACATTTGTGGGTAATAGATAGCCCACACCACCGGACATGCGGGACCGCATCCGGCGGTTCAATACAGGATGATCTCTCATCTAATGTAAAAGATCGTTCTTTCACATCAACCAGGCTGGCGGTTATCTCTACGTCGCTCGAACGCCCTCGGTCGAGGGTGAATGTCCGATAGCAAGTAGGATAGTGCTCCTCCTTGACCGTATTGTTCTGGCCTTCACCATGTCCTGATGATTAGATCAGGCGTTCGGCTACTATGCCGTCTGCTGACTTCTGCCTAATTGTCGCGAATGTTACCATACGCGCCGCTATGCTCCTCACTTCCGGGTGCTATCCTCTTTCGTGTCCCTTGCGGCTCGTATGACCGATAGCTGTCATACGCCTGGGCCTTGGTCTTCCGGTTGGGCCCTTTCCGGATTTTTCGGAAATGACTGACATCGCTCATTAAGCAGATCTCCCCGGATAAGCTCATGAACCTTCGCGCGGAAACCGCACGCAGTCGCTTTTACCCGCCCGGTAGATCACCTGGCCATCTTCGGTAACCTTGATCATCCGCGCCAGCGAAAAAGGACAGCGTGAAATATACGAAAACAGCCGCTGCATCCCCTCCGTATCGCCTGCATTAATCCGCACCGAGTTGTCGATGCTGAATCCCGAGTGCGGCCATCCCCGCATCGTACGCACCACCTCCTCATCGATCTTTTACTCACGCAGCAGCACATCGAACACCCGCTCCCGCCACATCTTTGTACATCGCTCCATATTCACCCTGGTGATCCGGATAAAAAAGCCGTAACGCTTGAACAATTCTTGACTCACGATCGCATGCACATAACTGTATAGGCCCGATCTTGACAAATTGCATGCAAAATGGTGCGCGGTTCGTCCGTCTGCATTTAAATTCTCAAAGTAGCACGCGTCAAAGAACGATATCCATCGCTCGATTCGTGTTCTCAAGTTATTTTTTTACCACAGGGTATCAAAACTTGTGCTTGACATAAAGAAAATCAATTTGTATTTTATTTTTACGTCAGATGGGAATCCTGACGATTTTCCAACCCGTTCTATCTGACCTGAACGAGCAAGATGATGCGGAAACAGCAGACCAGATACGAGGCATTCGGATGTCGACGGAAATCATACTAGTCCTGGCCGTTCTCGCGGTGACTATTGTTTTATTCATCCTGGACGTATTCCGTGTGGACCTGATCGCCATCCTGATCATGATCAGCCTGGCCTGGCTGGGATTAGTGCCGGCGAAAGAAGCATTTTCCGGCTTTGCCAGCAATGCCGTCATCTCCATGATCGCTGTCATGATATTGGGCTACGGCATAGACCGATCTGGGGCGATGAATCATGCCACCCGGTTCATCAACCGCATGGCCGGCAGCAGTGAAAACCGCCTGATTGCCGTGGTGGCAACAGCTGTGGGTTTGCTATCCGCATTCATGCAAAACATCGGCGCTGCTGTTCTGTTTCTGCCCTCCGTGCTGATCATTTCCCGCCACAACCGGATCAACCCATCCCGACTGCTAATGCCTCTGGGATTTGCCGCCATTTTGGGAGGTACGCTGAGCATGGTGGGCTCGGGCCCCTTGATCATCCTGAACGATCTGCTCGGCCAGGGCGGACAGGCAAAATACAGTCTGTTCAGCGTTACCCCCCTCGGTCTGTTTCTGCTCGCTGCCGGCATCGCCTACTTTGTACTTTTCGGCAAATACGTATTGCCGTCCGGAGTGACGCAAAAAACTAAAGCCGGCGCGCAGCAACGGTTGATCGAAACCTGGCATTTGCCGGCAGCAGTCCATTATTGTCGCATAGCGGATGACAGTCCGATGATCAACAAAACCCGGGAAGAAATCAAATTTCGGTCGCGTTACAAACTGAACCTGCTGGCCATAAAAGAGGGCAAAGAACTCCTCCACGCGCCCTGGCGATTCTCCAGATTCGTTGGCGGTCAGATTCTCATCCTGTCAGGGGAGCCGGAGGATATTGAGCGCCTGGTATCCGAACAACAGCTACAATACCCGATAAAATTGACGACGTACGACCGACTAGAGTTTAGTCGCGTCTCCGGGTTTGCCGAGGTCATCATTCCGCCTATTTCTGATTTTGTCGGAAAAACCATACGCGAATTGGCGTTACGTAAGACGTTCGGCGTTGAACCGATCATGCTGATTCGTGGCGATCACAGAGATCGCGGTGATTTTTCCGACCGGCCCTTGCAGCCCGGCGATGACCTGCTCATCCACGGTCCGTGGCAGAACATACGGGCGCTGGGCAAGGAACAAACCTGTGTCTTGGTCACCACGATCGAATCGGTGCCGGAGAAATCAGCCAGACCGGCAACAGCGATCATATGTTTTCTCGGCGCAGTCGCATTGGCCGTCAGCGGATTTCATCTGTCGCTGGCATTGATGACCGGCGCACTTGCGATGATACTCACGCGCGTCCTGAGCATCGACGAAGCTTACGTGGCCGTTGAATGGCGAACGGTGTTCCTGCTCGCCGGATTGATCCCGCTCGGTATCGCCATGGATCGCAGCGGCACGGCAGCCTACATCGCCGAACAATTAATGTCCGGATTGCAGGGAAGCCACCCTTTGGCGTTGCTGACGGTAACGGCCTTGCTGTCGACACTTTTTTCGCTGTTCATGTCCAACGTCGCGGCCACAGTGCTGCTAGTCCCGTTGGTGATGATGATGGCGACCATCGCCGGCGTCGAGCCGCGCCCGTTGGCATTGCTGGTGGCCGTATGCGCATCCAACTCGTTTTTGTTGCCCACGCATCAGGTAAATGCGCTGTTGATGTCGCCGGGCGGCTATCGCACCATCGATTACCTGAGAGCCGGCGGCATTATGACGGTTATCTATATCTTCATAGTTGTGCTGGGTATTTATTTTATGTATCTATAAGGAGAAGTAAATGATCGTACAACAGTTTTTCGTCAAAGGCATTGCACACAGTTCCTACCTGCTGGGCGGGAGCAAAACTTGCGCCATCGTCGATCCGCAGCGACATATCGAGGTCTATCTGCAAACGGCGGCAGAACTGGAGATGAAGATCACCCATATTCTCGAAACCCATCTGCATGCGGATTTTATCTCCGGTCATCTCGATCTGGCGCAAAAAACCGGCGCCAAGATATACGCGCCTAAATCCGCCGCCTGCCGGTTCGAACATATGGCCGTGGCCGAGGGCGATATCGTCGAAATTGAAGACATGATCCTGAAGGTACTTGAAGTGCCGGGGCACACACCGGAACACATCGCTTATGTGGTGACGGACACAGCCCGGGGCAATGACCCGATCGGGGTTTTCTGCGGGGATGCGCTGTTTGTCGGTGATGTCGGTCGACCCGATCTGTTCCCGGATATCAGCACAGAACTCGCGACCCAGCTGTATCACAGTTTGCATCAGAAACTGCTCAAGCTGCCGGATTTTTGCGAAGTGTATCCGGCACACGGCGCCGGCTCGTTATGCGGGCGTGCCATGGGCGCCAAACGCACCAGCACCATCGGTTACGAGCGCCTCTACAATGCCGCCCTGCAGATTCAGGATCAACAGGCCTTTATCAAAGCTCTGACCCAGGACATGCCGCCGGCGCCCGATCATTTCAGCCGTTGCAGCGACATCAACCGTAACGGTCCGACCCTGGTATGCGACCTGCCGCCGCTGCAGGCCATCACCGCAACCGCCTTCGACGAGAGAAAAAACAGTGACACCGTCCTGGTACTGGACGTGCGTAGCTACGACGCCTTTGCCGGCCATCATATCCCCGCTTCCACCCACAATGACCTGAAAGGCAATTTCGCCACTTTTGCAGGCTGGGTGCTGCCGCCGAACCGCGATATCCTCCTGGTCGCTGAAAACCCGCAACAGGCACGGGAAGCAACCGAATGGCTGCAAAAAGTGGGTCTCGACCGCGTCGTCGGCTATCTCGACGGCGGAATGATGGCCTGGGTGAAAGCCGGTCGAACCACCGATCACATCGGACTGCTCTCAGCCGAGGAATTGTATGCCAGGATTTCCGGCAACGAGAAATTGGCTCTGGTAGACGTTCGTGCCGCCAGCGAGTACCAGAATTTTCATATCAAGGGATCGATCCATATTCCGGCGCCCGAGCTGCGCAGTCGTCACTGCGAATTGAACTCATCTCTCACCACGGTATTGCTGTGCAGCACCGGTAACCGCTCGAGTCTTGGCGCCGGCATTCTGAAACAAAAGGGTTTTAAACAGGTGTTCAACGTAGCCGGCGGCATGACCGGTTACAGCGCAGCCGGCCATGCACCGGAATGCTTGGTATGTTTTGTGCCGCACGGACCGAGGTTCTCCGGCAGTAAAATGTCATAACCTTTAACGGATGGAGGATTTATGGACTGGTTGACCATGGAACAATGGTCCCCCTATGCAGTAGGGATCGGCATCGGTGTACTGAGCTGGTTTACATTCCTGCTGTCCGATCAAGCGCTGGCCTGTTCCACTGCGTTTACCCGCACGGCCGGCATGATCGAGCGCGTGCTACGGGGCAAAAAAGTGAACGAAAAACCGTATTATATAAAGTTCGCTCCGGAAATCGATTGGGGTTGGATGCTGGTGGTGGGCATCGCAATCGGCGCCTTTCTCTCCGCCTGGTTGTCCGGCTCATTTCAACTGCAGTGGGTTCCATCGCTCTGGCAGAACGCCTTCGGCGCCGCAGCCGTTCCGAGAGTGCTGACGGCTTTTCTCGGCGGCATCCTGATGGGGGTCGGCTCGCGTTGGGCCGGCGGTTGTACCAGCGGTCACGGCATCAGCGGCACGTTGCAGTTAGCCGTCAGCAGCTGGTTGGCCGCAATCTGTTTTTTCATCGGCGGCATTCTGACGGCCCTGTTTATATTTAAAGTGTTTGCCTAAGCGGAGGGTACAACCATGTTGACGACACTGCACCGACAAAAAAAATTACAACTCTTTCTCGCGCTCCTCGCAGGCATTATTTTCGGCATATTATTGCAAAAAGGCGGCGTCACCAATTATGATGTCATTCTCCGGCAATTGTTGCTGAGTGATTTCACCGTGGTCAAGATCATGCTCTCCGCGGTGGTCACTGGCATGATCGGCGTATATCTGATGCGACAGTTTGGCTGGGTGCGCCTAAATCCGAAACCAGGATCACTGGGGTCGTCGATGATCGGCGGCCTGATATTCGGCGCCGGTTTTGCCGTTTTGGGATACTGCCCCGGGACCATCGCCGGCGCCGTCGGCAACGGCTACCTGGATGCCCTGGTCGGTGGCCTGGCCGGCATATTATTCGGCGCCGCGCTGTTCGCGGCCTTGTTCCCGAGGCTGGATCGTTCCATCCTCAACTGGGGCGCTTTCGGCACCATCACCTTGCCGGAATGGTTGAAGGTCAACGCCTGGCTGGTCATTCTCCCGGTCACCGTTCTCATCATCCTGCTGCTGCGATGGATGGAGGCTGCAGGCCTTTGAGGACGCTCATCCGGGTACGGCAGCATCGTCGCCCTGTGTTTTTGCGTTTGATCTCAGCCCAGTGCACACGGATGTATTTGGGAAATTCCTCTTTGATTATCCCAACTACCCCGGGCGAACCTTTCTCCCGGGTCGCCTGCTCCGGCCCGGTTCACTTAATTCACCAGCGCTCCTCAGGCAGATCTCCCAAAATAGACTTGTCCTGAGCGTAGAGAAGGATCATGGACTTTCGCGCCGCAACCGCGTCATTTACTACCGTACCAAACTCGGATCACCGGGTTTCGTTATCGTGTGCCAACTCACCCGCGAGCTCGGCCTTCTATGACGTTCTTGTGTCCTTGGCTGCGCTAAGAACAGGCTCCTTCGTTTCACTCAGGACAAGTTTGGCTCGTCGCTTTGCTCCAGGCTACCTTCAGACAATATCTCGCGACTTGGCCTCTTCGGCTGCGCTCAGGGCAGGCTCCCTTCGCAATGCTCAGGGCAAGCTTGCCTTTCGCTAACAGTTGGTGTATTATTTATGCAATAATAGGGTGTGATCCTCCTGCAAAGGACTTGACCTTTCAGTTCATGATCATGCCGGGCGTACACACCAGCGTGTTGTTGACCTTCGCCGCATGGTGCTTGGGTGGTGTGTACAAAGATAGGTCGTAATGTCGCTATACCGGCCTCCTCCTTTGCGGCTCCGGCAGCAAACACTTCGCGTTAGCACTTAATAGTATCTCCACGAAAGGAGAACCAGGTGAAAGACATATTCCGGGCACTCGTTATGGTCTTTTGCTTATTCACCACTTCAAATCATTTGTTTTCCCAATGGATACAAACCAAGGGACCTTCTGGCGGCCCTGTTTCTTGCTTTGCTACCAATGATGCGAATATCTTTGCAGGGACTGAGTGTAGGATTTTTCGTCCCAGCGACAACGGTGCAAGCTGGACTGCGGTCAATGACGGCTTGACGAACACTGACATCATTGCTCTTGCGATCAGCGGCACCCATCTTTTTGCCGGGACTCGTGGCAGCGGTGTATGAAGACGACCATTATCGGAAATGATCACTTCAGTGGAAAGACTCTTTACCGACTTGCCAACGCATTGTAATCTTGAGCAAAACTACCCCAATCCTTTCAATCCCAACACTACCATCGAATTTGTGCTCCCGAGATCAGCTTTTGTCATACTCAAGATCTACACCTTGCTGATCGAAGAGGTTGCCACGTTAGCCTCAGAAAGACTATCGGCAGGACATTATTCTGTTGTGTGGGATGCGACTGGTTTTTCGGCTGGCATGTATTTCTGCCGCATGGAGGCGGGAGAATTTGTGAAAGTAACAAAGCTACTGATGGTGATTTTGCCCAGTGGTTCAAGGAATGCCTGCCGACGCCCCGATTTCGCTGTTGTTTCGCCAAAGCGTATAATCATGGACATTCACCAGGCCATCCAAATCAAGATCAGCGTTATTGTAGCCGGATTCATCACGAGCGCCATACCAAAGGACATAATCCTGCGTGGTAAGCACGCCATCGTGATTGATATCGCCGCTAACGACCGCCCAAACGGCCGGGCTTGCGGTCATTTCCTTGATGGCGGCCGGTTGCCAAACATGGCCCGGCCCCAGGGTGAAATCCACCACAGTGCTGCCCGAACTGCTCAAATTAATTGCTTCTTTACTCATAACCGTTACGTGATTGCGATGTTTCAGCAGTACAAAGTAAGCTCCTTGCGTCACCGGCAAGTGCATGCCTACATTGCCTGCCAGATCCAGCAACACGCCGTCGCGACGCAAAAAAGCGCATTTTGAAGATAACACCGGGCCATCGGCGCTTGCCCGCAATTGCACCAACACCCAATCCACCACGTTGGCAGGCAGGGCGGCAACGGTTTGTACATCCTCAGGATAAGGAGAGGTCAATGGCAAATTGCCACTTTGCCGTAGAGTGGTTTTCATGCTGTCCATGGATGCGGTATCAAAAGGACCTTCCAGGTACAATTTAGCTGTCACCAATGGTAACTCGGGGCCACAAACTCTGATATAATCGATATAAAAAATTCCACTGCCCGATGTTGATGTCCCGTTGATATTAACCATTATCTCGCCAATATCATCCAAGGTTATCCCAGTGAAAGAAGATAACAGAATGGAAAATTCTTGATAGCCACTGCCCGCGCCGGCAACCGTAACCTGATTGGAATAGGAACTGCCATTCGCATCAGCCAAAACGATAGAGACGCTAGCCGGACCGGTTATGCTGCAGGCAAACCTGAGCGAAGCATAATCAGTGAAATCATAACCGGCGCCGTCCCCGGCCCAGTTGGTCAGATTCAAACCGAATCCGGCCCACCAATTAGTAAAGCTATAGCTGAAACGGTAATGCTTGGTCCCTTCAAATGCTCCGGTCGATATTTGCGAAAGCGTGCCATTTTGCGACCAGGTTGCTAAAATCTTGGTCACCGCATCTGTATAGATTATGAAATCCTCTGTTACCGGGCTTGGCAATGCGGCTTGCGTAACAGTAACTGTCTGATCGGTTACCCCTGTTCCGGAAAAGGTGATGATCGCTGTTCTCGAGTCATACGCAGGATTGAGAGCGGCAGAGGCGGTGATGGTTGCGCTGTTGGAACCAAAAGTCGGATTTACGGTGAGCCAGATTTGGTTGCTGCTTGCTGTCCAGCCTACATTTGACAGGACGGCGATCTCGGCCTCGCTTGCTGCCGAACTCAAATTGACGACCACGGGTGAAACAGTAAGAAAACTGCCGCCCGGTGCACCGGTGCGCAGGATCACTGAAGACACAGAATAAGCCGGCAGGGTTAGAGAGATCGAATTACCGGCAACAGCCGTATTGGACAAGCTCAGTGCATTGTTCGCATGCGAAATAAATGTTTCTGTTATATTATCGGCCGGCAGATTGTTCAGCGTATAGATGGGATACAATCCATCGGTAACTGAAAAATTCGCTAAGGTAATATTTGCATTTTTTGCTGTCGGATATCTGTTTACCAGCACAATCGTCATCGAATCGTTGGCAACGTTGACCGTAGAATAAGCCGACAGGTAATTATCATCGCTGGAGGTCGATTGGATACTGATGGTTTTGCTGTACCGGCTGAAGAGATGAACCACCTCCCAATACGACGGACTCCAGAACCACGGGGTAAACAGTTCAACGCCCTGGTCGGCAAATACGCCGAGGGTTGAAGCATAGTTGAGCGCCAGGGGCATTTGATTGAAACCACCATCCCAACCCGATTCCGTGGTTCCGATGGTGACGCCATGATTTGCTCCGAGATACAAATTAAGCCAGTCGTTAGTCCTTTTAAAAATGTATTCTTTCGTTATGCTGTTATCCCACCCCGAAGCGCCCAGCAGTTTAACTCCGTTTGCATGAGGATAATCATACGTTTCGTCGTAAAAAACCCGATGAATCTGCAGCAATTCGTCTACCGAACTTGTCGTAAGATACGTATGCAAATCAATGACATCGAGCAGGCGGATGCCGGTTGAATCCTGTTTCTCACCGATTCGTTTAATAAAGTATTCGATCCAAGTATAGGATCCTCCCTGATAAGATATTTTGCCGCTGCCACCTGCTCCATCCGGATAAGCGAACCAATACCATTCCGAACAGGGGACAAATCCCACTAGTTTGATGTTGGGAAATTTAATCCGGGCCTTCATGGCCACGGCAAAATAGCGTTGCATAAACGCTTCTGCCGAAAGCTGATGAGGCATGACATCGTCGTGGGTTGATTCCCAGATTTCGGGTTCGTTATCCATATTCCAGTATTGAAATGCGGTTGTACTGAGATTCAGGCTGCCGGCGCCAAACCATTTGTCGAGAATGGCCACGGTCGAATCAGCCGGCCAATCTTTCAGATAAAGATTTTCATCACCTTCGACCAGGGCATGAGTAGAGGTCCAGGTTGGATCGACCACTCCGTTACCCGCGAGGTTTTGCGCCACGCCCGGCCACCATTGCGAACCGTTATAGTCCCAATCATCAAAATTATAAAAATTGGTTTTCGCCGTCATACCGATCAGCTGAAAGGCAAACATTCCTTTTGCGCCCGGGATATGTTGCTGCAGACTGGCCGCTTCATAGTCCCAATCCGCCGGATACACATTGTTATACCAATCCGGAGCACTGGTCCATTTCAACCGCCAGTTATATTTGGTGGCGTTGTTTCCGCTGTTTTCCCTGAAAAGCGTGATGCCGGCATCTCTTAACCTTTGCCATTCACTGCTGGACAACGGAGCAGAAGGATCATCGGATAGCGAGTTGTTCTTCCCATACAGATATGGCGAAACAGTCTTCCTGTTCAGAGCAGCATCTACTGTAATGTTCACTGATTGGGAAAAGGTCAAGGTCGTGAATAACATTGAAAGCGGAAGAACAAGGATTTTTTTCATAATCGTTACTTTATTTTACGGATTTTGTCTTTTATCAAAGCTTGGTTTCAAAGGATGCTTGGTAAACGCCCACAAAAAGCCCGTCCAACCGACGAGGATGAGAGGAATTTCGATTTTTGCGCTAATTGGCAAAAGTGATGGGCACAATTGAGGGAGGATACTGGATTTCCAAAACGATCTAACCGCAAATAAATGCTCATTCCAACCGGCCATTACGAAGACTCGCTCCACTCACGACCCTGAATATATTAACAAATCGGTTTCAGAAAATCAAGCATAATTAAGGCAAGAAAAAAGATGACAACGTTGAAAGTGAAAGTTGACAAGCGACTGTAAAATCAGCTTTCTGACTTTATCCTTGCCTTTCGCTGACAATTGTTGTATTATCTATTGTGTCAATGCAAACGTTTTTTATCTTCACTTTGGTTTAAGACCAGGTCTGCGCAAAAGAAATCAAGCAGTTCTTCCTTTTCATTATTTACCCAATTAAAGAGAAGGATTCCATATGCAACCACCAGATAATAAAAAAGAGCTGATTGAACTATTCAAGCAAGGTCCCAGCCTTCTTGAAAAGGCCCTAGACGGTTTAACGGATGCTGATTTGGATGCCGTTCCACACGAAGGTGGGTGGACGATCAGGCAGATCACCCATCACATTGTCGATGGAGATGATGTGTGGAAAAGCTGCATCAAGATGGCCTTGGGCAACGAACAAGCAGAATTCACACTTGATTGGTACTGGGCGTTCCCGCAAGATGAATGGGCAAAGCGGTGGGCTTATGAAAAGCGCTCGATTGACGCATCATTAGCCTTGCTTAAAGCAAACCGAGATCATATTCTGCAGTTATTGGAACACGTGCCGGACGCCTGGTCCCGATCTGTGCCATTTCGCAAACATAATGGCGAAACCGAACAGATGCCCATAGGTATGGCAGTTAAAATCCAGGCAGACCATGTCGTTCATCATGTAAATCGCATTCTCGCGCTTCGTTCGTGAAATGATGACAAGGAATCTGGAGAGGCCTTATGACTAAAAAACACCTGCAAATAATCAAATCGGCAAATGAAGAGGTTATTGGCAAAGGCAACTTGGACGCAGTAGCTGATCTCTTTTCAAGCAATTATGTTGTCCATACAAATGGCAAAAAATATAAAGGCCATGAATTCATAAATCGGACCTGATGGGAGCAAAAGCGACCGGGCAGAAAGTGGAGTGGAGAGATAGGGTTGTGTCCCGATTTGCTAATGGTAAAATTTGTGAGGAATGGACAGTCTCAGAACTGGCTGGGGAACTGCTTTCAAAATTACCTGCTAAAAATTGTCAGAGCGAAAAGTTACTCGCCGTGTTGACTTTTGATTCACCATATGCCGTAAACAGCAAACTAAAAACCTGAAGGAACTCGAGTATGCGCACATATTTATGTCACCTATTTATTTTATGGTGTGCAAATTCCATGGTTCTTGCGCAGCCGCCTGGCCCTGTAAACATCGATGACATACCCTTCGACCAGGAGTATCATGTGCCGTTGCCCATTGCCGGAACAGACAGCTGTAATGATGTTCGGGCGCTGACCTGGGATGATAAAGGAGATCTCTGGGCAGCTACGGGCGCCGGCATATATCGATATGATGTAACCAACCGCAAGTGGAACGCGAAACTGGCAAAAGTTCCAGGACCTGCATTTACTCTGGCAATGGATCATGACAAGAGATTATGGTTTGGCAATTGGGACGGATTGTTTCAGCTGTCATCTGATGGAGTCGTGCACAAAATGGATATTCACGAACCCGTCACGGCGTTACTGACATTGCACGATCGCCTTCTCGCCTTTAGCCCAGCCGGCGTCTGGCAGGTCAAAAACAACCGTGCTGAACAAGTCAACTTGCCTATCGCTCATTCAATCCGTTCTGTGCAACAGGATCAGGAGAACGGTTACTTTATAGCAACGGATTGCGGCCTGTTTCATCAAAGCGAGGAAAAGCTGCAGCTTTATCAACAGGAACCGGAGTTGATTAGCGCGGCTGTGACCGACATTGCTTATGACCATAAAAATCGGCTTTGGATTGCCGGCCTGGGCGGCATCACTCTATATCAAAACGAGCGACGGATCGGGCAACTGACGCCGTCCGAGGGATTGGCTTCCGTCAATATCCAATGCCTACAATGCGCACCGGACGGCATTATGTGGATCGGTACGCGCGACGGCATTATTCGCTATAACGGCCAAACCTGGTCCATGCGTCATTCACGCCGCTGGTTGTTAGGCAATGATGTACGCGATATCATATTCGATCAACAAGGCGCGGCCTGGGTCGCCACCTCTGCCGGCGTCAGTGTTATTGCGAAAAAAACAATGACCCTGAAGCAAAAGGCCGATCATTTTCAACGAATTCTGCAGTCTCGCCATATCCGCTCACCCTATCTGGTTGAAAAATGCCGCCTGAGTACGCCTGGCGACACGCTCACCTGGGCGCCCTATGACGACGATAACGATGGTCAATACACCAGCATGTATCTGGCCATGGAATCATTCAGATATGCGGCAAGCAAAAATCCTCAGGCGCGTGAAAATGCCCGCCAAGCTTTTGCCGCTCTGCGTTTTTTGCAAAGCGTGACCAATACCAATGGATTCGTAGCCCGCACCGTCATACCGGCGAATTGGACCAGAATGGCTGATCCGAATCGAACTCTGAGCGAGCAGGAATGGGCAGAGCAACGGAGAGCGAATCCCCGTGAAAAACGAGTGGAGAAAATGTGGCGACTATCGCAAGACGGCAAATGGTTGTGGAAAGGAGACACCAGCAGCGATGAAATCACCGGCCACATGTATGGGTATCTGGTTTTTTATGATTTGGCGGCTGATGCGCAGGATAAAAACAAGGTCAAAGAGCATGTATGCCGGATTGTCGACTATATCGTCCAGAATGGATTTGCCTTGCAGGATATCGATGGCCGCCATACGCAATGGGGCGTGTGGACGCCGCAGCGTCTCAATCACGATCCGGACTGGTCGCCGGAACGCGGCATCAATACGATCGAAATCCTCTCTTATGTTAAACTGGCTTATCACGTAAGCAGGGAAGCACGCTATCAACGCCTGTATCTGGAATTACTGCAAAAGCACGATATGCAGAAGAATATCGTAAAAGCAAAAACCTACAATCCGGCCTGGATCACCCATATCGATGATGAACTGCTGGCTCTGGCCTATCCCTGTCTGCTTTTACACGAAACGGAGCAAAAGTGGCTTGACCTGTATCGAGCGAGTTTGGATCATTGGTTTGCCGGAGCGGAAAAAGACGCGAGTCCGTTTTTTAATTTCACCTATGCCGCGTTATCGCACACGGCTCCACGATTGCAAGAGTCGATATTTTTTCTGCGCGACACGCCATTAGATCTGATCAGGTGGCGAATCGACAATTCTCTGCGATTCGATATTCAATTGGGTTATTTTCGAGAATTTGAAAATCTGCATATGAATCGCCTACTTCCGATAAGCGAACGCTCTTTTTTCAGATGGGACAATAATCCCTGGTATCCTATCGAGGGCGACGGCGGCGTAACCGAAAGCGACGGCGTTTTCTGGCTGTTGCCGTACTGGATGGGTCGGTACTATGGATTTATTCAATAATCGAATGGATGCAGATTTCTGTCGGATTCTTTAGTACAAGGCGGATATCATGATTAAATTTTTGCCGGTATTATTGACCTGTTTTACAGTCAATGCAGCAGAACCGTTCTTTCAGGAACAGTCGATTTTTCGGTACCAGGAAAAACACGTACACGGCAGCAGCATTATCGAATGTCCGAACGGCGACCTGCTTGCCTGTTGGTTCTATGGTTCAGGCGAGCGTACGGCCGATGATGTGCTGATCCGGGGCAGTCGCTTGCGCAAAAACGCCAAATCGTGGGAACCGGTTTTCGATCTGGCCGATACGCCGGGATTTCCCGATTGCAATCCGGTGCTTTTTATTGATGGTCGACAACGGCTGTGGCTAGTCTGGGTGCTGGTCCTGGCTCATCAGTGGGAAAGCTCTCTTCTCAAATATCGGATCTCCAGCGATTATCAAAATTCAGCAGCACCGGTGTGGCAATGGCAGGACGTGTTGACCTTAAAACCCGGCGAAGAGTTTGTGCACAGGGTGAATCTCGGTTTCAAGGAATTGAACTATGAGGAGCCGTTTTGGGCTGGTTATGCGCCGCCATATACCAAAATGATCAAAGATGCGAGCCAGGACCCGTTTAAACGTCAGATTGGCTGGATGACGCGAATTCATCCGCTGCATCTTTCCGGCGGACGGATTCTCCTGCCGCTGTATTCAGACGGCTTTAATTTTTCGCTGATCGCCATCAGCGATGATAACGGCGCAAATTGGCAACCGAGCTCGCCTATCGTGGGATTGGGTCCCATTCAACCAACTCTGGTGCAACGAGCCAACGGCGAGATCGTGGCCTATCTGCGCGACTCTGGTCCTGCCCCGAATCGGGTGCTGACCAGCACATCAAAGGATCAAGGTGTAACCTGGTCCACTGCAATGGATACGGACATCCCCAACCCTGGTTCCAGTCTGGAGGTGATCGCTTTAAAAAACGGACACTGGCTTATGGTTCATAACGACACGGAAGAAGGTCGCCATAGTCTTGCGGTGCAAATTTCTGATGATGAAGGACAGACGTGGAAATGGCGGCGCGGCCTTGCTCTTGCGTTGCCGGATGAAAAATCATTTGCCTATCCTTCCCTGTTACAATCCGGGAGTGGACTTGTGCAAATAACATTTTCTTACTCGGAAGGAAATAAAAAAACCATCAAGCATGTCACAATAAATGAAGAGTGGGTCAGGCAAGGAGCCGAATAAAGCAGGCAATGACATTCTGCATACATTCCAATATTTCGAGAGTGCCTGTCTTATCTTTTTATGGTTACCTAGACAAATTTCGGGCCTTGCAAGTTGTGTCGGATCGTTAATCAGGCTGATAGTCTAGATTGATAAGGTTGGTGAAATGACCATATAGTGTCGTCCTATCACGACATAGTAAGGAGTAAAAGTCTGGTGTAAATAAAGCATCTCTGATTTCCAATCATTCTCCTATCATTAATCCCATAAAAAATAGTCCAATAGAAAATGAACCTTTCTTACAGTAATTTTTAAAGTTTAATAAACTAGTGGCATAAAAATTGCATAGTGGTAGGTCAAGAATATATGAATAAACATTTTTCATGATTAGGAGGCAATATGCATCATTCGGTGAGATACAAATGTCTTGTAGCAACGCTTTTATTAGCAGCATTCGTCATGGCCAGTTCCGTGCACGCGCAGTTGGAACTTAAAGCTTCAAATGGAACGACGGTGCTGTTGCGAGTTTTGCAGAGTGGCGATGTGGGTATCGGATTAAACGCCAGCAATCCACAGAGGAAACTGCATGTCAATGGAACAGTACGGTTGCAGAATGTCGGGAATCCGGCAACCGGGACAACCAATCGAATTGCGGTATTGGATCAAAGCGACGGGGACTTGACAGCATTACCTGTTGGTGCAACGAATCAATATCTGCGCAGCGATTTATCCTGGCAATCGATTCCGGGTTATTGGAATCTGAACGGAGCTGATCTGTATCCGACCAGCACCAGTTATTATGTGGGCGTCGGCACCACCAATCCAACGGTGCCGTTGCAGGTAAAAGGCGGCGTTCGCATCGAAGATCTGCCGACGCCGGTGGGCACTGGCAACCGGGTCTTGCAGGCTGATGCAGATGGAGATTTGGCCGCTCTGGCCGTTGGCAGCACAGAACAATTTTTACGGGGCGATGGCGCCTGGGCCACACCGCCAACCGGAACCAACTATTGGCGATTAAACGGTTCTGATCTTTTCCCGATCAATACGAGTTACGATGTGGGCATCGGCACGACCAATCCGGATGCGGATTTTGTAGTGCAGAACGATGCAGACAATGCGATTATCCGAATTCGCACCAACTCGACTTCTAATGAAGACAAACCGGCGCTTTTACTCGATCGCGAAACCAATACACAGATCAGCTCAATTCGTTTTACCACCAACAATACAACAAATTGGACCATTGGACAATTAAGTGGAACGTTGGGAAATGTAGCTGAAGATTTGGTCATCAGCACATCCGATCTCTCCAACTATGCCAAATTTTATATCTCCAGGAATAAGGGCAATATTGGCGTCGGCACTACCAATCCATTGGCCGCCTTGCATGTCCCACGATTGGCAGGACCTGAAAACGTACCACCCTATCCGACAGATGCGAGCATCGGCATCCTCTCCAACGGCATGCCGTCTGCCACTGCCAGCGGCATATTTTTAAATGTTTATGCCACCACCAGGGTCAGCAATGCTAGCGTCACCGGCGGTACGCAACGGCAAGCCGTTAATGGCGATATCGTCAACGGTAACAGCGAGTGGTTAGCTGCCGGTACATTTGCATACCAACGCAATGATGCCGCAACTGGAGGCATACACTACATTTCTGCAGTTACTGGAGCGGTTAACAACAATATTCCCCTGGGTTCCTACCCGAGCAATCATATGCGATATGCCGCATATTTTTATAATGATTTTTCAGATGAAGCGACAGATAAAGCGCTTTGCGTTACCGGCAATGTTTTGGTGCAGAGCGGCTATACTGTTACGGCGCCTTACCCCACCAGCCGTTTCCGCCTGGTCAACCGAACCACGACAGACGGCAGCATGCAGGGGTGTCTCAATCTGGGTGCAGACGATTATGCAGCTCTATTTCGTGAAGGAAACGCCCTGAAATTGGCCAATATCTCTGGCGGTGAAATACATGTCACCACCGGCGGCGCCGCCGGCATGATCCATTTTCAATCAGCCACAGGAACCAGCGGCAACTATCAATTCGATAACTTGCCGAGCGGCAGTCACACCGCCTTGCATGTAGACGGCAATGGCCGGTTGTACAAATACAGCTCCTCCGCCAGGTATAAAGAAGCGATTCAAAACTTTAACGAAGACTTTGATAAAATTCTCCAGGTTCAACCCAAATCGTTCCGTTATAAAGACAGCGGCGTTGCATCTTTCGGCTATATCGCAGAAGAATTGGAGCAGAGCGGTTTGAAAAATCTGGTGGTCTATAACGACAAGGGCCAGCCGGAATCTGTTGCTTATGATAAGGTAGCTCTTTATCTGGCAGAGGTGATAAAAGAGATGAAAAAAGAATTGGATGAATTAAAACTCCGCAAATAATATGCTTGCCTTCCATTTGGACGAAAAGGTGATTTTAGATAAATACACCATCGTAGAAGAATCAAATACGAAAACCATTTATAACTGGTTGCAGTATTTTTCGATTCCCAGTTTGAACAATGAATTTCTAAAGCTGATTTGATAATTGACCGGGTGTATGCGGACGTGGCCGGAAGTCCATACCGTGCTGATGCATTCGAGTTCGCAGTGATAGCCACGCTCGTCTGAAAAAGACGGCATAACTTCCCAGTCTGATCACGCCGATCTTTAGTCAAGAACTCCTGCTTTGTTGAAATTTCCGACCTTTTTATCGTCATTTTTTTGTCTCGTTTTAGCCATATCGTTCATGTTTTTAGATTGTTTTAAAAAATACAAATTCCTATCTTGTAGCAAATCCGACATAAATGGGTGTACGAACTGCTGATCATATCCATAACGAGGTGCGGCCTGGCGCCCAATCGTTACTATGGATGCGATTTGTATAGAATGGAGATGAACGTAAAGCGCAAGGCAGGTATAAATAAAATTCTGACTTAAAAATATGTGAGATAATTATCATGCACAGAATAACCGTCATATTGCGTATGGGCACAGTGCTGCTTATCCTGGCATTAACAGTGCAAGCCCAAACTTTTCTCAATCCCAACGCCCCGGTCACAGCCCGCGTGGAGGATCTGCTCGGTCGGATGTCCCTGGCAGAAAAAGTCGGCCAGATGACCCAGGCGGATCGCGGCGCGTTGACATCCGAGGCGGACATTGCCGGTTTCTTTCTCGGTTCGGTTCTGAGCGGCGGCGGCTCAGTGCCGACTGATAATTCGCCCAAGGGCTGGGCAGATATGTATGATCGTTTTCAAACCCAGGCGCTTTCAACGCGGTTGGCTATCCCTATTATCTATGGCGTGGACGCAGTGCATGGCCACAACAATGTCAAGGGTGCGGTTATTTTTCCGCACAACATCGGTCTTGGCGCAACCCGCAATCCTGACCTGGTGCGACAGGCCGCAGAGATCACCGCGCTTGAAGTGGCCGGCACCGGCATCAACTGGACGTTTGCTCCATGTCTCGCCCTGCCATGGGACGAGCGCTGGGGTCGTACCTATGAAGGATTCAGCGAAGAGACGGCCCTCACCACTTTATTGGGCGCCGCAGCGGTTAAGGGATTTCAGGGCGATTCATTGGGCCAGGCTGATCACATCCTCGCCTGTGCCAAGCATTATATTGGCGACGGCGGCACTACCGGCGGCGACGATCAGGGCAACACAGAAATCAACGAAGCAACATTGCGCGCTAAATTACTGCCCGCCTATATCAGCGCCATCGCGGCCGGAGTCGGCTCCATCATGCCTTCTTACAGCAGCTGGAACGGCGCTAAAATGCACGGCCATGCGTATCTGTTAACCACAGTGCTTAAAGGTGAATTGGCATTCAAAGGTTTTGTTGTCTCCGATTGGGCCGGCATTGACCAACTGCCCGGTGACTATCACAGTGATGTTGTACAATCGATTAATGCAGGCATCGATATGATAATGGTGCCTACGGATTATCGCGGTTTTATCAAAGAACTGACCGCCGCGATCAACGCCGGCGAAATAGCGATGACGCGCATTGATGATGCGGTGCGCCGCATCCTGACCATCAAGTTTAAAATGGGATTGTTCGAGCATGCTTACACCGACCGAGCGCTGACCGCAGAAGTGGGCAACGCTGCGCATCGCGCTGTTGCACGCGCATGTGTAAGGGAATCTCTGGTGCTGCTCGCAAAAAAGGACGGCATCTTGCCTCTCTCCCGTTCTCTGAAACGCATACACGTTTGCGGCAATGGCGCCGACAACATTGGCAATCAATGCGGCGGCTGGACCATCACCTGGCAAGGCAGCAGCGGCGCCATAACAACCGGCACGACTATTTTACAGGCGCTAAAAGCTGAAGCGCCAGGCATTAATTTCACCTATTCTCTGGACGGCAGCGGCGCTGCCGGCGCTGATCTGGCTATCGCGGTCATCGGCGAAACACCCTATGCTGAAAGCCAGGGAGATAAAACCGATTTACATTTGGCCAGCCAAGTTGTCGAACCCATTCGCACACTTAAAAAAACAGGTTTAAAAACAGCAGCCATACTGTTATCCGGACGGCCGATCATCATCGATTCGATCCTTCCTTATACAGACGCACTGATAGCTGCCTGGCTGCCGGGTACGGAAGCCGGTGGCATCGCGGACGTTTTGTTTGGCGGTTATCCATTCTCCGGCACGTTGCCGCATTCCTGGCCTCGAGCCATGGCCGATATTCCAATTAATTGGGGCGACGATCCGTATCGCCCGCTATATCCTTTTGGTTACGGCATCACCAACCTCGCTGACTCTGAGCCAGGCAGTGCGCCAGTGGTCCATGCCGCTTCGGTAAATGCGGATGGCGATACTGTGTTGATCCATTTTAACAAAGCGATGGCAGATCCGTCAGCCGGCACGCCTGCTGATTGGACGGTGCTGGTCAATTGGGGAATTGACGAAGTAACTGGTATTTCACAGCAGACTAACGATCTCACTACCATTCGCCTGGCATTGACCAGACCGATCGTCAAACGGGATGTAGTAATTGTGCAATATAAAGGCACAGCCGTTCATAGCGCGGACAGCGGCCTGCTTGCATCCTTTGAGAACCAACCGGTGTACAATCTGCGCAATGACATCGCCGGCAAACTGCCGGTGCCGGGCCGTGTCGAGGCAGAGGACTTTAGCCAGATGCAAGGCATTCAGCTCGAAACTACCTCTGATGTCGGCGGCGGTGAAAACGTCGGTTATATCGATACCGGCGACTATATGGTTTATCAAGTGGATGTAGCGGCGACAGGGGTATATCAATTGGATTTTCGCATTGCAGCTGAATCCAAATCCGGTCAGCTCAAAGTCATCGATACCAGCACGCTGCTGGCTACCGTCGACCTGCCCATCACCGGCGGCTGGCAGGTATGGCAGACCGTGAGCAGCACCGCTACTCTGAGCAAAGGCGCGCATGTTTTAAGGGTGCAGGCGACGCGTGGTGGATTCAATCTGAATTATATTGATTTCACCTCTGTAACCGGAATAACAGCAAATGAGATCATCGCACCCAGTGATTTTCATGTAACTGCTAATTATCCAAATCCATTTAATGCCTCCACGACGATTCTCTGTTCAATTCCTGAATCAAACCGGAACGAACACCTGAAACTCACGATTACCGACATTTTAGGTCGTGAGGTGCACAAAATGGAGGTGCAGGCGATTGGTGTACAACACCGATTTCAATGGGATGGTTATGACGCGGCCGGCAGGACGTTAGCCAGTGGTATTTATTTCTACACTGTTCAATTCGGCAAAAAAAAAGAGACATTAAAAATGATGTTGCTGCGATAGTTTATGTGGAGAGGTACAATGAAAAATATGACAGGTTTGGCAAATTGGATTCTGCTGGTTGCTTTCGTCAGCATGAGCCTTATTTGCACCGGCGCTAAATCGCCGGATCGTTCGATTGCCACCGACAAATTGCTGGACATGACCTATCCCTTTAGTGAATCGACGATCTATTGGCCGACTGCAGAACCATTCAAACAGGAAAAACTTAATTGGCGCGTTCTGGACAGCGGATGGTGGTATGCGTCCAACAACTATCGCGCATCGGAACATGGCGGCACACATGTAGATGCACCCATCCATTTTTATGAAAAGGGAAAAACAATTGATCAGATACCCTTGCAGGAATGGATCGGCCCGGCGATTAAAATCGACCTGGCGGAAAAATGCTTGCGCGATCGCGATTACCTGATGACAGTGGCAGATATAAAAGATTGGGAACAAAGAAATGCAACAATCCCCCTTAACGCATGGGTGCTTATGTATACGGGTATTGATGCCAAGTACTACCCGGACCGAGAGGAGGTCTTGGGGACCATAAAAACCGGAACAGCGGCTTTGCCCGAATTGAGCTTTCCGGGATTTTCCGCCGAGGCCGCAGAATTTTTAACGAAAGAAAGAAACATCAAAGGCATTGGTTTGGATACACCCAGCATCGATTACGGGAAATCTAAAGACTTTAAAGTGCATCGCATATGCTTTGCTGCCGGCAAGCTCGCGATTGAAAACATTGCCAATCTTGACAAGCTGCCGGCTGTCGGAGCCACACTATACGCAATACCGATGTTTATTAAAGACGGCACCGGCGCGCCGGCCCGAGTGTTTGCCGTTTTACCGTGATGAAAGGCAACATTGGTAAAAAATAGCATGAACGATAAACCAATAGAACTGCCCATCGATGGCGTTCTGGATTTGCATACCTTTCAACCGCGCGAAATCGGCGATCTGATTCCGGAATACCTGCAAGCTTGCCTGGAGGCCGGGATTTATGAGGTGCGCATCATTCATGGCAAAGGCATCGGCGCGTTGCGTGAGACCGTGCATGCCCTGTTGCGGCGACTGCCTTACATCGTCCGATTCAGATTGGCTGGAGAGGATGAAGGCGGCTGGGGAGCTACTTTGGTAGAGCTGCGGTCAGAAAAGCACACTCTTCGATAAATACTCGACAATAAAAAGCCCTGTAACCAATAACAGGGCTTTTAAATTATCATGTTGCGACTTTTTCAGATGTTATGATTACCCCAACACCACATAAACCGTGCCCTTGCGAAGGTTCCAAGCCTCCGCAAGGATTATGCAATCGCTCCACCCCACCTTTCTTTTACAACTCCCAACCCTTGCGATATTCAAAATGCAGCAATGCATTGGCTTCGGCACAATTGGTGATTTCGCCTTTAACGCCATCCCACTCAAAAACCATGTTTTTATCGCGCATGCGAACAGCCATGTTGCCCAGCAGCATGGTTTCGGTCAGCGGACCCGAATAGCTGAAATTGGTGGTGGCTGCCGCAGGATCGCCTTTCTTACAGGCTGCAATCCATTCTTCATGAATGCCCGGGGATCGGGGAATGGTCTTTTCCGGTCGTTTGTAACTCTTCATGCGTTCTTCTGGGATGAGTCGTGGATTATCGCCATAGGTGCCGCAGGTGAGAACGCCTTTGGAACCCATAAAAATCACCGCGCCGCCGTCGGATACAATCAATCGTCTTCCTGCTTCCAGCTCAAATGGACGCGGCGGGGTCAGTCCGCCATCCCACCACATCATGCGCACCGGCGGCATTTTATCACGTGCGGGAAAATCATAAACCAGCACCTCGGCTTGCGGCGGAGAATCCTTGGTAAAGGCGGTGCTGCTGGCATAAATCTTTTCCGGATATTTCAGTTTTAACGGCCAATAGGCATGGTCGATGATATGAGCACCCATGTCGCCGATGGCGCCAGTGCCAAAATCCCACCAACCACGCCAGGACCACGGCACATAAGCGGGATGATAAGGCCGCCAGGCTGCCGGACCCAGCCACAGATTCCAATCCAAAGTCGGCGGAACTGAAGGGGTCTCGGTCGGCGCCTCCAGATTTTGTTTCCAGACAGGACGGTTGGTAATACAATGCACTTCGCGTATTTCACCGATGGCGCCGGCCCAGATCCATTCACAAACCAGCCGGCCGCCTTCCTGACTATGGCCCTGGTTACCCATCTGCGTCACCACGCCCATCTCTTTGGCGGTTCTGGCCAGCATGCGCGCCTCATGGATGGTATGTGTTAACGGTTTTTGCACAAACACATGCTTTTTCATCTTCATAGCCATCATGGCCGCCACCGCATGCGTGTGATCCGGCGTACTCACAGTCACAGCGTCAATATCTTTTTCTTTTTCCAGCATGACGCGAAAGTCTTTATAGAACGGCGCCTTGGGATAATTATCACGAATGGTTTTCTTGTCGTCGCCGTGCTGTTCCGTGAGACGGTTCTCATCCACATCGCAGAGGGCGATCACATTCTCGGTCTTCATTTTATCCGAGTCCGACCAACCTTTACCGCCAATGCCGATACACGCGATATTCAATTTGTCGCTAGGGGCCTGATACCCGGGACCGCCTAGGACATGACGAGGTACGATCATGAAGGAAGCAGCTGCTGCTGAGCCGCCTAAAAACTGGCGACGCGAGACTCCCTTGTCGAAAACACTTTTTTTATTTGACATTTATGTCTCCTCTTATTAATTATGATCTGTTTTCAGCATTGAATAACGCTTTTACACGACGATCATGGAGAACTCGAACTACTAGTTCGTTGTCGCATCACTTCAGCCATCAGAATGGCGGCTGCATGGCCGAGCGACATGGAGCCGATGTCCGCCAACATGGGAATTTTTATCAGGCGATCGCAATGGCCGCGTACCGCTGCAGACAGTCCCCGTTTTTCTCCGCCGATGGCTAAAATAATCCCCTCGGCCAGATTCACTTCATACATGGTTTTCTGGGCATTGGCTATACAGCCGTACAACTTGAGGCCATGTCGCTGCAATTTAACGAGCAATCTGTCCACATCTTCAAATACGATGATCGGCATACGTTCATAGGCGCCGGATGAAGCGCGGGAAACGGCCGCGCCGTCAAAATCCCATAGATGTTTTTTCAGCAGTATCGCCTGAACGCCAAGCGCTTCAGCGGTGCGTAAAGTGAAGCCGAAATTTTGTTCGTCATCCACACCTTCCAGGAGCAACAGAAAAGGAGCAAAAACAAACTTGAATCGTTCATAAAACTCTTCAAAATCCGGTTCCGGTTTGGCGCTGCATAAAGCCACAACTCCGCCGTGCGTTTTGCCATGCGCCATGCGATCTATTTCATCTGCTCTGAGCCGCTTGATCGGGATGTTTTGCTTTTCAGCCTCCTGTAAAATGACGGGCAGCGTTTCTTCATGCAAGCCGTCGCGCAGCCCCACCATCTGAAAACGTCTCTTGTGCGCCAGGAGCGCCGCTTCAACCGAGATTCGGCCTTCTAATAATTCCATCACTTTTTGCCTAGTTTTTCCGGCGCCGGGCTATTGCTCGGAGTACCAGTCCTAAAGCTACGCCGACCAGCAACAACACGATCGTGCCAATGACGCCGATCATGCGGCTTTGCCATGGACATTCCAGCCATTTCCAGGCAGCGGGTAAATTGCGCGCAAAGGTGGCCCAGGCAATGCTGAGCACGCTTAAAATGACCGCAACAACAGCGGAACCGCGCTTGATCCATGGAAACATGATGGCCAGGAGAAACAAACCAATGACGCCGCCGCCGGCTATGCCTCCCAGCTTCCAACCGGTCTCCAGGGCAGATTGAATTTTCATCAAGGCCAATCCACATGCGGTGCCGATAATGCCCCAAACGAGCGTATAAAGCCGCAACAGTTTGACGCTTTTTTGATCATCAGCATTGGGATTAAAATATTTCTTGTAGAAATCCAACAGAGTCAGAGTGGACATGCAATTCAAACAGGAACTGATGGTGCTCATGGCAGCGGCGAACAAGGCCGCCACAATAAGGCCGCGCACGCCAACTGGCAGCTGTGTAGTAATAAAATAGGGAAAAATTTTATCACCCATAAGCGGCTGTTGCAGTTCAAGAGTCAGTGCAGTCGGCTGCACTTTATAAAAAGCGTACAAGCCGGTGCCGATAAAAAGAAACATGGCGGAAATGGGAAAATATCCCCAGACCGCGGTCCACACCGAACGGGCTGCGTCTTTGGCCGTCGCGGTGGTATGATAACGTTGCACAAAGTTCTGGTCAACCGCAAAGTTGCGCAGATTTTCCATTAATCCGTAAAAGACCACCACCCAGGCTGAGGCCACAGTCAGATCAAAGTTCCAGTTGCCAAAGGAAAACTTGTGGTCCTGCGCCGCAATCGTAAAAAGCTGACCAGGTCCTTCAGGCATGCCGAACATGATGAATCCGGCAGCCAGCAAGGCGCCGCCGAAAAGGATGATCACCTGGATAACATCGGTCCAGATGACCGCTTCCATGCCGCCGTACATTGTGTAAATAATGGTCGCCAATCCGGTGGCTACAATAATCAATGCATAGGGCCACCCGGTGAGATTATGCAGCGGCAGCGACAATAAAAATAAAATCATGCCCACCCGGGTCACCTGGCCAAAAATAAAACTGACGCTGGCATAAATGCGCGCCCAACCACCGAAACGCTGTTCCAGATAGACATAACTTGCGACGCCGATTTTATTGCGATAAAGCGGAATAAAAAACAGGGCAGCAGCGATGGCCGCAATAGGCAAAGTCAGCGTGAACAGATACGCATCCCAATTATAGTTATACGCCTGACCCGGATAAGCTAAAAACGTAATGCTGCTGACAAAAGTACCGAGGATGGAAAGGCCCACTGCCCAGCTGGGAATCTTGTTTTTGGTAACCATGAATCCGTCAGCGGTGTTGCTCCTTTTACGAAAATAAAGTCCGAAAGCGGTAATACCGAGGAAATAGACGATCAAAATGATTTTATCGATCAGGTAGAAACCTTGCATGGTGTGCTCCGGTTCGTGAATGTTATTTACATTCTGACTGACCGCCCGGGGAATCCTTTCCCCGGACGATCAATAAACTAATCCGGCCGGGGTTGTCATACCCCGGACGAGGTGTTGAAAAACAACCTTGCGAAGGTTGGAAACCTTCGCAAGGAAAAGGCAAATAGCTCAATTCTATTCTGAGGAATCGACCGCTGTTACCTGCATGGCCGCTAAATCCTCCCATCGCCATTCCGGCGTGGCGCCTTGGTGGGCAGCTACAAAAGCAGCCAAACGACAGGCATCATCCGCCATGACGTCCAAAGATGCACGACCTAAATAACGATGCAATAGCATGGCACTAAAGGCGTCGCCGCAACCAGTGACGTCAACAACCGGAACCCGATAACCGCGATGCTCCAATATCTCGTGGCGCGTGACCAACAGACAACCCTGAGCGCCGCGCGTGAGCGCAATCAGCTGAATATCGTATTGATTGAATAAAAAACGTAACAAGGAAAGATTGTCCAGGCGACTGGAATAATGGCTGTGCAGCCGGATTATCTCTTTTTGATTCATCTGCACAATGTCGGCCATCTGCAGACCGAATTCAACGATCTCCTCTATGGTCTCATTCCAGCCGGTCAGATTTAAATCATAGAGTTTGACAGCGTGGCCGCTTTTAGCCAGGAATTTTCGAATCGCACTCCTGGCGAGCTCATGACGCTGGCCCAGGGTGTCAAAATAGACTGCATCTGCAGATAGAGCGGTCAGCAGCATTTGCTCCTTGAAAGCCAGATAGTCAAAAGCGACATCCCGGCTGCAGTGATAGGTCGGTTGTCCCTGTTGGTCGAGCGTTATACAAACTTGACCAGTGGGCTTGTCCGGATCACGCTGTATTGACTCTGTTTCAACCCCAAGCGTCTTTAAGCGGGCAATAAATTCATCCCCGCAACTATCCTTACCAAGGCGAGTTACAATTTCTGTTCTATTGCCAGCCTGTTGCAGATGAAAGACGACGTTAACAGGGCTGCCGCCGATAAATCTAGCGTCATGGTAGATATCCCACAGGGCCTCGCCGATGGCGCAGATTTTATAGGGCTTGTGCATCAACTAATTTTCCTTTATGGCAACTTCTATAAATGCCTCACCAGGCATGGGCCCGGAGCCGGTTCGTGGATCCACCTCCTGAAAACGGATGCCGTCAGGAACAGGAAACTCGGCATAGGGTTCGGTTGCCAAAACACGCAGCATAAACAACGTCCAAATCGGCGAAGCAGCACGGTCGCCGGTGATGCCGACCTTTTTGGTTGTACGCATCTGCCGGTTATCATCAAAGCCGACCCAGACTGCAGTGACCAATTGCGGCGTAAAGCCGATAAACCAGGCATTCCGATGATCACTGGATGTGCCGGTTTTACCAGCTGCCGGGCGGTTAAAGCCCATGCGACGCACAGTCGCAGCCGTACCATGTTCCACCACGGCCCGCATCATATCCGTAAGAATGAAACAGGTCTGGGGATCCGCTACCCGTTGACTCTTTGGGATGGTTTCTTCCAAAAGCTGATTGTCCGCGCTGCGAATTTCCTTAATATACCAGGTTTTGTGCCGCAAACCCTGATTGGCGATAGTGCAATAGGCGCGCGCCATTTCATAAGGCGATACATCAACGGCGCCCAATGCCAGTGAAAGGTTTTCCTGCATGTCGCTTTCAATGCCGAGTCGATGTGCGCTGGCAATGACGGCGGCAGGCGTTACCTGTTCAATCAATTTCACCGTAATTACGTTAATGGATTGCGCCAGGGCTTCCTTGAGCACCAAGGGACCACGAAAACGGCGATCAAAATTATCCGGCGACCAATTCTGTGCACCGATCTGCAGATTTATCTCTTCATCGACATAAACCGTGTTGGCAGCAATATCCGGATGCTCCAGAGCGGTAAAGTATACGAACGGTTTAAAAGTGGAACCTGCCTGTCGTTTGCTTGCCAGGGCGCGGTTGAGTGGCGCACGACGGAAATCTCTGCCTCCTACCATTGCTTTGACAGTTCCACTAAGCGGATCTAGCGCGACCAACGCGGCCTGAGGATACTCACCCTTCTCCTGCCAGCCGGCCTGGTCATAGGGCTTGAGTCCGAGCTGTTCATCCAGTTTTGCCAAACCTTCGGCAACTGCACGGCTGGCTTCGAACTGGTAGCGGCTGTTAAGCGTCGTGTGAATTTGCAAGCCGCCATAGTTGACCGCCTCCGTACCGAATTTTTGTCTGGCGTAATCTTTAACTTGCTGGATAAAATATTCCGCATTCCCCTGCAACGGATTGATTCTGGAAAATACCAACACCTGGCCAAAAGCTTCCTGCATGTGGGCTGCAGTGATCGCGCCGTTTTCCAACATACGCCGCAGGACAAAAGCCTGTCGTTCCTTGGCTACCTTTTCATTACTGAATGGATTATAACGCGGCGGCCAACGCGGAATCCCGGCCAACAGCGACGCCTCAGCCAGGGAAAGATCAGCGGCGTGCTTGGCAAAATAGGTTTGGCTGGCCAACTCGACGCCATAGACGCCGGAACCAAAATCAATCTGATTGACGTAGGCTTCCAGAATTTGTGTTTTGGAAAACTGCTGCTCGATCTGAAAAGCCACCATCACCTCTTTAATTTTGCGCAGCCAACTGCGATCAAAACCGAAAAAGAGATTTTTCGCCAGTTGCTGGGTAATGGTGCTGCCTCCCTGCCGTAGAGTGAGATGGGTGATATTATGCACCAGGGCGCGTAAAAATCCTTTTTTGCTAAAGCCATGATGCTCATAAAACCCATCATCCTCCAGAGCGATGGTAGCCTGCAGCAGGGCCGGCGACACTTTATCAATGGGAACCACCTCACGATTGGCAAGTATTTTAATCAACCGACCATCGTCGCCGTAAATCATGGTTGGATTGCTGAGTGCGATCTGGTTCAAGTCGTCGGGTATACGCGGTAAGGAGAGCATAGCGAAAAAAGCAGCGCTTATCAGCATCAGAACGAGTATAATGAAAAAAATTTTACTTACGCGTTTCATCGTTTCTCCTCCTGTGGGGGAGCCGGTGCTTCACTGGCATTTGATGCCCGGATGGCAGCCAGCAGATAATCCACCGCCAAAGCGCTGGCTAAAAAAGTACGCACTTGACTGGCTTGCTCCGTTTTTATCTCACAAGCCAGGGTAACGCCGCCGTTATGCACGGTCGGCGCCAAAGCGGCCATGAGCAATTTTTGCCTGCCGGAGGAAATAAATGCAGGATCATTGATTAATTGGAGTTGAAATCTTTTAGGAAGCTGTTCATAGGCAGCTAAAAAAACGTGCGGTTTTATCAAGCGATCCTGGAATTGCGTATCACCGGCCAACAAGGTTGCCTGAACAGAGTCCGCAGGCGCTGTTTTCGTTTCAGTAAGATATGTTACCAGCAGCGGTTGTCCAAAATTATCGTTAAAGATCAAACTGAACTGATCATTGTTATTAAGCAACGTGGTGTTCTGCCAGGTATCATCGCGGGACAGGTTCTCCAGCATGGTCGGATCCAGAATTTGTGAGGCCTCGGAATCGGGAATGGAACGATAAAGATTGACAAAATCAGATCGGGACAAAACAATTCGGTTTTTATACCGTATATAAGCGGTCAAATCGTCCAGATTGTGAATGGGGCTGAAACGAAAAGGATTATTGGACAATGAATCGACAATCATGGTAACCTGCTGCCTGCCGGCTTCATCTTTTTCCTCCTCCAGCCAGAGTCGTCCAACCTTGGGACGATACGGATTGGTCAGTCGCATCATTTGCCCTAAAATGATTTCCGCCGGATCAAACAAGGCTTCGGCAAGCATGATGATAAGCAGTGTGAGCAGCACAAATTTGTTTTTTTGCAGCCAGAATTTTAATTTTGCGCCATTCATAAAGAATCCGTTAAATTTTAAAAGGCATGGGCGTAAATGAGAGTATAAAAATGATCATGATGAAAATTCCCAGAATTTTTCTTTTTCGATCCAGAGGCGTATAGTCGTCCCACGGAGAGGGATGGCGGCGGCCGAACACTATCAGCAAAAGGACCAAAAGTCCCCAGCCGTTGTACAGGTAGGTGAGTCCGATCATAAAGATCAGAAAGACCCAGGTCACGATACGGGATTTGGCGCCCAGCATACTATAGACGACATGACCACCGTCTAATTGACCTATAGGTAACAGATTCAGGGCAGTTACGAAAAGGCCGGCCCAACCGGCATAAGCAACCGGGTGCAAAAGCACGTCGTAACCGTGAGCGACCGGTCCAATAACCAGACGCGACAGACCTTTAAACAGCAGAGATTCACCCAATGTGATTCCAGTTTCAGACAGAGAATGCAGGGGCACAATTTGCGACAGGCTCATGCCGATTAAAATCGCCGGTATTGTGAACGCCAGCCCGGCCAATGGACCGGCAGCGCCGATATCGAACAGGGCTTTACGGTTCGGAATGATCCCCTTCATCTGAATGATCGCACCCATGGTGCCGAAAGGATTGGCAAAGGGAAATGGAATGAAAAACGGCAGAGTGGCGGGAACGCCGTATTTTCGGCACATCAAATAATGGCCCATTTCATGCGCCGTGAGTATGCATAATATGGCCAGACTATACCAAATGCCGTTGGTCACCCAGGTAGAAGCCAGTGTCGCCAGAAATAAAATGAGATTGACTATGGGCCGGTCTGGCGGCAAACCACGCCATTGCAAAAAACGACGCCGGGGCGGTGGCGGCAGTTCATAATAACGATACTCTATGGTTCGATCAGTATTTTCAGGATATTCCAAAATATTCTCCAAATGATTGATTCAATAATCTGACTTGCTGAAAAACCTCATGAGGGAATTGCCCCAATCAGCACAATCACATTTCACCACTTCACCCTAACCAGGTCTCCCTCCCGCACTCCCAGCCATCGTGCCGCATGGCCTTCGCGTACCGCTATTTCGAGCAAGCCGTCGCTGTTTACCAAAGCTAACGGTGTACCGACATCGACCTCCTGATAAAACGAATATAATTTGATCTCATCATGCGATGTGAGCGAAATCCTGATCGGTAATTTTGGCAACATGGACTCTGCAATATTCGTGATGGCATTGCCGAACCTATCAATATAAATCACTTCTCCGTCCAAACCGTTCGGGAAGAAAGTTGGTTCTGTGGTGAAACCGCGATTGTATTCTTTTATGACAGGCCCGATCTCGTCATCGGCCACGCCGGCAGCCAGGTGAGCGGCCACGGGCGCAAAAATATCGCGGCCATGAAAAGTGCTGCTGATCTTTGGATGCATTGATTGGTTCATTGTCACCTGGCGAACCATGGCCGGCGGATTTTCTTTAAAGACGTATTGCAGTACGCCGTTATCCGGGGCCAGAAAACGAAATCGCTCCGTGCTCAGCAAAAGAATATTTCTCTCACTGCCGACTCCCGGATCCACCACGACCACAAAAAGAACGCCATCCGGAAAGAAACGATAACTGCGCCCTAAAACAAAGGCTGCCTGGCGAATACCGCCAGGCGTGATTTCATGGGTTATGTCCACGAATAAAATATGGCGATGAATGGCCAGCATGGCTGCCTTCATCATGGCATCGTAACCGTCGCTGCGGCCGAAATCGGTCAACAGAGCGACAATCGTCGGCTTTTCATGGCTCATGGAAGACGCGATTGTATTTGCTCGAACACGTTCTGCAAATCTTGCGGGTGTTTTTCAAAATCCAATTTATTGGCATCGATGATCAATAAAGGCTGGCCCTCCTCCTGCAATCGTTTGACCCAGCGCTCATAGGCGTCATTCAAATCAAAAAGATATTCGCTGGTGATGCGTTTTTCAAATTCACGGCCCCGTTTACGAATGCGCGAAATCAATGTCCAGGTTGAGGCCTGCAGATAGACAATTAAATCCGGTTTGCGCAAATAATCGGTCATGGATTTAAAAAGATCGCAATAATTTTCATAATCCCGATCGCTCATGTACCCCTGTTTGTGCAGAATATAGGCGAAAATCTCGGCATCTTCATATATGCTGCGATCCTGAATGCAGGGTTCCCGGCTCTCTGAAATGATTCTTTGATCAAAAAACCGGCGTGATAAAAAATAGACCTGCAGGTTAAAACTCCAACGGTTCATATCGGCATAAAAATCATCCAGATACGGATTATTAATTACCCGTTCATAGTATGGAGTCCAGCCCAAGTGTTGAGCTAATTTGGCGGTCAATGTCGTTTTGCCCACGCCAATATTGCCGGCCACTGCAAGGTGATAACGTCCCAAATTTTTCCTCACTGGATGGTTAGAATCCTGACCTTGCCCGGATTATTCTTGCCTGAATTGTGCGATTGCATTATCCTTGCGAAGGTTTGAAACCTTCGCAAGGTTGTTTTTCGAGCACATATCGCTGAATACAGGCGGTACAAATATCAGGATGACAGGGCGCTGTTTTTCATTCGAGCATAATTTACAATTTCTTCGCACAAAGCAAAATCATATTTTTTACGCCAGACGGGATACAGCGAATTGTTGGTCAGCAATAAATCTTCATGGGCAGACCAAAAATTCATGGTTTCTGCCAGGCGGGCGTCCGCTGTGCCGGCAATGGGAGAAAATGATGCGAGGTTCACCTTTGCGCCCAACTCGTGAACATAGTCAATGGTGCGCCGCACCTCTTCCGGAGTTTGATCAGGCAGACCCATCAGAGTATATACGCCGATATCGCGACGTATAAAACCGGCGTGTTCGAGATGTCTTAAGGAAGAATCTAAATCCGCATTACTGACTTTGTTTTGCTGGTGAGCCGGCTCTGTGCTTTCAAAGGAAAGCCGTATGGTGTTGAACCCTGAAGCAAACATCAATTCTGCCAACTCGGCATCGATATAGCGCAGTTGCAGTCCATTGGGCGTATGCAGGGAGAGATGAATATCGGTTTCGATCAATCGGCGTAGAATCGGTTTGATGAACTCTTCGGGTTGAAATAACAGCGCATCATCAAAAAACGCGACATCTCTGATTTTCAAGCGATGATAGAGATACCCAGCTTCCTGCACAACACGGGCTATGCTTTTATGGCGAAAGCCGCGGAAAAGGCGGCGGGAGGCGCAGAAAGAACAGTGAAAAGGACAACCGCGCGAAGTCAACAATGCAGCGGAATTCAATTTTGCATAAGCTTGATAAAGTGGAAATGGTAAATCATCAAGATGGGTGTATGTAAAATCCTGCCCAGGTCCATTACAGAGTCGGGCAACCAGTTGCACGGTCTGCTCCTCTCCCTCGCCTTCTATCAGATAATCGGGGCGAATGGACTGCCGGGCATGATCAGGATAGAGCGTGGCGTATATACCGCCAAGTATGATGATCGCATGCGGAAAACATGCGCGCAACAATCGAACCATGTCGATGACCGCAGGATACCAATAACTCATAAACGAAGAAACGAGAATGATTCGTGGTTCGGGGATATGAGTCAATTTCCTTTGTACAACCTCAGGCGGCAGGCCGTACCGGCAATAATGTCGCGGGGCAAATTGCAGAACAGGGGGTTTTTCAATAACCTCGCGGAAAAACTTGCCCGTGCCGTCAGGTCGCAGGTGAGCCGGCGCCGGTAAATCGGGATCAAAGCGATCCAGACAATCTAAAAGATGAACGTCGTAGCCCAATTGATCCAGCACAGCGCCGATGGTCAGCAAGCCGAGCGGTTTATTCCAGAAATCAAAAGCAGCAACGTCATAAATCCAGGGATTGACCAACAACACGGTATGGGATTGGGTGGTCATGATAAATCAGCGATTAATACCAACAAATCATCGTGAGGTTCGTTGTTGCCGTATTCTACGACCTTTTGAATCAACAGATCTGCTGCAGCAGCGGCCGGCCTGTCATGTATGTGCTCAACGAGATGATGCAATCCGACCATTGCGAGCGGTTCTGCTTGATCATTTTCTGTTTCGATGATGCCGTCGGTATACAAAAGCAGGCGATCGCCGGCAGCATAGGACAGCTCCTCTTCAACAAAATCATTTTCATCAGCCTGATCATAACCGATAATGCGGTTTTGCGACGTTAAATGGATGATAGGTTGGGAACAGGACGGAATCAGCATGCCGTCGGGATGAGCGCTGCCTGACCACAGAATTTTCCGCTGCGCCAGTTCGCAGCGAATGCAGAGCATGGTTAAAAATAATGAAATGTCGGTAAAAGAGTCCAGGAAAAATCGATTCAGACGGTACAGTATCTGTCTGGGCGAAAGGTCCTGTCGTACAAGAAGACGGAGCTCGCTGTAAATACGATTGACCAGTAAGGCCGCGGCGATGCCATGACCGGTCACGTCCACAACCGTCAGATAGACGGCATCATGACCACTGGGGAAAATATGTGCGAAATCACCGCCAATGCCCAACATGGGGCGATGGCTTACGTGCACAGCGATGCGGGAATCAGCGAAAGCGGCAGGCGCCAGACTGGCCTGGACTTGGCGCGCCAAATCCAAATCCTGCAAAATAAGGCGATGTTGTTGATCGAGTTTAGTCTGTTGGCTGATCAACAATTGGCGCAAGCGGCGTTTTTCAAGAGCGCTGCGGACTTTGATCAACAGGGCGTCGGATTGCACGGGTTTGGTGAGGTAGTCATAGGCGCCGGCTTTCATGGCCTGTACCGCCGTACTGACGCTGCCGAATCCGGTAACGATCAGCACCTGCAACAGAGGATCTTTTTTAAGCGCCGTGTCCAGGATCTGCAAGCCGTCGATGCCGTGCATTTGCAGATCCGTAATGATCAAATCATACTCGTTTTGCGCCAGCTGCTGCAGGGCCTGTTCGCCGTTTTCCGCTTCGGCCAGGACAAAAGATTCACGGCTTAAAAAACGAAAGAACAAACGGCGAATATTGACATCGTCGTCGACGATGAGGATTTTGGGAATAGCGGATGTCGTTTGAAGATTAGGCATGAATGCAAGAAAAGGTTAACCACGAAAGACACGAATTCACACGAATGATTTTTAGTAAAGATTGAGTTATTTGAATTCGAATTTAATTGGTGACTTTGATGTTCATTCTTTCAACAACCTCACCGCCATCAGCGTGATATCGTCCGACTGCGGCGCTCCTTTGGTAAAAGTCTTGATGGCATAGACGATTTCATCCAGCATCAACTTGACCGGCAGTTCGGCCACTCGGGCGACGATCTCTTCGAAACGATATTCTTCAAAATCCTGATCATCCGCGCTTTTGGCTTCGGTCACGCCGTCGGTAAACATGATCAGCAGATCGCCGCTGTGCAAAGGAACGGTTTCGGTCTCGTAGGGCATATTGGCCATCATGCCCAGGATAATGCCGCCGGTCTCCAATCTCTTCATGCTGCCGTCGGCGCGGTACAGATAGGGCGGGTTATGGCCGGCATTGCAAAAAGTCAGTTCATTACGTTGCAGATCGATGACCGCATAAAAAAAAGTGATAAACTTATCAAAGGTGGTGTTCGCCTGAATGAAATTATTAAGCCGGCCGACCATCTCGCCCATCTGGGTATGTACGGTTACCGAATTGCGCAGGCCGGCTTGCAGGCTGGACATCAGCAACGATGCCGGAATGCCTTTGCCGGAAACATCAGCCACGGTGACGGCGATCCGCTGGTCATCCAGTCGAATCCAATCGAGATAATCGCCGCCCACCTGATAGGACGGAATATTAAGGCCCATGATTTCGATGCGGTCCGTATGCGGGTATTCGGACGGCAACAAGCGTTGTTGAATATCGCGGGCGATATTCAACTCTTCTTCCATGCGCTGTTTCTCCAGCATCTGGTCGAACAGCCTGGCGTTTTCCAGCGAGATCATGGCCTGGTTGGCCAGAGTCGACAGGAATTCGATTTCGTCGTCATGAAAAGGCTGCTTGGTGATTTTCTCGCCCAGCAGAATATAGCCTTTTGCTTTTTCCTGCATTATCATCGGCGCGGCCACGAGAATGTTCTCCTGCTGCAACAGCCGTAAATTTTTCGGCAGCAGATGATCGCCGATGCGCATGGCTTCTGTGATTTGCCCGAGACTTTTCAAAAATCCGGGTTTGGTAAAGGCGGTAATCTGATGCGGCTCGGTTTGCAGTCCCCGGGCGGTAGCCAGACGTATCTGCTCATCATCCTTGAGAAAAACAAAGCAACGATTCACCACCAACTCGCCCATGATGGCATAGATCAGCAGATTGACGATTTTTTCCGTGTCCAGAGTTGCGTTTAATTCTTTGCCGATTTCAAAGAGCGTGTTCAATTCCTGAATTTTTTTATCCAGCTGCCGGTTGACCGATTCCAGCTTTTGCACCATTAACGCGTTTTCGATCGATTTCGCGGCGATGTTGGAAAGAGAGGAGAGATATTCGATTTCACCTGAGGAAAACGGCTGTTGGTCCAGTTTTCGTCCCAACCCCATGAGGCCAACGGTGCGTTGCGTGCTGACAATGGGGATCAGGAGTTCCATATCCAATTCTTTAAAAAAGGGCAAAGAGCATAGAACCGGCGTATCCGCATCGCGCAGGAGAACCGGTTTAGCCAGATCAAATTCCCATTTAAATTTTTTACCGAGCAGTGAACGGTTTAATCCCCGCAGTTCGACAATTTCAAAATCATTCTGCTCGGAGGCTACCAGGACAATGCCCCGGCTGACCATCATTCTTCCCATCGGGGTCAGCAACAGATTGCCCAAAATGACCCGCAGATTCAAGGAGGCATTCAGCAATTGACTCATTTCAAAAAGCGAGTGCAACTCTACGAGTCGTTGATCCAATTCGCGAGCGATCTGTTCCTGTTTCGCGGTTTCCATCTAGCTTACCATAAAAGATTCACGGCCGGACGTAAATAGCGCGCTGACCGATTACCGGCTCTCCACCACTTGCGAGCTTTTCTTATTGATGAAATATTTGACCATGCGCACCTGGTTGCGTACGCCGGGTTTAATATCATAATCCACTTCATCCATCAGGGTCTTCATCAGATAAATGCCCAGACCGCCTACTTTTAACTCGGCCAGGTATTCTTTCATATCCGGGATACGAATGGCTTTAGGATCAAAACCTTTACCGTGATCCGTAACGACCAACGTCAATTTCTGATAATCGAGCTTGATGGCGATGTCCAGCGACTGCACCTGTTTGGGTTCATTATAGGCATGCTTGATGACGTTGGTGCAGGCTTCATCGCAGGCTAATTCGATTTTGCCGACATCTTCATCGTCGAATCCGACTTTTTCTGCAACGCGTCCCACAAAATAGCGAATCAGCTCGAGATTATCGGTTTGACTTGGGATGCGCAGTTTAAATTCTCTTACAGAGGTCATCGATCCCACCTTGGACTTTTTGTCCTGTTTTGATTCATGAGGGTGTTCATCCTGTCGAGTTCCTTTCACTCCTGTTTCGTCGCGAATTTGGCTATCGCTTCATCTTCCTGATCGAAAATCTGATAGATGGTGGGAAAGCCGAGTAAATCAAAAACGCGATAAATTTTCGGGGACATGCGGCACATTTTGATGTCCCCGCTTTGGGAGCGAATTTCTTCGATAAAACCCATGAATACGCCGAGGCCGGCGCTGCTGATGTAAGTGAGATCGCTGAAATTCACAATTATCTGAACGCGTCCCTCGTCAATGAGCGCTTGAATCGCTTCCTCCAGTTTTGGCGCCGTGTGCGCATCCAAAAAACCGGCAATCGACAAGGTGGACAATCGATCACGGTCGTTCCGTTGAATTTTAAAATTTTCCATCAACTCCTCCATCTGGACAAATATATCAATGATCTATTTAATCCGAATCACCACAAGGGTTAAATCATCAAAAGCCGGCGCGGTTCCCACGAAAGAACGGATTTCGTAAATGAGGTTGTCCACCAGGTCTCTGGCCAGGAGATCGGTAGAACGAGCGAACGCCTCACTCAAGCGCTGTTCGCCGAATTCTTCTCCAGCTTCGTTGCGCGGTTCAATAGCGCCGTCGGTATACATCAACAACACATCGCCGGAGGATAACCAGATGGTCCGTTCTTCCAGAGTATCCTGAAACAGCATACCGCTGTCCAGTGCCAATCCGATGCCGTTGGGTTCCAGAACCTCCACTTCAGAACACCCTTGTCGCGCCAGCATAACGGGCGTATGACCTGCGCGACAAAAGGTATAACTGCGCTGGATCGGATCCAGAATGCCATAAATCAAGCTGACAAAATTGTCCCGCTCGATGTTATTATAAAGCGTCTCATTGGCCAGGGTCAGCACGTGCTTGGGCGAGGCTTCCTTGCGCGCCAGCGCCTCCATAATCCCCTTCAGCTCGGCCATATAAAAAGCGGCGGAAGCGCCTTTGCCCGATACATCGCCCACGACGACGCCGATGCGTTCTTCGGCGAGCGGGAAAAAATCATAATAGTCGCCTCCCACCTCGTTGGCTGTGATGCAATGTGCATAGATTTCATAATCGTCCGAACGAGGATAGAGTCGCGGCAGCAGTTTCATTTGCGCTTCATGAGCAATGCGCAATTCCTGTTCCAATCGTTCTTTTTCCAGCGAGGCCTCGATGAGTCTGACGTTTTCAATGGCGACGATGGCCTGTTCACCAAAAGCGCGCAGGGTGTTGACGTCGTCCTGTTCAAACCCGTATTCCAATTTCTTACAGACGAACAAAATCCCGATCACTTTATCCGGGGTCGTCAACGGAATAACAATCAAGGATTGTATATCCGGTCGCCAGGCCATCATATCCACTGCAAAAGGACTTTTCGCCAGATGATTGATCAGCATCGGTTCTCGTTGCATCAACGCCGTTTTGGTCAAGCCATCCTCCGCCTCCGGATCGCGATGATCGGCGCCGTCCGATCGCACATTCAAACAGGATACGGTGCGCAATTTCTGCGTACGGCTGTCGAATAATTCCAACCAGCTGCAATCAGCCTCGCTGACTTCGGAGGCCAAACGCACGATGATGTGCACCAATTTTTTGAAATCAAACTCGATGCTGACCGCCCTGCTCAGATTATGCAGCGAGGTAATCTGCCTGATCTTTTGATCATACAATCGCGCTGTAGGCAATAAAAAGATCAATGAGATGAACGCCACGGAAAGATAAATGGCCAACAGCATCATACCCATATCGACAAACTTGCCCAGCACGGGACTGAATAACGCTGCAGGATTGATGTCGTGGAATTTGATGGTCAGCACCCACTGTACGGCCACGAGAATGGCGCCGCTCCAAAAACAGGCCAGTTTTTGTTTCTTGTTCAAATAGTTCAGCCAGGAGATGCGAAAAGAGTTGATCACCATCAAATTAATCAGGACAAACAGAATAATGTTGCCGATCACATCATCGCTGAACGAAAAGGAGAAACGAGCGCCTAAATTTTCAAAATTACGAAAATTCAATACGGAATAAAATAAAAGAAAAAACATGAGCAGATGAAAATTGCGCGCCGTATAGCGGCGTTGTTTGATAAAGATCAAATTGCGCAGCGTGCCCATGATCACCAACACGAAAATAATCGCTAAAACAGACCAGGCCAGTATAAAAAGATAAGCGGAGCCGCTTTCATAGATGGAGCCTGCTTTTTCGATTTTGGATCGCAGGTCAAAAACATCCAGATTGGTTATCAGCAAAGCCATAAACGTGACCAGCACGAGCATAAACAGCGATCTCAGACCGCGCATCACATTGCGATCCGACGCCCAGCGCTGTCGATATACAATCGGCAGGGACAATATCAGAGCCACGACGATAAAACTCTCGCGTGTATAAATGACGGTCGCGTTGTCGAGGACGCCGAAAAGTATGTTCATATCCAACAACACCGCAGCCAGAAACAGTATGATCGGCAGAAGCAAAGAAAGTGCGGTGAGATTTTTGAGCCGTTCTTTCATGTTTCAACCACCCGTATCACGATCATGGTCATATCATCATGCTGTATCGCGCGCCCGGCATGCATTTGCACCTGTGCTTTCATCGCCGCGACAATGTCCGAGACTGACAGATCCCGGGTGCGTTTCAGAGTTTGCGCCATACGTTCTTCGCCAAACTCTTCCAGTCGTAAATTTCTGGCTTCGGAAAAACCATCCGTATAAAACACCGCCACATCCCCCGGATGGATCGGAATGACTTTTTCTTCCAACATCTGATCGAAAATTTCCCCGCTTTCCAACCCTAACGCCAAACCCTTGGGCGTGATCCCGTCCAGTTTATGATCCTGCATCATGAGCACCGGATTATGGCCGGCGCGCACAAAGGTAAAAGTTTTTGCCTGTGTATCGAACACGCCGTAAATCATGCTGATAAAATGGCTGCGGTCTACATTTTCCCAATACAATCGGTTCATCTCCATCATGACCTGACGCGGGCCGGCTATGGAACGCGTCAAAGACCGCAGGAAACCTTTGGTCAACGTCATATAAAAAGCTGCGGATACGCCTTTGCCAGAAACATCGCCGAGTGCGATGGCCAAACGATGATCATCCAAAGGAATAAAGTCATAATAATCGCCGCCTACTTCCAACGCCGGCAGACAGAGGGTGGCGATTTCCAGGCCGGCAATTTGAGGAATCTGTTTAGGCAGGAAAGACGACTGAACTTGAGCCGCAATTTCCAATTCTCGACGCAGGCGCATGCGCTCGATGATTTTAATCCCATGTCTCGGCGTAAACTGTCGCAATTCCTGTTCGTCAACCGGATGGCGCAAGGCGGCCAGAGCAATAATCAAAATAACGGCCCAGCACAACAACACGCCGCCCATGCTCCAATAGAAAGTAGGATGCGCCAGCAAAAATTGGTGCATCAACATCAGCCCGGTAATCCATACCGCATGCGTAACGATGCTGGTCAGAAAATCCCACTTGATGAAGGCATAAGCCTGAACCGCGCCAAATAAGCCGGCGATCAGCATATTGGCCCAGATAGGTGACGAAGGCAGATTCATGAAAAGCAACATGCCGATGCTCCAAACCAGAGCATTGGCGATGATAATCCAGGCGGGTTTGCTGAAATAGCGCGCCAATAAAGCGACAAAGAACAATAAAACCGAGAACTGCAGCCAAAGCACCTGGTTGCCTATTTCGCAGATGCTGTAATAAAAAGGACTCCAGGCGCTCAAAATATTAAATTCGGTGGACCAGGGTATCATGTCCAATCGCGTGAACCGACCCACGATATACAAAACCGCACTGATGCCGCCCAGGGTTGTCAAACCCAGACAAAATCCAGCCAGCACTCGGCTGCCGAACAGCCGATTAAAAAAACGCCCTTTCAACAAGGCATCTACCGACAACAGTTTGTCTTCCCAAACTTCGCGCGCCAGACTGTCGGCACAAGCATAAGCAATCCAGAAGACCAACGGCGTAATCAATAAAGCGGATAACAGCGGTCCCCAAAGCTCTTTGTACGCCATGCCCCAGGTCGAGTTCAACATAACGAGCACAGTTGACAACGCGGTCAATGCCACGACAGGCACTGCATGGCGAAAATCGATAAGGTCGTCACGCAGTCTTTTAACGAAAAAGACGGCATAAACGATTAATAGAATCAGAAAACTGATCAAACGCAAAGGTTCCATGCCGCCGGACGGCGGTTCAACAGCGCCGTCCGGTTCATAGACATACTCCCACATTTTCAATTTCCGACCGGTCAGCTCCACGCGAAAGCGAAGGTTCAGACCGGCTTCCTTTTCCGGCAAAGCATATAAAAAGCCATAACTGGTCGTTCGATCCGTTGCAGTATGACTAACACGCGTTACAGCCGCATCAGCCGGTCCGCCCTGCCAAATAAAATTCAACATCGAATCTGCCACAGCCGCAGCTACCGACTCGGCGACATTGCGCAGGGAATCGCCGTCATCTTCGGTGAGCCGAAGAGCAATCGCTCGGCCGGCAAGGTTAAAATCCATGGCCAAACCGTTCATATGAAACATCGACGACGGCCGTTCCGGTTCGTACTCCCGCACCAGACTGATCCCGGATTCCGGTTTATACCACAACACCTGCCAATAATAAGCCGGAATCGTTGCCAGTGCGCTTGCCCGCTCTTCGTCCCGGTAGTGATCCTGAATATATCGCAACAGACGTTTGTTGTGCGTTAAGGAAACGCGTGCCTGGTAGTTCTGAATCTGGTACCCCAATGCAGTCGCCTGTTTGGTCGCTTCAACCAAAATTTGCCTGCGATCATAGAGCAGCCGGGTCGGACAGAGGGAATACATATGAGAGCTGCTGGCGATAAAGATCAGCACGCCCGCCGCAGCCAGAAGCAAAAGAAACCAATTTTTTAAAATTCGCAAGAACATCCGTGTATGCAATTCCGTTAAACAATCAGGACTGTGATCGATTCACCGTAAATTAGAGATAATCTAAATCAATATCATAAGGATACCATTGATCAAACCGCTTAAAAGAAGAACCGCTTTCTGCAATTACATACAACCCGCCGTACAGGTAGCTGACATCACCGAGCAGACAAGAGCCGTCAAATTTGTTGACAGCCAGACATTGCGGATGACCAAACTCGGCCAACTGAGAGATCACCCTGGCATATGCATCAAATTTTATCAACCTGGCCGGTTCATTCATCGGCTCAAGATCCACCAGCCAGCCTTGCTGCCGCTCCGGATCATAGACAACACAAGAGGCGTGAAACAGACTGTCCAATTGCACTCCTGCTTTCATCAATTGATAATCGAATTGCAGCAAACGCGTGCTGTCGGCAATCCACAGTGTCCTGGCACGGGCGTCAAGGGCCAACGCCTTTGGCTTGCGCAAGCCTTCAAAGGTGGCCAACCAGGCGCCTTCAAGCGTAAAGCAATAGAGACGACGATACAGATCATCGACGACAAACACTCTTTTATTCAAGTCATCGACAGCTAACGCCCTGGGCGACGCCACCTGGGTGATGGTTAATTGCCGGCTGCCGTCTGCGGCCAGTTTACATACATAGGGCGGCGCTCCGGCAATCACCCAGAGCGTCCTGTGCGTCGTGTCCGATTGCATCGTGAGGATATTGTCCATAGCCTCGACGGTTGTGATAAGATAACCGGAACGGTCAATCTTGTAAATCACATCCATAAATCGTGAATAGACCCAGGCTGCTTTTTCCTTTGTCGAGACGGCCATTTGCCAGGGAAAGTTGAACAACCCAAAGCTGCCCAGAGCCACAGACAGATCATGAGACCGGCAAGAGAAATAGCCGGAGTACCGATCCGCAATCCAGATCAGCGCGGGCCCCGGCGTGATCGAGACGATATCCGAAGCCGGCGACTGGTAAGCGCCACTGCTCACTCGAATACAATATTCGTAGCGTACGCCGTAGATGATGTCGCGATCCTTGAATTCATATAACCCGGGTGCAATTCCCTGAATCGGTTGAAACAGCGTTTCATTTTGAGCCCGGCGATAAACTACAATCGAATCGATATCCGGCATCGGCCAGCCGGGCCAACTGATCCGCACGGCATTTTCCTGTTGGCTGACCGACAGACCCGTCGGTTTTCCATGCGTATCAGGATTCAACGGATCGAACGGATTGTCATGCTCTCTATTAGAACAGGAACAGAGCAGGATCAATGCAACCGGTAAGAAAATAACGCCAGATCTATGCGAGTCCATCAAGTTTTACTTTTTTATACTCCGTAGAACGCAAAAAGTTACAGCAATTCACTGATCAATAAAGGTAGGTAAATCAAATGATTATTTCAAGCGATTTCATGCTAGTTCTTTTCGCCAAAGACCTGGGTCTTGTACACGTAAAATTCAGCGCCCTGTTTCCAGGCGCCATGCGGCAGGCCCGCTTTTTGACACAAACTCTCCATTTCCTCCTCCACGGTTTTCCAGCCGGCTTCCAAAGGCACTTCAGGCAGATAGGTAGCGCCGCGCCCGTTTTTCATCATAATGATGCCATGTTCGCCCATCTTGAATTCATCCAAAGAGGCTAGGCGATACACATTTGTCAAATAGACCGACACTTTAATATGGATCTGATCCAATTCGCTTTTGCGCAGCGGCATGAAACGGGGATCGTCGAAAGCAGCCGCGATCGCACGATCCGGCACCAATTCATACAGCGGACGGTCAGCTTCGTGATAACCGATGCAGCCGCGCAGTTCCCCTTTTTCCGTGAGCGTCACGAACACGCCTCTTTTTTCCTTGAGCACCGGCAACGTAGGCGTAAAGGTCGGAATGCTCTTGTGATCAAGGTAGTACACAATGGCTTCACGCGCCATTCGCAGCAGCTCTTTTTGCGCTGCCGTGTCCAAAGGCTTGTGCTCGACTTTGTTGGGATTTTCCATTTTTTGCTCTTCTCCTGTAATGGCCAGTGCGGCATAGCCGACCACGTAGCCGCCGCGTTGTCCGGTGACATCGTTGGAATTAGTGCGCCCTAATAGGGTGGTTTTTTTTGCGCCCATACGTTGCAACGCAGCTTGCATAATGACGACCGGGCCGCCGCCGCAAGCCTGATAATTTTCCGCCAAAAACCCCTCGCACAAAGCCTTGGGTTTCATGGCCAGAATGGCATCCAACGTGCGGGTGTTTATTGTTTCGCATTCCTCGTATGCATTACCATGATATAAATCGGTGCTGGCAATAAATAAAACTTTGCGTGATTGCAAAACTGCGGAAAGACTCTCAGCTATCCTTTGCACCATCCGACAATCATAGGCGCCCACGACCATGGGAATGACAGGAACCTGAGGCAGCGTGACTTGCAGAAAAGGCAATTGCACCTCCAGGCTGTGCTCCTGTTGATGACCCAGATTGGAAAAGGATAAATCAGAACATTTTTCCACCAATTGCGCAGCCAATTTTTGTTCAACGCTAATACGGCCAAGAGGCGTTTGATAAGCGCTGCCGGGGAAAACCGCAACGCCGGTGAACGGATCTCGATGGCTGGGCGCCAAAACAATAACGACGTCATATTTTTCGCCCAACAGGCAACGGTAACCCAACGCGGCTGTTGCACCGGAATAGACATAACCGGCGTGCGGAACAATCAAACCCATGACCTTGCCGACCGGGCTCCTGGCCGGCGCCTTGTCGAGAAAGGACTGGATGCTCTGTCGCAACTCATCCGGATTTTGCGGATAAAATTGCCCGGCAACAACCGCTGCTCGAGTTTGTAGAGTCTGCCGTTGCGCAACCACAACATCGCCGGCTGCCAATAATGCAAGTAAAACGAGGAAGCGGTTGCGCAAGAACGGCCTGGCTACAGCAAAAATTAGTTTTCGCAAGACGACCTCCTTCTTAATATTTCCCCAAAGAATGGAAAACGATAAAATCTAAATGGAACAATAGGCGCCCGAAAAACAACGTTGCGAAGGTTTAAAACTCGCGCAAATATACGGCTACCATACTCCGGCAATAGTCGCCCGACAATCAGGACAGCGGCCCCGTTTAATTCGATTTTCCAGAATGGAAAATCCGAAACGGCGGATGAGCATTTTTTTGCATTTGGGACAATAGCTATTCTCACCTTCATCGCCAGGCACATTGCCGGTGTAGACAAAGTGCAAGCCGCCGGCCAGACCTATCTCGCGAGCCCGGTTCAGCGTGGCCTGCGGAGTCGGCGGCAAATTGGCCAGCCGATATTGCGGATGAAAACGCGTAAAATGAACCGGGATATCGGCGCCCAATTCGTTTACAATCCATTTGCACATATCCGTCAGCTCTTTGGCATCATCGTTTTGCCCGGGAATGACCAGGTATACTATTTCAGTCCACATATTTTGTTTGCGCAACAGCACCAGAGTGTCCAGCACCGGCCGCAGCTGTCCGGAAACCAATTCCTTGTAAAACCGTTCCGTGAAGGCCTTGAGATCGATCTTTACGCCGTGCAACACCCGGCATAAATCCAGCATGGGTTGTTTTTGAATATAGCCGTTGCTGACCATCACGCTTTTCACGCCCAGGGCGCCGGCCTGTTCGGCGATATCGTACATGTATTCAGTGAAAATGACCGGTTCATTATAGGTATAAGCGATGACAGGGCAATTTTTATTTTTTGCCAGCCGGGCGATTTGCACAGGCGTCATCGGCGTAGAAGGTACTTGTTCCGGACGTGATTGCGACAGTTCCCAATTCTGGCAAAATTTGCAGAACACATTGCAGCCTACAGTGGCGAGCGAAAAGGCGGCAGCTCCGGGCATGAAATGAAATAACGGCTTTTTTTCTATCGGATCGATATGTGCGCTGGCCACCTGGCCGTACACCAGGGAATAATAAACGCCGTTGCGATTTTCCCTGACTCCGCAATAACCGCGTTCCAGATCATCAATCACACATTGCCGTGGACAGAGTACGCATTTGATTTTGCGGTTGGCCAGTTTTTCATAATAGCGCGCCTCGTGCAAACTGGTTTCGGCGTCGGCTAAAACCGGCCAACAACAAAATGCGCATCCCATGTGCTGTAAAAATTGTCGACGGCTGCTCATAAATTTAGCAAATCAATTCTTTCACGCTGCGCGACGCCCAATCCATGTTCGCGATCGGCAGCGGTAATGATATATTTCGGTTCGCGACCTGCTTCTCTTAACAAGGGCAATTTTTTTTCTACCCGCCTGGCATCGATTAATTCCCAACCGATGCGATCCAGCGCCACCATGTCGCGGCTGATCAACAGGCTGTTCATGGACCAACTCCATTGCGCCATAAAAGGAGGTCCTCCCTCGCACTGGCTGGTCAGAGCATCACATATCGTCAACCGATGTTTGCGACGAATGGGTGCAAACATATTAACATCCGCCACAAAGGGATCGCCGCATGAATCGTGATACTTGTTGGGGTTGTCAATAGCGCCAAAAAAATTTTTCATACCCACCGTAGCGCCGACAATGCCGTGATCTTTCAGCACCGGCAAATTGATCAGCGCTGTACACTGTTCCGTAACGATGCGCGAGATACGGCTGCCGGCTTGCCCGAACTCAAAAATTTCATCGCTGAATCCAGCCACGTCATTGCCGTAACACCGCGGTCCTTTTGCTGTGGTGTTGATTTTGAATCCGGCGCTGTCGAGATCACGATTCATGCGGTCCCAGATAATGATCCTGTTTGCCGGAACGCCGGCCTGCTGCAGACGTTCACATACCGCTTCAACCAGTTCCATATGAGTGGATAACCTTTTGCCGGCCAGGGTGTTTACTTTCAAGCCCACCGTATCCTGAGGTGTAACGCACTTTTTCCAGGCCTCATCCGCTTTGCAGTGGAAATAACCTTCCATTGCCTGATCCAGCATGCGCAGCAGCGGTTGAGTCAGAATGCGCTGCTGTACATCCCGCACCTGATCAGCACATACCATCGCCACCTGTGACCGTGTTTGCGGCCAAAGCTTTTGTGGTATAAAAGGCGTGGTTGCGAGCAAACGGCAAAACTGACGTCGCCGCAGAAGCAAGCTGTTTTTATTATCTTGATCTCTCAATAAATTCGCCTGGAAAGAAAAAACCGCAATCCCAGATGTGAGGGATCGCGGTCACTGTTATACTGTTCCTCGAATAAATCTTTTAGCGCAGAAAACGATCTACCAATCGTTTCAGACTGCCGGGATTCATATTGTCCTGTTTGGCAGTGAATCCGGAATCAGGTTCCCGGGTTTCTCTCGGTTTCTCCGGCTCCGGCATGGTTTGCTGTATCTGTTCCTTGGCCTGCACGTAGAGCATGCGATTATCAATGGCAATAGCAACCTGATTGGCCAGGATTTCCAGAATATTCATGGTCTCCAGATTTGGCAATCGGCCATCCTGCGGATCATCCACCATGATGAAACCGATAATCTTGCCTTCCCGCGACTTGATCGGCACGAGAAGCAAAGCATAATGAGGCCAGCCGTCGGCATAATGGCCGTTGCTGTGCGTGCCGTAATAGATCTGTTTAAAATGTTTGAGAACGGATTCCTCGTTGGTGATCAAATAAGATTTGCCGCGCCGATAGGCGTCTTTGAGCAGATCACTGTAATCCTTGAGATCGTATTTCAATTCGCTGATCTGCAGCAGCTTGATTTTATCATCGCAGGCGACCGCTTTGGTTTCCAACTGGCCGCTCTTTTTGCTGATCAGAATGAGAGAAACCAGATTGAATTCCAGGGAGAATTTCACCGACCAGACCACCTCTTTCAGCAATTCATTCAAACTTAGATAGAGTTTGAAAATATTGCTGGTGACCAGCACCTGTTTCAGACGGCGATTGCGTTTTTCCAGATTGGAAAAACGGTAATAGTTCTCGATCGCCAGCGAGGTCAGCTGGCTGAAAATTTCCAAATTGCGAAAAGTGGTTTGCGTTGGCGCCGCGTTATCCAGCGGATCTTCCAGCGAAATATAACCAAAAATGTTTCCCTTGTAATCCGTCAGTTTGAGCAACACCAAATCCCGCTTATGCCATTGCGTCTCCTGCGGACGATGCTGCCCGCGGCGTTCCAGCAAGGATGCGCCGGCCAAAGCGCGCTGTTCGACATCTTCCTGATCGTGGTAAATCACCTTGATCTTGTTTTGATCGACGAAAATACGGTCGACCACATCCTGAGGCACTTCCACACGTCGTCCGGCGGGATGCCCTTCCACCGAATAGCCCACCATGGCATGTTTGATATAGGATTTACGGCGGCGATCCAGCAAAGCCAGGGTGGATTTTTTAAAACGAAAAACCTGGCTGGATATCTCGGTGAGTCTTTTTAAAAGGACATTCAGGGATTCGGAATAGCCGAGTTGCACCACTTCAATCAGGTGATGCACCATCAGTTTTTGATCAACGCGTTCCTCAAGAGCCGGCAGCATCTCGCTTTTTTCCTCCACGGCCGGATAGACCACGCCGCGAAAACCGATCATTTGCCGGCCGGTAGATTCATCGTACAGAACCTTGACCTTTAGATCCACCGGATGTTTTTCGCCGACCTTGTCGATCAGATTGAGAGAAAAGGTAATCGGCAACGCTGAACTTTCCGCCGGCTCTGCCAGACGATGAAAAAGATCACTCTCATCATCCGTGTTCATCAGATCGCCGATGGACAATTCTAAAATTTCGTCTTCCGAGTAATCCAGCAAAGAATATAAAGGCTTGCTGGCAGAGAGAAAACGACCGCGTCGATCACAGATAAAATAGCCTTCCTCTCCGACCACCGCTTTTTTTACTGCTGGCGCCGGCGGTTCAATGGATGGACTCACAGGCGGCGGCGGAACATATCTCTGGTGCTGCGGTTGCGCCGGTTTGGATAATTTGCTTTGTTTGAATTTGTACGCTTCATTCAAATGCGCCGGCAAAAAGGAAAGATAGCCTTTCCTCTTAAAAATGCCGGAAAAAACGCCGATGTTTTTCAACTTGATCGCAAGATCAGTCTCGTTGTCTTCCATCATAACCACAATGGGAACTGCGTTAACGAGGTTGGCTAATCTGGCCAACGCCGCATCCACATTATTCCCAAAGAGATCGCTGTCGAGCAATAGAACATCGTAATCGGTTGCCTGGTCCAGACACTCTTCAAATCCGGTAACACCCCGCACCAGATATTCTTCACTTTTTGCTTTTAAAAATTCCTGTGTTGCATCGATGTAGGATGTGCTGGAGTGAGCTATTAAAATCTTCATGCCTCCGAATCTCCCTTTTACCCAACTCAAGGTTCTAAAGCTCAACTTTGCAACTAATTAACAAATTTTTGACGAAAAAGTCAAGTAAATAAATGTTTTTTAACAAAATCGTGCTCACACCTCATCAGGCACTACAAAAGGTTTGCGATATTTTCGCTTGAGCATTTTATTAGCCGCTTTAGCAGAATCGCCTACGAATTTTTCCTTAACCGGATCGAATTTTAACACGCGTCCCAACCGATAAGAGATATTGCCCAGATGCGCCAGTGCAGAGGATAAATGAGCTGTTTCCACCGGACCGTTCTGCAATTTGGGATTGCGCGCACGTACGGCCTCAATAAAATTAGCGTAATGATCGCCACCCTCTTCGCCTTTTGGGCCTGGTTCTTTTTTCTGACCCAGGAAAATCTCGTATTGATCGTACCCTTTGATGACCAGGTAGCCTTCTGTGCCGTAGAAAATATTTCCCACGGAAGCGCCGTCTTCCGCATTGGTGCACCAATGGCGCACTTCGAATTGGATCAGTTTCTTCTGTTCCGGATAATGATAGAGGGTTGTCAGCACTTCCGGCGTTTCTTTGGCATCATTGAAAGTAAATTTGCCGCCCATGGCCGTAATGACGTTGGGCAAACCGACATCCAAACCCCACATGCACATGTCGGTTTCATGAATGCCTTGATTGCCGACGTCGCCGTTGCCGAACTCCCAGGTCCAATGCCAGTTATAGTGCACATGATTACGCGAGAAAGGACGATAGGCTGCCGGTCCCAGCCAAAGGTCATAGTCCAATCCTTCTGGAACCGGTTCAATCGGTTTAATGCCGATATCCGGTCGCCAGCGGAACACCAGGCCTCTGGCCATATAGACATGGCCGATGGTTCCTTTGCGTAAATGGGCTACTGCTTCCTGAATGGCTTTGGAGCTGCGCAACTGCACGCCATTTTGCACAATGCGGTTGTATTTATGCGCCGCTTCAATCAATTTTCGGCCTTCCCAGACATTATGGGTGGCAGGTTTCTCTACATACACGTCTTTGCCGGCCTGACAGGCCCAGATCGCAGCCAAGGTATGCCAATGGTTGGGCGTGGCGATAGTAATGACATCGATCTCTTTATCATCAAACACACGACGTAAATCCTGTTCGGTTTTCACCGGTTTTTTGTACTCTTCCAGAAACTTTTTTGCACATTCGGCTGAAACGACCTTGTCCGGATCACACAAGGTGACCACTTCTACATTGGGCTGTTTCATCAAACCCTCAATGTGGTTGTTGCCGCGTCCATGAACGCCTAAAACAGCAGCACGAATGCGGTCATTGGCGCCAAAAACCGATTTGGGTAAAATCAGCGGCGCCGCCAGCGTCGCTCCGGCAGCGATGCCGGAGTTTTTAATAAACGTCCGACGTGTAAGTATATTGCGCTTTGCAGGGTCCATAACACACCTCATGGTTGATGATTATCTAAATGACAGGTTTGGCAGGTTTACAAGAGTATGGTTTATTATACAAAAAAGAAATGAGAAATCAAGCAAAAAAACGATAAAAATAAAACAGCAGCTCAATGTAATCTATTTGTATCAAATGCAATTAGACTTGATTATTTCAGATGAAGCTAGTATAATCTTTCTCATTAGCCAAACTGTTGTGAGCCCCTTTGCTGCGCGAAATGAGCATTGAAATTGAATGGGTATATTGCTAACCATATGTGGACAGTGTAGATGAAAAAATTTTTAGCGATTTTATTTGTGCCTGCAACGGTTGTTTTTGCAGCTTTTGAGCCGGTGGATTTTGTAAATCCGTTTATTTGCACGCAAGGAGACCATGGTCAATGGGACCCCTCCGCCCTGGCGCCGCACGGTCTGGTGAAATTAGGCCCGGACACCTATCCCGGCAGTTTGACCGGCCATGGCGATCTGGCTCATTCCGGATACGATTACTCTGACAATCAAATTCGCGGATTTAGTCATTTCCATCGCGGCAGTTCCGGCGGCACAACCGTTCACGATCGGGCAGGGCTGCTCTCCATCATGCCGTTCTCCTTGAACCGGGATTCTTCATTTTTTGCACAACCGCTGTCCAGAATAGACAAAAAAACCGAAAAAGCATCTCCCGGATATTATTGTGTTCAACTGCCTGACGAGGAGATCACCGCGGAATTATCGGCAACCGTTCATTGCGGATGGCATCGATACTCCTTCCTCAAGAACCGGGCTCATCTTTTTATCAATCAAGGGAATCGCAGCCGGTCACAGCACATCTCTATGCACCGGGTCAATCCACAGCGCATTGAGGGTGTGCAGAACGCCGGCAGCTGGAATATTTACTTTATCATCGAATTTGATCAGCCGGTACGCCAATGGCGCATCTGGGACGGTAAAAAAGAATGCGCTATCGACAGTTTGTATAAAGTGCCTAACGGAGGGCTCATCTGTGATTTCGGCACGCCGGTCAACAAACAGGTGCTGGTTCGTGCCGCCGTATCCATCACCAGCGTGCAAGCTGCGCAAAAGAATTTACAGAGTGAATGTCCGCATTGGCGGTTTGATAAAATGGTACAACAAACGCGCGCACAATGGAATGCCGTACTCTCTGCGATTATGGTGCAAGGGAACCGTGAATACCAAACCATATTTTATACGGCACTCTATCATACTTGCTTTTTACCCGTTATCCTCAGCGATGTAGACGGCAGCTATCCGGGATTGGATCAAAAAATTCATCAGGCAGATGGTTACTCGCACTATGACGATTATGCTTTTTGGGATTCATTCCGTACGAAGTATCCGCTCTACAGTTTATTCGCACCAAGAGTGTATCGGGAAATTGTGCTGTCATTGCAGGACCTCTATACACAGGTGGACAATTACGCGCCGTTTCCTGAATGTGATCACAGCCCGCACGGCTATGTCTTTAAAGCACAGGGTAAAAACGGCTATCAGCCGTTTAGCGCCTGTCGCCACGAACATATGCTTATGGTCATGGCCGACGCTTATTTCAAGAACATTTTTGATCCGGACATGGCTGGGATCTATCCCCATCTCAAGAGAGAATCTCTGGTGCAAATGCCGGAAAAATACGACGCCATTGGTTTTATTCCTGCCCGGCCGGATCAAACCGGCGAATACAGCTGGGATAACTGGTGTTTGGCGCAGATCGCCAAAAATCTTGGTCTGCAAAAGGATCATGAATATTATTTGCAGCGTTCACATTACTGGAAAAACAGCTGGGATCCTGCGCTGCGTTTTTTCCGCAGCCGTGCAGCAGACGGCTCCTGGCTGGATTTTCCGGACGATCCGACAACGAATCGGGAAAAATACACCTACGAAGGCAGCAAATGGCATTTCCGCTGGAACGCGCTGCACGACCTGCCGGCAATGATCCACTACTTTGGCGGCCAAGAGGCTTTTATCAAAGAACTGGATTATTTTTTCCAGAACGACTTGTATACAGCCGGCAACCAGATTGACCTGCATGCGCCGTTCCTGTTCAATTATGCCGGCGCTGCATGGCGTACGCAAAAATGGGTGCACAAAATTTTAGCCGAACCCATGGTGCAGAAATACGGCACCCACGCTTTTTTCCCCAAGCCGATCGTTGATCGCATCTATAAAGCAACCCCGGACGGATATCTGTTGGAAATGGACGATGATTATGGCTGTATGGCAGCCTGGTATGTCATGGCAGCCATGGGATTATATCAGGTTTGCCCGGGGCAACCCATTTATCAAATCTCCTCGCCCCTGTTTGATCGTGTTGAAATGAAACTGGATGACGTAAATTACCCGGGCCGGCTGTTCATCATGGAGGCCAAAGGACTGGACAAAGGTTTTTATATTCAATCGGCAAAATTGTATGACAACCAGGGCAAGTTCGTCAAGACATGGAATCAATCCTGGCTGGCGCATAAAGAATTGGTTAAAGGCGGCCGGCTTGAACTGCAAATGGGAGCAGAACCTAATCCGCTATGGGGTATTGAAGCGCCTTTGGTGGAACAATCTACACGCTAAAGCCAGCGCTATTGCCAAGAAAAAACTGATCTCAATCAAAAGAATCCATCTCTTTATATCCCACTGCGATAAATACCTACGCCAATCCCGCGTTTTGCATCCTGTTATTCTTCCTCATGGATAGAATGTCGTTATTCTGATACATCAAGCGTACAGGATGTAACCGTTTTATGACAGAGCATGTCTTTTATCATTTTATAATTTACTATAACTTATTGTAAATAATAATCAAATTTTTTTTGTATTTCGGCCTGTAATTTGCATCATTTCCTCACAAGAACAAAGTCCTGGCCTGCTTTATGTAAACAAACACGGTTACAGCTAGCGTCATTAATATGAGAAGTGGATCGGGAATTTATTAGCCTTTATTCGATGCTCTTTTTTTGGCTACCTCGTATGAGCATAAAATGCTGCTACTCAATTAGTAGACTCCATATCCAATTCCGATAAGAAAAAAAAGAGAGGGGAATTTCAATGAAAACCTGGAGGCGTTTATTACTCTATTTGTTATTGCTTTCTGCAGCCCCGTTGTTGGGTCAGTTCCAAGTTAAAAATAGCAGTGGGTCCGTACTTATTCATTTGACACAAAACGGCATTTTGGGGATTGCCACGACCACGCCAGACGCTGCTGCACGCGTGGACATCAATGGCAAGGCAAAGATGAGTGGATTACAGGTCGGCACAGGGACAACCGCAGGATATGCTCTGGTAGCTACTGCGACCGGTGATGCCTCATGGAGCCAACTTGGCGCCATCGGCATTGCAAATCAGGCAATTAACTCATCTAAATTAGCGACATCCAATACTCCTTCTTCAGCAAATCAGGTGCTCAGTTATGATGGCGCTAACATGATCTGGAACACCGCAGCCGGCGATATTGCCGGCGTTACGGCCGGCAACGGCTTGACCGGCGGCGGAACCAGCGGCACGGTCACCGTGGATGTCGGCGCCGGCACCGGCATCACGGTTGCTGCTGATGCGGTCTCTATCAACCAAACGACAACAGATGGTTGGTACGTCAACGAGGGACAGGCCAGTTCCATCACCAGCAGCATGATCACGGATCTGACTGTTGTCAATGCTGATATAGCCGACAACACCATTGCGGAACCCAAGCTGGCAATCGGCAACACCGCTGCCAACGGCCAGGTTTTGGGTTGGAACGGATCACAAATGATTTGGACGACTGCAGCCGGCGATATTGCCGGCGTTACGGCCGGCAACGGCTTGACCGGCGGCGGAACCAGCGGCACGGTCACCGTGGATGTCGGCGCCGGCACCGGCATCACGGTTGCTGCTGATGCGGTCTCTATCAACCAAACGACAACAGATGGTTGGTACGTCAACGAGGGACAGGCCAGTTCCATCACCAGCAGCATGATCACGGATGGCGTGGTGTCCAGCTCGGATGTTGCCGATAACAGCTTAACGGCAACTGATTTATCCGTAAATGTAGTGAGTAGTTTGGATGGCGTAACCAATGACGGCGGCAATATCGACCTGCTCAGCAGCGGCAGCATCACGATCACGCCTGATGACGCAAATAACCGCATTACCATCGGTTCCACCAGCCCATCCGGCAGCGGTACGGTGCAGCGTATCCCTCTGTGGACTTCGTCTTCAACGCTCGGCAATTCGGCTATGTTTCAGGGTGGAAGTGCCTACCCTTCGTATCCCAAAATCGGCATTAACACCACAAACCCAGCTGTCGGTGCTCTACATGTTCGCAGCACGGTTGTCGGCGGCACTGGCAATTATGGCAGTTATATCTCTGAACAGGTTTCGACGAATAGTTTCATGTCCGGTTTGGAAATCTGGAAAGCGCTGGAAAGCGGCGGCAATCCGCAGATCATGCAAAACGGGTATCCTGTTGGCGGTATTTTCTGGAACCCCTATTTCACCTATATTGAAAAAATGTATTATTCGCAGATCACGGATTATGTCAATACGGCTTCCATCTATTCCGTAATCTCTGGTACCGTGACAACGGATGTCTGTCCTACGGATATGATTTTTGCCATTGGCTATGATGGCAATGGCTTGGGCACCACCGAAGCCATGCGCATTAAATCGAACGGCAATGTATGCATAGGCTCTACCACCTCCAACAGTAAAAAATTATATGTAAACGGCGACTGTCAAATCACCGGAACCTTGTCGAAAGGGGCCGGCAGCTTTGACATTCCTCACCCGGATCCGCGCAAAAGCAACTACCGATTGCGACACTCTTTCGTTGAGAGCCCGACGCGCGGCGAAAACTTGTATCGTTATCAGGTGCGCGTGCAGAATCGTTCTGCGATCATAACGCTGCCTGACTATTTTCGATACTTGAATGAAAATGCTCAGGTGTGGATATCTCCGGTCAAGCACTTCGGGGCTGGTTATGGCGAGGTAAATGAAAATCAGACCGAGGTGGCCATTACGGCCAATGAGGACGGACTTTATAATGTATTGGTGGTGGCTACCCGCAAGGACAAAATCGCCAAAGATTATTTTGATCCCCTGGGCGTAGAATACATTCCTGATCAAACCGATCGGCCCAATGGCGGTCAAATCAAAGCACAACAAATGTATCCTGAAGAGGCGAGATACCGTATCGAAGAAGCCCGACGTCAGCAAAGATAAAATAGGGGAAAGAATACTCTCGTTAATAAGGGGATTGGTAGGCGACAGCTTTGCGGCTTTTGGTTCCAATCCCTTTTTTATATTAATTTTTTTGCACAATGGTATATTCCGGGGCGAAAGCGGTAATGTATTTCCTGGCATATTCGGCTGCCGCCTCTCGTGTTTCAAAACGCCCGATCCACACGGCATACAATTTGCTGTCGCGAATCTTTTTCTCCACAACCTGGGCATCAAAACCCGCTTCACGCAGTTTTTTTACATATTGTTTGGCATTGTCTATCACACGATAGGCGCCCACCTGAATATAGGATTCCATGCGTTCCGTTTTGAGGGCCGGCGGTTCCACCACAACCTGTTTACGTTCCGCAGCCCCGCCGGCCAGGGCCTCCAGATCCAGAACCGCCCAATCAGCCAGGGGAGAACGTTTCTCTTCGCGAATAAACTTTTGCAGACACAGCCTGGCAGAATCCTGCTTACCCATGGCCAATTGACACAGGCAATGTTGATAATAACCGTCATCGGCATACTTGCCGTTGGGAAAACGACGAACCAGAGCGAGATAGTATTGATCTGCCAGACTGTATTCGCCTTTGGCCTGATGATATTGCGCTAATTTGAGCAGTGCATCGTCCATCAGATCAGGTGAAAAACGGTTCAAGCCGGCTTTGTATTTTTGATAGGCGGCATCGCCGTTGATATCACTCAAGGCAGAAAAAAACAACACGGTAGGATGAGCAGGATATTTCTGCTGCACAGCCGGCAAGGCTATGTGCAGCTGATCCCATTGCTCATTCTGCCACAGGTTTACTAGTTGTTGCACTTCGGTCTGCCCAACAACGACAGATGATAAACCCAGTGTTATGCAAACGATGCAAAATCTTGCTCTCGGCATCTCGGTTCATCCACGTTTGGCTGAATTCCAGGTCTGACAAAAGGAACAGCGATAAAAATAATTGTCGGATTTCTGTCCACAGGAGGAGCAGACAAAGCTAACCTGCCGAGACATGATCTGGTCGTCCAAAGCAGCCAGCAGATCCGACGCGCGTGTAAAATCCCGCTGACGCAAATACAGACGCAGCAACATCAGTTTGGCGCGAATTCGGCCCGGGTCATTAGCCAGCACCCGTTTGCACGCTTCCACCGCTTCTTTGACCAGTCCCTTCTTTTCATAAATTTCAGCCTGGCCCAACTGCGCTTCCACCAATTGCGGTCTGTCCTTGAGCACCTCGGCATACAAGGCTTCCATCTCGCTGTACATGCCCAATTCGAAGAGGGCCTGCTTCAACCGGGAAAATACCAGTTCAGGAAATTGCTGCTCGACTTTGATGATTTTTTTCAAAATCGTCAACGCTGCCTTGGGACGATTGTCGCGCATATAACTGTCCGCCAATTCCAGATAAGACGGCAAAAAGTCGGGCATTTCCCGGATCGAGTCGCGGAAACGGATACGGCCATCGTGTTCCTTGTTTTCGGCAATGAATGCCAAACCCTGTTGCAGGCGATAATAGGCGGTGCGTTTCTTTTTCTCCTCCTTGGAGAGGTGTTCCAAATTTTTCAAACTGTCCACCGCATTCTGCCAATCGCCCATTTCTTCATAAACTTGAGTTTGGTAGTCCAATGCCCAATGGTTGGTTTTATCCAGTTGTATAATTTTGTCGCAGATTTCCAGAGCTGGCGTCCATTGTCGCAGCACTTTATAATCCAACAGCAGCGACTGATGAATGGATATTTGTTGTTCCTGGGATAAATTAGCGCGCACCAATAAATCACGATGTATTTTAACCGATTTCTCAGCAGCATCCATGTCGCGCAGGATGTCGCCGATCTTTACATAGGCGTCGATAAATTCGGTATCGTGGTTGACCGTGGCGCGAAATTTTTCCAGCGCTTTTTCTTTAAAGCCGGACAGCAAAAAGGAAAGACCTGAAAAATATTCGGCTTGCGCAGGATTGGGTGCAGACTGTTTGAGCCGACGCGTCCGGGCTATAACAAGATTGAGAAACAGCAACGCGAGACATCCGACAAGCACCACTGTCAGCATCTGATTCATGAGATCACTCCTTTTTGCTCAGTTTCGCGCGCGTTTCCAGAAACGTCATTGCTTCTTCAATGGATATGTTGCGCAATCTATCCAGTTCTTCCTTCAATCGTTTGGTCTCCTTGACGAGACGCTGATTCTCGGTTTTGACGGATAGCGACTGGAACATGGTGATCACCAGCCAAAAAAATACACCCACGCTAAATGCCAGGTATAAAACCACCCAAAGCGGCGTCTCATGACTCTTCCATTGCAGCAAGGTGACAGTGACCAATTGCTGGGAATTTTGCATGGCAAAGCCGATGCCGAGAATGATGCACGCGGCGCCCAACAGCCATCTGAGAATCCACATATTAAATCCTTTTGTCATCCAAGATGATAATAACTTGAATTGAGCGATTGCATTATCCTTGCCAAGGATTTGAACTTCACAAAGGTTTTTTAAGCACAATTCGCTCACGTGAACAGCAACCGGTCGCTACAGCTTTGTCACACTGAAAGCCCATACGCCACTGGCTAATATCACTATATAAATTATTAAAATGTAAAAACAAATAAGAAAAATTCCAACTATTTTCGTGTTCACTCGTTTGCGGAAAATAGCATTATCGGCGCATTGCAATGATTACTAGAAAAAATCATTGAGAAATGGACAAAAGCCAGAAACAGTAAAGGATTTTCATTTATATTTTATCCAGCTGTCGTTAAAACCGTACAGATCAATGCGCTCTATTCAGGGTGAGAGGTTTTGGTAAAATGCCCAACATAATGGTCATTTCACCTTTTTTTTGTGTATGAGCAATTTTTTTTGATATATAAATTTAATATAATCAAGTATCGAAATATTGTGTCCTTTTGGCATGTATTTTGCACATTTGTGATACAATCCTTCAATCAAAGGTCGTCAAAAATCGGAAAACAAAGATCAAAACCAATAGGGATAAAGGAGGAAACATGTCTAAAGTTAGTAAAATAGGTAACTATATCAAGCATTCATTGTTCACCCTGCTGACCGTTTTCTGTGCTCTATACGCGCAAATGGATGTTAAGAATTCCGGGGGCACGATTTTAATGCGTGTAACATCTGATGGCTATGTGGGCATTGGCACCACAACACCCAAGGCCAAATTGGAGGTGCAACCCAGCAGACTAACCACACAACTGCCGGTCTGGGATAATGAAGTAAATGTACCTAAACAGCATAATATTTTCGCACCGAACAATGTGCAAAATGGTGTAAGGCAATGGGCCATCAGCAGTTATGTGCTGAAATTGGACGCCTCGCAAATCAGTAATGCTGGTGTCCAAGCACACTTGTACAACAGCGATCCTCTCGTTTCCGGCAGAGCAGCCATACAAGGCGCGCTTGCGACCCAGATCGGCGAAGGATCTCCCAAATTGTACGGCGCTGGTGGGAGGATGGATGCCGGAACAGCATACAATCTCAGCGCTATTAGCGGATATTTTGCCGCATCCGTTTTTGGCGAAGTGGTAAACAACGCAAGTAATTATAATAATGTTTATGCCGGTTACTTTGTCGGCGCCAAATCTTATTTTAACGGGAATGTGGGCATTAATACGACCAATCCCGGTTATCCGTTGACCGTAGCAGGGCAGGCGCAAATATCCGGCGGCGGCCCGGGTCCGGGCAAGGTTCTCACCTCCACGGATGCCAATGGAACGGCTGTTTGGGACAACACCAGTCTGGCCATACCCGGCGACAACAAGAGACTACAGACCTCCTGCACCATGAACACAACCCAATCCTTTGATGTGGATCTGGGCATCGCCAATGTGCGTTTTATCCACATGATGGTTGCCAACACCAGCACAGATGCGGCCGCGCGCCTTACTGTTATGAAGGAAAATTCCACTGACAACATTTTGCGCGGTTGTGGAACCGCCTATTATGCTCCAGCCAATAATATCAATTTGCCGTTTGTTCCGGTCACGCTGGTCAGTGGTACAACCTATCGATTCTGGGTACGTGCCTGGGGAGGTACTGCAGGAACCAGTGTGCCATTTACGTACAACATTTACGCTGTTTCCCGCTGAGCAGGCTGTTTTGCCTTTACTGAGCGCTCGGTGAGAACCGGGCGCTTTTTTTTATTTTACTCGAGTCCGGCGGAGGTTCCATTGTTCTGCGCATCCAACTTTTCATATCGCTTTGTTTATCAAAATTTAAAAAATAGTAATAGGATATGAGATAAAAAAATAGTATATTATAAATTAAACAAGCGATGTCATTTCTTTAACGCTCATAATTAGTTTTGTTATAGAAATCTGTTGGATGTAAAGCGATTTTTTGATTATCTGTAAGCGCCCCAGCGCGATCCTCTTTTCTGATAGCACTCGTCTTTTCCTACATCTCTGACATCCTGTTCATCTCTCATTAAAGGATATTAAATGAGTTTCAACCAATTTAATTTGGATTCCCGCATTATGTCCGGAATCGTCAAAGCAGGCTATACGGCGCCCACACCGGTGCAAACGGCCGCCATTCCGGTTGTGCTGGCGGGCCGGGATTTGATCGGCACCGCGCAAACCGGCACCGGCAAGACCGCGGCATTTGTGTTGCCGATTCTGCAACAAATGCTCTCGGCCGGCCAAAACAGGTCACGCGCGCTCATTCTGACGCCGACGCGCGAACTGGCCGAACAGATTCATCAAACCATACGCGAACTGGGTAAAGGCACGCGTCTGCGCAGTGCCACGGTCTATGGCGGCGTCAATCCCGGTCCGCAAATTCAGGCACTGACCAAAGGCGTGGACATCATCGTAGCTTGTCCCGGCCGTCTGCTGGATTTAATGGAACAAGGATTTGCCGATCTGTCTCATGTGCAATGGCTGGTATTGGATGAAGCCGATCGCATGCTCGATATGGGCTTTTTGCCTCCGGTAAAAAGAATTCTCAAACAAATTCCCAAACAGCGACAAACCTTGTTGTTTTCAGCCACCTTCCCTCAGGAAATCGAAGCGCTGGCCAAACAAGCCCTGCATGACCCGGAACGGGTGAGTGTGGGATTATGCCGACCGGCACATACCGTTCGTCATGCACTCTATCCGGTGGCACAGCACTTGAAAACCAGTTTGTTAATCGCCTTACTGCGACGCACGGACACCGATTCGGTGCTGATTTTTGCCCGAACCCGGCATCGCACGCAACGATTGGCGCAACAGATTCAACGCAGTGGGTATAAAGTGACCAGTCTGCACAGTGACCGTTCACAAAGCCAACGCCAGGCAGCTTTGCATGGTTTTAAAAATGGCACCTTCCAGATCATGGTGGCAACAGACATTGCCGCCCGTGGTCTGGATGTAGACAGCATTTCTCATGTCATCAACTATGACATGCCGGATACCGCTGACGCTTACATCCATCGCATCGGTCGCACCGGACGCATGGAACGACAGGGCGATGCGTTTACGCTGAGTACACCCGAAGATCGTGATATGATCAAGACCCTGGAGAACATCATGGGCCAACGGCTGCCGCGCGAAACGGTGGACGAGTTCGATTACGGCAAAGCAGCCGCAGCGCCCGAACCAGCTATCGCCGGCGTAAAAAAAACAGAAAAACATCGAGAAGGCTGGCAACATCGCAAACCGGAACGACGTTTCGGTAAGGCGCGTCGCTAACCATTTGCACTTTGCCTGAAATACTGAGACCGACGTTGCAGCTTGAAGTTAGTCAAAAAAATCCTCCGCATGGAGGATTTTTTATTTTTCCGCAATTTTTAATGGTTGCGCATATTTGATTGCAG
>CAYLWO010000026.1:0-63416 GCA_964387285.1 uncultured Cytophagia bacterium | reverse complement strand
CGTTATAGGTGCCGGGAAAAAAGCCCGAGATGCTGTCTTTTTTGTCGCAGCGGAATATGGGTTTGTTCATGGTCTGCACGCCGTAGGCATCGGTAATGATATGCGGATCGGTGAACGATGGATCGGTAGAGCGATACAGGGAATAGCCCTGAAAGTCATATACTCCGAAAAAGCGGTCGTAAGAATTCTCGGCGCTGTTGTCCCAGTAGAGATAGACCTTGCCGTTGCCGGCCACGGCTTTGAGATTTGGCACTTGCGGCGGTTTGGCGAAACTGTAATTGGCGTTATAGATTTTCTGCACCGTTTCTTTTTTACGAATCGCGTCTTCCAGTTGTTCTTTGCTGGTTTTGCCTTCGGCAAAGAACAAGGTGAAGGAGAAGCGATTTCTAGTTTTAGCTGGAAAATAAGCCGGGCCTGAATGGAACCAAACACCCAGATTATCGGCAAAGTGATATTCATCAGCGCCGAAATTAACGGATTGGTAACACCACGACAGGACTTTTTCATCATCTGTATGCGAACTGCGTTCGCCATAGTTGCCACTCCAGAATCCGGTAAGACCCAACTGATCGCCTTCATCCAGGTCCTTTTCATCGAAATCCGGTTCGCCGTGTGTGGGTTTGCCGTCGCTTTCGCCTTTATCGCGACCGGTGTATTTCTCATCAAAGGGTCCGATGCCGTCAGCGCCCAAATCGTCGTTCAGCGGTTCGCCTAAATCCCATTGGCCGTTGTTATTCTTATCATCATACCCATCCCAGTCGCCGTCCTCGTCGCCGGACCAATGCCAGCAGTAATAATAAACGCCGCTCTGCGCCTTTTGTTTTTCTTCATCCAGTTTGCCATTGAAATAATAGCCGGTCGGTCCGTACAGCCAAACGCCGGGGCCGCTATCTCTTTTCTCATCTATCAGGCCGTCTTCATCCGTGTCAACGCCGTCATAGCCGAGAGTGGGACTCTCTAAATAACCATAGCAACAGACCGGCACCGGACTATAATTGCCCGGTTTGCCGACGTTTTTATAATCATAGCAATAAGCGACATCCAGGCGGGTGTTATAACCGGCGACATCGTCATCGTCACCACCGATAGCAAAATCCGCATAGAGTGCGAAAAATACGGAATCATAATTCGTTGTGCTTTCGTTCTCCGTATCATAAAGCCAAAAATTGTGGGTTTCGGTCATCACGTTGCGCCATTGCAGAGCGCGGATATAGACCTGCGTTCCCAGACCGTGCCGGCTGCTGTCCGTGGCGTCCGGATAATAATCGAACTCGACATCTGGATCGTCATCGATAACATGATAGGTCTCTAAATCGGCACTCATGATCCCTTTGCCGAAATAACCATTCCAGGCGCCCGGCCAACCCGGATCAATGCTGTCGTCCATTTTATCCGGCCAGGCATCCGGCCAGGTGTAGGGATCATCGCTCATGGCTGCTTCGAGTTGAGACGGATTGCAGTATCCGCCCAACGCTTCATAACGCCAGCGAGCTGAACCGTCCGGAGCAAGGTCACCATTGTCAAATGAGGTTTCACAACATGCCTGTATTTTACCATGAACATCTTTTATTTTAGTCACTACGATCGGACCGACGCCATCCAGGTGATGATGTCCGCTGCCAATAGGATATTCCTGAATGTAACCCATAATGCCTCGATCAATGCTGATTCTGCCGTCGTTATAAAACGGGAGGCGCGTCAGATTGCCGTCCATGACTCCGTACTTGCGATGACTGATATGACCATCCTCGATACGCTGGCTAAAGCTTGGAACACACGATAGAATCGCACCAAGCAGGACAATTTTTTGCAGGTGCTTCATCTTTCTTCTCCAGGTATTGATGATTAGGTGCAACGCTGGTATTTAAAACTCCACTTCCAAACCTGCCTGAACCTTGCGAGGGGCGCTGCGATAATCCGGCCTGTAGTAGTAATCGTTAATGGTATTGACCGATTTGACCATGTCATCGGTCATGCGGCTCATGCTGCGGGTATATTGCGCGTTGCCGCTGTCTTTATAGATATTGACCGAGTTTTCTATGTCAAAAATGTTATAGATATTGGTGAACACGGTTGTTTTCAGTCCGTTCAGTTTTATAGAATAGGAAAAATTCACATCGAAATTGATATAGAACGGCTTGCGCTCGCCGTTGGGCAGTCCGTAGTAATAACCATAGGATTCCGGGGTATAGGGAAAACCGGAACCCAGGGTGCCGATGATGCCGAGATTCCAGCGATCCGCGCTGTGCGCCGTGGCGGTCAGGTTCAACGTGTGTGACCGATCCCAATCCAACAGTATCAATTGTTTGGTGATTTCTGTCGGCGGAGAGGTCAGGCTCTTTAAATACACATCCGCCGGGTCCGAGGCGTTGCCTTCGGCGATTTGGAACGTATAGTCAATGCTGGTGGTCAGGAACGAGGTGCTGCGTTGTTCCAGAGAGGCGGTGAAGCCAAAAACCTGACCGTAATCTCTATTTACATATCTCGCATATTGGGTAAAGGAGGGCATCAAGATGTATGTTTCCATGCCGAGCAGATTGCGGATATCTTTGTAATATACGGTCAAATTCATCGCCACATCCTTGGTCAGCTCATGCTGCAAACCGATTTCATAGGTGGCGGTTTTTTCCGGCTCTAAATTAGCGTTGCCGATAGTCGCGCCGGAAGCGACCGGAATCTTAAAATCCGGATTCAGATATAACGAATTGAATGCGGGCATCTGGAAGAACAAGCCGTAGGAGAGATGCAGCACGCTTTTATCCGTCAACGGCATGGCTATGCCGAAACGCGGACTGATCTGGCTTTTTACAGCGGCATCCACTTTTTCACTTGTGGACGGTCTGCTTAAATCCAGAGGGTAAACTCCCCTGGGCTCGAAACGGTCATAGCGCAATCCCAGATTCATGATAAAGTAGGACCATTCCACGCGATCCTGAATATAGGCACTCATCTCAAATGGCTCCCGGACATAATCGACATACGCCGGACTCTCAACCTCAACGGGACGCGGCTTCCAATCAGTTTGCCGGTCGAGCCGGATCGTATAACTCGTTACATCGAGTTTATGAAAGGTGGTTTGAAAACCGAGTTTGACCTGATTGGTGCGGTTGATCTGATAGGTCAGATCGGATTTTACCAATGTGTTGGTAGTCGTGCGTACCGAATGGCCCATGTCGGTGCCGGCCATGTAAAAATGGGGACCGCCGCCAATGTCAAAGCGCGTGTCCGGCACGTATCGTGCATCGTACGGGCTTTCATAAAGGTAACTTGACCATTCTTTGGAAAAGTTGGCGGCCTTGACGTTGATGAAACCGTTTTTATTGATGACGTAATCATAATGGAACATGAAGGTGTTGCCGAGGCTGTAATAGTATGGCCTTCCCTCCGGATTATATTTATAGCGATGGTTATATCCCTGTGACTCGCCGTCTTCACGAATATATTCCAAGGTCAATTTGTGATTGCTGAACGGCTTGGCAATGATCTTGGCGTGCAGGTCGAGCGACTGGGACCATTGCATGGGCACCAGGGCGCCGTCTCCGGTCGCCTGAATCTTCCATAGCGTCCGGTCTTCCGGAACAAAGGACGAGTCCGAGGGCATGAATATTCGCTTGCCGTAATAAGGACCGTCGTCTTTATGCATTCTGAAGGAAGAAAAGAAGGAGAGGTTCTTCACAACCAGTGGACCGGAAAGTGTTCCTTGCAGATCGTAAACATTGCCCAATTTGGCCAGATCATAGTAGGAACGTTTTTCTTCAGTATAGTCCTCGCGTTTGAGGCCGACGCTGTTTTTAACCACAAAAGGCGTTTTACGACCGCTCAAATAGGCGCCGGTATAGGCGGAAAGTTGACCGCTAAACCTGGACTTGGGTTCCTTAGAGACGATATTTACCACACCGGACATAGCCTGGCCGTATTCCGCGTTGAACGTGCCGCTGATAACCTCGACCTCTTGGATGGAATTAGGTTGCAGATCAATCATCTGCGCGCCGCTGTAGCCGTCGTTGACCGCGATGCCGTCGATCATGTACGAGACTTCACCCAAACGACCGCCGCGAAAGTGACCTTCGATGACGCCGGCCTGAAGATTGACGATGCTGCCGGTGCTTTCCACCGGCAATAGATCGATGTCCTCGCTGGATACCCTGGCGGAGGTGGAAGTTAAATCCTTCTGCACCAAAGGCCGGTCTGCGCGCACAACGACTTCTTCGCCTTCGATGACAGTGGACGAGAGTTCGGTCGACATGGTCGTCGTCGCATCGACGCTGACGCCGGCCCCTTCAATTTTTTTAATCTTGTAACCAATGCTGCGAAAAACGATGGTGTATTTTCCGGGCGGGATGTTGATGATAAAATAATAACCGTTGATGTCGGTGATGCCGCCAAAGGCCGTGCCTTCCAGGAATACGTTGACGCCGGGAAGCGGCTCTTTCTTTTCCGCGTCCATGACGCGCCCCGATATTTTACCGGTTTGGCCGGAGTAAAGATTGGCGATTGCCACCAGGAGTATAATGATTAAAAGTGCATGCCGTTTGGTCATCATGTTGACTCCTTTAATTTATGGTCGATAAATTGCGTGTATTGTTATTATTGAGTAAACAACAGGCGCCAAATATCCCCTTGCAGATCAGTCAGGAACGTGTTCGTACAGAGCTCCTTTCCACGAGAAAAGAGTGCAAGAGCACGGTTTGCGGTTTACTGGTGTCTCCGGCAATCCGTTTTAATAACAGGTGAATGCAGTTCTGCCCCATCTCATAGAGGGGTTGGTGAATCGTGGTCAAACGTATGCAGTTATTGCTTATAAATGGAACATCATCGTATCCGACAATGGACAACTCTTCCGGAATTTTTAAGCCCATTTTTTCAGCGATCGTACAGATGCTGAAAGCCATCCTGTCGTTTTCAGCAAAAATAGCGGTGTAATTTTTTTTATGCGATAAAATCATGCGGGCAAGCTCATCACAATTTTCCTCGGAAAAGTGCTCATCGCTGGCAAAAATAAGATCAGGAGAAATGGAGATGTGCGAATCCGTCAATGCGTGCTTGTAGCCGGATAAACGGTGACGCGCACTGTCCAGCAGCGTGTTGATGACAACGGCGATTTTGCTGTGACCTTTGTTGATCAGATGTTTGGTGATGGTGTAGGCGCCGTCAAAATTATCGGAAATAACCTGATCGATTTCCAGACCGGGAATCACACGATCGGCTACCACGACCGGAATTCTGTTGCGCAAGAATTTTTGTACAATATTTCGATTCTTTTCATCAGCCGCTGCTGTCGGAACATAAATGACGCCCATGATGCCCTGTTCTACGAGCCGTTCTGCATGATTTTCTGCCTGAACATGGACATCGTAGGTATTGCATAAAACCAATTCACAATTGTGCTCGACCGCCTTGTCTCCCGCTCCTCTGATGAGCTCAATGCCAAATCCGCTTTTATAATAGTTGATCAGGATGGCTATTTGATAATTTTTTCCGTATTGCATGGTCGGCTTGCTGACAAAAGTCCCGAGCTTTTTTTTACGCACCAGATAACCCTTGTCTACAAGATTTTGCACCGCATGTTTTATGGTGGCGCGGGAGAGATTCAGATTTTTAACCAATTCATCTTCAGTGGGAATTTTATCATGTATCTGGTAGACGCCTTGCTCGATCTGTTCTTTCAGCCATATTTGCAACTGAAAGTATTTGGGGATGGGACTTTTTTCATCTATAATCACAGGCGGGGCCTCTATTGATTTATTGTTCAGTCAATTGTACAATATAATAACCGTAAATGCAAGTAAATTTTCAAATTTTTTTTTCAAGGTAGCAGGATGCATCAAAAATGGGCGATGATATGGACCCAATGCAGATAAACATTGAAAATATTATAATTAAATTCAAAAATACATCTGAAACCTGTTACAGAATCATTAAAATTGAGATGATAACAGGCTTCAAACATTTAAAATCATATTGGGTTGCCTAAAGGTTACATTGTTCGAACAATATAGCAAATAATGGATTAGATTTCATCTTCAACCCTTTCACCATGCAACAAACCCAATAGATTTTGCGCCGCTCGTTTTTGCATGGCGGCAGCAGCTGCTTTTGAGTACCAGGCGTAATGTCCAGTGGCTGCCACACGGGGATGCTGCAACACCGGGCGCATATTTTCGCCCGGCGGTTCATCGCTGAACACATCGATTCCGGCGCTGTGTATCTTATTTTTCTGCAAAGCCTGAAGGAGCGCCGCCTCCTCGACTACGGGTCCACGTGCGGTGTTGACGAACACCGGACGTCTCGCCATCAAAGTAAATTCTTTTTCGCCAATCAGATGTTTGGTCTCTTCGGTCAGATTGCAGTGCAGACTGATGGCGTCGCTTTCCTGCAACAGTTCGGGCAGGCTGCAGGACTTGGCCTGTAAATCGTCAAATCGCTGCGGCGAGATGTAGGGATCACTGGCAAGCACCTGTTTGAAAAGAGGATTGGCTTTCCGACAAAGTGTTCCACCGATTCTGCCCAGGCCAACAATGCCCAGAGTCATGTCGCGCAATTCTAAAATATCTGCAAAAGGCGGATGCGTATATTGCGCAATAAAATCTTTTTGCGCCGGCAGTAATCCCCGACTGCAGGTAAGCAGAAGCATCAAGGCATGATCGGAAACCGAATGGGAGGCGTAATTCTGCACATTGGCGAACCGGATCCGGCGTCGTTTGACCGCCGCCACATCGATGTTGTCGTAGCCAGTGCCATAGCGGACAATCGCTTGCAACCGCGGAAGATACTGCAGAAAGGCATCGTCGATTACCGTCCAGCGTACGAGAAGGCCATCTGCGTTTTGGGCAAAATTGATTTTAGCGTTCCGGTCGTGTCTCTCGCCGGAAAATACTGAAAATTCGTATCCATATCGCTTGCATAGCTCTTCCTCAGAGCTGTATGAATCATATCCTTGATCGATTACGGCTATGCGGGGCATTTTTTTCTCCATCATCTGATAATATTCTGTCCTTACCGGTATGCGTTATAAGGCGGCCGACGGATCGACAATAATGTCTTTAATTTTTTCATCAAACAAGTCTGCACTGCGCACACTCTTATCCGGCAAGTTTGTTTTCTCGGTGTTGAGTGGATATTGATACCAAAATGCAGTGCAACAGACGTCATCCGATCGCAAATAATAGATGTCATCCGGACTGCGTCGTGGATGATTTTTCCAGCCAAAGATGAGCTTATCTCCGTATTTGGGGCCTATGTTTGATTTTTTGCCGTTGCCCATTTGTTGGATGGTGACGCGAATGTCTTTTTGAAAATAGATGGGATCGTGCACATGAAAACGGTACAGTGAGGTAAAACGGGGAGTCACGAGCGGTGCACCCTGGGTCGGCGTATTATGTTCCTTCAAACCCCAGGCAGCGCCGATATAATCCTCGGTGCCTGTTCCGCAAATGGTCGGATATTCGCTGTCGCCGTCAATGTACATCTTGACTTCGCCTTCGCCCCACCATCCTTCGGAAAGCGGTCGCACCCCTAATACGCAGCCGAGATAAACGCCCCGGGCGTTCTTGACGTTCAGGATGACGAAATCACGTCCGTAGGTAGTTGGATTTTCACGGTTGAATCTGGCGTGGAATCTGCCGTCGTCCTTCGTGATTTTATCGCCCAGGGTAAAATCGATCTGGTAAAAAAGCCAATCCAGGTCATCGTCGCTTTCATTGCTGATGGTGATTTTGGCATGTTGCGCAAACGGCATTGGAATGAAACAATTATAACCTCTGCCGGATTGCGCCGTAATCAGGTCCGAATACACGGGTTGGGTGGCGCCGTGGGCGACGCCAAAAAAGTCGGAGAACGGGACTTCCACCGACGGTTCAGAGCTGTTTTCCCAGTACATGCGCAGGATCAGGTTTCGCAAAACCTGGGGCGCCATAGAAGACGAGGCGCACCAGATATGCCGGATTTTGCCCGGACCGGTCTGATTTAAAATTGTTTCCGTCGCACCGCTCTTCAGGAGTTTGATGGCCGGACTGCCCTTTAAACCGTTGGACGTCATGCCGCCTTGACCGACTGTTGCATCCCGGTTTTCACCCGAGGCCGCTCTGCTGGCAAGATTCTTCAGACTGTATAAATGATTGGCACTGTAATGATGACAACCGGTCAGCAACAGAACGCAAAAAACGGCTGCAGTCATTCGATTTTTCATAACGCCTCCGGAAAGAATGTTCGCCTTATCGGTCGATTAGCCAACGATGGATCGTTCGGTTCATTTTAAATACAAAAGTTTGCTGAACAACGCGTTTTCCTCAGTTATCAGCTTGCCGTAATATATTCCACACCCATGCCGGTCCGCATTCCAGGCGACATGATGAACTCCGGCATTAAAAGTCCCATCACAAAGTCTTTCCACCAACTGACCAATCGAGTTGTAGATTTCAAGAATAACATGGGAGGTCTGTGGCACGGCAAACCGAATGGTTGTCGTGTTGTTAAAAGGGTTGGGATAATTATTCAGCAAAAATGGACCTGGAAGCAAAGTGCTTTTCTCCACGCCGGTCCATTTCGTAAAATCAACATCCTGCATCGACTGCGGCGCATAACCGCCCACGCCGTCCGGATCGGTTCCATGGATGACGATGTCATAAACGGCGGAGAACAAGGGTTTGGCCAACTGTAATGAAAAAAATCCATTCTCTTTGTTCATAGGATAGGCTGCATGGGCTTCCTGCGAAAAGGTTTTTAGGTCCAGGGTAGCCGAACCATTTTCATTGACATCGCCGGTAAACGGCATGATGAATTCAATCATGTTTTCGGAAACGTGCAATGAACATTTCTGCAAACAAAGTTCGTTTGAAAACAGATCACGCACCGCATATTTCAACACCGGATTCTCCGCGGTAATTTTATGCATTACCGGAAAATTGACATGATGAGAGATCATGTTGATGTTATCATCAAAATACCAGATGCGGGCGATGCGAAATTCCGTGGACGCGCCGGTCTTTCCCTGACCAGAGATGCGCAGCGTATCCAAGTTTTCCAGCCGGATGGTTTCTTCCGGCAGGACAATGGATTGCCAGTGCCGCCCATTGTCGTTAAGTACGTTTCTGCCGTACCATTTGGCATCGTTGCCGACCTTGACGCTGATGGTAAAGGCCATACCGCTGTTGTTGGCCAACTCGTATTCAAAATAAAGATGATAAACCGGATCGGTGTTGGTAAATCCCTCCGGATCGTGTTTATAGCCGTTATAAAAAGTCCAAAGCGCTATATCATTTTTACAGTTAAAATAATGCATGCCGTGGTCGCGGCGCATCTCTTTCACCCAGGTGGTGTATATTTCCGGATGCTTTTCGATATAGGGGTGCAAAAAGCCGTACAGGTCTGTCGTTAATTTAACAGGAGGTAAAAATTGCGGAAATTTTCCCTTGTCAATTCCTGGCGTAAAATTGTTATTGACCGTACACACGCTCAATTCGGGGTGGTTATGCCGCATCGCGTCCCGGTAGTAGGCCGTTGCATGACTGGGACCCTGATAGAATTTTTTCAAAAAGATCATACTGTCGTTGCTGACGTCGATGGTTACGTCGTACATCCATTCAATGTCAATGGAACTGGCCCGATCGAGCGTTTTCATCTGTTCCCAATCCTGAAAATCGTCCGAGTGGCCGTCGTCGTGGGAAAAAACGATGGAATAGAGATACCGCTTCGTCGCACCCTCAAGCCATTCTTCGTAATACACAAGCAAGGGCAAATCGTTTTGAGAATAATCCTTATAGGTATTCACATAGGGGCACAGGGCGCAAGGCCAATAATACGGATCATTCGGTGGAACCACTGCGATTTTTATGGACTCGATTTTAATGAATTTTGCGACCGGCGAGGATTTTTTCGGTTTAAAAACGAGGTCCATGAAATGTTCGCCTTTGCCCAGTTCCCAGAGATACCTGGCATATTCGGTCATCTTGCGTCCGTTATAGGTAACGACGCTCTGATTGGTCAGGGGATTCTGATCGGTGCAGACGTCTAAAATCGCACTCACATTTCTGCACTCTTCCCAATCTGTGTCCGAGCTGAGGACAAAAGTTGCCAGCACCGCACCGCTGTCCGGCAGGGTAAAATAGAGACGCGTCGAATCATTCACCGTGTCCAGTCTTTGGCCGACAAAATATTTGGTAAACACCGGCTCCTCAAATCCGGCCTTCAGGATCGTTGAAGAAAAAAACAGCAGAGAAAATGTAAATGACGAAAGTTTCATATTTTAACCTTTCCGGATTACAGATTAAAAAATAAAATACAGTTTCCCGGACAAATTTTTTGTATTGCGGTTCGGCTGAAACCGGCTTTTCCCACCCTGGGGGCCGGTCAGTTCGGCCGTATGCCCTTTGTTGCCAATGGCCGTAATAGTGTGCAGAAACGACAGATCACCCTCCGGAAAAAGCGGCATGGTCTGATTATTGGCAGCGCCTTTGGGCGCGTCCGGAGTGAACAGGTGTAAGAACAGATCGTCGCTCGCTGATAAAATGGAAAAAGAGTATTGTTTTGTCTGCAACGCAACACCATAAAAATTGCTGTAATAACCTTTGAACTCCGGATAATCCCAGGACTCGCCGGTAACGGTATTGTTGTATTGTTTATGATAAAGGTCAAAGATGGGACCGCGCAATCGATTTTTCCACACGCGATACGGGCCGTTCGCAAGCAATTTAGCGCCGGTTACCAGACTTTCCGGAAAAGAAAACGTGATGCCTAAAAGATCATAGGCTCCGGTCAGAGGCCGGTAATCGTATTCCAAACAGCACTGACCATTGTCAAACAAACTCCATTGCATATGACATTCCGGTCTTTCACTGAAAATCCAGTGCACGCTATAACCACTGTCAGATCGGACGAGTTTTAAATTTTGCACAGGGGATTCGAAACCGACAAAAGTCGGTCCATGGCCGAGTGGAATAACGATACCGCTCTTTTCCAGGTTGACGAGTTTTCCTGATTTTTTATCAAAGGTTATGGACAACGCATCGGTGGCCAGCGTGATTGTTTTTCCATCCTCCTTTGCTGTGACCGGAGTGGAACAGGCCGGCAAGTTCTTGCGGCTCCACGTTTCGGCTGACGACAGATTCCAGGCCCAGTGATTGATATTTCTACCATCGGGATCAACAGCCGTAATATGCAAAACATCATAGTGTGGCCAGTTACTGGGCAGGGACACGGTCAATTTACCGCTGGCTTGCGCTTCGATATCCGGAGATGATATCGCTTGCTCAACGATTTGCCTGGTGCAATTGGGAAAAACACCGTCATAGCGGATCCAGGCGCCGGTGAACCGGCATTGCTTTACATTGGTTTCGAGAAAACGATTGCTGATGCGAAAACAGCCGTCAAAGCGAGGCGTGATGATTTTCTTTGCAAATTGTATCGGTGACCAGATGTCCTTGATGGTGTAATAGCTGCCCTCTTTTTCGCGAAACGGCCCGACAATGCCGTCCGGTCCCATATTGCCTCTGGTGTCCATGGAATCACTTCGGTCGCGGCGCAATACGCCTTCGTCGGTTAAAACCCATAAAAAGGCTCCGGCCGAAAGCGGATGGTCGAGCATGAGGTTCCAATAATCGTCCAGCCCTGCGCCCAGGCCGCCATCGTACATGCCATGCAGAATTTCTGTGGGGAAGAAAATGTCCTGGCCGTGAAAGACCGATTGAATACCGTAATCATAGGGAAAATAATGAAAGGTGTTTAAACCATGGATGGTTTCCCACGGATGTATGACTGTGCGATGTTGCGGATCATATTTATCATATTCCGGCAGCAGATCATAATTGAATCCTCCTTCGTTACCGTTGGCCCAGAGCACGATGCAAGGGTGATTGACGTCGCGACAGACCAGTTCAGGCACCAGCTTTTTGCCGATCTCTGTGTCGTAAGGAGGGTATTGCCAGCCGGCCAGTTCATCGATGACCAACAAACCCAGCGAATCACAGGCATCGAGAAAATGGGTGTCCGGCGGATAGTGCGTCATGCGCACCGCATTCATGTTCATGTCTTTGATGAGCTGAACATCCGCCAGGCTGATCTCTTTGCTCAGGCATCGCCCGGACTCGGGCCAAAAACAGTGACGGCACACGCCGCGAAACATGATTTTTTTATCGTTGAGATAGATGCCGTCCTGCTTTCTGATTTCAATGGTGCGAAAGCCGAATTTTTGCATAATCCTATGCAGCGTCTGGCCGTTTTTTTGCAGGCTGATAATGGCGGTATAGAGATGGGGAACCTCCGGTGACCACAAAGCAGGTTGCCGGAGATTACCTTTAATGCACGATTCGCTCGCAGCAGCGGTCCAGGATTGCGGCAAAAGCTGGCCGTTCTGTTCCAGTTGTAAAGTTATTTGGGCATCGGCCGTGTGCGTCGCGCAAAAAACATCACACTGAAAAGACCCATCACGGTGCGCATCAATGGCCACTCGATCGATATATTCACGCGGAAAGGCCTGCAGATAAACCGGTCGAAAAATGCCGCCGAACACCCAGTAATCCGCAGTGCGTTCCGCTTCATTGACGCTGTTGTTGCCCGACATTTTGCTGACAGTCGCCTCCAGCAGGTTTTGCGCGCCGAAACGGAGCAAAGAAGTCACATTGTACCTGAAGCGATAAAACCCACCCTGATGGATTGGACCTGCCGAACGGCCATTGATCTTAACTTCCGTATCTGTCATCGAGGCTTCAAAAACGACAAAGACGGTTTTGTTTTTCCATGCAGGTGGGACCACGAATGAATATTTATAAAGACCCTTTTCGTTCGCCAGCACCTTATCTCTGCCCCAGTTGTAATGGCCAAAACCCTGCAACTCCCAATTGGACGGCACGGCGATTTTAGTCCAAAAACCGCTGTTGCTTCCTTGTGTGCAGAAAAAGTCCCATTCTACGGTATGATCTTTATCAACGCCGGAGAGATAGAGCGTTTCCGTGTTTTGCGCCAGGCAGGCCGTCCAGATGACCAGGCAAAAAAGGGTGCGCAGCATGATTCCTCCAATTTCTGCAAGTTTAGTTATTCTTACGCATTTCTGCAAATCCTTTTTGGATTAATGAATAAATAGTGTCGAAAGTTTAATTTTAATTGTACTAGGACAAATTCGTATTTCTACAGCCGTGCTGCAAAAAAAAAATACAGAATGCAATGAAATACAAACAAATTGTCGATTATTTTTTAGCAATTTAAAACTTTACTTGCATTCAGGATTTTGATTGTTTATTTTGGCTATGATTAGTAAATAATATTGTCCTGAAATATTTTTTCATCCTGACCTCATTCGAATGGATCAGAGTTAACTATCCGACACCTTGGATGTATCGGACATTTTTTACCAAAGGCAACGCATGGAAATAAGCACACGTACATTTTTTCTCATTATCCTGGCGGCATGTGCTGTTTTCTCTTTGGAATCATTCGGCACGGATAACGAAACGGTAACCATGAATATCCGCCGCGCCCTGGTACAGGCAGACCTTCAGCGAACTGTTTTACCGGATACGGCTGTGATCCCTCTGTATCAGGGCAATGGACGATTCGGCAGCCTGTTCGGTGCTTTGGGATTGCACGTAAATCCGGTTCGAGTGGCCGATTTCAAGTACGGCAAACCGCAATTCCTGCACATGCGGCATTTCGCCAGAGCGAAATTTGGCGTGGATTATCTGTTGCCCCTGGCGAGTATTTTCTGGGAGGAGTTTTCGGAAAAAATAACTCGGTATAGTCAGCAACAATCATTTTATGATGGAACCATAATTACCGCCTTTGCTACCGTTCATGGCAAAATCACGGTCACCACCTGGTTTGATCCGATAGAAAGAGACCTCTGCGGAATCAAAATCAAGGTATCCGGCAAAGCGCCGGGAATTCTGCTCGCGCCTGCACAAAGAATATATGCACATTACCGTCAGGAACTGGAACAAAAGACGAGCATCCATAATCAATCCGGACTGTGGGAAATTGATCTCCAGTGCTTGAACGGACAATCCAGTCTGTTTGTGCAAACCGATGCCGAGGTTAGCAGGGAGGGCGATTATCTAAGCCTGAGCTTGCATGAGGGCGACAATGCCATCTTGCTCTCGGTCAATGAAAAACCGCAGACAGTAGCACCGAATTCCCTGGAGCGCACAGTCGCATGGTGGCATAGCCGATGGGAAAACATGGGTTGTCTGAATCTGTCCGATCCTGCAGCGCAAAAATTTTGGCTGCGCACTCTGGCCCATATTCTGTATTCGCACAATGACGACAAAATCGGCTCTGCTCCGCCCATGGGACTGACCGGCCTTGCCTGGTCCTTTATGTTTCCCCAGGATTTGTCGTTTTTGCACCCTCTGCTGTTGTCCACCGGTAATGTGGAAATTGTCAGATCCTGGGTTGAATATCTTGCGGAACGGCTGCCGGGTATGAAACTTTATACAAAAAGGATATTCGGCGTTGACGGTGTTTTTTGCCCCTGGGCTGTTCCCTATGCCGGTTTCGAAGGTTTCCATGAACCCGCGCCGCCGACGAAAAATTACTATTCCATTCACAATTCGGGATATCTGGCCAGGATGGCGCACGAAACCGGACTCTTTGTGGATCGCAGCGACTGGAAGGAAAAGTATGCGGCGCCGGTCATCCGTGAAACCGCGCTCTTTTATAAAAGCATATGCAAAAAAGAAGCAGACGGATTTTGGCATTTGTTCGTCATGCCTTCCACGGGCCAGGATGAAAACGGCGGCTATAACCAAAAAGATTATCTCTGTGCCCTGTATAGTGCACAATATTGTTTCCAAAAAGCGGTGGAGTATGGACTAGATGACGATGGTTTTTATCATCGGGTTTTGCAGGAAGGATTGGCCTTCCCATCGTTGCTGTCGGAGAAAGGATTTTATTATCCCAATCAGGGTTGGCGGCAAGAAACAGCCGGTGGACAAAAACATCCCGTGCAGTTGAATGAGCTAGCCTTCCTGCCGGTAAACACGGCTCCCTCGGCGTCCGCCATATCTGCCTATCGTCAGCGCTATGAGATAACGATCAATGCCGGACGATCGCATTTTGCCGGCTGGACGCTGGGGGAATTTTTAATCGCTGGATCACGTATGGCCGATAGCGAGGGCTGGAAAAAGGACTGGGATAATATGTTGCACGCATCATTAGCGGACCCTGAGCTTATCCAATTATATGAATCCAGCGCCAATAACCGCTGCTATTACATTACCACTAGCGGGATGATAGCCCAATCCATGGTAAATAATCTGGTGGACGATTGGTTCGGTAAATTAGAGATCGCTTCCTGTAATCCCTGGCCGGGTAAAAACCAATTTAAAAACATATATTCCAAACTGGGAGTACGTGTAAGTGGAGAAGTGGACGATCACTGCGTTTCCTTGCATCTAACCGCCTGGAAGGATTGCGAATTTGATTTGCATGGAGAGAAAATAAAAATGAGGAAAGGCGATGTAAAAGTCATTACTCGTGACTGATCGTTTTTTTAACGAAGAGGAGCAATAAAATTGCGCCGATTGGGGAGATGTTTCATTTCACAGAACGAGGAAATGCGACGGAAAAATGTCTGAAATCAACAATTCTACTCGAGTAACCAGGCGAAAGTTTTTGTTAGAGTCCGCCCTGGTCGGTTCCGCTGCGGCCGCAGCGCCCTGTTTCAGTAAACCCGGAACTGCAACGGCCTCTCTTGCCAGCAGAACCCTTTTGCCGACCATGCTGTTGAACGGCACCGTATCGTACTCCAGGCCGTTGCTTGCTCCTTCGCAGGTGAGTTTTCGCATCGGCCTGGCACGGACCCGCATGTCTACCTATCCGTGCGATTCCATGGATTTTATCATGATGGATTTGGAGCGACCGGATGGTAAACATCGCCACGCTGATTTCTGCACAGGCGATTTGACCGGACGATTGCTCGAATTCCTCAGCTGTGCGGAAGGAGTGGACGGTAAAAACGATGCACAGCTGGATGCCTTGTTTGAAAGAATTCTTAAGCAGCAACGGCCGTCAGGATTCATCGGACGCTATGCCGCTGCGCCGCAACAAATGGAACCGGAGGACGATCCGTTGCGGGGCGGCGCTTCAGCTAAAATATTTTTCGGTTTGGCGCGTTACTATGAACTCACAGGCGATCGCCGCGCTTTAACCGCAGCTGAGGGGTTGGCGAATTTACTCTGGTCTGTCCGAGGTGAATGGGAGAAGCGGCTCAAGCCCGGCAAAGATAATCGGGATGTCGGCTTTTGGGCGATCGAACCTCTTGCCCGTCTCTACGGCATCACCAAAGATGCCCGTTGGCTGAAATTCTGCGAAATGACAACACAGTATCTGGCCTCCTGCGAAAACCGAATTTGCCATTCGCACGGCCACTTGACTACCTTGCGCGGCCTGCAGGTAATGGCCTTGATTACCGGCGATCTTTCCTGGAACAAACTCGCGGAAACGGATCGCCAGACGATCATCGAGAAAAAGATGGAAATGCCGGACGGCAACATTCCGGAAAGATTCCCCACCAGTGAACGCAACGAAGGCTGCTCCATCGCGGATTGGATGATGCTCAATTTAAATCATGGATTGATTTACGGCGACGATGCGGCTTATGACAGAGCCGAACGCATATTCTGGAATGCTCTGGCCTTTAATCAATTGGTCACCGGCGGTTTTGGTCATCGCCGCATTTCCGCCAACGGCTATGGCGTAGACAAAATTCATGAAGCCTGGTGGTGTTGCACACCTGATGCAGGTATGGCCATGGCAGATTATGCACGACATGCGATCACGTTTCACCGGGGAACCATTCGTATCAATTTTCTCATCCCCGGTCAATACGAATTGCCATTGCCCGGGAATCATTGGGCGTATGTTAAAGTGGCCAGCGACTATCCGGCTAAAGCCGATGCATTGGTAGAGGTAACGAATATCAGCGATACGATGCCGATAAAAATTCGTATTCCTGCGTGTGTGAGAAATGCAAATGTGGAAGAAACGCGCAGCGCCGGCAAAGCGACATTAAAATTTCACGGCGAGATGGGTCACAGAATCGAACCGTGTCATCCCGGTGTGATGGTAACCTACGGTCCTTTGATTCTTATCCCGGCTAAAGGAATTGAAACCGGAGTTTCTGCACTATCCGATCCCGGCACTCAGGGCATTCCGATTGGTTATGTGCCCCAATCGTTGCCACCCGGTGTTCCCAAAATCAAATTGGACGCCCCGGCTGATGCGGAAGGTTTTGTACATTTGCCGCTTTGCCCGCCAGAACGCCCCATACCGACCTGGAGCTATTTTGACGAAAGTCCAGGGTCGCCGACGCAGGTGGAGGGCGCAGCTGTTGAAGTGGTTCTCACCTACCCGAGCGGAAAGATTTTTCCGGTTCGATTTACACCCATGTGTTACAACACTTCACAGCTTTCACTTTTTGATACGGCCATGATATTTCAGGGTGTAGAATAATCTGAAAAAAATGGAGTGATGAATGAATAAAACTTGACAATCAAGTATTATTTGCTTAATTATATAGACAATTAATCATTATTGCATACAATAAAAGGCTGTATGAAATGTAATTGTTTTTAATTTACTTATAAAAAATATCTACCAATGCTTTATTGATAATTCTGAAAATTATGCAGACTTTTGCTAGGAAATTTGAAGGAGTGCTCATGAAAAGAATTTGGTCGCTTTTTTTCCTGTTGATTTTTACCTCCGTTTTTGCGCAGCAAAAAAATAGTGTACTTGGTTATGTTGATCCTTTTATCTGCAGCGAAGGCGACCATGGTCATCTGCACCCCGGTGCGGTCCTGCCATGGGGCATGGTGCATTTGGGACCGGATACCTATCCGAGCAGCCTTTGGGGCAACGGCAACTGGGCGCATGCAGGTTATAATTATCTCGACAAGCACGTCAGAGGTTTTAGCCACCTGCGCATTTCCGGGTCCGGCGGCGCAGGGAAAGCGAGTGAACGGCAGTGGCTGGTCTGGACGCTGCCGGGCATTGGCAAACCGGAGATCAGAACTGAAAAATGTTACACCTCTATGGACAAGCAATCGGAGAAAGCAACGCCGGGTTATTACTCGGTACTGCTTGATTCTGTGGATATCAGAGTTGAACTGACGGTGGGACAACATTCAGGATTGCACCGTTATTATTTCCCGGATGCCAAAGATGCCTATGTGATGTTGAATACGGGCCGTAACGTCGAATCTTCGATTTCCGTTTTGAGCCGCTCGGAATTGTCCGGTTCCATCCTGGGCGGAGCGGTTTTTTATTACCTACGGTGCAACAAACCTTTTCATAGTTTTTCGACCTGGGGCGATTCGGTTTATGCAAAACGAAAACAGCTGACCGGGAAAAACAGCGGCGCCATTTTGCATTTCAACACGAGCGCTCATGAACCGGTTTTGCTGAAAATCGGATTTTCCGTTGTCAGCGAGCAGCAGGCCAGGAACAATCTGCAAGCCGAAATCCCTGACTGGAATTTTGAAAAAATCGTAAACAAAGCGCAACAGGCCTGGCAGGGGGTGCTGGAAAAAGTGCAGGTGCAGGGTGAGGAGGAGTATAAAAAAATTTTTTACACGCATTTGTACCATTCCTATCTGGCGCCTTTTGAAATCACCGACGTAAACGGACAATGCCGCGGTTATGACGGCGAGGTGCATACGCTGAATTACCGGCAACATGATGGTTTCGCCTTTTGGGATGATTTTCGCAAATACTCTCTGTTGACCATCACCGAACCCAAAGTGTACGGCGATATTCTCAGATCCATCAGCGACATTTATAAATATGATTGGCAAAAACCGGTTTTTCTCAATTGTCGTTATGAACACATGCTGGCTGTGGCGGTAGACGGCCAGCAAAAGGGGTTGTATGACGGCGATCTGCAAGAATTGTATAAAGGCATTCGCGATGAAATCACCCAATATCGTTTTGTCATGGCTAATCCCACCAGACTGGAACGATATCGCAAAACCGCCGAGCTGGGTTATGTGCAACTCAGACCCGATTACACCATGGAACGCTCCTACGACGCCTGGTGCGTCGCGCAAGTGGCCAAACAGCTGGGCCATGAGGCTGATTACCAGGAATTCATGCGGCGGGCGGCCTTTTATAAAAATGTTTGGGACAGCACAGCCGTGTGCTGGCGTGGGGAAGAGGACGACATTTATGGATTTTTCCGTGCTCGGGATGATAAGGGCAATTGGCTCGACTTTCCTCACGATCCGCGCGTGATTGATGAAAAACATGTCTATGAAGGCAGTATGTGGATGTGGCGCTGGTGGGTGCTGCATGACGTGCAGGGATTGATCAATTTAATCGGCGGTCGGGAGAAATTTGTTCATGATTTGAATTATTTTTTCAGATACAGTCTGTACAACATCGGCAATCAACCTGATTTGCATACGCCTTTTCTATTCAATTATGCCGGCGCGCCCTGGCTGACGCAGAAATATGTACGTGACATTCTTACGCAACCGGTGCGGCAATATTTCGGCACCCATGAATTCTACGATGAACCGTACATCGGCCGTGTCTTCAAAGCCGCGCCGGACGGTTTTATCGAAGAGATGGATGACGACTATGGCTGCATGTCTTCCTGGTATGTCCTGAGCGCCATGGGCATTTTTCCCGTTTGTCCCGGCGATCCAAGCTATCAGTTGACCGCGCCCATTTTTCCGAGCGTGACCGTGAATCTGGATCCGCTCAGGTATGGCGGACGGAAATTCACCATATTGGCTGAGGGATTATCGGACAAAAATATCTATATTCAATCGGCTCACCTGAACGGCCAGGATTATAATAAAGCCTGGATACGTCATCAGGATATCGTTGACGGCGGCACGCTGGTTTTTAAAATGGGCCCGGAACCCAACAAGACCTGGGCCGGCGATCCGGCTGCAGCTCCGCCTTCGATGACGCCGGTGAAATGAGTGAAATGGGCGCTGCGTCGCTTTGCACTGGTTGAAGGTTGTCTCGAACAAGTCAGTTTGAGGCAACCGTCGTTTGACATGATAATCGGGAGTTATTCAGGTGGCAGTTAAAAAATTGATTTTTTTGTTGATCCTGCTGATGCTGAGTTGTGCCGGCAAAACGGAAGAAGATCAGATTCTCGCCCGCAGCGGGGACTATCAGATCTCCATGGCCGCTTTTTCCCGCAGTTATATCCAGCAGTTCGTCTATTCTTCTCTCGATACCAAAGATTCGCCGGAAAACAGAAAAAAACACATCCAGGATATGTTGCTGCGTCACGATCTGGCGCAAAAAGCCGTACAGGCTCATCTGGATACATTGACCGGATTCAGGCTGGCGATGAAAGCGGAATCCACGGCCGTTATTATTCATGGCTTGTATGAAAAAGAAATTGCCGCTGAACTGGAAGAAATTCCTGATGAGGAAGTAGAAAAAGCTTTTAAAAGGATGAGCCGGGAATTGCACGTACGCCATTTGGTGGCCAAAACAAAACCGGAAATTGATGAATTTTATCGCCGGCTGAATCAGGGCGCCGCGTTTCAGGAATTGGCGCACTCTTGTTTCCATGACAGCATTCTGGCCCATAACGGCGGGGACCTGGGCTTTATCAAATGGGGCGATATGGATTGGGAATTTGAAAACAAAGCCTATAGCCTAAAGATCGGCGAGATCTCTGCTCCCTTTGAAAGCAAATTCGGCTGGCATATTTTAAAGCTCGAAAACGTCGTGCTCAATCCCATTGTTCGTCACGATGAGTATCAAACCTGGAAAGAAACCATTCGCGCCAAAATTCGCAACCGGGTGCTGACCAATCAGGCTGATTTTCGCATCAAAGAGCTCATGAACTCTAAAGAGATCATGATGAACGTTCCTTTGATTCGTGCCATTGAGAAAGAGTGGCGACAGGCTAAAGCCAAACAAATCAGAGTGTACCAAAATCCTGAGCTGCTTGATCCGCCGCTGTCCAACATGCTGGACCGATTTCGTGATGAAAACATGGCCACTTTTAAAGGAGGGGTATGGAAGGTCAGCGATTTTGAACGCTATCGTTTTACTCTGCCCAGAGGCACTTTGCAGGACGGTCTCTATGGCGCCGTAGCCATGAGTTTGCGCAATTTTTTTCTCTTGCAGGCGGCGGAGCGGAAAAAAATCGATAGAATCAAATCGGTGCGCAACACCATCCGGGAAAAAAAGGAGCATATGCTCGCCAATGTGTATCTCAATACCGTGGCAGACACCTGTACGTTTTCTGAAGCGGATTATCGTGCTTTTTATGAGCAGCATCGCGACCAATATTTTCGGGATCGGGAAATGCAGGTTTTGGAGATTCTATTGGATTCAGAAAAGCAGGCCATTGCGATCATACACCAATTGTTGGCGTCAGGCAAAAGCGAAAAATTGTTTCGTCAACTGGCCAAAACCTACACCAAACGACCAGGCATGAAAGCCAAAGAAGGGTATCTGGGTACGATCAAGAGGATGGACTATCAGCCTGTAGGTAAAAGTTGTATGAATATGCGCAAAGGCGACATCATGGGGCCCATAAAAACAACGGACGGCTTTTCGGTTGTCATGCTCCTGGATTACCAAGAAATTCAATCGTCATTTGCCGACGCCCTGCCGGACATTCTGAATAAAATGGATCAGCAAAAAACGAAAATCACTTACAATAAATTGCGCCAAGGCTTTTTGACTGACCTTCACATCGATTATAATGATGATCTGTTGATTGACGGTATCTACATGAGCAGCCAAAAAAAATAAGCTACGATGGGAGTTGAATAAATTGAAAATTACAATACGGCTCTGTAAATCACTTTTTTCCCTCGCTCTGATATATTTTGTCGCCGGATGCGCGCCCTCCTGGCAAATACGGAATCCCTATCGGGGTGTGGACTGGCAAAAACATCAGCAGTATAAAGCCAATCTGCATTCGCACACCATGGTGCGCGGCGGTTGGATGAATCCGCAGTCGGTGGTTGAGGTCTATCGCAACCTGGATTACCGCATTTTAGCGATCACCGAGCATTTTGCGGTGATTTATCCCTGGGAAGCGTTTTCAAAATTCGAGCCGGCCGCCAAAAGTCTTCAGCGGATTAAAGACAAAACGCCGAAACCCGACGAAACAACAGCCATGCAGCCGGACGAGGCGGTGTTTAAAAACGTCAATCCGGCAGAGATCGGCATGACGGCCATTCAAGGCAATGAAGTGTCGTTCAAAGGCCATGACATCAACAGTTTTTTCAGCGATTATAACGGTCTGTTCAGCGACGGCACCCTGGACACCATCGCCGTCAAGGGCGGTCTCGTGGTCTTGAACCACCCCGGCCGGTATAAATTCCCGGTTGATTGGTATGTTGATCTGTATCAACGTTACCGGCAATTGGTCGGCATCGAGGTTTTTAATTGCGGCAACCGGTATCCGCATGACCGGCAAAAATGGGATTCTTTGTTGACCGCGTTGTCGCCGGACCGGCCGGTGTGGGGTTTTTCCAACGATGATCTGCACTCCCTGCGCGATCTGGGCCGTAACTGGAATGTGATGGTTTTGCCTGAACAAAACGAAAAGTGGGTTCGCCGGGCCATGGAAGAGGGCTTTTTCTATTTTGTCAATGCGCCTGTGGGCCATAAGGGGATCAAGCCGCCGGAAATCCATTCCATAACAGTAAACAATAAAAAGAGATGCATTCAAATAACAGCTGCCGGGGCTGATTCCATAATCTGGATCAGCCAGGGTCATAAAATCGGCAAAGGGGAGACGCTTTATATAAAAACAAAGGACGTTGACAAATATGTTCGCGCCGAGTTGTATGGCGCCGGCAATGCCATTGTTTGTACGCAGCCGTTTATGATTAAAAAATAACGGCACAGCAAAAGCACGAACGTCGAGAACACGACGGACCTTCGAGTGGAGTCATCATGATGAAAAATTGGATGCTTGTCATTTATATTTCAACCGTTGCCGCGATGGCGCAGTCCTATTCGACCTGCGCCACCTGGGAAGAGTTGGTGACCCGAACCGATCTTAAATATGCTCCGATCATCCGTATTTCCGATCCAGGCACAAGGGAGCAACCGGTTTACACCGGATTTTGGTATTTTGACGTACAGCAATTTGACGCCACCGGACGTTATGCCCTGGCCATGCAGGTTCATTTCCAGAATCGGGAGGTGACGTTCAGTGACATAGGCGAAATCGGCTACTATGATCTGCAGGATCATTTCAAGTGGACCAAGATAGCCGAGACTCGTGCCTGGAATTGGCAGCAGGGCTGCCGATTGCAGTGGCTGGCCAATTCCGATGAAATCCTCTGGAACGATCGCAGCGATGACGGGAAACGCTTTATCTGCCGGTTGTATAATTTCAAGACTGGAAAACGGCGTACTTTGCCGCGGCCTGTTTATGATGTCTCTGATGACGGCAAAACCGCTTTGACCCACGATTTCACCCGCATGAAGCATCCCGGCACCTGCTATGTCGGCATACCAGATCTCTATGACGAAAACAAAGCGCCGAAAAAATCCGGCATTGAAAAGATGGACATGAAATCCGGCAAGGTCAAATTTTTACTCAGTCTGGAGAAAATGGCCCGGATTGCCTTTCCGCAGGGCTATACCGGCGTCACCAATCTCTATTTCTTCCGTGAAGAATGGAATCCTTCGGCCACGCGCTTTATGGTTTATCTGCGCAATTTTGACACGCCTACGCATATCTCCGGTTGGTCCGTGTCAGCAGACGGACGCGACGTGCGTTACTTTTATAACGACCCCAGTCATACTGCGTGGTTTGATGACGACACCATCTTCGAGGGTCGGTTTTTCGGGCTTTTTGATGATAACGGATCAGCGAAAATGGCGCAGCAATTGGCAGATACCAGGGGCAACAACATTACGCCGACGTTTTTGCCAAAACCGTATGAGCAATGGATCCTCGGCGATTCCTATGAAATCGACGGCGTGCAGCATCTGCTTTTATTTCACCGACCCACCGGATTGTTTGTCCCTTTAGCCAAATTAACAGCCAATGCAGCCAAGCGGGGCATTTTTCGCGTGGACTTGCATAGCCGCTGCAGCCGAAATGGCCGAATGGTCTCTTTTGATGCGACGCATGAAGGATTTGGCAGACAATTATATATCGTCGATATCGGTTATATACTGGATCATCCACCGAAAAAATAGTGCGTTGCTGTAATTTGCGAACAATTTAAATAATAAATTTGAATTGTTTTTGAAATTGTGTACGGTTGGTGTATATTCATTTAACAGGCTAGCCGGAACACTCTTTCACCTTCTCCGATTTCCACCTTCAATTTGAATTCCGTTAAACATGACTTTTTTCAACCTGTTCCGGCAACATTACATCATTCGAACCCTTATCACCTTACGGAAATGGAGGTATAAAATGGAAACCTTGGAAGGTATTTTAAAGGAGCATCCTTTTTTCACCGACCTGAAATCCGAATTTATCCAACTCTTGGTCGGTTGTGCAGCCAACCGGCGGTATGAGGCCGGACAGTTTTTTTGCCGTAAAGGCGAGCAAGCCGACGAGTTCTTTCTGATCCGCAAAGGGATGGCCACTATTGAAATCGATGTCAGGGATGGTCAATCTCTGGTTTTGCAAACCATAGGAGCAGGCGATATCCTGGGCTGGTCCTGGTTGTTGCCGCCCTATTATTGGCATTTCGATTCTCGGGCGCAAGAAGAGACCCGAGTCATTGTTTTGGACGGTAAATGCATTCGAACAAAATGTGAAACCAATCATACCCTCGGTTATGAATTGCTGAAGCGGTTCGCAAAAATCATGGAAAGCCGATTGGAGGCCACTCGTCTGCAACTCATCGATGTTTACGGCAAACCGTGATCGTTTTTGAGACCGGGCTTGCCGGCGAGCGCTCGGCTCGCCGGCCGCTCGAACTACCGGGATCCCGCTCTCATTTATCTGCACCGGCTCGTCCGCCCTGGACGTGTGTGCCGTTTTTTGACCTGAACACATAGACTCGAACGGATACATGTTTCTGGACAATTTTCACTTGTCTTAGAACGATTTCCTTAGTAAGTTAATTTGCTTCTGTTTGTAACGGGAAAAAGAATTGCTCATCTCGTGTGGAAATATTCGCTATGCAGTTCGGAAGTAATCTTATTGCAAATCCTGTTCGATGGTGCATAATCCCATTGTTATTTCTGCAGGCTGAAAGCCTCGTCGTTTATGCGCAAGCCGACGATGATATCTTTCTGGTCAGCGCAAGTGAGCAGCAAATCATTGTAAAATATACTCCGCAATTTCAGGGTGTTTACTCTCCGAGCTTCCGTAAGGAAAGGCTCTTTTTTGAAGCTCGGAATTGCAGCTATCATTTTTGTGCGGGACGGTGGAACCTGCCGGTTCGCAAGGTGCTTCTGCAAATCCCGGAGAATTCACACGCTGTCATCAGCAGCATTGACAAGCGACAAGAGTTCACGGCGTGGAATCAGATCGCACCATCCGGCCTGATCAGTGATTCGACGCTGCTGCAGTTTGCACAAAACCAATGTAATGAAATCGACTCAGCCCTTTTTAACGATCAAGCCCGGCTTTCAGCCCCAGGTTGGTTTGGAGAACAGCGCGTATGTGCGTTGTTGCTGGCTCCGATTTCCTATGATCGCGACCGCTCCGGATTCTGGTTCTTTCGCGATATGACCATCACCATTGATTTTCTATCTGACCGTAACGCGCCTGCCTCCAAACGCAAGAACGAGCCCTCTGGTGCATCGATTTATACAGCCGCTTCATTGACGCATCTTTCTGCCAAAGCTAGGAAGGTAATCCCCATCACTCGCACGGTTAATACGGTATCCCGCTTTTCTAAAAAATGGCATAGAATAACCATCACAGATGAGGGCATTCAGCGCCTGCCTGTTACGCTACTTTTAGCTGCCGGTATCGACCCGGGGGATGTTGCTGCAAATCGAATACACATCTATTATGGCGGTGGTGAGGAACTCGATACCAGGCTCGATTACGAGCCGCCCGGCTTGGATGAAATTGCGGTCCGAATTCTTGATGAAAATGCCAATGGCCTGTTGGATGAACCGGATGCGCTGCTCTTTTACGCGCAATCTGTTAACGGCTGGCGGTACAAATCCAATTCCTGGCGTTATTTCCGCAACCGTTATAACATCAGCCAATGCTATTGGCTTTGCATTGAGGACAGACCGCCGAAATTCATGAGGAATCGCCATCCCACGCCAAAGCAACAATGGTCCGGCAAGCAGGTGCGTATTTTTCGCGATCGTCTCCATCAGGAGGAGGAGAAAAGGTTGCCGGACAATACCGGTCTGGATTGGATGTGGGAGGTATGGAGCGAACCGGGCAGTAGATTTTTTTCATTTCACCTAGCTGATTCAATCGCTCCGGATTCGGCCAGTCTGATCTGTCAGTTGCAAGGATTGTCCGAGTCGCAACATCTAGTACGCCTATTAATGAATGACCAATTTCTAAGAACCGTCGATTTCGGCTACAAGCTGCGTTTGACCGTTACCAGCAGGTTTTCAGCAAGTTTGCTTTCTTCGCAGAACAAGTTGACCATTACCTCGACCAGTCCGACCAGTTCCATCGGTTTCGACTGGTTCGAGATGATCTATTCACGTTATTTACATGCGCAAAACAACCAGCTTAATTTTTACTCATCAGGGTATGACGGCTGGAATGAATTTGTCATCAGTGGTTTCCACGAACAGGTTCCGATGGTGTTTGATATTACCGACCCTTTCTCCGTGCAAACACTTGACGTTGCCCATCGGGATTCTGTGCGAGGTATGATCAGTGTGGTTGATTCTTTGTCCGGTATGAAAGAGCGTCGGTTTCTGGCGATTGTCCAAGCTGAATTTGAAAATGTTTTGCAGCTGACGCCGGTTTCTTATGATCTGGAGGGACATCTCAAGTCATCAGCAAACCAGGCTGATTATCTGATCATCACCCATGAATCGTTGCAGGGTCCAATCCTGGACCGCTTCGCGGAGCATCGCCGCAGTCCCGCGTATTGGGCTGATCACACAGCGCATCAGGTTATGATTGTTACCACAGAGCAGATCTATGACCAGTTTGCAAACGGTATGGTTGATCCGGCCGCTATCCGTAATTTTCTGAAATACACTTTTAATCACTGGCAACATTCGCCTACCTATGTACTGCTGGTGGGTGCAGCAACGTTTGATTATAAAGATCATCTTAAGCTGGGCAGAACAATGTTGGTGCCCTCTTTTGAGAATGGCAACAAGGTCAGCGATGATTGGTTTGTAAATCTTACCGATGACCGCTATGCGGACATGATGATAGGGCGCTTACAGGTCCACTCCCAGGAGGAACTGGCCGGCGTGATCAATAAAATCATTCGTTATGACCGCGATCTGACTCCAGGGTCCTGGCAAGCCAGGGTGACCCTGGCGGCAGATGATCTCTTTCGCAATCAGGCCTATTTCCCCGAGGATTTTATTTTTGTCAGAGATGCGGAAATTCTAGCCCAGGAACCCTGTAGTCATGATTTTGACATTTCCAGAATTTATCTTACCGATTTCAACTGGGATCGGGTATTCAATAAACCTGCCGCCCGGCTGGCCCTGATTCAGGCTTTCAATTCCGGATCTCTCTTTATTAATTATCTTGGCCACGCCAATTGGAACATGCTGGCGCATGAAGGCTTGTTGCGTACGCCGAACGACCTGGGTTCCTTGAAAAATAAGAGTTATCTTCCACTGTTGTTTGCCGGGACCTGTGAGGTCGCCCGTATTGATGATCCGCAATTCCGCTCTATGGGAGAACTGCTTCTGCAACTTGAGGAGGGCGGCGTGGTCGCCTGCATCGGTTCCGCTCGATGGAATATGCATCAGGCTTCGTTTAACGTGAGTAAAGTTTTTTATAGAAATCTATTCGATGGGCCGCAACGCGGGCGCATTACGATTGGTCAGGCATTGGCAGCTGCCAAGCATCAGGCGGGATTTCCGGATCAAACCGAGGTTATTTTTTTGTTAGGCGATCCGGCACAGCTCATTGCTGTTCCGTCTGCCCAGATTCGGTTGCAGGTGCAGCCGGACACTTTGAGCTCGATGCGTAGAATTCTCCTACAGGGGGAAATCCGGAACGAGGCCGGTCTACTTGGGGGATTTAACGGTATGTGCGAATTGCGCTTTTATGATTCTGCGCAAAAAGTGATCACTCCGCTTTATCAATATCTACGGCAGGGGGAACAACTTTTTGATGGAGAATTTCCGGTTGTGAAAGGGCGCTTTCATGCAGATTTTTTCACCTCAACAGATAGCCTTCAGGGAGGCCATCTTGCCAAGCTGGTCGCCACGGCCTGGCAACAGACGCCCACGCTAGAAGGTCAACCTGGGCAGGCTATTGGCGCCCTGGATTCCCTGTTAACGAAAACAGGTTGGTCCTCCGGCCAGGTCGCACGCGATAGCTTGGGTCCAGAAGTAACAATAAGCATAAACGGCATGACTGTGCCATCGGGCGCGACCGTAACGGTTACCCTGCCTGCGGTCATCACCGGTCAATTGGATGATCCGGCTAGCGGCTTTGTTAATCCCCTTTTTACGGATTTGGGCTTGATTCTGAAAATCGATGAGCAAATCGTTCAAGACCTCTCCTATGCAGGGAAAAGCGAATTCCTGGACTCTGATTATAAAAAAGCGACTTTCAGCTATGTTTTACAAAATTTGCCGTTGGGAGATCATCGTCTCGCATTAACCGTTTACGACCGGGCGCTCAATGCCACTGGATGTGAGATCAGTGTCACTGTTGAGGCTGCCGACATGGTCATCACTTCGGTCCTGAACTACCCCAATCCATCCCGAGGTCATACCGAGTTTACCTTTGATTTGTCCCGGGAAGCCACGGTCTTGTTGAAAATCTACACACTAGCCGGTCGCTGCATCCGGATTTTTCACGGGTATGGCTGCATCGGTTTTAACCGCTTTCCTGATGGAGGATGGGACGGTCGGGATGAAGATGGTGATATATTGGCCAATGGTGTTTATTTATACAAGATCATTGTTCAGGCCAATGAAACCTCTTACCCGATGCGAGCCGGACGTTCCAGAGCCGAGCACATCGGCAAGTTGATCATGGCCAGATAATCCCCCCGCTTCCACATTATAATCCGCTGAATAATTATTTGCTCTCGGCACAATCCTTCTTGACATTGCCAAAAACAAATGATAAATTAGTAAAACCATTCTAGCAAACGTTTGTCTTTATGAAAGAGAATAAATTGGCTACAACGTTGAAACAAATCGCTAAAAAAGTTGGTGTACATCCGTCTACCATTTCACGCGTTCTCAGCGGCAAGTATGATAATTTCAATGTGAGCAAAGAAACCCGAGATTTGATCATGGCAACGGCCGAGCAGATGCAATATGTGCCGAATGAAATGGCAAGAGGTTTAAGATTGAAAAGGACGCATACCATCGGCCTAGTTATTCCCGATATTCTTAATCCGTTATATGCGGGTATTGTGCGCAGCGTTGAAAATGCCAGCAGCGATGAAAAGTATCAGTTTGTCATTTGCAATACCGATGAGCAGCAGGACAAAGAAATAAAACTGGTCGAGATGTTGATCAGTAAAGGAATGGACGGCATGTTGATTGTGCCGGTGCAGAAAAAAATAGAGCATATCGCCGAGTTGAAAAAGCAGAATTATCCATTCGTTTTGATGATGCGCTGCTTCAGTGAACTGGACACCCATGCGGTGGTTATGGATAATTGTCAGGACGCTTTCATGGCAGTCGAGCATCTGTTAAAATTGGGCCATCGACGCATCGGATTCATCAGCGGTCGTCGCATCAGCTATGAAATACAGGGACGTGAGCTCGGCTATCGGTCCGCTTTGACTGCATATGGCGCTGCTGTTGATCCGGACTTGATTCTTGGCGATGGTTGTACCACCAAAGACGGATTTCTGGCGGCAAGAGAATTGTTGAACCGGCCCGGCAGGCCTTCCGCGCTGCTGGTTTCTGAAAATGTTATTATTGTCGGCGTTCTACAGGCGATTTCTGAAGCCGGCCTCATGATTCCGGATGATATTTCTGTGGTCAGCTTTGCGGATATGACGTTTGCTCCTTATTTTTCTACGCCATTGACTACGGTTTCCATGCCGATCGAGCAGATCGGTGCACAAGCCATCCAGTTGTTGTTAAAACAGATCAATTCGCCGGGACAACACCCATATGAAAAGATTTCCTTGTCAGGCAACTTTATCCTGCGCGATTCAACCCACAAGCCGTTAGGCAGTTAACACGATGCATACAACAAAAAAGGTGATCGGAGTCATTCCGGCTCGATATAATTCAACGCGATTGGTCGGCAAGATGTTGCTGCCTATCGCCGGTACGCCGATGATCCAGAGGGTTTACGAACAGGTCATCCAAGCCCGCTATCTGCATAGCGTATGGGTGGCCACGGATGATGAACGGATCAAAAATCTGGTACAGTCCTTTGGCGGTAATGTCATTATGACCTCTGCGGATCACGTCTGTGGTACGGACCGCGTGGCCGAAGCGGTGCGCAACATGGCGGTGGACATTGTCGTCAATATTCAGGGAGATCAACCTTTTATCGATCCGCACATGATCGATGAGCTGACTGAAATTATGTTGCAGCGGCCCAAAGTCAACATGGCAACCCTGGCAAAAAAAATGCAAAAGGAGGATATGCGTTTTCCCAGTGTGGTTAAAACAGTTTTTGATAAAAACGGCCGGGCGTTGTTTTTTTCTCGGGCCTTGATTCCCTATCCGTTTCGTCGGGAAAAGTTGGTAGTGTATGAACATATTGGGCTCTATGCCTATCAAATGGATTTTTTACAAATGATCGCGGCTTTGCCGTTGGGAAATTTGGAACAGGTGGAATCCCTGGAACAGTTGCGGGTGTTGGAGAACGGCTACGATATCACGGTGGTGGAAACGAATTGTGCAAATGCGGATTTTAGCGGTTTTGGCGTGGATACGCAATCGGAACTGGAAAAAGCAGAACGATTATTGAGCAAATTACCAAAAAATTCAAAAAAAGCTTGACATATAATATTTTTTTTAGTAAAATAGGCAAACGATTTCCGAAAACGATTGCCTATAAATATTAATCTGTGGTTTTATACTCGTCCGTGAGTAATGTTAGTTTAAATATTTATAAAACAATATTATAGAAATAAAATGAAGAAATCCGGTATCAGAACCTCCATTTTGAAAATATCATCTGTGAGGCTGTAATGAAAAAAAATGTCTGGTCCTTCTGGTTGTTCGCGGCATGTATCTGCTTTCAATCGCCTTCGGTTTTAGCCGGCATCACCGGTAAAATTCATGGGAAAGTCTTTGATAAACAAAATGGCGAAGCCCTGACCGGAGCCAACATCATTATAAAGGGCTGGACCGAGAACAAGGTTGTCGAACTGGAGCGCTCAATGGGAGCCGTCAGTGATCTCAATGGTGAGTATTTTATCATTAATATACCTCCAGGTAGATACGCCGTGACGGCCAGAATGGTGGGCTATCAGCAGCTGCAAATAACCAATGTTGCTGTGAGCATGGACCGCACAGTCGAGCTCAACTTTCCATTGCTGCCAACTGTACTGGAGGGCGATCAGGTTTCCATCGTTGCCAAACGCGAGGTCGTCCAAACAGACATTTCGAGCAGCCAGGTCATCATCCGTTCGGAAGAAACCGAAAACCTGCCGCGGAACACGGTGCAGGAGATTCTGGATCTGACGCCGGGCGTAGCGGTCAACGATTATAACAACAAAATCGATATCCGCGGCGGCGGCTCTGACCAGGTGATGGCTTATCTGGATGGATTTGCCATGAAAGATAACGTCTTTAACACGCCGTTTCTTTCCTATAACCGCACTTCCATTGAAGAGATTACCATTCAGACCGGCGGCTTTCAGGCTGAATACGGCGAGTTGCGTTCCGGACTGATCAATGTGGTCACCAAGGAAGGCAGCCAAAACTATACTTTGGCGCTCGACTGGAAATACAGTCCGCCTGGCTATCGCTATGACGGCCCCAGAAAGTATTTGGCGGACAAATACTATCTGATGTACGGTAGCGATTGGTCCATGGATGAGGAACTGTTGAGGCAAAAATTTCCCAATCCTGAAGATAGATTTGTCGGTTGGCCGAAATACTCTGAGGAAAAATTAGGCGACAGCGACCCGCACAACGATAGGACGCCGAACCAGCAGCGGCAGCTTTGGCTGTGGCAGCATCGCGGCCGACCGGAAGGTGAAAAACCGGACAATATCATCGATGCCACCTTTAGCGGCCCGTTTCCCGGCGCCAATCTACCCGGCGTCGGTGCGTTGTTGAACAATCTTTCTTTTATGTTTTCCTACCGCGGCGATTACACGGCTTATGCCAATCCGGGCTATCGGGATCATTTCAATGAACAAAATTTCATGTACAAGTTACGGTATAATATCACCGGTTCGAGCAAACTGACCTTGTTGGGCATGTCTTCCCGACAACTGGGATTGGGGTATATCGACTATGATCGAGGCGCAGAGCCGATCATAATGAGAAACGGCGGCAACGGTTCCTATGTTGCGCAAAGCAGCCATTTAGCGGAAGCAAAAATATCCAACCTGGGTTTGCTTTACGAGCATATCCTTTCTCCGCGAACTTTTCTGGAATTTCGCTTCTCTCGCATGGACAATGAATATCAATTCGGTCATGGTCCCATGCGCGATTCGACAAAAATCAAAGAGATCGGCGCGGATTATTACACCATTCAAAGCGAAACCTTAAAAGTGCCCGGATTGTGGGATCCGGCCTCCGGCGCTTACAGGGCGCATGACACCACTTTGGTGCGCGGCGACAGGATTTGGTGCCCGGCCTCTTTTTGGGATGAAAGCCCGAACGGTTGGGTCTATCCCGGTGTGAGCCCGACACTCGATCAGGTGGGTAAGGTTAATCTGGACGCGACGACCAACGATTTTGAACGCTCCCGGGGTTCCAATACGTTGATCCGCGGCGACATCACCAGTCAGGTTTCGAGTCATCATCTCATCAAAGCCGGATTTTATTACAGCGAAAGCATGATTGATCGTGATTATTACCAAATCCGCGAATACGCGCAAAAATATGGCTTGGTGGAAGGGGAAGGGGAGGATGTCTCCATCCGATTTCGCGAAATGCCGCGCTATGGAGCCGTGTACATCCAGGATCGGGTGGAAGTCAAAGGATTGACGGGAAACCTCGGATTCCGGGGAGAACTTTTCGACGCCAATACCAAAAATTTTATGCCGCAGGATCCCTTTTCAAATTATTTTTTCATTCCCAACTTTTGGGAAAACGTCAACCGTCTGGATTATGATTTGACCAAGCCCTTTTATCGATTGAGCCCGCGCTTTGGCGTTTCCTATCCCATGACGGTTGCCAGCAAATTGTATTTCAATTACGGCCATGCGTATACCGCGCCGGACAATATTTATCGTTATGGTTTCAGCACGCATCCGAGAATGTGGTCCAATATCAAATGGCGGGGAAATCCGGCTCTCAAGCCGCCTCGAACCATTCAGTATTCGCTGGGATATGAACATGTACTCTTCGGCAAATATCTCATCCATTCGGAAGTCTATTACAAGGATGTCACGGATCAACTCGGCAAGGTGTATTATCAAAATATTTTTTCCGACAATCCCACGCAGAGGTACTACACCTGGGATAATAAAATGTATGAGGATATTATCGGTATCGAGTTTCGTATCTATAAACGGATGGGACGCTTATTCACCGGCTGGCTGCAAACAGAATTTCGCGGTCAAAAAACCGGAGAGATCGGTTATGCCACCCGATTTGTCGAAGGCGATCCTGAGAATGTATCCGAGTACAGCAAGTTTTCCTATCCCGACGATTATTTATGGGAATGGACGCCCAGTGTCATGCTCAATCTCGATTTCCGCACTCCGTCCGGCTGGGGGCCAAAACTGTTGGGTTGTGCGATTCTCGGAGATTGGGGCGTTAACAGCATTATCCGCTGGTCAGAAGGCGACAAATGGACATGGAATCCCAGCAACAGCCCATTTGTGCATAATAATATGCAAAATCCGAATTACTTTGGCAGTGATTTTTATTTGACTAAAAGTTTTAACATGGCCGGTGCACAGGCCGCTTTTTATTTTGATGTGCGCAACCTGTTTTCACGCAAATTGCTTAACTGGAACATCCTGAGCGGTCGGCTCGATGAACCGGGCAGAGAGGTATACGAATATCTCAATTCGCTGAAATCCGGAGACCGGGTGGGACACTTCCAGGCCTCGCATATCGTGCATCCTGCCGAAAAGCCGGGCGACAATTATTACTATCGCGTCGGCGGACCGGTAAGATATTATTTCGGTTTACGGTTCAATTTCACCCGTTAACAGGGAGTCGCGTACATGAACACATATAAAGTTAGAGGCTTTTGCACCTGGATGCTGTCCATGGGACTGCTGGTCTCCCCGGCAATCGGCATGAAAAAGGTGGCGCAGAGCAAACTGCAGTTTTTAAAACTGGAAGTGGGCGCTCGCGCTATTGCACTTGGCGGCGCTTATGGCGCCGTGACCGGCGAGCCGAATTGCATCTTTTACAATCCGGCCGGCACTGCGTTTATCGATGGCTTGGCCCTGGCTTTCAATCATAGCGACTGGCTGGCCGGCTCCAGCCACCAATCTGCAGCGATTTCGTACCATATTCCCCGCCTGGGCGTTTTTTCCATGAATTATCTCAGCGTTAATTACGGCAGCTTTGAAAGAACGGTGGTCGATGCACACTCCTGGGAAGGATATCTGTCTCTCGGCACGTTCGATGTCGGTGAATATGCCTTTGGCCTCGGCTTTGCGCGTCAAATTACCGACCGGTTGTTTATCGGCGGACAGGTGAAATACGCCTATCAGAAACTGGGCGACAGCCAGGTTTGGGAATATGTCGGGTCCGATTTTGAGGCAACCCGTGAGATCAGCAATGAAACCGATGTCGTCGCCTACGATTTCGGCACCTTTTATAATTCGGGATTCAAGAATCTCTGCATCGGCATCGCGGTGCAGAATTTCGCCAATATACCCATTCCCTTGAACTTTCGCTTTGGCATGGCTATGGATGTCAATCAGCTTTTTTTTCCGAGTTGGACTGAGGATCGCTTGACATTTTCCTATGAAATACAACACCCGCGCGATTACACCGAGCGGGCTCAGTTTGGGCTGGAGTTCGCTTATCACAAGTTCATCGCTTTGCGCGGCGGCTACAAGATCAATTTCGATGAGCAAAGTCTGACCGGCGGTGTGGGATTGAATCTTACCTATCAAAAAATCGGCGTTACGCTCGATTACGCTGTCGCTGATTTCGCCGCGTTTGGTCTTTTGCACCGGATCAGCGTCGGCCTGTCTTACTAACTTTGCACAAAAGGTCTTTGATGAAAAAATTAGTATTCGGCATTTGTCTGGGATTTCTGTTGCCCATCAGCGGAATCGACCTGCCACTGGCGCAACAGATTACAGGACGCAAGCTGTTATGCATCGGCGAACTGTGGCATGAGGATGAAGATATTCCCTCCGGCGGTTTTCATCGATCGTTCTGCTGGCCGGGAAATCATTATCGTGCTGTTGGTGAGGAAAAACCGATGGATTTGATGAACGGGTGCGCCCGCGAATGCGGCTTGGGCTATGGAATGAAAAATTGGACCGACTGGAAGAATGTGTTTTATCCTTACCTGGTCGGCGGCGTGGGTGAAAGTCTGATGATTTACCCGAACGGCGCCCGTTTTGGCTGTATCGGTCACGAATTCAAGATCGTTCTTCGGCAGCCGCCGCCAAAACTGATTGTCGATAACGAACTGCAGCCGACCAGGCAGGAATACGACGAATTGGATCCACATTTGATGAGCGATGCCGCGTTGGTGATCCGCTGGTCCTTTGACGTCGGCATTACGGTCGAACAGGTTTATTATTCTTATGCGGCTCATCCTTACGACAGTTATATGTTCATCGATTTCAATGCGAAAAATACCGGGAATGTGAACCGAAATGAAAGCACGGTAGAGCTCAAGGGTCAATTTCTGCACGATGTCTGTTTTACCTACTCTTATTTGCCTATGATCAGCCATGAGGGCGCCGAACAAATGCCCAAATCCGTCATTGAAAACAGCACCGATGATTGGGTAGAGTATTATGGTGAGAATTATCTCGAATATATCGGCACCGGCACTCCGCTGCAACCGAAGGGAAATCCAAACGCCGATTCGTTGCGCCTGTTTTTTGCCTGGGACGGCAACAACGGTAAAAGCACGTGGGATGACACCGGCGATCCGGACCTGAATTCGGGCTTCTTTGAACAATCCCCTGGAATGGGCAGGATACTGTCACAACAATATTTGGGGTTGGGCATTCTGCATGCGGACCGGAGCCATGAGGAAACCGCCAACGATTTATCGCAGCCTTTCTCCACGGTTTGGAGGGTGGGAACAAAGAATTTCTTTTCCTGTCAGGAAGCGTATGAATTTTATTTTACCGGACAAAAATTGTCCAGTCCGCAGGAAATGGGTTTTACACGACCCGACGACCCTGTGACCGTATCGCGCCCGAATCCGTATATCAGCATCGGTCCGTATGACATGCCATTCGGCAGCAATATTCATTTTACCATACTGGCGGCTGTTAACGGGCTTAATTATGATTTATGCAACTCGGTCGGACTTGCCTGGTGGACCAGATGGAAGGGTGGAACCGGCATAACGGATGAAGAGAAAAACCGGCTGGTCGCCAGCGGCAAAGATTCTTTGTTCAAGTATTTCAGTCAGGCTACACGTCGCTATTTTCGCAACATCGATAACGAACGGCATCCGTTTGACGCACCGGAGCCGCCGCCGCCGCCGTCCCTGACCGTTACCTCGGCTGAAAAATCGGTGATTCTGGAATGGAGCGATGTATCGACAGTTCCGGATCATGATACCGGTGTACTTGACTTTGCCGGTTACCGCGTGTACCGCGCATTAGGCCGAAACGATACAACGTTCAAAAAGATTTGGGAATGCGGAGGAAAATCCGGAGTGGCGGTCACAAACCGATATGTGGACCAATCCGTGCAGCGAGGTTTTGCCTACCATTATTATGTCACGGCCTATGACGATGGCAGTCAAAATTGGGAAGAACCGGGCCGGTCGTTAGAGTCGGGCAAGTACTGGAACATGACGCTCAAGAACAGACCGGCCCATCCGTTTCTGAGCGGACAACAGATCGCCGATATTGAGAACATCAAGGTAGTGCCTAATCCGTATCACGACAAATCGCTGCGTTTTAACTGGCCGGGTGAGGAAAACAAACTGCTGTTTATCAACCTGCCGCTCAAGTGTACACTCAAGATATTTACTGCCACCGGAGATTTGGTCAAAACCATTTACCATGAAAATAACACCACGGAACAAGCCTGGAATCAGGTCACGGATAACAATCAGCTCATCTATTCAGGCGTTTATTTCTTTTTGGTTGAAAGCGTCCTGGGCAGCAAAACGGGTAAATTTGTCGTCGTGCGCTCCAGCAGGGAACAATAATGAAAAAGTCAATGGTTGTTTTTTTCTGCGCCATTTTGTTGATCTGCGATCTCGGCAAAATACAGGCGCAACCGGTAACCGGTCGTAAGAGTCTGTGGATCGGCGAACTCTGGACAACCGAGGAGGATATCCCCAGCGGCGGCTGGGAAGATTGTTTTGCCTGGCCCGGCAATCACTGGCGCTACGGCCTTGGTCATGAAAACCGTTTGATGAACGGCACGGTCCGGCAGGGAGGCCTGAGCTATGGTATGACCGATTGGAGAGATTGGAAGAACACTTTTTTCCCTTATATGGTAGGCGGCGTGAACGAGAGCAATCTGGTGCATCCCAATGGCGCCCGTTGGGGATGCGTCGGTCACGAATTTAAATTGATCCTGCGCCGACCACCGCCGACCCTCATGGTCGATGGTGAGTTGCAGCCTCCGCGTCAAAGCTATGACGCCATCGATGCGAACCTGATCAGTGATGCGGTCTTGTATGTGCGCTGGTCCATGGACGTCGGACTGACCGGCGAGATGCGCTATTATGCCTATGCGAGCAATCCTTTTGATTGCTACCTGTATATCGATTTTGTTGTTAAAAATTCCGGTAATGTCAATCTTAATGAAAAGACCGTGGAATTAAACAACCAGTTCCTCCACCGGGTTGCTTTCAATTACATGGTGCAGCCTCACGTCAGCTATGAAGGTGCACGTCAGAATTGGGCGGTGTTCGAGCACATCAACGACGATTGGGTTGAATATTATGGGGAAAATTTTTTAGAGTATCTCGGTTCCGGCAGCCCCTCACGACCCAACGGCAATCCCCAAGCCGATTCGCTTCGTTTGTTCATTGTTTGGGATGGGGATAACAACAAAGTGGCCACCGACGACACCGGCGATCCTGACCTCAACAGCGGTTTTGAGGAACAGAGCCCGGGCATGGGACGAATCCTGTCGCCGCAATACTTTGGCATGGGAGTTTTGCATGCCGATAAAAGCCCTGATGACACGACCAATGACCTGTCGCAGCCTTTTTCTACAGTATGGCGTCCGGGAGATGTCCGTTTTTCATCCTGTGAAGAGGCGTATAAATACTTTTTTACCGAACGGCATATGCCTAGTCCGCAAGAGATGGGTTTTACGGAACCGAACGATCCAGTGAATGTGGCACGACCCAATCCGTATATCGGTGTCGGACCCTATGAGATGCCCTTTAAAAGCGATGTGCACTTTTCCATGCTCTTCTGTGTGAACGGCATCAACTATGATTTGTGCAATTCACTCGGCCTTTCGTGGTGGACGCGTTGGCGAGGAGGCGATGGTATAACGAATGAGGAAAAAAATCGATGGATTGCCACCGGACGTGATTCCCTCTTTAAATATTTTAGCCAGGCCAGCCGTCGTTATTTCAGAAATGTGGAAAACAAGCGCAGCCCCTATGATGCGCCTGAAGCACCCGTGCCTCCGGACCTGACGGTTACGGCCGGCGAAAAATGCGTTATTCTCGAATGGAGCGATGTCTCAAATATCCCTGATCACGATACCGGCGTGCCGGATTTTGCCGGATATCGGGTTTATCGCAGCAAAGGCAGAAACGATACGACCTTTCAAATGATTTGGGAATGTGGCGGTCGAACAGGCACCCCGGTAACTACGCGTTATGTCGATACGGATGTGCAACGGGGAATTGCTTATTTTTATTATGTTACGGCATTTGACGACGGCACACAGAATTGGGAGCAACCCGGTCGTTCCCTTGAATCTGGCAAGTATTGGAACATGATGCTCAAAAACAAACCGGTGCATCCGTTTATGAGTCAAAAACAAGTTCCTGATTTGGATCATATCAAGGTGGTTCCCAATCCTTTCCATGACAAATCGGTGCAGTATAACTGGCCCGGAGAGGAAAACAAGCTGATGTTCATCAATCTGCCTTTGAAATGTACAATCAAGATTTTTACCGCGACCGGAGATCTGGTGAAAACTATTTTTCACGATAATCAAACAACCGAACATTCCTGGAATCAGGTGTCGGATCATAACCAGCTCATCTTTTCGGGCGTCTATTTCTTTCTGGTGGAAAGCGACCTGGGCAAAAAGTCCGGAAAATTTGTGGTGGTGCAGTCGAGCAGGGTTAGGAACTGAATCAAGCTGATGTTCGATGCGGTTTCGCTTATATTGGATTCAGAGTTCCCAAGGCCTAAATTAAATTCAACAGCCTGAACAAGGAGGTGAGCAAAACAAAAAAGCGGAAGTACGACTTTTTCCATGAATGGCCTGTCACGCAAAAACAAAGGAGGTGCTAGCGGCAAAGTTCAGAATGTAAGCGCCAAACAGTCTAACCAACCTAGGTAATACAAACAAAATCGGTCGCTTTGATCTTCTGTTCCTGAACTCAACTAGGAGTAAAAAAACATGAAAACGAATACCGTTCTCATCCTGTTGGCCGTTTTATTGATGGTTTCGTTCGTCTTTGCAGGCGTTACAGAAATGAAAATTTGGACGGATGAAATGATGAATCCTGATCCGGGGCAAATGAATCCGGTTACAGGCAAGGTAACCCGTTACGGCACCAAATCCAATCCGGCCAGTTATTACATCGTGCGCTGGTGCACCAACAAAGAACCCGCGGATGACTATATGAATATCACCGCAACCGATCCTGAACCGGCTGCAGGTCCCTATTGCATGGATGTCGGTATGGGCCCGGTTCCTGGTCCGAATCTATGGATGGATATGCGTCGTGATGATTCTATTCCCGGCTGGCTTGAACCCCTGGATGCTTCTGCGACAGAGCGCGTGACGTTTTGGATTAAAGCCGAGGAGAATACCTGTCCGCTCTGGTTCTATGCGCTGGATTACAACTCTCCTGCCGGGTTCGGTAATAGATCAGCATCAATCAGAATAGAAGGCGAAACAGTCATCACTCAAGATCCCTTTGGCGAATGGATAGGACGCGTGAAACCCTTCAACGGCGCCTGGCAGTTTGTGTCCATTCCCTGGACCTTTTTGATGGAGAAAGATTCGGCAGCCGTCAATGCGGTTGTACCCTACAGCTTTATACACGAAGGAACTACCTATGGCGGAGCAGATGATGATGGGGCGGCCTATTCCTTCAGTCCGAGCCTGTTAAAGTCATTGACCTGGTCCACCAGGACAACCGATGATGGCCCCTGGAACGTTTGGGATTTGGTCTACGCCACTTCGCCGGATTGCAAGTGGAATTTGCCGTACGGCAGTGCCGGAAAACCAGCGCAAAGATGGTCTATTGACGAAGTGGTATTTTGTCTGAACCAGGGCACCGGCATTTCGGATGTCAACGGCAAACCGTCGGTCATGCCGCTGGAATATAATCTGAGCAACAATTTCCCCAATCCTTTCAATCCGACCACGGCCATTGAGTACGCCATACCTGTCTCCAACCATGTAGCCATTGATGTATTCAACAGTTTGGGGCAAAAGATCAAAACTCTGGTCGATAGTGAAATGACGCCCGGCACTTATCGGGTGAACTGGGATGGGACAAACGATGCCGGCATGACCGTGCCTTCCGGAGTCTATTATTGCAAAATGAAATCGAGCCATTTCAACTCTGTCAAAAAAATGCTTTTGATGAAATAAACAAAATCAACACGGCTTACCGCGGGGCGGGCTTATCCTGCCCCGCAGGGTAAAAAATTGAGAGAGAATGAACATTTCGGTTATTAAAACTATTTTCACACATCAGCGACGCTTTCCGGAATACGTTTTTCCGCTGTCCGTATTTTTGTTTGCATTTTTAATGCGGCTGATTTATCTGCTCGAATACCAGGCTGATCCGTTATTCCATTTTCCCCAGATCGACGCCGAGTCCTATGTGAGCCTGGCAAAACAAATGGCACACGGCACATATTTTACGGTGAATACATACAGTTTTTATCAACCGCCTCTGTACGCACTCCTGCTTGCTGCGCTGTTCAAGCTGGTCACTGAAAACCTTTTCACGATTCATTTGCTGCAATTTCTGCAGAGCGCCGTCAATTGTGTGCTGATTTATGTCCTGGGAAAGTTGTGTTTTAACCGAAAAATCGGCTGGTTGGCCGGAACGTTGGCCGGCTGCTACTGGCCTTTCATCTATTTTGCCGGCGAACTTTTGACGCCCACGCTGTCCATAACGCTCTTGCTGGGTTTTTTGATTTTTTTCTGTCGTTACATTGATTCGGTTCGCAAAAAGTATCTGTTTTTTTCCGGCCTTTTGCTGGGTTTGACCGCGCTGAGCCTGCCGACCATCTTATTATTCGGTTGGATTGCCTGTCCGGTTTATATTGTTTTCCGCCACAGGCGCCAAGCGCTAAATCATCGGTGGTCGGGCGGGGCGGCCTCTGTTCTGGTTTATCTCGCTGCTTGCTGGCTGGTCATGGCCCCGGTTACGCTTTATAACTGGCATGTTGAAAAAGTTTTTGTACCCATTTCGCACAACGGCGGGATTAATTTTTATATCGGCAACAGCCCCTGGCAGGAAAATGCCATTGCCATTCGTCCCGGAGAAGAGTGGGAAGATTTTGTCGGAACACCGCAGAGAAAAAGTCCGCAAACAATCCTCTCCACCGCTGCGGTCTCACGTTATTGGTATCATAAAAGTCTAGAGCACCTGCACCACAACCCCGGAGAATTCATAACCAACAAACTGCAGCAGACAGTGTTCTTTTTTGACGCCTATGAGATTAAAAGGAATATGGACATTTATTTTTTTCGCGAACGGTTTTCCCGGCTGATGAAATGGCCGTTACCGGGCTTTGGACTAGCGGCGCCATTGGCTCTGGTGGGCTTGCTCGGGTTCGGAACCGTTCGTTCCAAGGTCCGGTTTCTAATGCTGTTCATGGCTATCTATGCATTTTCGGTTGTTCTTTTTTTTGTCGCTGCACGCTACCGTTTACCGGTTCTTTCTGTTCTACTTATTTTTTCTTCAAGAGGATTTTTCAAGCTTTGGGAAAGCTTGAAAAACCGCCCCATCAGCTGGAAACCGATTTTAATTTTAGCCTTGGCATTTTTTATGATCAATGCCGATATTTTTAATTCAAGGCCGACGCAACCGCAGCGTCGGACGTCCGCAGCAGAGAGCTGGTATTACCTGGGCAGAGCCCTGGCTGATAAGGCACGGTGCGAATCCGACCAGGCTGCACGAGCCATCCACTTCATGCAAGCCATCAAGGCAATGCAAACCGCCAGCTCAATGGATTCTTCATTCGCCTATCCGTATATCTTTACCGGCATTTATCTTGTGCATATCGCCAAAGATTTGATCAGAAATCTGGAAAACGATGCACCCGAGGCGCAGGAAAAGACAGTCTTGGCCGATCAGGTCCTGCACAATCTTGACCTTGCCGAACGGAATTATCGAAGGGCCATCATCCTGGCGCCCAGGCTTTTATCTCCACCCTATAACCTTTGTTTGACATTGTTATACTGCAATATCATCGAATATAATTACAGCACGCAAACCAGCGAAAACGTCAAGAAGGCTGTGATGCGACGCTGCGATGAAATCGATTTTTTAGTGGATGATCTGCTTGCAAGGAATACTGCAGAGAAAGAAAAATATCTCGATATCCGACTCAAATCAACCCGTCAGAAACAAGCCATCGCGGAATGGAAAATTTGAATGATGAAAAAACTTCAATTTGCATTATGGATTTTTAGCATCCTTGCCAAAAGTTTTTGTACGCTCCATCCGGCTTTGGCCCAGGCGCAGAAAGAGGATCGGTTCATTTTTTTGCCTGATAGCCTGAAACACGGCCATACGCATGCGTCGGCCGTGGTTGAATGCCCTAATGGTGATTTGCTGGCCTGTTGGTATGAAGGCAAGGGAGATCGCAGCGCCGACGTACGCATCCAGGCCGCCCGGTTAAAAAAAGGGGCAAAACACTGGTCTGAATCATTTTTACTGGCTGATACTCCGAACCTGTCCGATAATAATCCCTGCATGATCATCGATCAGAAGAAACGACTCTGGCTTTTTTATTATACACTTTTGGGCAGCCCGGATGAAGCCTGGGAAACCGCTTTTTTACGTTTGAAGATTTCCAGCCGATATCAGCATCCGGTCAAGCCGATCGTCTGGGATTGCGAAAGAGATATATCCGTACAGGTAAGGGATTTGGATGCGATCATAGACAAGCTCTGCACGGATACAGAAAACCGGATCGGGGCGGATCGGGATGAACTGTGCAAAATGGCCAATACAAAATTGCAAAGTCAGCTGGCACGACGACTAGGATGGACCACAAGAGCCCGGCCGATTTTTTTGCAGTCCGGGGAACTGCTTTTACCCATGGCCTCGGAGATTTTCGGCATTGCAACCATGGGATTTACGGCTGATGACGGCCGCTCCTGGCGTTTTGCGACTCCGCCACTAGGATATGCAGTGGAACAGCCTACGGTTGTCGAACGGATGGATGGGACACTGGTTGCTTTATTTCGGGACGGCAGTAACGTTCATCGCATCCGCAAGAGTACGTCACAGGATCAGGGAACAACCTGGTCGCCGGTAATTGCGACCGAGTTGCCGAATCCCGGTTCCGGATTGGAAATCTTGCGGCTGCGCAGCGGAAAAATTGTGTTGATCTATAACGATGTGGAGGTCGATCCGCGCAACCGCTTGGTTGTATCTCTATCGGATGACGAAGGTGCTACCTGGAAATGGTCGCGTTGCCTCGAGTGCGGTGAAAATGGACGATTCGACTATCCGTCTATTATTCAGGGGCAAGATGGTATGCTGCACGCCACTTTCAGCTACAATCTGAAAACGATCAAGCATGTGGTGTTTTCTGAAACATGGATCAAGGAGAACGAGTGATGGCAACCTATCGAGTTGAGAGGAGGCAGATGTGAGTTTACATTACAGGGTCGTTGGCGTCATCCCGGCGCGTTTTGGCTCATCCAGATTACCAGGAAAACCATTGGCAATGATTGCCGGTCGGCCGATGATACAATGGGTTTATGAACGCTCCCGGCAATCCAGGCTGCTTGAGGAGCTTTTCGTCGCGACGGATGATGAACGCATCCGGGCTTGCGTAGAGGCGTTTGGCGGCAAAGCGGTCATGACCGGGCAGCACCATCAATCGGGTACCGATCGCATCGCAGAGGCCGTTGAAAAAATCTCCGTTGAAATCGTCGTCAATATCCAGGGTGATCAGCCGCTCCTGGATCCGCGCATGATCGATGAGGCGGTGCGACCGATGCTCGATAATCCGGCTGTGCAAATGTCGACCTTGAAAACGACGATGACGAACGAGTGTTACGCCGATCCGGGCGCTGTCAAGGTGGTGGTGGATGAACAAAATTATGCTATGTATTTCTCCCGATCCCTCATCCCTTATCCCCGAAACCGGCAGGAATTCCAGGTCTATGAGCATATCGGCCTGTATGTATACCGCAAGAATTTTTTATTGATGATTTCGAAACTGCCGCAGGGGCAATTGGAAAAAACAGAACTTTTAGAACAACTGCGCGTTTTGGAAAAAGGCTATAAAATCCTGGTTGTCGAAAGTAAATATTCCCATCTCTCCGGCATCAGCGTTGATACCGCGGAAGATTTAGTCAAAGTAGAAAAATTACTGCAGGAGCAATCATTGCAAGGAGTATCGTAATGAACACGGATGAAAAGTTGATTATATCTTTATATGAAAATCTGGTTCCGGCCGTTCAAGCGATGGTGGATCGCGCCGTCGCAAGCATTGTTGCCGCTAAGAACAGGGGCGGCAAGGTGGCCGTGGTCACCGGGAGCGGTCCAAATATTCATGAAGGTGTAACAACACTCATTGCCGAGTTGATACATAAAGATATCATCGACGGGGTCACCACCAGTTCTGCGGTGATAGCTCATGAGATGGCCGGAGTTTTGGACAAAGTAAAACGAGTGGACGGCAAAAGTCTGGGTTTTACCTCAGCGATACTGCCGCGTGGAGATATTTTCGAGTTCTCGATACTGTCCCCGGCTTTGCTGCAACGAATACAGGAAGAGATGGTGATCGATGTTGGCCTGATTAACAAAGGACTGGCACTCGATGGCCAAGTGATCATCAAGGCGGCCGGGAACATGGCTTACCCGATGGGATTGCGGACCGAAACTCTGGCCAAGGAAATCATGATGATGGCCAGATGCAAGGGTCTGCCGTTTGAAGTGGTAGCCGGCGCCGGCGCGGATCCCCGCAGCATGCTGGGCGCCTGCCATGCCAAAGGCAAACCGATTCTTGTGACGGTCCCGCAGTTGATTGGCGGCGGCTGGGTCGGTATTGCGATCGGCGATTCCATCTCCATTGCCGAGCGCTGCAGCAAAATCGCCATGATGCTGCAACAAGCGGATGTGATCATAGAATCCGCCGTGGTTCTCACCCAGGAAATTCACGACGGGCCTTTTGAAACCCACACCGGCCATGGCATTTGGTCGCAGTGGGATGGTTATCCAACCTATTGTCTCGCGAACAAGACGCTCATCCGCATCGATCTCGATCCGGTCCTGCAACAGGCCTGGGACTTTGAACGCCAGGCGGGTCAAGTGCAAAAAGCCATAGATGAGGGCATTCCCAAGACCAAATTGATGAACATTCCGTTTCGCATGGAAATGTCCGGTTTTACGAGATTGGCAAACAGCATCCCCATTATTGCCGATATCGGCGTTATCTGGCCGATTATCGCCTTTCATGTGGCTAAGGCTTTGGGCGTTCAGCTGGATGTGTTTTCTTATCCGCAGCAAACGCCGGCCGGCCAGGAGTTGCGAAAATGGATTGTGGAAACCATTCAACCTTTTGACAAGAAAAAACTGTGGATCGGATAAACCCCAGTCCGGCAATCGAGCAACAGAGGCGTGGTACATTACCGCTATACCCGGATATCAGCCTTTCGTGGCTGAACGGATAACTCTAATGATTGGACAAGTATTTCATGCCCACTTCCTTCACCCTGCATGTCATCAGCAACACCCACTGGGATCGCGAATGGCGGTATTCTTTTCAACAAACGCGCATGATGCTGGTCGATATGCTCGACAAAGTCTTGAATCTGCTGGAACAAGATGCGGAGTTCAAGTATTTTCACTTGGATTCGCAAACTTCAATAGTGGCAGACTACCTGGAGATTCGGCCTGAAAATGAAAACCGCCTTGTCGCTCTGGTTCGCGCCGGCCGGCTTTTGATCGGTCCGTGGTATTGTCTGCCGGATCAATTCACGGTCCAGGGTGAATCTTTGGTGCGCAATCTGTTGCTGGGCCATCGCCTGGCTTCCCGTTTCGGCGCAGTGATGAAGGTGGGGTATTCACCCTTTTCCTGGGGGCAAATTTCACAACTGCCTCAGCTCTATGCCGGATTCGGCATCGATACGGCGCTTTTTTATCGCGGCGTAAGCAAGACCGATACGGAAAAGGCCGAATTTATCTGGGAGGGTGCTGATGATACGCGCGTCCTGGCTTCACGATTTTCGAAATTACCACGCTGTAATTTTTGGTATGAAGTATATCGTCCGGTGGTATTCAACCGTGATCAGGGCGTCGACGACCGTGCTTTTCGATGGGAAATGCCGGGCGCACTGATGCACAGGTGCGATCCTGAGCATTATCGCCGCGACTACAAGTTGGCTGATCCGGTAGATGAATATCATGCTGAGAGGCTGGCGGATTCTTTACATTATTTAAAGGAAGCCGGTCGGAATGATTTTTCCACACCGCATCTGTTCTGGGCGCAGGGCCATGACAACAGCGCACCCAGCCATCGTGAAGCGCAATTGATTAAAGACGCTGACGCTTTACTGCCCGATGACCGGGTCATTCATAGCAATTTACCGGAGTACGTGCGTTGTTTAAAGTCGACGGTTGAAAATTTAAAGGTGCTAAAAGGCGAAATGCGCTCAGTTAAAAAGGACCGCTGGTCCTCATCCCTGGCCGGCGGCGTTATTTCGGCGCGTACCTGGATCAAGCAGGCCAATTTTGAATCCGAGTCTTTACTGTTGCACTATGCAGAACCTTTTGCCGTTTTCAACCGGTTGCACGGCCGGGACTATCCACACGGTTTTTTAAATGCCGCCTGGCGTTTTTTGCTGGATAATCACGGTCACGACAGCATCGGCGGATGCAGCGTCGATGCGGTTCACGAGGACATGTTGTTTCGCTTTAACCAGGCCAACGAGATCGGCCACGGCCTGATTGAAAAGAACTATCTGCACCTGGCAGCCAATATTGATTTTTCACAAAGCGATGCCCAGGATATCAATCTGGTCATCATCAATCCGGATAATTACGAGCGCGATGAAATCCTCACGGCCTATGTTGACATTCCGCAAGAATGGAGCGGCGCTTATGCCATTGATCCGACGCCGCTAAGCTTGTTCATTGTGAACGATGCGGGCGAATCGATGCCGGTGCAAAGTCTGGCGGTCAAGCCGGAATTTCCTGTGTTGCAGCAACCCATCGATTCGCCCTTGTTCCTGAAAATGAGCCGCCATCACATTGTTTTTCCTTCGGGAAAAATTCCCGCCTTTGGATATCGTTGCTTAAAGCTGCGCGCTTGCAGCGCCGGACAGAGACCATCCGGTTCGCTGACGCCACAACCCAATATGATGGAAAATGAAAATCTTTTGGTAACGATCAACGAAAACGGCACATGGAATATCCGGGATAAAACCAACAATCAAAATTACACCGACCTGGGATATGTCTGGGATGGCGGAGAAATCGGTGATCCCTGGACCTATTGCCCGCCCATGTATGATCAGATTATCACCTCCTTGAGCTGTAAAGCCCGAATCAGCCTCGAGACCGACGGCCTGTTGTTATGCCAATATGGCGTTTATCTGGAAATGGCCGTTCCGTTGGCTGCTGCCGACAACGGTCGGTGTCGCAGCGCGCAGACCGGACTTTTAAAAATCAAACACACTCTTACATTGCGCAAAGAGGCGCAACGGCTGGATGTCATTACGGAAATCGATAATCCGTGTGAAGATCATTGGCTGCGCCTCATGTTTCCGACCGACCTGATGGCACAGCATGTTAACGTGGAAGGACAATTCGACGTCATTGAGCGCGCGATTCCCCGCCTGCAAGAGACCGGGCTGTGGCCCGAACCTCCGCAATATTGTCAGCCCATGAACAGTTTTGTTGACTATTATAACGGAAAAATCGGATTGGCGTTTATAAACTATGGACTAAAGGAATACGAGGCCCTGGACGACTCGCGACGGACCTTTGCTCTGACACTGCTGCGTTGTTTTCCATTGAAAATCGGCGGGGTAGGTCTGCAGGACTATTCGCAAGAACAAAAAGGCTCGCAATGTCTGGGGAAAAGCGTATTCCGATATGCGCTTTATCCGCACAGCGGCAACTGGGAACGTGGGGAAGTGTTCAAACAGGCGAGCGGGCACAATTATGTCACGAACATCCTGCAGGTTGCCAAAAATCGCGGCGCCTGGCCGCAAACACGTTCGTTCCTGCATCTGCAACCGGAGACGCTGGTCCTTTCAGCGGTTAAATGGGCTGAAGCGGGCGATACCGTAGTTGTCCGTTTTTACAATCCGACGGATCGGGAAATTACCGGTGTTTTGCATTTGGATGCCGCCATCCGGTCGGCTCGCTATCTGACTCTGGAAGAAAAACCCTTGCAGGATTGCGACGTTGTTGAAAGTGGCGTTTCCGTAACGGCGGGAGCGAAAAAGATTGTAACGATCGGACTGCAGATCGATCTGTAAAGCACGATTTGGAATGCCGGTTTTAGGACTGCGAACGCAGCAAATCGACACGCGGTTTTAAATTCCGATTCACATAGGATTGCCGAATGCCTTTACTATCACATGAAAAAATGCAATGTGCAAATCTGGAAAAAAAGATCGGCGTGATCAAGAGCCACATCTATCGCAGGATCTGCGCACTTGAACCTATCCGGTATCACAACGCAGATTGTACGGGTGCGGAACATCCGGATTATGATGACCGTCATTGGCATCCCTTTGTAACCGGCCAATCCTGGGGCGGCCGCGATCAAACAAACTGGTTCAGAATTCCGCTGCAGATTCCTCATGGACCAGCAGATCGGAAACTGGCTCTCATCATACAACCCGGAAAAAGATTCGATTTTAAAAGCAGTGAAGGCGGGGACCTGCGCGAATATGAAATTATGGTTTATTGGGACGGCAGACCGCTGCAAAGTGTCGATGTCCGGCGTAATGAAATTCCCATTTGGGACATGGCCGAGTACGGCAAAAATCACCTGATCGCTTTGCAGGCTTTCAGCGGACTGGAGAGCCACCGGCATGTATTCGAACGGGCGGATCTCGTGGCTGTCGATGTCATCGCAGAAGAGCTTTATTTTACCGTTAAAAATATTTATGAAACGCTGTTGGCCATTAGCGAATCCCATGGCGAATATCCTCGGCTCAAACGCGTTCTCGAACAGGCTTTGCTCCAGGTCGATTATCTACAGACAGCGAGTCCGGCTTTCTTTGATTCTCTCGCCCGCGCACGCGACCTTATTCACCGTGAACTCGGTTCTACGCGAACGCAACAGATCGGATTGCCTGCGGTTCTAAGCCTGGGTCACTCTCACCTGGACCTGGCGTGGAAATGGCAGATCCGGCACTCTATCAAAAAGGCAGTGCGCACTTGCTGCAATGCCTTGCGATTGCAAGATCTCTATCCCGAGTATCGATTTACGGCAAGTCAGGCGCAACTGTATAAATGGATGCAGGACTATTCTCCGGATATATTCAACCGGATTAAGGAGAACATACGCAACGGTCAATGGGAAGCTACCGGCGGCATGTGGGTGGAGTCGGACTGCAATATTCCGGCCGGTGAATCGCTGGTTCGACAGTTTATGTTTGGCAAGCGTTACTTCCGTAAAGAACTGGAATGCGACCCACAGGTCGTCTGGCTGCCGGATTGTTTCGGATTCTGTTATTCCCTGCCGCAAATTATTAAACTGTGCGGATTGCGTTTTTTCGTCACCACCAAACTGAGCTGGAATCAATTTTGCCGGTTTCCTTACGATACATTTTATTGGCAAGGCCTGGATGGCACGCGCATCCTGTGTCATTTTATCACCACGCCTGACCGCCGGGGCTGGAACGATTATAGCGTTGATCTCACGCCCGCCAATGTTCAGGGTTGCTGGGACAATTACCATCAACAGCAAGCCAACCAGGAAGTATTGTTGTCGTTCGGTTGGGGGGATGGCGGCGGCGGACCGACGCGAGAAATGTTGGAAAATGCACGGTGCTTGAACGTGATGCCTGGACTGCCGTTTCACCACCAGGGTCAAGTCGAGAGTTTTTTTATTGATCTTGAAAAGCGGGTTGCCGGATTACCGGTGTGGAATGACGAACTCTATCTGCAATTGCATCGGGGTGTTTATACCTCACAGGCCAGGATTAAAAAACACAACCGCGATGCTGAAAGATTGCTGCACAACGTCGAACTGCTTTGTGTCCTGGCGTATCTGCAATGCGGCCGGTATCCGCATGAGGAAATCAATCGCATATGGGAATCGGTTCTGCTCAACCAGTTCCATGACATCCTGCCGGGCTCTGCGATTGCGGAAGTATATCAGGATTGCGAACAGGATTACCGGATGGTGCGGGATAGCGGCGCGCGAATCATGGAGCAGGCTCTTAAGAATATCGGTGTTGCATCAGGACCGGAAATGACTGCCGTAACAGTCTTCAACTCTCTGTCCTGGCAGCGATCCGGCATTATACGCTTGCCCCTGGAAAAAGCAGGATATGGTTGCGTCGATGGCCAAAACCGATTGCTCCACTGCCAAGCTGCGCACGATCAGTCGGAGATTCTAGTATCGATACCGGAAATCCCTGCTTTTGGATTCAGGACGCTCACTCAGAGCGATGATCCCGCTGCAATATCCGGATCCTCAAACCTGCAAATCTCCTGTCACCGTCTGGAAAACGCTTTTTTCATACTCGAATTGGATGATCATGGATTGATTGCCTCTCTTTTTGATAAACGGCATCGGCGCGAAATCATCGAGAAGGGGAAAAAAGCGAATGTATTCCAGGTGTTCGAAGATCGTCCTCTGGCCAATGATGCATGGGATATAGACCTCTTTTATCAGGATAAATGTTTAGAATTGGTAGAAATGGAAAATTGTCAGGTAAAGGAGAACGGCCCCATACGCGGAGGAGTTTTGACCCGGCGCCGGTTCTTGTCTTCCACTATAACTCAATATATCTATCTTTATGATCGTTTGCCGTATATCGATTTTGTCACAGAAGTCGACTGGCAACAACATCAAACTTTGTTGAAGGTGGCTTTTCCGTTGAATATTCTGAGCAACCGGGCTACGTATGAGATCCCCTTTGGCGTTATCGAACGGCCGACGCATGGCAATACGGACTGGGACCGCGCTCGCTTTGAAATGGCGGCGCAGAAATGGGCTGATCTGTCTGAAGGCGATTATGGCGTGAGCTTGCTCAATGACTGCAAATACGGCTATGACATCAAGGACAACGTCATGCGACTGACATTGATCAAATCCGGAATCGACCCAGACGCGAATGCGGACCAGGGGCGGCATTGTTTCAGTTATGCGCTCTACCCCCACCAGGGAGACTGGCGCGCCGGCAACACGATGAAAATGGCTTACGAATACAATAATCCGATACTTGTTTTCACCGGCGCTTTGCCGAACAACAACGATCCGAAAATCAGCGATTCCCTGGTAACAAGCCGGGCAGAAAATGTTATTATTGAAACAGTCAAAAAAGCGGAAGATCGCAACGGGATTGTTGTTCGTTTGTATGAAGCGTTAAATCAGCGTGGACAAATCGAATTGCTATTCTGTAAAAAATTGTCGACAGCCTGGGAATGCAATTGTCTGGAAGAGGATATTGCGACGCTCTCTTTTTCCAGGGACAGAATTTTATTAAATTTCAAGCCGTATGAAATTAAAACAGTGTATGTGGAATTTGCCTGAAACTTTATCCTAGCGCTGCAGTTAATCGTGGGCACGATTTACGGAAACCGCCGACGGTTTTTCTGTCAACCGGGCTTTGTTGTTTGCACAAGGGAAAGGATACCGATGGTAACGCATTTCAGTCTTTGGGACAACCTGGTGGTTATATTTTATCTGACAGCTGTTGTTTTTTTTGGCACCCGCTTTCATAAAAAAAGCAGCACACCGGATGGATTTATGATTGCGCAAGGCAAGCTGCCGAGCTGGGCGGTCGGTCTTTCCATTTTAGGCGCCTTTGTCAGCAGTATTACCTTCATCGCCTATCCTGGAATCGCCTATAATACCAATTGGGACGCGTTCCTGTTCTCGCTGACTCTGCCCTTTGCCGCGTTGATCGCTACGCTGTATTTTATCCCGCTTTACCGGAAAAGAGTCAAAGTATCGGCCTTTGAGTACATGGAACAGCGCTTTGGCGGTTGGGCGCGTGTCTATTCCAGCGTCAGTTTCATGTTCGGTGAAACGACCCGCTTTGGCATGATATTATTCCTGCTGTCGCTGCCGTTGCACAATATTACCGGCTGGTCCTACGTCAGCATCATTGTGGTTTGCGGAGTCACCGTTATCTTTTACACCATGATCGGCGGCATCGAGGCGGTGGTCTGGACCGATGTGGTGCAGGTCATTATTTTGTTTGGCGGTGCGCTGGCGACCATAGCTTTTATCTGCATCGGCATGCCCGAGGGTCCCAGGCAGATTTTTACCATTGCAGCGGAAAACCATAAATTCTCTCTCGGTAATTGGGATTTTGACCTCATCCGGTCTACCGCCTGGACGGTGGTGCTCTATGGTATTATGGAAAACCTGCGCAATTTTGGCGTAGATCAGAACAATGTACAACGTTATCAAACCACGAGATCCGTCAAGGACGCATCACGTTCATTGTGGACGGCCGCGCTCGGCTACATTCCCGTATCGCTCATTTTTTTATTTATCGGCACGGCGTTGTATGCCTATTACTCGGTTCATGCGGATCAACTACCGGCCGAGTTGAAAGCAAGTCTTATGGGAGATAAAATTTTCCCGTATTTTATCGCCACGCAATTGCCTGTCGGCTTGCGCGGTCTGGTGATCGCGGCCATCTTTGCCGCTGCGCAAAGCACTCTTTCGTCTTCGCTCAACTGTCTGTCCTCCCTGACCTATTATGATTTTTACAAACGTTATTTCAATGCCGGTGCTGATGATAAATTGAGCATGAAACTGCTGCATCGCTATACGATTGTCTGGGGAGTCATCGGAACGCTGACCGGACTGGCGCTGATAAAGGTCAAAGTCGCGCTTGAGGCCGGCTGGCAGTTCGGCGGCATCGCCGGCGGCGGCGTTATTGGTTTGTTTATCCTGGGAGTCGCGTTTCCCTACGTGAAGCGGTGGCCGGCAATCGTCGCGGTCATTGCCAGTGTGATCAGCATTGCCTGGGCGACTTTTGCGCGAAATCTGCCTGAGCCTTTACAATGGCTGGAATGCCATTGGCACACGCGTCTGATCGGCATCATTGGCACGGTTACTTTGCTGGTGGTGGGTGTGGTTTTGAGTTTTTTATCCTCCATGAAAAAGAGCCGCAAAGAGCATGCATGAGTGATCACAGAGCCGACAATTTTATATGTTTCACCGCGATGCTGTCTTCTCAAGGAGAATATTGATGAATCGGTCGTTTTTCAGATTTCATATCTTTTTATGCCTTGTAAGGACTGTGATTTCTTTCGGTCAAAGCAATCAGACTACTCTGGCTGGAAATCTGTCATCTCCTGTTGGGGCCATCAACCACCATTGTAAGGATCGAGAGACGATGGCGTCTGATTTCGACGATGGTCAAAAAACGCATGCTTTCGCTCATTTCCAGGATGACACTCATTTCCAAGACGTGTTAACGGGAAAGCAGACCAAGCCTTTTGGTCGAATGGAAGAGATGTCTCCTGATGCTCTGGAGGCGGTATTGGCGAAAGCTCCAGTTGCGTTTGTGCCGTTGGGTACCTTTGAACATCATGGGTGGCACCTGCCGATCTGTTTTGACGGCCTCAAAGCGCATGCCTTGTGTGAGCGGGTCGCCCGACAGACCGGCGGCCTCGTGCTGCCGTCATTTTTTTACGGCATCGGTGGTGGCCATGTGGGTTATAAATGGACGCTTATTCTGCCGGAAGAACAAGTCAAACCCATCATAGGAGCCACACTTGATTTTCTGGCTGCGCAGGGTTTTAAGGTGGTCATGATGCTGACAGGTCATTATCCAAAGGAACAGGTTGACATGGTGCATCTTTTGGCCCAGGACGCGCAACAACGGCACCCCACGGTTCGTTTTATCGGTTTGACTGAACCCGAGGTCACAAGCGCAGAACCCAACGATCCGGGCTCAGGCGACCATGCCGCCAAATATGAAACCAGCCTGGCACTTGCGCTCAATCCGGCATGGGTGCGGATAGAGTCCCTCACAACCGGCCGGGAGCCTGATAAAGTCACGTTGCCGACAACGCCGCTCAAGAGCGCGCCGACTCATGATCCGACGCACGCCCTTTATGCCATCCACGGGCAGGATCCTCGCACAACAGCGTCCAAAGCTCTTGGAGAAAAGTTTGTCGCTGAGATAGTCGCACGATTATCCGCCAGGGTCGAGCAAGCGCTTGCTGCTGAAATGGATGCAGGTAAAAATTAGCTGGCTTGTATTACAGCCTATTCCTGAATTTAACAATTCGAAAGAATATTCTTCTGAACCGTGAGTTGAAAGCAGATTTGATGAAATCCATAAAACCACTGCCGGCGCTGCTGATTCCTCTGATCACAACAGTCTGTTGCCTGATGATGCGAACACGATCTGCTTATGATTGGGAAAATCCCGAAATGTTCGGTCGTAATAAAGAACCCGCTCATAGCACCGGGATTCCCTTTGCGACCATTGAGCAGGCGTTGCAAGGTGATGAACGTTTGTCTCCGTTTTATCGATTGCTGAATGGTAAATGGAAATTTTTCTGGGTTGCCAAACCGGCAGATCGTCCGCAAGATTTTTTCAGGCCTGAATATGATGTCAGCCGCTGGGCTGAAATACCGGTACCCGCGAATTGGCAGCTCTATGGCTACGATGTCCCTATCTATGTCAATTCCAAATATCCTTTTGTCGTCATGGATCCGCCGCACATTCCTCATGAGAATAATCCGGTTGGATGCTATCGCCGCAATTTTTCCATACCGCAAGACTGGGCGGGACGGCAGGTCTTTATCCATTTTGCAGGAGTCGAATCCGCTTTTTACCTGTGGGTTAACGGAAAAAACGTCGGCTACAGCCAGGATAGCATGTCGCCGGCGGAATTCAACATCACGCCGTATCTTGTTGCCGGCATCAACACCCTCGCAGTTGAAGTCTATCGCTGGTCCGACGGCAGTTATCTGGAAGATCAGGACATGTGGCGGCTCTGCGGAATTTTCAGAGATGTGTTTCTGTTTTCGACGCCTGTCGTACATATGCGCGATGTTTTTGTGCGTACGGATTTTGACGATCAATATAAAAATGCACGATTAGGAATTACGGTGCGAGTGCGTAATTATCAATCTCAATCCGTTGATTCATTCTTCGTCAAGGCACTCCTGTTAGATGCCGGTCAAAAAGAGGTCGCCCCGTTAACAGAGTTCCAGGTTAAGATTCCGCAAATCCATCCGGGTGAAGAGTCGGTTGCCGAGCTGGCAAGTCCGGTCGACAATCCTGAAAAATGGTCGGCGGAGAAACCGAACTTGTATTATTTGATACTTTTGCTCACCAACTCTTCCGGGGATGTTATCGAAACGATGCCATGGCAAATCGGATTTCGGAAAATTGAATTAAAAGGATCTCGCTTGCTCCTGAACGGCTTACCCATTTTATTACGAGGCGTCAATCGTCATGAACATCATCCGCTGTATGGAAGACATGTACCTTTGGAGACCATGATTCAGGACATCAGGTTGATGAAGCAATTCAACATTAACTGCGTACGTACGTCGCATTATCCCAACGATCCGACCTGGTACGATCTCTGCGACCGCTATGGCCTGTATGTGATCGATGAGGCCAATGTTGAATCGCACGGCGCCAGTGCGCTCCTGCCGCAGAGCGATCCCAGGTGGCGGGCGGCTGCTCTGGATCGAGTACATAACATGATACAACGCGATAAAAATCATCCCTCGGTAATTTTTTGGTCTTTGGGCAATGAGTCCGGCGGCGGTGATGCTTTTTTACATATGAGCGCGTATGCACGCAAAACCGATCCTTCGCGATTGGTGCACTATGAAGGGGATAATTCAGTAGCTGATATTTACAGTCGTATGTATCCGGCCCTGGATGAAATGGAGGAATATGCCGCACAAAATCATGCCAAGCCTTTTTTTATGTGTGAATTCGCCCATGCCATGGGCAATGGCTGTGGAAACCTGGCAGAGTATTGTCAAACTGTGGAAAAACACAGCTCTTTTATTGGCGGTTGTATCTGGGATTGGGTGGATCAGGGACTGCTCAAGCAGGATGAATCCGGAAAGAACTATTTTGCCTACGGTGGTGATTTCGGCCCAAAGGACGTCCCCAGTGACACCAACTTTTGCTGTAACGGCCTTGTCTTTCCAGACCGAAAGATTACGGCAAAATTATGGGAAGTGAAAAAAGTCTATCAGCCTGTTGCTGTAGAAACAAAAGACGGGGTGATTTTTACCGTTCACAATAAATTTCATTTTACCAATTTGAACGAATTAACTGCGCAATGGTCGGTTGCGGAAGACGGCCTGGTGGTTCAATCCGGAACATGGCCGTCACTGAACGTGCCGCCGGGCGCTCAAAAACAGTTTCGAATTCCGCTGCAAAAATTCCCCGGTAAACCGGGTGCTGAATATTGGTGTAAATTCTGCTTTACCCTTCGGGACAGCACAACTTGGGCAGCAGGGGGACATGTGGTAGCCTGGGATCAGTTTAAACTGGCTTTAGACTCGCCGCCAAGTTGCATTTTTACACCGGCCGGTATACCGCCGGTGTCTCTGGAAGATTCGGCTGAAACCGCGACCATACGGGGAAACGACTTTACCGTTATCTTTGATCGCAGGAGTGGAACCATTCGTTCCTACTCTTACCAAGATCAAGAGTTCATGCCTTCTGCAATCGGTGCAAACGCCGGACCGGTCTTGGATGTATACCGTGCACCTCTGGATAATGATGTCCGGATTAAAGACACCTGGCATCTTGCCGGATTGCAGGACCTGCATGGGAACCTGCACTCCTTTGATGCCCAAAAAGTTGAACCCGGTGCAGTTCAGGTTCGTGTTGAAAGCGAATACAATGCAAGTTCCACAATGGGATTTCATGATTTTTGCACTTTTACCGTACTGGGCTCAGGCGATATTTTTATGGACCATTATGTTGTGCCGTTTGGCGAATTGCCGACCTTGCCTCGCCTTGGACTGAAAATGGTGATGGCGCCTGAATTTGAAAATCTCTATTGGTTCGGCCGTGGGCCGCATGAAAATTATTGTGATCGTAAAACAGGCGCGGCTGCAGGACTGTATTCAAGCACCGTGTCTGAACAGTATGTACCGTATATCCGGCCGCAGGACAATGGCAGCAGACAGGATGTGCGCTGGCTGGCATTGCTGAATAACGAGAACAGGGGCTTGGTCATTACCAGCCAGACCGGTTTGTTTGCCATGCAGGCCCTGCACTTTAGCGCGTATGATCTGGCGCAGGCCAGGCATACTCACGAATTAATGCAAAACGAGAATATTTTTTTACGGCTTGATGTCCGGCAACGCGGCGTCGGTAATGCCAGCTGCGGTCCGGAAATTTTATCCAGATATGAAGTCGTTCCGGAACCGGTTGTTTTTAATTTCTGCTTACGCCCTTATACGGCAAAAAAGGGCGATCTTGCCGCCTTTTGCCGGACCGTGCTGCCGCTTACTTCTGAACCGGTTGTGACTCGGGATGAAAACGGCATGGTTACCATGACGAATGGCGATAAAAGTGCAACCATTCGATATACGCTGGATGGTTCAGAGCCTTGCTCAACTTCCTTGCTGTATCAAGGCCCTTTTTCAATGATCCCGGCAGGCACCATCAAAGCCAGAGCTTTTGCGGAAAAACGGTTAGCGAGTCGAATGGCTGCATCGATCGTCGCTCATCTGGCGACCATCACACCGGAGATTTTCCCAAAAGATGCCTGTTTTGCGGATTCGGTTCTTGTGAAAATTACGTGTAAAACCCGGGATGCGAAGATTTACTACTCATTGGATGGCAGTCAAGCGACAAAAAATTCGTTAGAGTATAAAGGTCCTTTCAAAATTTCAAAAACCACAGTCATCAAGGCCGTCGCCTTTGCGCAAGGTTTGCAGCCCAGTCCTCTGGATTCTTCTCTGGTCACTATACAGAAACCCGGGAAGCACGGCATACATTATTGCTATTTTGAAGGGAACTGGCAATTCATGCCCGACTTTAATAAACAGACTCCGGTAAAAGTTGGTCACGTCGCAAAAATCGACCTAAACCTAAAGCCGCGCCGGGAGATGTTCGCTGTCAAATACAACGGTTTTATCAATATCCTAGAGGCAGGCGATTATACTTTTTATCTGGAATCCAATGACGGCAGCCTGCTCTACATTGATGCTTTGCAGGTCATTGATAACGACGGTCAACACGGCGCCCTGGAAAAACAGGCCAGCCTGACGCTGTCGTCCGGTCTTCATCCCATTCAGGTTTTTTATTTTGATGCCGGCAGTTCACAGGCGCTCAAACTTTCATTCAAAGGACCAGGGATCGAAAAGCAAGAAGTCCAGGCTGAACGGTATTTTTATTGATTGCAGGACAAAAAGTCAGCAGCGTACAAATCACTGTTTTGGAGAAAAGCATGTTGCGACGTGGTTTTTTGTTTGTGTTTATGTTCGGTTATGCATTGTTTTGCAATGCCGGCAAACCGTCCTCTCCTCCGTTTTTTGCTCAGGAATTAAAGGAGAGATTGTTGAAAAGTAAAAACAGCGGCCGGCTGCTTTTTACTTTTTCAGCGTTGGCTTATACGGTCGACTCGGACTGGGGAAAAGGCGTACCAGAGGAAGGCATGGAGCGGCTGGCAAGCGTCGCTCATAAGCACGGCATACCCATAACCTGGTTGCTGGATCCCGGCAGCGGTCGGGCCATGAAACAAAAGATTGATGAATGGCATGCAAAGTACGGCGACGATATCGGCTTGGTATGGGGGCATTCACATGCGACTCCCACGGCCTTTCGCAATCCACAACAAGCACTCGATTCTTTGCGAGCGCTTTTCCCATGGTCCCAGGTAGTATTGGCAGCTGCCGGATCCCGCTCCAACGTTTTGCTGCAGGAGGTGAAACAGGCGGGTATGTCCGCCCTTTGGGGCTCTTGCTGGGAACAGGTCGGCATCGATCGCATCACTGATCGAGGCGCGCCATGGGGATATTTCTACGCCGCTGACGATTGTTTCAAAATTCCCTCTCAAGGGAAAGGGGGTGTGATTTCGGTTGAGTGGACCACCCGGGATCTGTTGAAATCGATTCACTCACATGCCCCGACGATTTATTCCAGTGATCCGGATGATGTCGGTCGTACAGATATCTGTTCAGCTGAAAATATCGACTATTGGCGGGGCTTTTTCGACAACTATATCCGTAATATCAGCCATAACAAGGTCGTCTTTTTCCCACAGCATCAGGAAGCTCACGAAATGGAATGCAGCGATGTCTGTCGCGAATTTTCACCGCAGGACATTATGAAATCCGAAAAAATGCTGGATAACTTTTTTACCTATGTTTCATCTTTCGGAAATTTAATCCAATACATGACCGTACCTCAGGCGGTCAAATTCTATGGCGATCAATTTACGGAAACTGCACCCAGTGTAATGATTTTTGATGATATCCCCGCTGCCAAACCGCCGTTCTGGTACGCTGCCAAGAGCAACCGCGCCACCGGTCCCTGGCCGAAAACGCTTTTTTATTATGATAAAGAGTGCCAGGTCGTATTCATAAAAGATCAATTTAAACCGATTCTGCTGCGTGATTACAGGCATAACCGGCAGGTTGACGATGTTGATTTTTTTGCGGTACGCCGGATACCGGAGGTTAAGGTTAATACACCCTGGGAAAGAAAAGAATTCACCGAGATTCCCCTGGAGATTGTTTCTGAAAGCGAAATGCCTTACGCCGCCGCCCTGTGGTATGATTTCGATCGTTTTGTGGTTGATAAAGTAACAGGGGCAAATGCAATCGGTCCCATTGAAAATGAGGTCTTGCTGTTAAGATGCAATCTGAAAAAGGGAGTTAACGAAATATTTATTAAACTGGATAAACGTTAATTTTAGAACAATCGGATTCGATCTTCCATAAAACAGTCGCTCTATCATAAAAAATGAGAGTACACGCTATGCAATCAAACCGAGGCCATCAGATGCCATTTTTGCTGTTCTGCACACGGATATTTCTTGTCCTGGCTGTGAGTCTGTTCGGATTCGAATCTCATGCTGTCTTGAATGATGACGACAGAGTCGTCTATAAAAATTCTGCCGTATCTGTTGAAATGCGGGTAAAGGATTTACTCAACCGAATGACCTTGTCTGAAAAGCTGGATTTGATAAGCGGCGATGGTTTTACCAGCAAGCGTAATAATCGACTCGGCATTCCGGAAATTGTCATGACCGATGGACCTCTGGGACCGAACGGCAAAGGAAGAGCGACCAATTATTCCGCGTGCATTAACATGGCAGCCACCTGGGATGATTCCCTAATCAATCGCGTAGCTGTTTCAATGGGACGGGAGACGCGCGAGTTGGGATACAATATGCTGTTAGGTCCCTGCTTGAACATTGCCCGTGTTCCACACGGCGGCAGGACGTTTGAAAGTTTTGGCGAAGACCCTTATCTGATGTCGCGCATGGCCAGGGCTTATATCATCGGTGTGCAGAGTCAGCGCGTCATTGCCTGCGCCAAACATTTTGCGGTGAACAATCAGGAATGGAACCGCGGAACGGTCGATGTGCGTGTGGATGACCGTACGCTGCACGAAATTTATTTTCCTGCATTCAAGGCAGCGGTGCAGGAGGCCGGTGTGTGGTCCATAATGGCAGCCTATAACAAGTTCCGTGGAGAATACTGCTGCTCGAATCACTTTCTGCTGACCACGGTTCTCAAAGAGCAATGGGGCTTTGACGGTTTTGTAGTGTCAGATTGGGGAGGCGTTCACAACACCATTCAAACCGCCTTATCCGGTCTTGATCTGGAAATGCCGAACGGCCAATATTTCAATGCTGATCTCCAGCAAGCGGTAACTGACGGAAAAGTGAATTCGGAGATTATTGAAGATAAAGTCCGGCGCATTTTACGGATCATGTTCAGAGCCGGATTGTTTGACGAAACGATCACAGACGTTGAAGGATCGACAGAGACTGAAAATCGCCGCCTTCTGGCCCTGGAGGTCGCAAACAAGAGCATCGTATTGCTGAAAAATGATAAAACAATTCTGCCGTTAGACCGAAACAAAATAAAATCCATTGCCTTAATCGGACCTAATGCGGATCAAGCACGCATGTACGGGGGCGGCAGCGGATTTTTGCCCGCACACTATTCCATATCACCCCTGCAAGGCTTACGCGAAAAGATCGGTGACGATCGGGTTCGTTTTGTCCGTTGCGGTCGCATGATGCGCACCTCTTTACCGGCCATTGCCTCGTCGTTGTTAACGCCTCCGCAAGCGCAACAGGGTGAGCACGGTCTATTGGGCGAGTACTATAACAATCGTGATCTCGAGGGAAGGCCGGTGTTAAGTCGGATCGACAGGCAGATAGATTTCAATTGGGATACCCATACGCCGGCGCCGGGTGTTGTAAACAGCGATTCTTTTTCTGTCAGATGGACCGGAACCTTAACCTCCCCGGGATCGGGCATTTATGAATTGGGTGTCATGAGCGACAACGGCTGCCGGCTTTATGTGGACGGCAACTGTCTGATCGATTCCTGGACAACCGATTTGGCCAGTTCGCTCCGATCCGTCTATATCGAGCTTGATCACGGCAGAAGCTACGATATTCGCGTCGAGTTTTTTGAAAATCTCGGTACCAGCGAAGCCCATTTGGGTCTTGCCTACTATGGCAGAGGTGATGAAATGGAACAAGCGCTGGCTGCCGCCCGGGAGGCGGATGTGGCCGTCATTTGCGCCGGTTTGTGTGAGACGCTTGAAGGCGAAGGCACTGATCGTAAGCAGCTTGCTCTGCCGGAAGATCAGGTCCATTTGATTCAGGCAACCGCCAGAGTCAACGAAAATTGCATCGTTGTTCTATACAATGCTACTCCGGTTTTGATGAATGGGTGGATTGAAAAGGTTCCGGCGGTTTTGGAGGCTTTTTATCCCGGACAGGAGGGCGGTCATGCGCTGGCTGATATTCTGTTCGGCGATGTCAATCCTTCCGGCAAATTGCCGCTGACTTGCATTAGAGCGTGGGAGGATTCTCCGGTTTATCAAACCTATCCGGGTCACAAAGATTTTGTTACCTATTCTGAAGGATTGTTCGTCGGGTATCGACATTTCGACAAATACGGCATTGAACCGCTCTATCCATTCGGACATGGATTGTCCTACACTGAATTCAAGTACGGCAATATGCAAATTATTCCATGCAGCAGCCTCGCGGAAAAGTGTATGGATGTAATGGTTGACGTTCAGAACGTCGGTGAAACGGCTGGAGATGAAATTGTGCAGTTATATATTCAGAACCTTGCATCGCCGGTCGACCGTGCAGTAAAACTCTTGAAAGGTTTTGAAAGAGTTAGTTTAAAGCCAGGAGAATGCCGTACCGTCACTTTCCGGCTGGGCAACAGTTCCTTTTCCCATTATGATGATTCGGGGCACTGGCTTGTAAAATCGGGTAAATTCAAGGTATTACTCGGCAGTTCTAGCAGAGACATTCGCTTGGAAAGAGTTATTATGCTGGAATGATTTTCACT
>CAYLWO010000025.1:27089-64703 GCA_964387285.1 uncultured Cytophagia bacterium | reverse complement strand
AGTTGACAACTGATTGTTATCGGCGGGGCGAAGAATCTGTGCGTGTTCCTGTCTTGGCGTTCCAGCAAGAATATAGCGGCGAACAGATGCTTAGCTGCATACTCAACGATGAGTGAGTATCAGGAGCATCTACTTTGCTAGCAAAGACTGTAAGGACGTCGAGCTTATCTCTACGCCAGGCCATCGCCCTTACTCACGGTGATTGCTTCGCTCCATATTGTATGACGGGTGAGTATCAGGTGCATCTTTTCTGCTTGCAATGACAGAACAGATTGCCACCCAATCAAGGATCAGTTATTAGAACCAATCACCAACCCTTAACAGATTAGTCAGAGTGGAAGGTAGGATGCCCCACAACAGTGTTAACGCAAGGGTAATAAAGAGGGCGATGATCAAACCGGGAGACGGCTTTGGCGCAACTAGCTCTTGTTCCGCTTCGGTCATATAGAGATAGACCACCAATCGCATATAGTAATAAACCGAGACGACCGAGTTCAACACGGCAACGATAACCAATCCGATATAACCCTGTTCCACGGCAGCGCTGAACAGATACAATTTTCCCATAAATCCGGAGCTAGGAGGGATGCCGGCCAGTGCGAACATGAATACGGCCAGACATAAACCTGCAAACGGATAACGATAGCCCAATCCACGCCAGGAAGCAAATTCAACTCGCTCGTCATTTGCGGATTTGCCCATATAGGAAAGCACACCGAACGCGCCTATGTTCATGACTGCATAGACAAACAGATAAAAAACGAGTGCGGTCACTCCGTTTTCAGTCATGGCGGTCAGGCCGACCAGCAGATAGCCTGCATGGCTGATGCTGGAATAGGCCAACATGCGCTTGATGTTGTCCTGTTTGATGGCCAGCAGATTACCTACGCACATCGTCAAGACCGCCACAACGACAAGCAGTTTAGACCAGGGGAAATTTACCTGTTGTACGGTGAAATCCAATATGCGGATCAAAACGATAAAGGCGGCGGCTTTGGTGGCGCTGGACATAAAAGCGGTGATGGGGGTTGGCGCACCCTGGTAAACATCCGGGGTCCACATATGAAACGGAACCAATGCGGCTTTAAAGCCAAGTCCGACAAAAATAAGCAGAACCGCGGCCGAAAGGATGGCCGGCGCCGATGAGGCAATATTCATGTTCTCCAGAGATAACGTTCCGGTCAATCCGTAGAGCAAGGCCATGCCGTACAATAGAAATGCAGAGGCAAAAGCGCCCAGTAAAAAGTATTTCAACGCCGCTTCCACCGAATCCGCGCGTGATTTGCGCAATCCGGTCAAAACATAAAGCGCGATGGAGAAAAGTTCCAAGCCCAGAAACATGATGAGCAGGTTGGCTGTGGAGGTGATGATCATCATGCCGCATACGGCGAATAGAAGCAAACCGAAAAATTCACCATAGGGCAAATACTCTTTTTCGATCTGATTGAGCGAAAGCAGAATGGTCAAACCGGCGGCCAGTAGAAAAAGCAGATGCACGAGGATGACAAACGGGTCTATGATCAACAAACCGTTGAACGCGGTTTGCGGGTGATCCCACAAACGCAGCAAGGCCCAACTGCTGAGAGCCAAACCAAAGAGAGTGAGGCCGGCGAGGATTTCCTGTTTGACGGATCGATAAAACAGGGGCAGCAACGTGACCGTCAAAGCGGTAGCGACCATGATCAGCAGGGGAGAGGCGGCCGTCAAATTAATTTCAGGAATGGTAAATTGCATTTCATTCCCCCCTGGCCGGCAACGTTGGCGCCTGGACGACCCGGTCCAGCAGAACCTGCCGTTTCGCATGCATGGTGTTTAATAACTGCATCACAGTGGCCTCGGATTTGTATAAAAAGTAAGAGGGAAAAATGCCGATCCAAAAACAAAAAAGCAACAGCGGCAGCAGCGTGCATTTTTCCCGCCAGGTCAAATCCGGGACCGTCCGGTTTTCCTCATGTTTCAATGGGCCGAAATGAATCCGTTGATACATGGTCAGCATGTAAACGGCAGATAGTACCACGCCGAGAGCGGCTGGAACGGCAATGGCCGGATGCGCTTTAAAGGCGCCCAACAAAACGAGAAACTCGCCGACAAAACCGTTGAGTCCCGGCAAGCCGATGGACGACAGGGTGATGATGAGAAACATCGTGCTGAACACCGGCGTAACTGAAGCCAGGCCGCCGAAATCCGCAATCATTCTCGTATGTCGCCGTTCATAGATCATGCCCACCAGAAGAAACAGGGCGCCGGTGGACAATCCATGGTTCACCATTTGCAGAATTCCACCCTGCAGCGCTTCAATGTTCAAACTAGAGATGCCGAGCATGACAAATCCCAGATGGCTGACGGAGGAATAGGCTACCAACTTTTTCAAATCCGGTTGCACCCAGGATACCAATGCACCATAGATTATGCCGATGACCGCTAAAACGCCGAGCAACGGCGCCAGACGAATCGCTGCATCCGGAAACAAAGGTAGACAGAAACGCAGGAATCCGTATGTGCCCATTTTCAGTAACACGCCGGCCAGAATGGCGCTGCCGCCGGTGGGCGCCTCCACGTGGGCGTCGGGCAACCAGGTGTGCAGCGGGAACATGGGCACTTTGACGGCAAAAGCCAGGCCAAAGGCCAAAAACAACCAGAACTGGGATGTGCGATCAATAAACATGCGATTTAAATCAGCATAATTAAAGCTGGCCACGCCGGCCTGAGTTTTATACATAAAGTAGAGCGTTAAAATGGCCACCAGCATGAGCACGCCGCCGAACATGGTAAAAAGGAAAAATTTTATGGCCGCATAAATACGACGCGGGCCTCCCCAGACGCCGATGATAAAATACATGGGAATGAGCATGGCTTCCCAGAAAATATAAAAGAGCAACAGATCGAGTGAAACAAAGACGCCGATCATGGCCGATTCCAGCAACAGGAAGGTGATCATGTACTCTTTGACTCGCTTGACGATGCCGCTCCAGGAGGCGAGAATGACCAGCGGCGTCAGCAGGGTTGTCAATAAAACCATCATCAAGCTGATGCCGTCGATGCCGACATGAAAACTGGAACCCAGAGCGGGCATCCACTCTCTGTTCTCCACAAATTGAAAATCAGCGGAACTGTTGTTGAAAGATGTGAACAGGGGAACGGAGAAAAGAAAAATAATGCAAGTCAGCGCCAGGGTAAAAATACGAATGAATTCGATCCGCTGTCGCGGAACGGCAAAAAGCAGCAAAGCGCCGAGAAGCGGCAGAAAAATTAAAATAGACAATAAATAGTTTGTTATCAAATCGAGCATGAAATTACTCCTGACGATCGCTTAAAACAGCAAAGCCAACAACGCCGCCACGCCCACGACAAATAGCAACGCATAGTTTTGCACAGAGCCGGTCTGCAAAGCAGCCAAGGCATGACCGCTTTCACCAACCATGGACGCAAGGCGATTGACCAGACCATCGATGATTTTTATGTCCATGATTTTCCATAACCAGACATCAGAGAGTTTGCGCAGCGGCCGTACTATCAATGCATGATACAATTCATCGATATAGAATTTGTGATACACCAGGGCATAGGTTCTTTTACATTTTGTGACAACCCATTCCGGCAGGCGGGTGTTTTTGATGTAGAACAGATACGCCAGCCACAAACTGAGCAAAGTGAAAAGGAACACCAGTAGCATGAGCATCCCTTCCACATCATGATTAAAGCGACCTGCTGTGACAAAACCAAACGAATGCCACAGGTTCTCACTCGAATCAAAAACAGGCGCTAAAAAATGTTCGAATCGATTAGCGCCGCCCAAGAGCGCAGGGATGCCGACATACCCGCCGATGATGGAAAGCAAAGCCAGCGCCAGCAATGGGATGGTCATGATGCCCGGTGATTCATGTACTTGTCGTTCGATTTGCGGATCGATGCGGCTGGCGCCATGAAAGGTCATAAAAATCAGCCGGAACATGTAAAAAGTGGTCATTGCCGCGGCGGCAACACCGACAAGCCAGAATACAGGATGGCCGTTCACTCCACTGAAAGCGCGCCAGAGAATTTCATCTTTGCTGAAAAATCCGGAAAATCCGGGAATGCCGGCAATCGCCAGGGTTCCGATCAACATGGTTCCATAGGTGATGGGCAGTTTTTTGCGCAAACCACCCATGAGCCGCATATCGACCTGGTTGCTCATAGCATGCATGACGCTGCCGGCGCCCAGAAAGAGCAGCGCTTTGAAAAATGCATGAGTCATCAGATGAAAGATCGCCGCGCCGTAAGCGCCAACGCCCAGGGCGAGAAACATAAAGCCCAACTGGCTAATGGTTGAATAGGCCAGCACCCGTTTAATATCGAACTGAGTCAAGCCGACCAGGGCACTGAAAAAAGCCGTGGCTGCGCCAATGACCGCAACAACCGTGAGCGCAACGGGGGAGAGGGTGTACAGAACATTCGCCCGCGCCACCATATAGACGCCGGCAGTGACCATGGTGGCTGCATGGATCAGCGCGCTCACAGGCGTGGGACCGGCCATTGCATCCGGCAACCAGATGTACAGGGGTATTTGCGCCGATTTGCCCACAGCGCCAAGAAAGAGCAGCAACGCAATGGCCAAAAGCACGCCGTCGCCCGGTACAAAGCTGGACGCAGCCTGTGCAAACACAGACGTGAAATCCACAGTGCCGAAGGTGACGAAGATAAGCATGATGGCCAATAGAAAACCAAAATCACCGATGCGATTGACCAGGAAAGCCTTGCGTCCGGCATCGGCATTGGCGTCCACCTGATGCCAAAAACCGATGAGCAGATAAGAGCACAAGCCGACGCCTTCCCAGCCGATGAACATCATGAGAAAATTGTTGGCCATGACCAGGATCAACATGGCAAACACGAACAAATTGAGGTAGATAAAGAAACGCACAAATCCCGGATCGTTGTGCATATAACCGATGGCATAGATATGAATCACGAAAGAAACGCCGGTCACGATCAGAATCATGACCATGGACAGAGCATCGATTTGCATTCCGATTTCCGCGCTGAAAGATCCAGCTGCAATCCAGGTGAAAAATGTTTTTTCCAGCATACGACTTTCGACTGGACTTGACAGAAACTGATAGAACAAAATCAGGCTGGCGGCGAAGGGCAGACCGATCACTGAGGAAGCCAGCCAGCCGGCAGCGTTGCCTTTCCACCATCGCCCCAAGGAAGCATTAACGAAAACGCCGAGCAGCGGAAAAACCGGGATGATCCAGATATAATCAAACATTTATCCTCGCAACAGATTGATTTCGTCCACCTGCACGGTTTTTTTGAGACGAAAAATAGCAATGATGATGGCCAACCCCACGGCCGCCTCTGCAGCAGCTACGGTCATGACAAAAAAAACAAACAGCTGACCGTCCAACGATTGCCAATGCCGGCTAAAAGCCGCCAAGGTCAGGTTGACGCTGTTGAGCATCAATTCAATGCTCATGAGTATGACCAGGGCGTTGCGACGAATCAATACGCCGATTACACCGATGATGAACAACAGGGCGGCCAATATCAGATATGCATAAAGCGGAATCATCGTGATCCTCAAGTTTATTGCTCTTTGACCGGTTTTTTTCCGGTCAATACGATCGCGCCAATGATGGCCACTAGTAACAGCAGCGAGGCGATTTCAAACGGATAGATATATTCGCTGTACAGCAGGGCGCCCACGGCCTCGACGGTTCCCAGCGCCGGTTTGGCATCGGGCGCGAATTTCGAGTTGAAAATGGGCGTTGCAGTTAGAATGAACAAAAGCATTTGCGCCAGTAAAACGATGCTAAAAAGCACGCCGAATATCGTCTGCAGAGGACGATGCAAATGGATCTGTACATCATCCGGAAAATGCAGCAGCATGATGACGAATAGAAACAGCACCATGATGGCGCCGGCATAGACGATAATCTGCACAACGCTTAAAAACGGCGCCTGTAATAAAAAATAACACCCGGCAATGCAGAAAAGAGCAACGATAAGAAACACGGCGCAGTACACCGGATTTTTATGAGTGATGACGCCGATACTGGATATTACCGCACCGGCTGCCAATAGGCCAAATAAGATCCAGATCATTTTTTTCTCGCTGCTGGTGGTTTTATAATCCTGTTTCCTCTCGACTGCGTTGATAGTAACGGCCGTCTGCCGTGATATCGTAATTCTTCAACAGCCTCTCCTTATCCCAAATCAGGCTTTCGCGCGTATAATTGGAAAAGTCATAGATTTCGGTCAACTCGATGGCTGCTTCCGGACATGCCTCCTGACACATGCCGCAGAGAATACAGCGCAGCATGTCGATTTTGAATTCGACCGGATATTTTTCACGATCAGGCCAGGGCGGAACAGCGGCTTTCATGCTGATGCATTTGGCCGGACATGCGGTTGAACACATTTCACAAGCCACGCATTTAACGCGACCCTGGTCGTCCCTGTTTAAGCGAATGGCGCCGCGCAATCCTTGCGGCGTTGCCCATTTCTCCTCAGGATATTGCACGGTATATTTTTTCTTAAAAAGGTGTGTAAACGTGATCCACATGCCTTTCAGAATGGCCACCAGGTAAAAGCGATCGCTCCAATGGGGACGATAGCCTACGCGTTTGACGTACATAATGCCTCAAGATAAAAATATCACCACGCTGGTGACAACCAGATTAACAATTGCCAATGGCAACAGCACTTTCCAACCCAGATTCATCAATTGATCAAAACGAAACCGGGGCAGAGTCCAGCGCACCCACAGATATAAAAACAGAAACAGGCTCGTTTTCACGGCAAAGGCCAGCATGGATAAGAGCGTACCCCAATTGCCCAGAGCCGCTTCATCCAACCAGGGTACATCCCAGCCGCCAAAGAAAAGCGTCGTTACAACGGCTGAGGAGGTGATCAGGGCAATGTATTCACCCATGAAAAACATGGCGAATTTCATCGAGCTGTATTCCGTGTGATAACCGCCGACCAGTTCCGGTTCTGTTTCCGGCAGATCGAAGGGCAAACGATTGGTTTCTGCAAACGACACAATGAGGAACAGAACAAATCCCAGAGGTTGCGTGAAAACATTCCAACGCGGCAAAATTCCAAACAGAGTGCTGGTTTGCCACGCGACCACTTCCTGCAACCGCAGCGAGCCGGTAAGCATCAGCACGCCGATTATCGACAGTCCCAGCGTTAATTCATAACTGATCATCTGCGCTGACGCCCGCAATCCGCCCAACAGCGGATATTTGCTGTTGCTGGACCAGCCGGCCAAAACAGTGCCGTATACAGCCAATGAAACCATGGCAAAAATATAGAGCAGTCCGACATTGAGATCGGCAATCTGCATGGGGATTTCACGACCGAATGCATACAAGCTTTTGCCAAAAGGAATAACCGCAGTGGTCATCAGCGCCGGCGCCATCACGAACAGCGGCGCCAAAAGATAGAGGACTCTGTCCACATGATGCGGTATGATGTCTTCTTTGAAAAGAAATTTCACCCCATCTGCAACCGGTTGCAGGATGCCTTGCGGTCCCACGCGGTTGGGACCCAGGCGATCCTGCAGAAATGCGCTGACGCGGCGTTCCGCCAATTCCATGATCATGAGAATGAGGAAATAGACACCGATTACTGTGATGATTTTGGTCAAAAGAATTGTCAGATCGATATAATCCATGCCCGCTATTTCCTCACCTTGTTTCCATGGGCAAGCCGGCGTCGCCCAATTTAAAATAGCTCATGCCACGCAGCGCCGAATTGTGCGCGCACAGGTCGTTGAATACATCTGCCGCTCCGGTCATTTTCACCTCTGGTGTTAATGCACGCAGTAATTGTAAAAGTATTTGCCATCCCGGCCTGACGCCTTCCGGCGGCTGCAAAGCCTGGCGCAATCGCTGCACGCGACCGGCAGAGTTGATAACAGTGCCGTCCGTTTCACTGAAACAGGCGATGGGCCAAAAATAATGCGCCAGGGCAGACAGCCTGCTCTCCTGAATATCCAGCACCCACAACTGTTGCAGTAGTTGCAGAATTTCGATTTGTTCCTGCGTCAAGTTGAGCTGCGGCTCTCCTACCAGCATGAACAGACGAGTGATGATTCCTTGTTGAATTTTCTGGTAAAAATCGGTCTGTTCGCCCAAAATCATTTTAGCGCCGGCCCGGTTCGGACTCTTGTCGCCGGAAATGGTAAAGCCGTTGCGATAGACCATGTCGGATTGCATTTTCGGCGCATGAACAAACAGGTGTTGGCAATTCAGCGTCTGCCTGAATATTTTATACAACAAATAATTTTCTTCCAGCGTGGCAAAAGCGGAACCGACCACAGCCAAACCGCTGCTGTTCTCGCGCAAGGCGTCTGCCGTTTCATTTACTGCCTGTTCCGGTGTTTGCGTTTGCGATTGGCCGGACACGTGGCGCACCGGGCCTGACGGCCGGAGTAGATTTTCATAGCGGTGATAGATATAACGTCCGTCATCGCAGATCCATTCTTTATTGACCAAGGGATTTTCCCGAGAACGGATGCGGAAAATGCGATTGTCCTTGTGTTCCAGCTGGATGTTGCAACCGCTGCTGCAACCGGGACAGATGCTTTTCGTTTGTTGCAGATTCCACACGCGGGCATGAAATAAGAAATCCTTGTCGATCAGGCATCCGACCGGGCAAATCTCGACAATGTTGCCGGTCATTTTATGGGTCAGGCCGTGGCCGGGAAATACCGAGATGTCGCTGTAATAGCCGCGGTTTTCGACAAACAAATGATCTTCACCGACAATGTCTTTATAAAATCGTACACACCGGGTGCATAAAACACAACGGTTGCGGTATAACAGAATGTTGCCGCCCAAATCTTTGGTGGGCCGCTCCCGTTTGGCTTCGACCATCCGACTGTGTGAAGAACCATAGCGCCAGGTGTAATCCTGCAACAGACATTCACCGGCCTTGTCGCACACCGGGCAGTCCAACGGATGGTTGATGAGAAAGAATTCCAGCATGCTTTTGCGCGCATCCAGGACCTGTTCGGTTTGCGTGGCCACTTTCATGCCGTCTTTGACCTCGGTGGCGCAGGCCAGCGCCAATTTAGGCGCTGCATCGATCTCTACCAGACACATGCGACAGCTGCCGGCAACAGTCAAGGCCGGATGCCAGCAATAATGCGGTATTTGAATCCCATTGGTCAGTGCTGCCTGCAAAACCGAGGTTCCGGCAGGAACGGTGATCTCTTTATTGTCGATGGTGAGTGTGGGCATGATTCGGTCTAGTATTCTCGGATTAATTGAGCGAAAACATTATCTTGACGAAGACGGCAAACCTTCGCAAGATTGTTTTTCGCGCATTGCTAATGAAACGGACATTTTTTTTGTTCCACATGCGCGATAAATTCCTGTCTAAATTTGCTGATAAAACTCATGGCCGGCATGGCCGCCGCATCGCCCAGAGGACAGATGGTGCGGAAATTGATGTGCCGGCTGATATCCTCCAGCAACGGAATATCCTCCAACCGGCCCTGACCCTGCTCCAGCCTGGACAGAATTTTAGCCATCCAGGCCGTGCCTTCACGGCAGGGTGTGCATTGGCCGCAGGATTCATGGCTGTAGAATTTTTCCAGATTAAGCAAGCTGGCTACCATGCAGGTGTCTTCATCCATGACGATGATGCCGGCGGAGCCGAGCATGCTGCCTTTTGCTGCCAGGGCTTCAAAATCCATGGCGACATCGATTTCGTCGGCAGTCAGTACCGGGACGGATGATCCGCCCGGAATCACGGCCTTGAGCTTTTTGTTGTTGCGTATGCCGCCCGCATCCTGATAAATCATTTCTTTGAGATTTTTTCCCAAGGGATATTCGTATAAACCCGGTTTGTTCACATGACCGGAGATACAATACAATTTAGGGCCGGTGTTCTTATCATTGGAACCGATGGAGCTGAACCAATCAGCGCCGCGGGAAAAAATCAACGGCAGATTGGCCAGCGTTTCTACATTGTTCACCACGGTGGGACAGGCAAACGCGCCTTTGATTGCCGGATAGGGCGGCCTGAGCCGGGGCCAGCCGCGCTTGCCTTCCAGAGATTCCAACAAGCCGGTCTCTTCACCGCAGATATACGCGCCGGCGCCGCGATGAACGGTAATGGTCAGGTCATAGCCGGATCCGAAAATATTTTTACCAAGATACCCTTCTGCTTCCGCTTCCCGAATAGCGCGATGCAGCACCTGAGCGCCATGGGCAAATTCACCGCGAATGTAAATGAACGCCTGGCGGCTGCTGATGGCATAGCAGGCGATGGCCATGCCTTCCAGCAGCATGTGCGGTTCACGTTCGACAAGATAGCGATCCTTGAACGTGCCGGGTTCAGACTCGTCCGCATTGCAGACCAGATATTTCGGTTGCGGGGATGAACGGGGGACAAAACTCCATTTTAATCCCGTGGAAAAGCCGGCGCCGCCGCGGCCGCGCAGGCCGGAACGTTTGACCTCCTCGATGATCTGCTCCGGGCTTTTTTCAGTCAGCACTTTTTTCCAGGCCTGATAGCCGTTGTTCTTTTCATAAAAGTGCAGAGAAGCCGATTCCGGATGATCCTGGTTATGTAGAAAATATTTTTCTTCCATGGTCTAGGGCAAGCTGTTTAGTATTTTATCAATTTTCGCCGGCGTCAGGTTCTCATAATACTCTTCATTGATCTGCATGACCGGCGCTGTGCCGCACGAGCCCAGGCATTCTACCTTTTTCAGGGTGAAGCGGTTGTCCGCTGTGGTTTCATCGATTTTGATATTCAGTTTTTTTTGTAAATGTTCAATGATGGATTCGGCGCCCATTAACGAGCAAGAGAGCGTGGCGCATACCTGAATGACGTAACGGCCCTGTTCCGTGCGCGGAAATAGGGTATAAAAAGAAACTACGTCCATAACGCGAGACGGGCTCAGGGACAGGAGATCAGCTATATACTGCATGACCTCCGCGGTTATGGTCTTGAATTCCTGTTTGGCGAGATGCAGCACTGGTATCAAAGCCGCTGATTTATGCGGATACGCGGCGATCAGTTTTTCAAATTCTGTCAATGTTTCAGGTGAAAAAGAAACGGCCATGGAGGTGAAACCTTATACTGTTAACCTGAGTTGCGCCATTTGTGTTTGAAAAACAATCTTTAGTTTGTCCCAAAAGAAAATTTTAGAAATCCGGCCCTAAAAATCTGTCAAAAATTACCGATCCAATTCTCCGGCAATGATATTCAAACTGCTCAGCACCGCCACGGCGTCGGAAAGCAAACGGCCGCGCAAGAGCAGCGGAATGATCTGAAAATTATAAAACGAGGGCGGACGCACCCGGAAACGATAAGGACCGTTGCCCTGATTGCTGATGAGATAATAGCCTAACTCACCGTTCGGCGCTTCTGTCGGAACATAGGATGCGCCGATGGGCGCGCGGGCGCCGCGGTTGAGCATGATCATTTCAAACTGATGAATCAACCCTTCAATAGAACCATAAACCTCATCCTTGGATGGCAGTACGACCTTGGAATCTGAATCGACATTCAATTCACCTTCTGGAAAATTGGCCGCTGCTTGTTGGATGATGGTTAGGGACTGGCGCATCTCTTCCATGCGCACCTGATAGCGGTCATAGACATCACCGATTTCGCCGATTGGAATATCAAACTTAAAATCCTCATAGGACGAGTAAGGATGCTGGACGCGCACATCCCAGGCCGTGCCGCTGGCGCGCAGGCAGGGGCCGGTGATCGCATAGCGCGCTGCGTCCGCTTTGCTGATGACGCCCACCTCGCGGCTGCGGTTCAAATAGATTTTGTTGTTGGACAGCAACCGGTCCACCTCATCGATGGTTTTCGGCAAGCCGGCCAGCATTTTGTGCAGGAACGGGAAAAAATTTTCCGGAATATCCCGATCGCGGTTAAAACCGCCGATGCGCAAATAACTGATGGTCAATCTGGTTCCGGTCAGCAATTCAAAGATATTGTAAATGTTTTCCCGCTCGCGCATAAAATAGAGAAACACGGTAAAGGCGCCCACATCCATGGCGTGCGTACCGATGCACACCAGATGGTCCATGATCCGCGAGAGCTCGGCCAGGATGACGCGCAAATACTGAGCTCGCCGCGTCGGCTGAATGCCGAACAACTGTTCGACGGACAGAATGTACGCCAGGTTGTTGTTCATGGGCGACAAATAGTTCATACGGTCGGTGATGGTGACAGCCTGGTTGTAGGTATGGCGTTCGCCCAATTTTTCAAAACCATGATGCAGATAGCCGATCTCGGGCGTGCAATCGACGATGCGTTCGCCCTCCAGTTCCAGCAACAAACGCAAGGTGCCGTGTGTGGCCGGATGCGAAGGGCCGAAATTCAGCAACATCCGTTCCTTATCCGGATCGTAGAGAAATTCCTGGCTGGTCGTCTGCTTTTGCGTCATGTTCTGCATGTGGATTATTGCGCCGTGTCGCGTGTTATTTTTTCAAATTGCTCCCGATAGCCGATGCCCTCGGTCGGAAAATCTTTACGCAACGGATGACCCTGAAAATCATCCGGATTGATGATGCGCCGCAGATCCGGATGATTGGCGAAGCGGATGCCGTATTGATCAAAGACCTCGCGTTCCGCCCAGACGGCGGCCGGGTGCACGGCGGCAACCGAGTCGATGACCGGAGATGATTCCGGTACAAAAGCCTTGATAAATAGCCGGTGTCCATGTGTCATGGAATAAAGATTGTAGATCACGGCAAACCGTTCCAATGCCTTCATTTCCAGATAATCGACGCCAAAAAGGTCCATGAGGAAATCAAAAGCCAGTGACGGTTCCGTCCGGATAAAGTCCGTGAGCAGGACAATTTTTATTGGCTTTATGGTCACGGTCAATTGTCCGAATTGTTCTTCTGATTGCAAAACACTATCAGAAAAATTGGATCGAATTTTTTCGATCAGCCGGGCGTTTTGCATGGATTTATTTATAATTTTGTGATCTTTCGTTGGCTATTTTTTTCTGCAGTTTGATCAGCGCATCGATCAACGTCTCCGGTCGCGGCGGGCAACCCGGCACATACACATCCACCGGGATAAAACAATCGATCCCCTGGATGGTGCTGTAGGTGTTGAACACGCCGCCGGAAGAGGCGCACGCGCCCATGGAGATGACCCATTTGGGCTCCGGCATTTGCCGATAAATTCTTTGCAACACCGGCATCATTTTGATGCTCACCCGTCCGGCAACAATCATCAGGTCCGACTGGCGCGGAGAAAAACGGATGGCTTCTGCGCCGAAGCGGGCCATGTCGAATTTCGGTCCCAATACAGACATGAACTCGATGGCGCAACAGGCCGTGCCAAAGGGCATGGGCCACAGCGAGTTTTTACGACCCCAATTGATCAAGTCATCGAGACGCGTGGTGATCCAGTTGTCGCCAAGTTTGCTTTCTAATCCCATCGCAGCGCTCCCCGTTTCCAGGCATACACATAACCGACCAGCAACAACAGGATGAAGAGGAGCATCTCGAGCAGAATGAAAGAACCGGCGGATAACATTTTTCGATACACCACAGCCCAGGGATAGAGAAAAACCAGTTCAATATCAAATACGACATAGAGCATGGCGATGACATAAAAACGGATCGGAAAACGAACCCGCACCGCACTCTGCGGTTCTTTGCCGGACTCGTAGGGCGCCAGTTTCACAACCCCGGGTCGCTTTGGCCCTAATACATGCGTCAGCAGTAAAATAGCCGCGACCAGGGCCAACACCACCAGCAACAAGAGCACTATGGGAATTAATTGTAAAGTCATACCAATCCTGCAGCAAATCGAATGCAATGAATTTAAACATCAAGCGGCATAAACGCAAGCGCTTTTGCTTGAGAAAACGTGATTTAACGGATTTTATTTTATCGCTGGTACAGGCTTTGCATATCGTATTTTCAGTAACGGGGTTCTGATTGGTCCAGACTTGTAAATCATATAATTACCATATTTCATCAAAGGAGTATGTGGAACGAAAGTATGCCAATTGGTACAATATATAGACAGGAGTACGCAATGAAAAGGGGTGTTTTTGTTTTTATGAAAAACTGCAAATTGCCGATATTGGCAATGGTGCTGTTGTTAATTCAGACCTCAACACTTTTAGGCGACGGCAAATTACAAAAGATTTATGAGGTGCATGGCACCTATGGCGTTGCTGTCCAGGGCGTCGGCATGCAAAACAACCCGAGCGGAACGATGAATCTATGGTTCCAGGGCACTGTTGAAAAAGCTTTTTTATACTGGGCCGGGTTTGACCTGACCGGCGGTGGTGATAATCAGGTAGCTTTATCGGTGGATGGGGGAGTGGCTCATCCGGTCGTGGCCGAGCAGAGCTATGGACCGGATCTGTGGTGGGAGGACGTGCCCACTTTTCACTACGCCTATCGCGCCGAAGTCACTTCCCTCGTGCAACCGGATTTCCATACGTATCTGGTCAGCGATTTTGCTCCCATTCGTTATCGTTATGGCGCCGCCCTGGTAGTGATCTATAAATACAATGTTGGGCCTAATCAACATATCCAGATATTGGACGGACTAGATGCGGCCTATGCGCTTTATGATCCGCCGCGCGGGCCGAACTCGGAAGTAACTTCCGTTTATCTCGGCAACAACTCTTATCATAAATATCTTAGGTACGTTCTTCTAGTCGGCGGCGTCAAAGAGAATCGTCCTAATGCGATTTGGGTGCAACCCACAGCAGTTAGCGAGCCGGCTAACTTGATCAATGAACCGGGCGCTGTCGGCATTACCGAGCCCCATTGGCCTTTGGGCGATAAAAATGGCGAAGAGTGGGACGTCTTTGATGCGCACTATATTTTTCCGCCGATGCAGCAAAGATTCAACGTACAAATTGAATCAAAAAATGACGTACCTGGATTACTAGGCGCCAGCTTTTTATGGATCGGCTTGATTTCGGAATTGAGCGACGATTATGTCGTCCCAGTAGAGTTGGCTGATTATCAGGCGGAATGGACAGCCGGCGGCGTTAACCTGGCCTGGACAACAAGGTCAGAGACCAATAATTTGGGCTTTTTCGTATTCCGCGCAGAAGAGGAGAGCGGTCCCTACCTTCAATTAAATAACGAACCCCTTGCCGCAGCCGGCAACAGCGAGATGGAGCATCACTACACCTATTTGGACCGGAACGTTGGCGGCAACAAAATCTATTATTATAAAATGGCTGATATTGATTTTTGCGGTCGACAAACTCTGCATGGACCAGTAACGGTTAAAACAGGCGTCATCTCTGATTTCATGTTACAACAGAATTATCCCAATCCGTTCAATCCTATCACCACGATCGAATTCACCTTACCGCAAAACGAAAAGGTGCGCATCTCGGTTGCGGATATATCCGGACGTGAAATGGCATTGATCCATGAGGGTCCGTTGTCGGCCGGACGCCACAAGTTTATTTTTTCAGGTCAAGGACTGGCTTCAGGTCTGTATTTCTATCATGTGGATACTCCCACATTTCATGAATGCAAAACAATGATTTTGCTCAAGTAATTGGGGTCGGACCAGGACAAGTTATTTGTATACCATGGTTTAATTACCTACAATCATAGTAGAATTCCGTTCTTACAAAATCAAGATGTTGTCTTGGTCCGACCCGGTATTGTCAATGAAGGGCAACGCGACAACGGTACCCACCGGTCCGCAACCGGCTTTGGATATGGTGAGTTTGCCCGCTGGAACAGTCATTCCCATGCGCATGGAAATCAATCCCAAAGATCGGGATAACACGCTGAGTTATCAGAAACAGTATGGCAAGGATCCGGTTGTGGTCATCTACGGCGGCTATGTGACGGTGGCAACCAGCGGCGGTCCCTTTACCTTTCAGTTTGATCCTTTGTGGATTGATCTGAATGACAGTTGGCAGGTGTATGACAGCGGCCATCTTTATCAATTAAAGGTAAACAGAGATCACAAAGGCGCGTTCAAGTACACGGTGCGGGATCTGGATCGGGACGGATATAACGATCTTTTATTGCCATGCGTAAAGAACGAAACCGGCTACTTTGCCAATAGCAAATTTCGTCTGAAATGCTATTTGGCTGGAACGAATAGGCAGTTCTATGCTTTTGGCGAGGATACGTATCTGTTCGTTTTTTAATCGCCATTTAGCCATTTATCAGTATGGGTCCATTTCCCTTTGTGGGGTTATGGACCCTTTTTTTATGCTACAGGTTGTACGCGGTTTGGCGGTCATGTATTTCGTGGTTTACATTGCAGAATTACTCTCAGGATAATATTTGAGTGTGACCGTTAAAGTCGTGGACGAGATATCACGTTATTCTCTGCGTTTTCATCGGCCTTAAAAATTTTTGACTTTACAAAAGGATAAAAAAAGCCCGAAATCATTGCTGATTCCAGGCTTTTTTCTTTTACGGGGGACGAGGACTTACAATTTATTGATATAGATGCTGCCGCCGGAGGTGTGCAAAATCAAATCCGGGCCGCCGCCGTTGATGGTGGCGCGCAGATGCGATTTGCTCAACTCCCCTTGCACCGTAACCGGAAAGTCGGTCGTCACCCGGCCGCCGGTGGTGCCGGCATCCACATTCACTTTGATATCTGCCGCCAATTTGACGGTAATGCTGCCGCCTGAGGTGCTTAATTCACACGAGCCGGCCGGTTGCTTGGAAATGGTGGCATGCACGCTGCCGCCGGAAGTGGAGGCGTTGATGGTGCCCATGACCTCTTCCACGGTTATGCCGCCGCCGGAGGTTTCAGCCAATACGCTGCCTTTGGCTTTTTCAATGGTGATCGAGCCGCCGGACGTGGTGGCGTTCACTTTGCCGTCCACTTCACCGACGCGAATGCTGCCGCCGGAGGTGTGCACGTCCGCATCCCCGGTGCAGCCCAACAGAGTGATGCTGCCGCCGGAGGTTTTTCCGTTGACCGGCCCCTGAATCTGCCCAAATTTCAGGCTGCCGCCCGAGGTGCTGGCATCTACCCGTCCCTGCAAATCAGATACCGCAATACTGCCGCCGGATGTTTTCAGATCAACATTGTATTTTGTGGGTACGGTAATGACAAAACGCAGTTTTAAGCGGGTGCGGCCGATACCGAAAAACGTGTCCGCATCTTTTTGATATCGGACGATCACCGAAACGTCGTTGCCGCTCTGTTTGAAATCCATTTCCAGATTATCGAGGATCTTTTCCATCTGATTTTTGCTGTCAGTATCGAACTTGCGATATACCGTGACCTTGATATCGCCGCTGCCCACGGCCTGAACTTCGATGCTGCCCAGGCGGGTGTCGACCAGGAGAGTGCCGTTGTCGCCCACCTTGAAACTTTTTTCGACCGTGTCCTCAATGTCTGCAAACGCAGATGCAGCAATCAAGACTGAACCCAGAATACAAAAAACGGATTTCATTTTCATAGCCATGCTCCTGTTTATAGACCTTTTTTGATGTAAATATCGCCGCCATGGGATTTCAGATCAATAGAGTCGCCGCCGCCATTGATCTCCCCTTTACTACGTAATATTCGATCTCCGGTTTCATTTGAAGACTCTTTTGTTAATGGAAAATCGCTGTAAATGTCGTTACGGTTGCCGGACCGGCGGGCGATCATCACTTCGGCCGTGATCGTGGCCGGCAGTCTGGATGGCAACTCGACGTTGATATCCCCGCCTGTGGTCTCTGCCTGAATTGCGTGCCGTTTTTTCATGTCGCGCAGGGTCATGCGAATATCGATATCGCCGCCCATGGTCAATGCCGAGGCACTGGCCTGCAGATCGTCCAGAACGATCGAGCCGCCGGACGTTCGTGCGCCGATATCTTGAGTGATGGTCCTGGCATCGATATCGCCGCCTTCCGTGGCAACGGTCAACGGTACATGGCTTTCGCTTACGTCGATATCGCCACCCAGGGAGTGCAACACCATTTTTTCGCCTTCGGCATTTTTCAGGGTGATGTCGCCACCCATGGTTTCCACCTCGAGTTTACCGGAAATTTTGGCCAGGGTGATGTTGCCGCCGTAGGTGACCAGTTTCATCATGCCTTTCGAGTCTGACAGATCGATGTCGCCGCCATCGGTGCGAATGGTCGACTCGGCGCTGTTGTTTTTAATCTTCACATCGCCTCCGGAACTGTGCGCCTGCAAGACGCCGGAGAGATTATTGAAATCCAAATCTCCGCCCGCCGTTTCCACCTGAATATGGCCGTTCAGTTCTGCCAGTGTGACGTCGCCGCTTGCCGAATTCACGCCGATGTTTCCGTCAACGCCGGTTATGTCGATATCGCCGTTTAACGTTTCCACCTGGAGATTGAATTTTTTCGGCGTGACAATGCGATAGTCATTTTCGACAGCGTTATTCTGGCCGCTGCCGGAAACCGTGATCATGCCGTTTTTACGGCCGATGCCCGACATGGCACGCTGTACAATTTCCTCGACCTCCTGATGGGTATACACATCGACCTTCATCGTAACCAGCACCTTGACCTGACTGGCTTTTTCGGAGCGAATCAGCACATCGCCTTCGATGTCATACAACTTGAGCGTGCCGCCTGCGGCCACATCAAAGGTCTTTTCGAACACCGCCTGATAATCCCCGCTGGAACCGGTGATGGTCTGGCCAAAGGCCGGTGATAAAGCCAACAAGACAAACAATGCGATTTTCATAATATTATCCTTCACGGCTTAATTCCCGTTCGGTTTTGGTTTTATTTTTCTTTGCCTCAAAAGTTTTCAGCATTTCACCGGCGCGATGCCGGATAAACGTGCTGGTGTCGGACTGGACGGATTTCAATATCATTTCCATTTCTTTATTCGGCGACTGATTGCCGGTGAGGGTTTCAAAAGCTTGAATGCGCAGAGCGAGGTTTTGATCATAGAGTAAAATCCGCACCAGCATGTTTTTGATCGTTTCGTTGATCGGCACGGATTTCAGTACGCGCAGCGCCATGAGCCTTACACCCTGATTCTGTTCCTTCTGCAAGAGATATTCAATTGAAGTCAGCAAATCTGCGTCCAATCCCTGTTCCTTGACCGCTATCGCCTGCATGGTTTTCATGGCATAAAGCCGGGTGGAGGGATTTTTTTGTTCGACAGCCGCTTGCTGCAGTATTTGTTTTGCCAACGGACTGGTCGCATCGCCGCGATAGACAATATTATTGACGGTGTGGTACTGAATATCCACCATGCCGGTTTTCGGATTGTACTTTACTTTTTCAATTTCGCCGATATAAGGATCGATCTCTCCTTCCGTTGTGCGGATCGGCTGACTGGCGGAGAGCAGCTGCTGCAAGAGCGCAGACTCTGGTTGCGTTCTGGTTCCATACAGGCGACCGAAACCAAAACCGACCGCCAGCAGTAATACGGCCAAAGCGAACTGAAATGCCGGTTGTACGAGTCGACCGGACCAATTGCGTGCCGTGGATCGAACGGGTAAACTTGCCGTCAATCGGCGTCGCAGGGCGGTCATCAGCTGGTCCGATGGTTCATACATGGGCAGCGCAGCCAGTTGTTGCGTTAGCGATCTTTGCTCCTGCACAATGCGACGGCAGGAGGGACACTCTTGCAGATGCATTTCCAGAGCCGCTTTCTCTTCTTCAGCAAGTTCGTCACTCTGATATAGCGGCAGCAAAGATTGATAGAATTTACATCTTTTCATGATTCATTTCTCTTGGTTAAGGCTCTTTCTTAATTTCGCAATGGCTCGAAAAAGACAGTTTTTCACCGTTCCTTCGTGACAGCCCAGAATTTCCGCAATCTCTTTGATTTTGTAGCCTTGCAAATACTTGAGGGTGATCACGGTTTTGTAACGGCCGCGCAGCCCGGCCACCGCCTGACGTAATGCCTGCTGGTTCATTTCCGCTTCCTGTGGCTGTTGTTCCGTCGCGGGATGGTGCTCCTCTTTTAACGATAAAAAGTGCCGCAGGCGTCGCTGTCGCAGACGCGTGCGCGCCAGGTTGACGGCAATCTGTGCGACCCATGTGCTGAACTGACACTCAAAGCGGAACGAGGCGATATGCTGAAAAGCGCGCAGAAAGGTCTCCTGATAGACATCCTGAGTGTCCAACAGGTCATTCAGGATAGCCTGCACCATCTGAAAAATCCGACGATCGTGCAGCCGGACCAGGCAGGTAAAGGCGGCCTGATCGCCGTTCTGGGCCCGTGTGATAAGCTGAATTTCGGTATCTTCCATATGCACCCTATTAGACCATGAAAAACGAAAAAGGTTGGCAAAAAAAAAGAGGTTTACCAAAAAAATCAGTAAACCTCTTAAACCAAATCTCCTCTGCCTGTTCGTCAGCGGATGCCTTGCGCTGCTTGCAGGGAACTGCTGTAGTACTTCCGAAAATTAGAGTTCATCGTCGACGTAGGCCCACTCTTCTTTTTCGGATCCGTCGAAAACATACTCCCCTCGGTCGGCCCGTTCCTCCACCCGTTTGTATTCTGCCAGGATCTCCTCCTCCATCCTGGTGCGAAACTCTTTGGTAATGGGGTGGGCAATATCCCTCTGCGTCCCGTCCTCTGATTTGCGGCTTGGCATACACAACAAAAGACCTTTTTTGCTGTATATGATCTTGAGTCCTTTGACCGCAAACATGTTATCAAAGGTGACGTTTACAAAGGCTTTGAGTTTGCTTTCGTTCCTGAGTCGGATGCTGATTTCAGTAAGTTCCATGCGAACCCTCTCACCTTTACATTAGCTGCCCAAAATACTGATTTGTCTTTAATACGGACAAATGCCAAGGTTTGCGCAAAAAATTTTCAAAAATTTTTGAAAAATTTCCACAGCAAAAAGGTGAAAAGCAGCCCTAAAAGTACAAGGTAGCGCCCATATTCGACCAATATTTCGTTATAACCGGCAAGCTGATAGCCGGTTATGAGCCAATAACAGCCGAGCATGAGTAAAAACACCACGCCAATAATAGCCAAACTCTTAAATACCAATTGCTTTCGAATCTTGAACCGACTGAGAAGCAGGACCCAGGTAAACCAGGAAAAAAGCTGCCAGAAATTCAAACTACGGCTGTAATTGATAAAAAAGGTTACTGGCCGTAATAAAGCGGGCAGCGAGCCCTGTGGCCGGTCATGGATAACCAGCACCGTGATTTTATCCTGTTGCCGCCGGCGAAATATGTCCAGAATGTTTTCTTGTTGTTCATTTTGGTTCAGGTTATGCCAACCGGGTATGGTCAGGCCGGTCCAGGATTGACAAACATAGCCATAGCCGTGATAATCACAACCAGCCACCATGGTCAAGTTGTTTTCTATGCAGGTTGTAATGACCGGCTCTGCCTTTGAACCGGCATAAAAGGCGCCCTCGGCCTGATTGACGATTTCAAAACCATCACAGCCGGCCGCAACGTAATCGGCAAGAGGACGCGTCCTTTTCGCCGGCGTGAACCAATGGGCAACGATCGCGGTGCCCTGTTGCGCGTGGCAGGTGTCTATGATCCTGGTATCCCCGTAATCCTTTGAATTAAAGGGTCGTTTGAGTCCGAGCACGAGAATGTGGTTGCTGCCGGAATATTCCATGCCGGCCAGTAAAAGCGGTTCTGCCGCCATGTCCCCGGCGCGTTGGGCAGCCACGGCATTTAGTGTTTGTTCATTGCGATTGTGATCGGTGAGAAAAAAGGCAGCAAAGCCCTGATAGCGGTGCCAGGCCATCAGTCTGCGGTGCGAGACAAGACCGTCATGGCTAAAATGACTATGGCTGTGAGGATTGACTAGAATGACATCCTGGCTTTGGTTGCGGATCACGTCGCTCGGAATGGGCGCTACAATGATCGCGAGCAACAAAGATATAAACAGTATCAGGCAAACCGTTGCGAGTTGCAGCCAATAGAAAAATCGTTTTTTATAGGAACCTGAGCGACGCCAGGCCGGCCACAGGAGCAGCAACAGGGTGACGATAAAGATGGAGCTGTATAATTGCAGAGGTTTTGGGCTGCGCATCATAAAGATGATGGGGCCGAAGAGCGGTTCAAAACTAATGCGCCATATCGAAATGGCTACAGAGTATCCTCCAGCAGGAGCATGAGTCAGTGCATTATGAATGGAAGAAGGGTAAGGGAAAAATACCAACAGGATGGTCATTAAGGCTAACAGCCAGAAACGACCATCCTGCACAAATTTTTTGATTATACTTGTCAAATATGGAGTGCCAACACTCCGCTCCGATTTACTCATGTTACATTATGATTTCTGGGCTTTGCAACTGCCGTTTTTCTTGAAATCCTCGTAACTGACTTGTTTTTCATAGCAACGTTGATCAATAAAATTCAAGATCTGGATGAACTCTTTCGCCTCCACATAGCCGGGCACCATGGTGATAACCTTGCCCTGGGAATCAAGAAAGGCCAATGACGGATAGCCGGTCACGCCAAATGCCTGACTGAATTGCGCGTTGGTGTAGGTTTTGTCCAAATAGGTGACGGATTCGCCCTTTTTTTCCGGATTCAATCTTACCGTCACAAAACTCTGTTGCAGCTTTTTAGCCACAGCCGGGTCCTGGAACGTTTTTTGATCCATCACCTTGCACCAGTGACACCAATCAGTGTAAAAGTCCACCAGTACGAATTTTTTTTCCTGTTTGGCCTTTTTCATGCCTTCATTGAAATTGAGCCACTCCTTTTCCGCAGCCCTGCCGCTGATGCTCAGTATGAGGGTCGCCAAAAATGCAAGTAAGAATAAGCTTTTAAAAGTTTTCATGATCGATCCTTTGGTTTGTCTTTTATGTTTAGATGATCAAAAAATGTAAAAGATTCGGGCTTTTGGATAAAATAGGTTGCCTATGCTGATATATTCCTAAAACGATAGGTGTTGCTTGGAAGGCAGTTCCTACTGCCGACGATCGCCGTTGTGAAGTGGTTCGAAAAACAACCCTGCGAAGGTTGCAAACCTTTGCAAGGTTTACCCTATCCTATCTTGTGCCCGTGCTCCCGCATGACCTCCCATGAAGGATTAAAATAGCCAAAGATCAATTTGGGATTATTCCTTTTAACAATCTGCATCCACTTTTTTATTCCTGCTGCCTTGCCGGCAACTCCGCTTAATTCGAGGTGCTCAATATACCATTCCGGATCGATATTCAGATTGCGCATCTGGATGCAGTGAACGCCGTATTTTTTTACCAACTGTAAAAAACAGGCCATCTCTTCCGGATGGTCGGTCAGACCGGGAAATATAAAATAGTTCAGCGATATCCACCGCTTGGCTGCGGCCATGACGCTGATGGAGTCCAGCACATCGTGAAAATCATAATCCTTGGGTGAAAAATACTTTTGATACAAATCCGAACGACTGCTGTTCATGCTGACACGAATGCTGTCCAGGCCGACGCGAGCGAGTTTTTCTACGCTTTGCGGACGTCCGGCATTGGTGTTGAGGTTGATGACGCCTTTGCGGGTTCGTTTCCTGATCTCGCGAATCGCCTCCGCCAACAGCTCTGCCTGCAACAAAGGTTCGCCTTCGCATCCCTGACCAAAGCTGACAACGGCGCGTGGCGCTTTTTCCAGATGCGGAACCGCAAAGCTGACTATCTCTTCCACCGTTGGGATAAAACAGATGCGATTTTGCGTCGCACTCACGGTTTTTTCCGGCTGTAGAGAAATACAACCGAGACAGCGGGCATTACAGCTTGGACTGGTCGGGATGGGCGCCTCCCAACGGCCCATAGCCCAATTCTGTGCTGCCGGGCAGTGATAATTGCGCACGCAATTGTGCACCAGGTGCGCCACCAGGCGGTTCTGCGCATGCTTCCTGAGCAGAGCGCCGGCGCGTCGATTAATCTCGGTCAGGTTGAATTGATCGATGTCCTGGCGGATATCTTTATCCACGCGAACAGCCGGCGTGTAAAAACGGTGATGGCGCCAACCCACTGCTGTATAAGCAAACAGCGGCAAGCGGCTGCTGTGGGGTTCTGTGAAAAAAGCAGCTCGATAAAGTTGCGTATAGGCCGGCGCTAAAAATGCAGCAACCGCATAGACCGGCATGCCCTGATACTGGGTGATGGTCACCCATTTGCGTTTGCGCGGATCATAGCCGATGGGATGACGTCCGGGCAATTCGAACAAAGTACTGCCGTGAGGCATTGGAATATATTCTTCGGTTTTTGGTCGAAGCAATTGATCCAGGCTCATGGCTGACATGAGCAGATGAGGAATTTCAAAAACCTGACCTTTGCCGTCACTGACGACGAGATGCGGTTGTGTAGTTATGTGTTTGGCCATTTAACGAATTGAATTTTACATTCATATCGCGGGGTTCATGCCGCATTGGCAAATGTAAATCTTTTTTCTCGAGTTTCAAAGAGGAAAAGGGATTGGGTTTTTGTCGTCAAGGTCAAAATAGTCCAATTTTTTGCTTGTTTTCTAATGTGATGGCCTTAAATTAATTGTTTTACGAATGGGCGTCCCAAAGCGTTTTTTTTGCTGAGGTTTGAGCGGTTGCACATGTGGAAGTATTTAAATATGATAAAATATGCCGTGTTGATATTTTCCCTAGTAGCGTGCGTTGTGAGCGCGCCGGCAGGAACTATTCCGGTGACGAATACGTCAGATACCGGAGAGGGTTCTTTGCATTGGGCCATAGAGCAGGCTGAAAGTCATGTTGGTCCGGATACCATTATTTTCAATCTCACCAAAAACGATCCGGGTTGGGATGCCAACAAAGGCGCCTGGCGTATTTCCATTGTCACGCAATTGCCGGAATTTTTAGATGGCGGCACTTTTATCGACGGCAGCAGCCAGACCCGCTTTGGCGGCAACACCAATACCCAGGGGCCGGAGATTAGCATTTATGGCGCCGGCGCCCCATTTGAAGTGCCCGGTTTTATCATCCGTTCTGCCAACAACCGGTTTTTTAGCCTGGCCATTGGCGCTTTTCCCAGTTATATATTTCGACTTTATGGGGCGGCCAGTCATCACAACGTCTTTCAGGGTCTGTACCTGAATCTGGATGTGACCGGCCGTTATCCTTATCGCATGGTAAAGAGCGAAGGCATTCGCATGACTCAGGGATGCCATCATAATGTCATCGGCGGTTTGTTAGCGGAAGAGCGTAATATCATGTCGGGATTTTACGGTCGCGCTATATATTTGGAACAGAGTCACTGCAATATCATTCGCAATAATTATATCGGCGTGAAGAAAAACGGCCTTGATCCGGCAGGCAACGGCTGGACCAGTGAATGGGCGACCTATCCGACCCGTCACCGGCCTGATGCTTTTGAGGGCATCCTGGTGACCAATGGCTGCCGCGGCAACGTTTTCGGCGGTTTGGCGCCGGGCAGCGGCAATGTGATTGCCGCCAACTTTCGCGCCGGACTGCGTCTGGAATCAACAGGCACGGACAGTAACCTGGTTCAGGGCAATTATATCGGGGTTGCTGCAGACGGCGAGACCGGCCTGGGCAATGGCGAAGCCGGATTGTGGATTGCCGGAGATCCGGCGGGCAGCGGCTTTGGTCCCGGGCCGGCCTATAATGTGATTGAAAAAAATGTCATCTCGGCCAATCTCTCTTCCGGCTTGCAGATGCGCTGGGGCAGCCGCTATAATAAAATCACCAATAACATTATCGGCGCTGATGCAAAAGCATCCAAACTTTTGCCCAATTCGCACAACGGCATCTATTTTTTCGGCAGACCGGATAAGGGGTATCCGATTTATAATTTTGTCGGACCCGGCAATATTATTTTGGCTGATGGAATCGATTCTGCAAACGATCCCTGGGCTGCCGTGCGTATGGATGATCCTGGCACCAGCTATAATCAGGTTCTGGGCAATTACCTCTGCTGTGATCCTTCAGGTGTATTGAGCAGCGGGAACAATTCCGGCGTTTACATTTCCAAAGGCAGTCATCATAACCTCATCGGCCCGGATAACGTCATCAGCGGCAAAAAGTACGGCATATGGATTCGTCATGACAGCACGGTCTGCAATACGATAACGCGCAATCGCATCATCCATGTCGATGAACAGGCGATTTTCCTGGACAGCGGCGGCAATGAAAATCTCCCGGCGCCGCAAATACTCAGCGCCAGTGAGACCGGTGTGATCGGCACGACCATCGCGCGCGGCTGGGTGGAGATTTTTACCGGACCAACCGGTCAGCTAAACAGCTTTTTAGACGCGGTGCGCGCTGATGCAGAAGGTCATTTTGCGTGGAACGGTCCGATCAGCGATCTGGTTACGGCCACGGTGCGCGACAGCAGCGGCAACACCTCCATGATCGCCAACAGCCAGGCCACCCCCGTAGAATTGATGCTCTTCACCTACCAGCGTTTATTAACTGGCCGAATACGTTTACATTGGCAAACTGCTGCGGAAAGCAACAACCTGGGCTTTTTTGTGGAAAAACGTAAAGGATCAGCCGGCTATCAGACGATCATGTTCATCCCTGGACAGGGCACCCGTCAGGAGCGGTTTGATTATTCCTGGGAGGACAGCGAATTCAATGCCGGTGATTCTCCGATCTATTATCGATTGCGACAAACCGATTTCGACGGTCGCAGTCAATTCTCACCTGAACTCGAAATCGCAGGTTCGTTGCCCGCACAGGTGCACCTCAATCCCGCTTATCCCAATCCGTTTAACGGGCAGACGCGCATCTCTTTTACACTGCCGCGGAGCATGCATTGCCGGCTGCAGGTTTGCGATCTGTTGGGCCGCCAGGTCATCCAGTTGGCGAACAAAGCAATGAGCGCCGGCTTGCAGACCGTGAACTGGAATGCGGAAAACTGTGACGGCCATGCCCTGGCCGGCGGCATCTATTGGTTGATTTTAACTGCCGGCAATAACCGGCAGGTGCAGAAAGTTTTGTTATTACGTTGATAGGTGCTGCCATGTCCGAAGGAAATATTCAGAAACGGCCGTTTCGTCATGCGCCGCCCGGCACGCGCGTTAATTTGATGCGCGCCTTTACCAAAAAAGGCATCGCGTCGCGCACACAAGCGCGCGAGTATATTTTGGCCGGACGCGTTAGCGTCAATGGCCGTGTGGAAAAAATGATTTATGCCTGGGTGGATCTGAACAAAGACGAGATCCGTCTGGACGGCCGCCCCCTGGAGCAGAGGGATCAGATGGTTTACGTGCTTTTTCACAAGCCGTCCGGTTACCTCACCGTTCGCGTAGATGAGCAGAATCGTCCGACGATTTATGATGTATTGCCGGAATTTTCCAATTGGATTTTTCCTATTGGACGTCTCGACCGGGATAGCGAAGGGCTGCTGTTATTGACCAATGACGGTTCGTTCGGCGAGTGGTTGACCAATCCGGACAGCTATGTCGCCAAAACCTACCGTGTGCAACTTGATCAACCCTTGCGCGAACACCATCGCTATCAATTGGAGCATGGCATCGACCTGCGCGGTTATCTGACGCGGCCGGCGCAGGTGCGGATTATGACCGGGGAGAAGGGGCCCTGGGCGGAGATTACCATTTGTGAAGGAAAGAACCGTCAAGTGCGCCGCATGTTCAAAGCGCTGGATTACAACGTACAACGGCTGATACGCGTTCGCATCGGTCCCCTGGAGATGGGTGATTTGGCTTCCGGGCAATGGCGTTATTTGACTGAGCAAGAAGTGGGGTGTTTTACGAAAATGCGGAACTCTGCAAAATAAAGTAAAATAAATATTAGTACACCTGTGTCGTAAAGAACAAAACGAACTCGCGCCAAGGCGCAGAGAACGCAAAGGGACGTTTTACCATTTTTCCCTTTGCGTCCTTGCGCGAGATTTTTTTATTTCAAAAACATCATCATGCGTTTTTGTTCAAAGTCGTTCATACGCAAACTATACAAATACATGCCGCTGGGTACTTGACGGCCGTTTTGATCCAGGCCGTCCCATTCCACAATATGGCTGCCGGCGTTTAACCGGTTCGCCACCAGTTCGCGCACTTTTTCGCCTTTGATGTTGAAAATGGTGAGGCTGACCTGTCCCTGCTCCTTCAGATTAAAGCGAATTTTAGTCGACGGATTAAACGGATTGGGATAGTTCTGTTCCAATACGTTGGAGGTCGGAATTTCAACCGTTACATTAATCGGACCGTGCAGAGTCAAATGTCCGTTGTAATCCACGTCCACCAGCTTGTAGTAATAGGTCTGGCTTTCGCCGGCTTTTGCATCCTGATATTGATAATGATGCGCTGACGCGGTTGTGCCGGCGCCCTTGATCATCTCTTGCGTGATTTGCATGTAAGGACCCGCTTCCTGATTGGCGCGCAACAGATGGAAGCCGAGATTTTCGGTTTCTGACTGAGTTACCCATTCCAGTACCACCTGGTTGTTGGCGGCGCGTGCAGAGAAGGAGGAGAGTTCCACCGGCACCAGGATGTGTATTTGTGCACAGCTCAGATTGTTGGTCAGGTCAGGATCCTTGCTGAGACTGGAAACGTTGACGCAGTTGTCCATGCCGCCCAACTGATCCGTCGTGCGCATGACCACCAGAATCTCTATGGTTTCACCAACCGCCATTTGCGCCACTTGCCAAATTAATGGATTAGGTCCGCTGCTTTGCGCCGGCGTTGCGGAGACAAAATCCAGTCCGTCCGGTACGGTATCGATAATGCGAACATTCTGGGCCACGTCCGGACCGTGGTTGGTAATGCGCAACAGGAAGGTAACTTCCTGATGGCGATAATAATACGTAAGCGCATTGGGAATGGATTTAACCACCTCCAGATCCGATTCGGAAGACTCAATCAGACCGGCATCCCAGCTCAGATCATGTTCGTCGTTGTCCAAATAAACCATAGTAGTCCAACCGAACATGAGATCCGGATCAGAGTCGCGGGCATCGTCGCCGCCCGCATCCTGGAAGGTAAAGGTATAGTTGGTCGGCAAAACAAAAGCGATCGAATAGCTGCCGGCCGCTATATTGTTAAAGGCGTAAAATCCATTGGCGTCTGTCGTGGTCGTAGCGACCAGAATATGCTCCATATCCTTGAGCAAATGCACGATCACGTTCGGCACGCCGGGTTCATTGGCATCCTGTATGCCGTTTTTGTTGACGTCCAGCCATACCCAATCGCCGATGCGGTTATTCGGCGGTCGCGGAATATCGTTGGGAACCATGCCGGCATCCCAGTTCGTATTGGTTTCATTGGCGGCAATGCTAAAGGCATCGGTCCGACCGGTGGCGATATTCGCATCCGAATCCAAAGCCTCGCCATCCTGTCCGGCAATGGTAAAATGATAACCGCTCAGCAATGAGAAAGCGAGTATATATGATCCTGGCGTTACATCGTTGAATTCATAAAGACCGGACGCATCTGTCGTAGTAGAAGCGACCAAGGCCATGCTCGGCGATGCGAGCAACTGCACGTTGACATTGGCCAGACCCGGCTCGCCGGATTCTTGAATGCCATTGGCATTGGTGTCCAACCAGACCAGATCGCCGATGCGGTTGTCTACCGGCGGCGGTATGTCGTTGGGGACCATGCCGGCGTCCCAGTCCGTGTTGATTTCTGTGGCGCCCATGGTGAAAGCATCGGTGCGGCCCGTACCGGTGTTGGCATCCGAATCCAGAGATTCGCCGTCCTGTCCGGCGATGGTGTAATGATAACCGTTGAGCAACGAGAAAGCGAGTATATAGGATCCTGGCGCGACATCGTTGAATTCATACAGACCAGACGCATCTGTTGTTGTCGAAGCGACCATGGCCAGGCTCGGCGAGGCGAGCAGCTGCACATTGACATTGGCCAGACCCGGTTCGCCGGATTCCTGAATGCCGTTTTCATTGCTGTCCTGCCAGACCAGATCGCCGATGCGGTTGTCCACCGGCGGCGGCACGTCGTTTGGCACCATGCCGGCGTCAAAACCCAATTCCTCCATATCGTTGACTAATGACATGGTGGTAGTGCGGCCTGTTGAAGGATCCGGATCCGAATCTGTTTGAAAAGTTCCCTGACCTTGCAGGGTGAAATGATAATTATTTAACAGTTCGAAATAGAGCATATACAGGCCAGGCGCCACATGATTGAACTCCCAGATGCCGCTGCTGTTGGTTGTGGTGGTCGCAATCAAATTGCCGCCGGGCGAAGAGAGCAACTGTACATTGACGTTGGCCAATCCTGCTTCCCCGCTGTCTTGAATGCCGTTCTCATTGCTGTCCAACCAGACGCGGTCCCCGATGCGGATGTTGCTCGGCAGCGGCGGACGTTCTTCAATGAAGAATTGAACGCAACTCGAGTTGTCATCCAGATTTTCATCGCGGTTGGGGCTGGCGACAAAAGCGCAGTTTTCAAAAGTGCCCAGCGTAAAACCGGTTCTTACGGTAATGCGATATATCACAGAGGCGCCGCTGGCAATGGTCGCTTCATACCAAATCAACGGATTCGGACCACTGTCTGCCGGACGGTCCGTTGAAACCAAAATCAGATTGCTCGGCAGTTGATCGGTGACGCGTACGTTGCTGGCATCATTAGGACCTTGATTGGTCACGGTGAGCACAAAAGTGAATTGATCGCCGATGAGAAAGTGATTGGTGTTGCCTTCAATGGTTTTCCGAATCAACAGATTGGACACGGTCTTGGGAATCAAGCCCGCATCGATGCTGGTGATGCGGGCATTGTTGGCCAGTGAAATGATCGCCGTGCGCCCGGTGTTGGGATCCGGGTCCGAATCAATATCACGATTGGCGCCGAGCAGATTGGGCGAGAAGAACCAGGAAGCGCCCGGCAGAAATTCCACAATGTAACGACCGGCCGCGAGATTGTCGAAGGAATAGTAGCCGTTAGCCGCAGAGGTGGTGGTGCGCAAAATACTGTTATCCGCTGCGCTGAGCAGATTGATGGTGATATCGCCAACGCCGGTTTCGTCGTTATCCTGGATGCCGTTTTGATTCGCATCGCGCCATACGCGATCGCCGATGGTTTGCGCCATGGCGGCCTGCACCACGCCCATCCCCACGATGGCAAGGACCACAAGGAGAAGAATCGTACGCAACGATCTTTTCGATGCAGAACTTTGAGCTTTATAAATTGTTTTCATTTTACTCTCCAAAAAAAGTAAAGACCTGTTACGGATTGGGCGTACCTCACCATGGTCGGTGCAGGTCCGCATTGTTAAAAAATCAAACGAGTGGTTGCATTCAGTATTATTCGTCGATTGGGGGAGCCATGTTATGAAGGATCCACCGCCGCATCCCATCACTCCTTTCACTGCTCACGCAAAAAGCAAATTACCTATTTTTGTTACGGTTGTCTTTTTGTTAGGACATTTTTTTATTATTTTCCTTTTAAATGAAATGCATATAATTATTACATTTAATTAGAGTTATCGGCTGTAAACCATATGCAGTTCAGCTCTGATAGTTCAAAAAGCATGCCAAAAATCGATCTGGGGCAAAAGTTTAATACTTTTGTTTTTTTCGCACATGTCGTATATTGGCAGCGGTTATTGATTGGAATGAAAAGCTTGGGCTGGCAGAATAGCATTCGCGCTTTGCGAAATCGAAATTATCGTTTATTTTTTTTCGGGCAGAGTGTTTCTCTAATCGGCAGTTGGATGCACCGGATCGCTCTTGCCTGGCTGGTTTACCGTCTTTCCAATTCTACTTTTTTACTGGGCGCAGTGGAGTTTGCCGGACAGATCCCGGCTTTTTTATTAACGCCTATTGCCGGCGTTTTTCTTGATCGTTGGAATCGCCGCCGCGTCGTCATGGTTACTCAGACTTTGTCCCTGATGCAGGCGCTGCTCATGGCGTTGCTGGTGATGACCCATTGGGTGCGGGTAGAGCATGTGATTGTTTTGGCGGGTGTTCTGGGATTGATCAATGCATTCGACATGCCGGCGCGGCATGCTTTGGTATTGGATATGCTGGGCTCCAAAGAGCATCTTGGCAACGCGATTGCACTCAATTCGTTTCTGTTTAACAGCGCCCGTTTCATTGGTCCTTCGCTGGCCGGCATGCTGATCGCGGCGGCAGGAGAGGGCATCTGTTTTCTGGTGAATGCCGGCAGTTTTCTGGCCATTATCATTGCGTTGTATATAATGACCACGCAGCAAGCGCCGCGCGTCACCGCGCCAAAACGCATCTCCCATGAACTGATCGATGGCCTGAATTATTGTCGTCATCATCGGGCGATCAAGGTGGTCTTGCTGACTCTGTCCGTGATGAGTCTGGTTGGTTTGCCTTACACGGTGCTCATGCCGGCTTATACGCGCGAGGTTTTGCACGGCGACTCGCGAACTCTGGGCTTTCTGATCGGCGGTGTTGGCGTGGGCGCATTGATCGGTGCGGTTTTTTTGGCTTCCCGAACCGGTGTCCATGGCTTGCCAAAGATTATTTTTGCCGCCATCGTTTCCAGCGGCGTCGGTTTTTTAATCATTGGCCTCGTCGCTTCATTCTATTCAGCCGTGATCCTGGCCGGCGCAGTCGGTTTTGGCATAATGGTGCTGTTCGCTTCCGGCAACACTCTGGTGCAGACTCTGGTGGATGACGACAAAAGGGGCCGGGTTATGAGTATTTATACCATGACCTTTTTGGGGATGAATCCGTTAGGCGCTCTGGCTGCCGGCGCAGTGGCGCAGAAATGGGGGGTGGCGCTGGTCATGGTGTTTGGCGGCTGTATCTGTTTGTTGACCGCGGTGTGGTATGCGATGATGCTAAAAAGAATTCCAAAGCAGGCTTTTATTAGCCCGCGTGTTTTTGGCGGCTAAAGCATATATCCACGCTTTAAATTCATTCCTAGTTATTGATTTGGACGATGCACAAGTCAAGATATTTCGTCTGCAAGAGTAAAACACCGAGGCGTTATGAGAACCATAAAATTTCTAGAAGGCGATAAAGTCTATTTGCGTCCGGTCGAGGATCAGGATATGGATCTGGTCTATGCGGGCAAAAACAGCGAGGCTGTCCGGGAAACGCTGTTTCTTTTTTCTCCCATGACCCTGGACCAGGTGCGGCAGGAGATGACGGCCTGGTGCAATTCAAAAGAGATCGCACTCTTTACCATTTGCCGACAGAGCGATCAGGCGGCAGTGGGCCAAACCGCTTTTGTACGCATCGATCATGTCAGCCGGGCAGCTGTTTTTTATATAGCGATATATGATCCGGCCTTTTGGTCGCAAGGTTATGGCGGCCAGGCCACGCAGTTGATGGTCCAATATGGATTTGACGTTCTGAATCTCAATCGCATCCAACTGCACGTCTGCTGTGAAAATGAACATGGCGTCAAAGCCTATCAGCGCGCCGGTTTTCAAATAGAGGGCACCTTGCGACAGGCCATGTATCATCACGACCGTTACAGCGATTTCTATGTTATGGGGATTTTACGTCGGGAATATTATCAGCGGAGCGGCTCTTGATCATGGCCATATACGCTTCTTCCAGATGTTCTGAGCTTTTCAGCAATCTTGCCAGGTTATCGTCAGCCACCAGACGGCCTTGATGCAGTACAGCTACGCGTGGACAGATTTTTTCCACCGTGTCCAGAATGTGGGATGAAAACAGAACGGCGCCTCCCTGCCGGCTCAGCCGTTGCAACTCTTTTTTCAGATTGAACACACTTTCCGGATCCAAGCCGTTGGTCGGCTCGTCAACCAGCAAAACGGCCGGTTCCGACAAAAGCGCGGCAGCCAGGGATATTTTTTGCCGCATGCCGTGTGAATAATCGGCAATCAGTTCGCCCGATTTCTCCTGTAAGGAAAAAAGGTCCAAATAGTAATCGATCCGTTGGGATAATAGCCGGCTGCTCATATGGCGGATTTCACCGACAAATTTCAGGAATTCCCAACCGGTGAGATAGTCATACAGCAACGGCGATTCCGCCGCATAACCCAGATCTTTTTTATCCGCCCATGTAAAAACACGACCGTCGCGCAGCACCTCGCCGCTGTCCGGTCGCACCAGACCCACCAGACATTTGATCAGAGTGCTTTTACCGGCGCCGTTGGCGCCCACCAGGCCGAGTATTTCACCGTCGTTGATTTGTAAAGTGACGGTTTGCAGGGCCTGAATGCGGCCGTACTTTTTTTCTAGATTATTGATGCGGATCATAAGGTTGGTTCCCATTGATTAAAACGACGTTGTACACGGCCGGTGGCATAAAAACCATAGAAGACAAACAGCAACGCCAGTGGCGGAAACAGCAGTATGGTGAAAAACAGAATCAAGGTAGCGATATATAGATTATACCAAATCTGCGCCCATTGTGAAAAAGGATACGAGTAAAGAGAAAAATTGTTTTGTATGAAAAGCAGGCTGGTGATGATTAGAAGCGAAAAAAAGATGCCGCGCAGCCAGACAAGAGGTGCGCCGCCGGGATAAGCGATAAAGACTCCCACGGATATCAGCCACAACCACATGGAAGGCAGAAAAACCAGAAAGAATTTACTCCACCAAAACCGGCGTGCAGGAAGCGGTAAGGACTTTAGCAGCGCCCAATTTTCCGCCGGTACGGCATTGAATTTGAACGTCATGTTGGATAGCAAAAAGGCAGAACCGATAAAAATCGCCAACTGCCAGTCCAGACTGACAGCGGCGTTGGCAGGTGCAATCCAGGAAGTCGCCATCGCACCGACTGCAGCCAGCATCCATAATCCGTAACCGCGATACCGCCGGCCGGCATACAGCATGTCCTTGATCAACATGGGACGCAGATGAGCCGGCGCCGGCAACGTGAATAAGCGCACCCATCGATAAAGCACGGTTTTGCTCCGGGAACCGGCACTGGAATTAAAAAATGTGTGGGGATGCAGAACAAGCCGGGTCTGTACGGCTGCCTGATAAATTCGAAAACCGCTCACCGCCAGGACCAGGGCCAGGATGGCCCCACCAATCAGATGCCAGGGTCGTTGTATTGACATGCAGACAGCCAAACCGACCAGCATGCTGATACACAGCGGCAAACCGATGATGCATAGCGCCGTCTGTTCCCGCCAGTTCCGGAGAATAAAACCGCTTGACCATCCACACATCCATATTGCGGCGGTAAAACCGATCTGCCAAAGCAAAATAAACGGTAAAAGACCGTAATCGGCAAAAAACAGATGAAAGCGAATTTGCCAATAAAGCCAGAAGGGCAGAACAATGGCTAATTGCAGCAATCGCTCAACAGCTTTTAATCGTGCAATAATGGTGATTTTTAAAGGCAAGGTCATCAGGAAAAAAATGTGTCGATCAGAGGATTTTTTGAACCCATAATACGCACCGGTAACCGTCAGGCCAGCCCAGAACAGCAAATTCAAGGCCGTGTAAAAAGGGTACGCCGCCTTTGGGTCGGCTTGCAGGGAACGTAATTCATTTTCGATCGATTGATGGAACAGCAGTAAAAAGACGATCAAGGCAATAAAAAACTCGAGCAAGGTGATGCGATCCAACCTGCGTTGACAATAGTTTTTTATTTCCTTGAGCCGGCTGCGGAAAATGATTGACAACGGCGACAAGACAGGCTCCGTGATTCCAGCGGTGCAATGTATTAACCTTCGCAAGGTCATTTTTTATTAAATACGCCGGAATCAGCGTCAAGTTCCAGCTAAAGATCAGCAGGAACCGGCAAAACTGACGTGGAACCGATCTTCAAAAAAGAGGTGAATATAGTCGATCGTGATGCGGCCGTACATCTGGCCTATCTGCACCATACTATCGTCCCAAAATATCTCCACTCCCTCGATGTTCATGCTGTGTTTCGTTTTATCTGCGCTGGATTCAACCTGAACCAGTCCCAATCGGGGACCGCCTCAGCCATAGCCCATGGTGACCAGGCGATAGTTCGGCAAATCATTATTATTTTTGGCTGCCAGTTCCTTGAAAGCCTTTTGCGCTTTTGCTGTGACCGTGATCATACCTTTTTCCTATACGTTCATTTTTTAACATTAGATGCATGAAAACGAAAAAGTATGCGGAATTTTTCTATTTTTTTTTGCTGAGGATGATTCTACGATAGGCAGTAAGAGGGGGGAGGCCGTCGTCCGTGACTTCCAAGATCACATGGACCGTGGCGCCGTTCCATGCCAACGGCAATGTCAGGCTGCTGATCTGACTCTGTGCGTTCTCCAGGATCGGGGCCTTTTGCAAACCGCCGGCTTCCGGATAGATCCACCAGAAAAAGTCGAGACGGTCATTATCCGGATCCTGCGACTGGCTCGCATCAATCTGTATCCTTTCGCCCGGTGCGGCGTTCACATAATACGGTTCTGCAACAGAATTGCCGTTGACCACAACTTGCGGCGAATGATTGGCGCTGTCCCGGGCTGCGGTTCGACACCAATCCAACCTGGCCTGAAAATCGCGCTGAAAGGCAGGTCGCCATCGGCTGACCGCATAACGTTCGTTAAGGTCCGCATCGATTTTATCCATGGCATCAACAAAGCGACCCTCGCGATCCTGCTGAAACCGGCCGCCCCAACCACCCCATTGTGGGTAGTCCGGTTGCATGAGCCCATTCAAATAAAGATACATGAACGAGGGTGTAGCGCACTCTTTCATACCGTTGACCCGATCGGCATTTCGAGGATAAAGCGCAGCCAGAGCGCCGTGCTGCTGTCGGATGTTGTTTTCCACCCACTCTGCGTTTTGCGTGGATTGGTCGCCGGTCTGGTACTGGCCGCGAAATCCCTGACAGGAGCGATCACCGCAGGACCCGGCATGGATATAGAACAGCTCGGGAAAATTTTTGTTGATCCAGTATCCCCAGCGATCCTGATCTTCAATGCAAAAGACGCGGATTTTTTTAATAAAGGCAGCCAGCTCTTTTTTATTGCGCCGATCACGCACGCTCCATAACGCCTGCGCCAATTCGCGGCTGCCGCCCCAAATGCAAATCCAGATAGGACGGTCATCGCTTGTTTCAACGGTTTTCACGATCCAGCGCGAAGCCTGGGAATTCCATTCAGCGCCCATTTTCGTCGGATCGCCCAGACCGCTTTTTACGACTTGCAGTAAGGCTTCGGCTGGAGCATAGCCATGGTGGTGTTGCTGTAAATTGGGCAGAACCTGAGCATAGGCGGCAATGACTTTTTCGATCAATTCCGGTTTTGTGTCATAGCCATATTGCAGCCGGCTTGTTGCCAACAAACCCTCGATCTCAAAGGCATGGTTGTATAATAACAATCTCACCAGGCTCTGTTGGTCGTCGTTGTCAGCGCCAATGTCGGTAAGAACCAATAACCGTGGTTTGTTCGCATCACCAGCGAGTAAACCGATTTGCGCAACGGCTTGGCTAAAGATCACAAAGAGTATAAAGCCGGAAACGGCAAGCTGTTTTTTCGCGACAGTATGCAAGTTTTTCATGATCTGAGCTGGTCGAGACATAAAACACTCAAAATTAAGGAACAACTCGTGTATTTATATTATACTGTACCAGCCGCTTTCCAGCGGCGACCGCCGGCGGCAGCCGCCTCCTACATAGAATACATCATTTTTGAAATTAATCAGGCTAGTACAAAACGTCAGACAATTTTTATGGCTTACACCAAAACCTTCCCGGCTTTGCACAAGTCATCATCAATCCCGTATTCAACCGATGGACAATAAATTGTCTTCATGCAATCTCAATGACAGATTTTTTCATCATCCCAACAGGAGCATTTGCGAATGTCAAATTGGGCTAGCGATCCACACGCGCGCTGCCGCCGCCGACCAGTTTTTCCACCTCTTTGAGCGTGGCCATGGAGGTATCGCCCGGCGTGGTCATGGCC
>CAYLWO010000025.1:0-26989 GCA_964387285.1 uncultured Cytophagia bacterium | reverse complement strand
TTTTTCCACCTCTTTGAGCGTGGCCATGGAGGTATCGCCCGGCGTGGTCATGGCCAGGGCGCCATGAGCTGCGCCGTAATTGACCGCTTTTTCCGCACCCATGCCGGAAAGAAAACCATAGATCAACCCGGACGCAAAACTGTCGCCGCCCCCGACACGGTCGAAAATCTCGACATTTTCACGATAGATGGATTCATAAAAAACGCCGTCGGACCAACAAATGGCGCCCCAGTCATTAACGGAAGCGGATTTAACGGTGCGCAAGGTGGTAGCCACCACTTTAAAATTGGGATAGATCTGCACCGCTTTTTCGATCATTTTTTTAAATCCGGCGGTCTGTAATTGGGTGAGATTTTCATCAACGCCCTCAACCTCCAGACCCAGGGAGGCGGTAAAGTCCTCCTCGTTGCCGATCATCACATCCACAAACGGCGCCAGCTGTTTGTTGACTTGTTGCGCCTTGGCCTTGCCGCCTATGGCTTTCCACAGCGATGGCCGATAGTTCAGATCATAGGAAACGATCACGCCGTGTTTTTTTGCTGCGGTCATGGCCTCTTCTATTACAGCCGGCGTTGTTTCAGACAAAGCGGCGTAGATGCCGCCGGTATGAAACCAGCGGCTGCCCCATTTGCCGAAAATCGTTTCCCAATCAATATCGCCTGCTTTGAGTTGGCTGACGGCGGTATGCCCGCGGTCCGAAACGCCCACAGCGCCGCGTAAACCGAATCCGCGCTCGGTAAAATTGAGACCGTTGCGCGTCTGGCGGCCGACGCCGTCATAGGGCAGCCATTTAATCAGCGATACATCCACGCCGCCTTGCATGATAAAGTCTTCCACCAATCGGCCCACCTCATTGTCGGCAAAAGCGGTGACCACCGCCGTGCGCAGACCAAAACATTTGCGCAGTCCGCGGGCAACATTGTACTCGCCGCCGCCTTCCCACACCTGCAGCGTGCGGCAGGTGCGAATGCGGCTGTCGCCCGGATCCAGGCGCAACATGACTTCTCCCAACGATATCTGATCGAAACGGCACGCTGTGGCCGCCTTAATGCTCAATTTGGACATACCTTCTCCTGTATCATCAGTTTAACTTGCGAATGCGTATCTCGATATTTTTTTCATCAGCCAGTAATTTTTGCAGTCTGGCGACATCGGTATTGCCATAGTGGTACGGATAAAGAATTTTAGGTTTGAACATGGCCGCAGCCGCCGCGGTCATCTCCGGCGTCATGGTATACGGCAGATTCATGGGCAAAAAGGCGACGTCGATGTCCTGCAGATTTTTCATTTCCGGAATCCATTCTGTGTCGCCCGCAATATAGATTTTTTTATCGCCCAGGTAGAGAACGTACCCGTTGCCGCTGCCTTTGGGATGATAGGGCGAACCGTTTTCGCGTTTGTGCTCGATATTATACGCCGGAACCGCCTCAATTACCATGCCGGAAATGGTCTTTTTTTCGCCGTTTTGAAGAATGATGCCGCCCGGCACTTTATCCGCACATTTGCTCGTGTACACGATTTGGGTAGTTTCTTTTTTTATGGCCGCTATAGCCCGGCTGTCGAGATGGTCGCCATGTTCATGAGTGACCAGAATGAGATCCGCTTTGGGCAGTTGAGCATAATCGGCATAAGCACCCACCGGATCGATGTGAATAATCTTGCCGCTGAATTCCAGCATAAGCGTGCCGTGGCCGATACAGGTGATGCGGATGTCGCCGCTATCGCTCTTGATCACATCGGTCTCGAATTCGGCCCACGCAGCGCTCATCAACGCCACAAGAAAAAATATTAACCAACGCATGGTTTGAACTCCTCAAGTCAATAAGGACAATTGAAATTTTCGAAAAATTGATAATCTTAATATACCGGTAAAGATGGTTGTTCGCAACAAAAAAAAAGAGTGCCACGTGCCAGTCCGATTTTGTTCTTTTTGCTAAAAAACCGCTTCCGCTCTGTGCGGTTTGAATTTTGCATCGATTTAAATGAATTTTATTGATAAAATGTTCATAATGATGTAGATTACACGGATTTTATGTTGATCCCGCAATTGCTTAACGATACCTGGATCATTTCGATGAAATGCCGATTTTTTCTAACTAGTGTACTCCTGTTTGTTCTGCAGGCTGCATCGCAGACCTTCAGCCTGCCGGCTCGTCCCAGGGTCGGATTGGTGTTGTCCGGCGGCGGCGCCAAAGGATTTGCCCATATCGGCACGTTAAAGTTGTTGGACTCGCTGCAAATCCCGGTGGATTATATTGCCGGCACCAGCATGGGCGGCATCCTCGGCGGTCTGTACGCGCTGGGATACAGCGGAGCGGATCTGGAAAAATTGGCGCGACGCGACGATTGGGAGGAGATCTTTACCGACACGCCGCCGCGCCCTGATTTGCCCTATTTTCAAAAAGTGCAAACCGGCCGGTATCAGATCGAATTCGGTTTGCACGGCTTTAAACCGGTACCACCCAGCGGTCTGGTCTTTGGCCAAAAGGTCTCATTGCTGCTATCCGAACTTTTGTTTCCGTTTGATCAGATTCAGCACTTTGAGCAATTGCCTGTTCCCTTCCGCTGTGTGGCGGTTGATCTCATCACCGGCAACGAAGTGGTGTTGCACCGTGGTTCCCTGGCCAAAGCCATTCGCGCCACCATGTCCATCCCTACGGTGTTCAGTCCGGTAGAATGGGGCGATTCCTTGCTGGTGGACGGAGGTATGGTCAATAATCTGCCTACCGATGTGGTGAAGGCCATGGGTGCGCAAATCGTCATTGCCGTCGATGTGCAGAGTCCATTGCTGCGTGCCGATCAATTAACCTCTGCTCTAACGGTGTTGGAACAAACCGTTTCGCTGGTGGGCGCCGAGCGTTGGAAGAAAAATGTCGAGCTGGCGGATTTGTACATTCATCCGGATATTTCCGGTTATTCGGCTGCGGATTTTTATCCGTATAAAATAGCAAAAATATTGTCCAATGGCGATACGGCTGCACGCCGTTCTCTGCAATCAATAGCGGCGTTAAAGGGAAAATACGGCCTGTATCGACTGGAGAACATGGCCCAACTGAAGAGCAGCAGCAATCGCCTGCAAGACCGATTAAAACCGGTCGTGCGCGGCATCCAGATTGTCGACAACAAACGGTTGCCCTTCCTTTTCATCTATCGCCTGTTGGGGTTGCAGCCCGGGCAAAGATTAAACACCGCGCAACTGAACCGACGCATTATGGACCTTTACGGCCTGGGCTATTTCGAACTTTTCAATTATGAAATCACGCCGGTAGACAGCGACCATGTGGATTTGACCTTTCATATTAAAGAAAAGCCATTGCGTAAACTGCGGGTGGGATTGCGCTACGACGATCATCACAAGCTGGTGGCGGCGTTGAGCGTGCAAGCCACCAACCTGTTCGTTCCGGGAATGCGTATTGAAAATGAGATCCAGTTTGCCGGTCTGACGCAGTTCTCGTTTCGCGCCTCCTATCCGTCGCGCGCGCTCAACACGCCGGTGTACCCCTTTTTCCATCTATTTTATAAAGACATTCCCATGGATATATTCGATGATCAGGGCCGCAAGATCGCCGAGTACCCTGATCGCGCCTGGGGCTATGGGCTCGGCATCGGATGGGTTGTGGGCAAATCCTGGAACGCTGCCGTCGAATATCAACAGGAAAAAATGAACGTAACGCCCAACGTCGCCATGCCGGATCCGGAAATTTTCCCTTCCTGGCATGATCGCTTGCGCAGAATTGAAGCTCATCTCACTATCGATCGTCTCGATCAGGTGTTTGTGCCGAGAGCAGGATTTAATCTTTCTCTAAACCAGGTTTTCAGTCTGAAAGAATTAAAAACCGACGTCGTCTATCACCAAACATGCGGCGCCCTGGATATCTTCAAGTCGTTCGGTCGTCGTCATACCCTGCGCGGTTATGCTTTTCATGGACAAAGCTCGACGAACACGCCCATTTATAAATTCTTTAATCAAGGCCGGCCGCATTTCTATGTCGGCATGCAGTACGACCAGTTGTTCGCCTCCCGCTTATCCATACTCCGACTCGACTATCGCTATGAACATCGCAAGGATATTTTTTTCAAATTAATGGTCAACACCGCCTTTAATGTGCAATATCAATTTCGTGATGGCTATGAGGTGGACCGACCGTTGTTGGGCGCCGGTCTTGGCATGCTGTTGTTATCGCCGGTTGGACCTATTGAGGTCGTTGTCAGTCGGGGCGATAACGCCCTGGCTGAAAATAAAAGAAAACAGACCTGTGTGTATGTGACTCTGGGCAGTCGGTTTTGAAAAGACGCAAGAAATCCGCTGGAGAGTTTTGGCATTAGAGCCGCGTTTAAAATGCATCAACCACGAATTCCACGAATATTCACCAGTTGATTTTCAAAAGGTTGCAACTATCACATTAGCGAAATTGGTGAAATTCGTGGTTTTGATGGCGGACTCTAAAGAAGAGCAATTATTTTTTAAGAATCGTCGTCAGCACCTTTTCTTTATCTAGCTTTTTGGTGCAGAAGAACCAGTCATAGCATTTCATATCCTCTTTGCCTTCCATGCGATCTTTGGCCACGCCGCAAGAGCCGGCCGGTGGCACGATCACGTCATCGCCGGGTCGCCAGTCTGCCGGTGTTGCTACGCTAAAAGCATCGGCGGTTTGCAATGCCACAAGCACGCGATACAGTTCATCGAAATTCCGGCCCAGGCTCAAAGGATAATAGATAATGGTGCGAATGACGCCTTTGGGATCGATAACGAAAACGGCGCGCACCGCTTTGGTGCTGCTCTCGCCAGGCTGGATCATGCCGTATTTTTTCGCTACCTCCATGGTGATGTCTTCGATCAATGGGAATTTGACTTCCACATTCTTCATGCCTTTGTATTCGATTTTCTCCTTAATGGTGCGCAGCCAGGCAATGTGGCTGTATAGACCGTCCACAGACAATCCCACCAGCTTGCAATTCGCTTTTTCGAATTGACTTTCCAGGGCGGCAAAGGTCATGAATTCGGACGTGCACACGGGCGTAAAATCCGCAGGATGACTGAATAAAATCACCCAGTGACCGGCATACTGATCGGGAAAGTTGATCTCGCCCTGGGTGGTAACCGCCTTGAAAGCGGGCGCTTTGTCGCCGATTCGCGGCATGACTGCAACAGGTGCTTCGTTTTTTGTTTCCATACAATCTCCTTTTAATTTTGTACTAGTAACCTACAGGCAGCGGAAATTATTCCAATTCATGACAAGCTTCAACCTTGCGAAGGTTGCAAACCTTCGCAAGGTACGAAGTGAATTCTACGCTTCAGTTCCTATTTTTCAACTTCGCTCATCGGTATGCCTAATGCCCTGGCCACGCCTTCGCCATAGGCCGGATCCGCTTTATAGCAATTGCCGATGTGCCGGATTTTAATCTCACGGGGTGCATCGCCCATGGCTCGGGCGGTGTTGCCGAACAGGGCCTGTTGCTGCTGCGGAGTCATAAGACGAAAGAGCAGGCCGGGTTGCGTGAAATAGTCGTCGTCCATGCGGTGGTTCCAGTGATCCGCCGGGCTTGATATTTCCAGAGCCGGCTCGGCAAATTGCGGTTGCTGTTGCCATTCCCCATAGCTGTTGGGTTCATAGCCGAGGGTGCTGCCATGATTGCCGTCCACCCGCATGGCGCCGTCGCGGTGATAGCTGTGCACCGGACAACGGGCCGCATTCACCGGGATCAGATGATGATTGACGCCCAGCCGGTAACGCTGCGCATCGCCATAGGAGAACAGACGGCCCTGCAGCATTTTGTCCGGCGAAAAACCGATGCCAGGCGCCACGTTGGCCGGATTAAAGGCCGATTGTTCCACTTCGGCAAAATAGTTTTCCGGATTGCGATTCAATTCAAGCACGCCCACTTCGATCAGCGGATAATCTTTGTGATACCACACCTTGGTCAGATCAAACGGATTATAGGGACATTGGGCCGCGTCCTTTTCTTCCATAACCTGAATGAACATTTTCCATCTGGGAAAATCTTTTTTCTCAATAGCCTCATACAAGTCTCTCTGATGACTTTCACGGCATTTGCCAACCATCTTTTCCGCCTCTTCATCGGTCAGATTCTTGATTCCCTGCTGGCAGACCAGATGAAATTTAACCCAGCGCCGCTCGTTTTTATCGTTGAGCAAGCTGAACGTATGGCTGCCGAAACCGTGCATATGACGATAGCTGGCCGGTATGCCGCGGTCGCTCATGGTAATGGTGACCTGATGCAAGGCTTCGGGCAGGGATGTCCAAAAGTCCCAGTTGTTGCGCGCACTGCGCAGGTTGGTGCGTGGATCCCGTTTAACGGCGTGATTCAGATCCGGGAATTTCAATGGATCGCGTAAAAAGAAGACCGGCGTATTGTTGCCCACCAGATCCCAGTTGCCCTCTTCGGTGTAGAATTTAACGGCAAAGCCGCGGATGTCGCGTTCCGCGTCCGCTGCGCCGCGTTCGCCCGCCACCGTGGAAAAGCGGACAAACAGCTCGGTCTTTTTGCCGATCTGGGAAAAGATTTTGGCCTTGGTGTAACGCGTGATGTCATGGGTAACGGTAAACACGCCGTAGGCGCCGGAGCCTTTGGCGTGCATGCGCCGTTCCGGTATAACCTCGCGGTCGAAATGAGCCAGCTTTTCCAAAAACCAGACATCCTGCAGCAGCATGGGGCCGCGTGGTCCGGCGGTCAGCACATTTTGATTGTCCGGCACCGGGGCGCCTGCGTTGGTGGTGAGTTTTTTCTTTTCATCAGCCATGGTTGAATCCTCCATCAGGGTTTGGGTGAAGGGCATAATTGCTAATCGGAATAATTATTAGTTAATGACAAAAAAATTACTTCGTTTTTCTGCACCGGCCGCACAATCCGAAAAAATCGATTTTACACCACGATGCGGCGAAATCGGTCTTGGCAGCGGCCAGACGGGTTAAATTCCGTGTTCGCGGCAAATCGATGTCCGCAATTTTACCGCATTTTTCACAGATTAAATGACTGTGCGGCTGCAAATTGGCCTCAAAGCGGTCAAAGGTGCTGCCGTAGTGAATTTTTTTCACCAGCCCCTGCTTGATAAGCACCGTGAGATTGCGATACACAGTGCCCAGAGAAAGCCTGGGGAACTCTTTTTTAAGCTGTTGAAAAAGCCAATCCGCAGTGGGGTGCGACTTGGTTTCGCGCAGCAAAACGAACAGCTGCTCCCGTTGTCTGCTGTATCTGTACGCGGCAGTCTTATGTACTATCTTAGTAGGAATCATTATTGATAATATACAACCGGGCGGCGCCATTGTCAAGGTGATATAACATTTTTTTGAATGCCCGGCGCAGTTTACGCAGCTGTCTGTACCCCGCTGTCCGTTAAATAAAAACCGCATCCTCAGGCTTTGGGAATGCGGTCCATGAACAAATTTTACCAGCGGCAATGCTATTGGCCGGTATTTATTAAACGCTTTCCTTTCAGGGCAGCAAACGCACCACCATCTCCAGCTTTAGCTTTTGTGTGCTCTCCATGGGACCGCCCCCCATGCCGCCGCGAGGTCTGCCATGGCCGCCCGGTCTGCCGCCCCCCATGCCGCCGCGACGTCCGCCTGCCATTCCGCCTTCCGAACCACCGCTCATGCCGGCATCAGGTCCCTGGCCCATGCCGCCGTCTGGCCCGCCCGGTCCACCGCCATCCATGCCGCCTTCATGACCTGTTGGCCGGTCACCACTGCCCATGTTTGGCGTGGCGATTTCTAAAGACAGCTCGATCTCTTGGTCCGGTTTGGCGCCGATGGCGTACGGGTGCTTTTCATTCTGCTGCAAGGGTACCGCCAGTTCATAGACCAGGGTTCCTTCCTGATTACGAAGGGCTGCTTTGATGTCTTTAAAATTGACCGCCGGCTCCCGTCGCAGGATTTTCTTGTCCTTATTCAGCAGTTCAAGGTCGCTGGCCCACATCATCATAAAGCCGGGTGACATACCACTGTCCAAATCCAAGCCTGGATCGCGACCGACGTTACGGTTTATCTCCGGTCGACCCTTTTTCGTATTGCTGACGGGATAGTGTATACCCAGTTTTTCCTTTTTACCCTGCCTGGGTTGCAGCCAGACGGTCAAACCTGTGTGCATAATCCGCATCTGCAAGTTGCGATCAGTCGTAAGCAGGCACAGGTAGAAATAGTCATTGTCGTGAAACGATCCGAGAGCTGCTTTTTGTTTTTCATAATATTGCAGCGCACCCTGCCAGTCGTCATTGGCGCCGTCGATGACCATGACATTGGGAGCCATGGGGCTGGTGATTTCTTCCTTGCCGCAACCGGCGAATAAAACGACCAATAAAGAAACGACCCATACACGTAACTTTACTTTCATAACGCCTACCGCTTTTTTGAGATCCAGTTCATATATTAAACGCGCGAGTGTGCAAAAAGTTTAAGTTTTTTTGTTTGCGATTTGGCCTTGGTTAATTTATAAAGCAGGCCATGTGACCGAACGCCCCGCGTTTTTGTGTGTATATTGTAGCCGCTTCCCAGCGGCGACTATCGGCGGTAGCAGCCGCCTCCTGCTCATTTAAATGGGTTATGTTTCCGTATGCAATAAATCATTTGTTCCTGGAAAAAGTGGCGCTTATATTACTGTTGCAATTGTTTTGCCAACATCAATCCTAACGCTTTACCATCCTGATAGAATAGAGTTAGGTTCTATGGCTCGATCGCTCTGTAAAGTATTTCTTGTCCAAATACTGGTTTTCTCATCTCTGGAGGCTGTGACCCATCCGCATATGATCGTGCGCGAGTCGGATTATGGTTTGTTGCAGGCCCGTGCCCAAAACTGGCCATGGTCGGAAATGAAACGCAAGGCCATCGTAGATGCCGGAACTCTGAATTATAGAGCCGGCGATTCCTTTATCGCCAGATGCATGCGCGTTCATGAGATCGCCGGCGCCTGCGCTCTGGCCTATATTTTGGATCCGGATTCCCGCTCGACCTGCCTGCATAAAGCCGAAACACAATTGCTGCCGGCCATGCGCGACATCCGTATTGAAAAGGGAACAAAAACCGGGCACGAATATAATGTAACTCCGGCACACGCCGTTTTTATGACTTATTTGCTTTTGGATATTTTGTATAACGCTCTTGCGATTGAAAAGCGGCAGGCCATGGAAGAGGACTGTGACTTGATCGCCGGACAGCACGTGCATTCCTGGATGGAGAGCGAATACAGCATAAAAGGCATGAGAGAGCTGTACCATAATGGCAAAACAGCTCTGTTCGTATCCTATAAAAATTTGTATAGAGATTATGTTTTGAGTCTTACCTCCGATAACGGCGTCTATGGCACAGGCCCGGGCTATGCGTACAGCCGGTTGTTCATGGACGATCGTCTGCAGAAAAAAATGTTTATGGACATCTGCGAATATCAGGGCTATGCTGAATTTTACAGCAATGCCAAACTGCGGAATTTGTACGAATGGATTTTCGGCTACCTGGTCACGCCGTTCAACCGCAGTTACACATTCGGCGATACGCCGCCAACCAAGGATCTGGACCACTGGGCGGTTTCTGCGCTGCGGGCACCTCGTTTTTCGACGTTGGCCGGTGAATACGCCCGGTGGCGATTGGGCGCTCTATCAGATCAGGCGATCAAGGGCCGGCTGCTGCATTTCCTGCTTTGTGATTCCGTCCCGCAGGCAGCGTCAAGGCCAAACAGCCGGATTTTTGCCAATGGCGGCGCCTGGCTGTTGCAGGATTCTGATTCCAGTAACGCGTTGGCCGGCGCTTTATGGAACATCCACACCAGCGGCAACAGCCATAATCATTTTGACGTCAATGCCGTTCATATCGCCGGCTATAATGCCCATCTTTTGCGCAATTCCGGGTATGACGGCAGCGGCCAACCGGATCCGTTGACCTGGACCTGGATCAACAAAACCGCCGAGTCGTCCAACACACTCCTGTTGGATAGCCGCAACCATATGACCAAGCATGGCGGCGGCATCACCGAGTCGCTGTTGGAGGGCGATTGGCAATATGCCAGAGGCAAATCCGGCAATACACTGACCGTGGCGCAGCATTTTCGCAACCTGTTTTTCCTGCGCCCGGTTCCAGGCAAGACGCACGGTTATTTTATGGTCACCGATGAGGTGCAGCCCTTCTTTTCATGGAGTGTCCCGACCAAAGTGAATCTAATCTGGCATCCCAACTCTGCGGCGGATCCACAACGCTTGCTGGACGTCTATCGCTGGCCTGTGCAAGGCTGCGATTACGGGGGCATCAATGTCGGCGTCGATCTTTTGCCTATCGTCAGACCGGACAGCAGTGAAATTCGCAGCGGTTATTTGGCCTCCTATGAGTCTTGCAGCCGATTTCTTGGCAAATATCTGCATGCAACTTATTCGCTTCATGAAGGACAGGCGAATCTCGGTACGATATTTTTTCCTGCCGATTACCGGCACACTCCTGCAACTATGACGCGCTTGCAACCAGTTGATGCCGGCGGCGCAAAAGTGGATCATGGACAAGGTCGCATTGATTATATCTTTCTCCCGGCAGTAAACCGCACCGTGGCCTACGGCTCGGTTTCACTCAGCGGTCGCACGGCCATCTGGCGTGAAGCTGATAAACAAATTGAATCCTATTTTCTCTGCAGTGGGACCGTGTTTGAGCAGCGTGGTTATGAGCGAAGAGGGGTGGCTGCTGACAAGAATATCACGATTCACGTGAGCGGGGATCGGGGCTGGCTGCTTTCGCCGGGAACCCAGGTCACTTTTTATGAGGCCAACATCGCTTATCTTTGCATCGATGGAACGATCTTTCCGGCGCTTGACGCCGGTGAACACTGGGTTCGGGTTTATGTGGACTCCGGCAAACATTCTCTGCAAATTCTGCGCAAACCCACACGTGTTTTGCAGGGTGCGGCGGATCATCCGTTGCCGCTCCGACTTTATCCCAATCCCAGCAACAGTGCGGTGACCATCTCTTATGCCCTTGACCAGCCCGGCCCGGTAGCCATCGAACTGTTAAACATCCGCGGACAAAGTATAGCTGACATCAGAAACGGGTGGCAGACAGCAGGGCTTCATGAACAGGTTTGGCAGACCGGCGCGTTGGCCAGTGGGGTTTATCTGTGCCGATTGCGCTTGAATGGACAAACGGTGATGAAAAAACTGGTGGTACAGAAATAGGTTGGGAACTGGTGGCACTGTTCTTTGGGACGATTTTTGCTGGCGGAAAAACCGGCATAGAATTGAACTGTTTGGCGGACTTATTTTTGCCGGGCTGGAGTGGCCTGCCAATAATTATGTTGAATGTGCTGATAATTTTTACTAAATTTAATTTTCATGCCCCTATAGCTCAGCTGGATAGAGCAGAGGTTTCCTAAACCTTTGGTCGCAGGTTCAAATCCTGCTAGGGGTACACAGGCTTTGTCGGTACTGATGGAACTTTTTTGAAAAATCCAGGATTGAGTGAGATAGGCTCAAAAGGCAACCTTGCGAAGGTTGCCAACCTTCGCAAGGCTGTACAAAGAGGATTTATCCTGCGCTGTCAGTTGCCTTCCTGCGCCAGCAGCGAATTCAAACTCACGTAAAAACCTTCCAGCCAGAATTTATCAGCTACATAGTTCAGTTCGCTGGCATACGTGCTGCCATCGCCGCCCCAGTCGGATAGATGATTTAAATAAGTAAAAGTGAATCGAGTGTTGTTGTCCACCAGGTTAATAGGAAACACCCGACTCTCTGTGGCGTGATACCTTTTCGTGCCGAAGCGGTCTTTATAACTGAACAGATGACTGCAAGGCGTGGAAACTAATTCCTGGCGAATGATCTGCAACTCGCCGATGTCGACATGAGTGGCCGAGTTTTCATCAATCGTAAAAGCATCTTCCCAACCCGGGTTGTAATTCGGCGGTGGCGGTCCAATATAAAGCGCCACTCCTCCCTGATAATGGACCTGCGACTCGTACTCTATTGTTTTCATATGAACTTCTACCTGGCTGCGCAACAGGATGTGGGTGGCGCCGGCAGGGACCGTAATAGATGCCGGTGAAGATAAATAGGTGTCATAGTTGCTGTTGACTATATCAGGATTTTCGTAACGGTCAATATATATTACCTCGGCAAGCAATTGACGGTTGGGAACAAAAAAGGTCAAATCGGATTCGGAATTGAGTTTGCCGGACCGCAACAGTTTTCCCACATCTTCAACAGCAATCAGACTATGGATCTGGCCGCCGGCCGGATCCTTCAAATTGGTGATTGTGGCTTCGCCCTGATGAGTTATGGACATCAAATTGGATTGACTGCTGTTTTTTAACAGCCACTGCGCCGATACCGGTTGCAGGACTGCAAGCATTATAAACAAGAAGCAAAACAGGCAGATTCGTGTTCGATATAGGTTCATTGTGCAGCCTTCCTTTTTATATTTATGTTGACTTGTCTCAAATGGAAATTTTTGCAGAAAGCTTGAGATGATGAGCTAATTTTTTAACAAAGCACGCACCGGAGCATAATAGCCCAACAGATCAACGCGTAAATAAACAAATTCATAATTTACGGCAGCGTCCACCACATCGACCCAGTAAGCAAAAGCAGCATTGCTGCCGGATGGTCTCAGCGGCACTGCATACAGGACGCCGTCCTCCGCCTCGAACGCGCCATATTGCTCGGTTGTATTATTGACGCTGCGACGGACCATATTGCCGCGGATATAAGTGACCAGCTGGTTATCGCCCCAGGTCTGCGGATAATCCGCCATATAAACCCTGACGCCGGTGGATAGGGTGCCCAGGAGAGACCGTTCCGTATGCGTTTGCACCCTTACGCGCAACAAAGCATGGGTCGCATAGAACGGTACGCTGGTTAAAGTTTCGAGATTACTGCCAAAGTCGGCAATATTATTATCGTCTTTGGTTCGTGCGATGGTGACCACGTTGTTTTCAATGGGCAGGGCATTGAACAGATCGTATAATCCGTCGGTGGTGGAGAGTTTGGTGCTCCGTAAAAGCAAACCGGTTCCATCCAGTAAAACCAAAGCCGTGTCTGTGCCGTTTTGTCCGGCCTGCGGCGTGTAACGCAAATCCGTGATCCGGGTTTCACCGTTGGGTTCGATATTCATCAATGTGCTGCTGGAGCTTTTGATTACTGTTTGCGCAGGCGCCGCAGAGACAGTCAATGCTGCAAAGAGAACAAAGATCAGTTTTCGATTAGCCATTATGAACTCCAAATTTAATAATTCAACATGTCGTTTACATCCGTCCGTCTGTGAAAATCGACAACATTGTAATGATGGCGTCAAGGCCTAGTTGGGATTTGGAATTAAGCTGGACAATTTGACGTAAAATCCCTCCAACCACAGACTATACCTGAAATCCGCTGTATTCAATTTGCGCACAGCTTGCAGAGAACGCATGAATTGTGCGGTATTGGTGCCGGCCACCGGATAGAGGGGCGTCACTGTCTCAGCCGCGTTCTGCTGAATTGTGTTGCCGAACAAATCATGGTATTGACGGCTAATCACTGGAAGACCGGATGGCGGACAGGGGTAATTTTCCGACTGATACCTGAGGTGATGACTGGCATTGACCGATAACAACATGTATTGGGATTGTTCGAGATTCGCCTCGGTCATCGGTAAGCCGAGGTAGAATCGCCCCACTGCGTTCAGGTCGGCGTCACTGGTTCCCGATGGCTCCAGGGCAACGCTGCGAATCAAGACATGGCCGCGCAGCAAAGCATGCGTGGCGCCCTCTGGTACGTTGGTCAGCGTTTCAACGCCTACGCTGTCAGTGAAATAACTTTTTTCTTTGAACAACAGACGATGATCCGGCACAAAAACCGTAAGCGATGTCGCCGAGGTGGTGCCTAAAACGCGCTGCAATTTTCCTGTGCCGTCCGCGGCAAGAATAGCGACCTCCTCCGGACCGGATAAACCCATGATCGCTGTCTTACCCACGCTGTTTATCGTCATCAGGGTCGAGTTTGAGGAATTTTTAATGGCAAACTGCGCAAAAACGGAAAAAGCCAGCAAACATAGCAGTGTGGTTCCGTGCACTATTTTTTTCATGTGCTGCTCCTTTGGCCTATAGTTAGGTTTCTATTGTGACGCTTAAAAATTGGTTGCTCAATCTGCACAGCAATCATTATCGGACTCGTGCGCAATTAAATCAACGTTAGCTGTGCTTTTGACATACTTTTCCCGCCAACAGTCCAGGGAATGTTTCTGGTCAATGATATTGCAAAAATTGTACCAGTCAAAAAATAAAATCAGTAAAATATATATAATATTTAATTATATTATAATTAATTAATTACAGTATTAGCGTCAGGCAGATTTTTACAACATAATACTTTCGGCAAAAAAAGTGACATAAATTTTTGTCACCTAACCATAAAAATGGTGAAATGACCAAACGGTTTTTATAAAGTATTGAATGGTAATTCTCTTTTGATTATATTTATCTGACCTGAATGGAGCGATTGCATATCCTTGAAGGGTTCAAACCATCGCAAGAATGTTTGTCCGGCGCATATCGCTCTGTTTAATTCTTATTTAATGCCAATCCTGGTTTTTCTCGTTCATTAAAGGTGACGCCCCCATGACCGCAATAGATACTCGACCGCAACACAGCCGTGCATTTCGTTGGCGACGATTTATCAACTGGTTTCCTCTGGGTTTGACTTATGCCTTTCTATACATGGCCCGTTACAACCTGACCGTTTCCAAGAACGCTCTGGGCGAGCTGATGAGCAAGGCTGATTTCGGCGCGATCTTTGGCGCCGGCACTTTGACCTATGCTTTTGCTTTTTTATTGAACGGACCATTGACCGATCGCATCGGCGGCAAACGGGCCATGTTGATCAGCGCCGGCGGGGCCGGCGTGATGAATCTGCTGATGGGATTCATGACCTGGCAATTGCTTGCCTCAGGCGTGCATTTTAATCTGGTGTTCTGGTTCTCCGTCATCTACAGTCTGAATATGTACTTTCAAAGTTTTGGCGCAGTGGCGATTGTCAAGGTCAATGCCAATTGGTTTCACATTCGTGAGCGCGGCGTGTTTGGGGGCATCTTTGGCATTCTCATCTCCCTCGGCCTGTATTTTGCGTTTGATTGGGGACAACTAATTGTCGATGCAACTGCCGCAAATCCCAAGAGTCTGAACTGGTTCCAGCACATGCTGCGCGCCCTGCTGGCTGTGGAAGGATCGAGCATTGATCAGACCTGGTGGGTGTTTTTCGTGCCGGCGGTTATTCTCGGTTTTTTTCTGTTATTAAATGTTTTCATTCTGCGAGAGAAACCGTCTGAAGCTGGATTCAGCGACTTTGACACCGGGGACGCCGGCAGCGCAGAGGCGGAGCGACCTTTCAAGGTCCGTGAAATTATCAAACGCGTGCTCACCAACAAAATTCTTTTAACCATCGCTTTTATCGAATTATGTTCCGGCGTGTTGCGCAACGGCATCATGCATTGGTATTTGATCTTTTCCAGCGATATGGGTTATGGCGCCGACTTTTTCATCAACAAGCATTGGGGATTATTGCTGATGCTGGCCGGGGTTTTGGGAGGCATGGTTGCCGGCTGGGTGTCGGACAAAATATTTGCTTCTCGTCGCGGCCCGGTGGCCGCATTGTTGTATGCTCTCATGTTGCTCTGCGCTGTGATGATGTGGCCTTTTGTCGTGAAAACCAACCAATCGATCAAAAACAGTATGACCTTTGTGATGTCGCCGAAACAGTTGGAGCGGTACGCCGGTCAAAACATTCATGCCGGACTGGTGCGCAGCAAACTGGAGGAAAACGGATATACGGTGGCCCTGACGCCGGATTCCGGCGCCTGGCAGATAACCTGTTCGGATGAGAAAAAGATGTTAGCCGGCAAAATCGGCGATCTGGTGGTTGCCGAGTATGAAAAATTCAATGCGTATCAAAATAAAAACGAAAAACGACAAATCCAGATCAAAAATCTCGGTCAGGTCCGGGGCGCGCCTGTCAATGCGCGTGCTCTCACACTCGGTTTTATCGTGGTGTTTATGTCCTTGTGCGTCATCGGCGTGCATGGCATGCTTTCCGGCACGTCGACCATGGATTTCGGCGGACGTAGGGCCGCAGCTACCGCCGTCGGTTTGATCGACGGATTTGTTTATCTGGGAACCGGCATACAATCCATGAGTCTGGGTTTTCTCACCTCTTTGAATTGGTCCTATTGGCCGCCCTTTCTCATCCCGTTTGCCGTAATCGGACTGGTTTTATCCATAAAAATTTGGCACGCTTTCCCGCAAGCGAAACGAACCGGACATTGATAACAACAGGAGTGACCATGTCGCGCAACCATTTTGACATTTTGATTTTATTGGGACGCCCGGCCTCGGGCAAGTCAGAGGTGATCGATTTCCTGAAAAAAACACCGGCCATTGAACGAAGTGAACGATTTCACGTCGGACTCATGGATGAGATTGATGATTTTCCCATGCTCTGGACCTGGTTTGAAGAGGATGCCATCCTGGAAAAAATAATGAAAAAACCAAGAATGCATTCAGATAACGACGGTTATTTTTTATTCGAGTATCAATGGAATCTGCTCATTGAACGAATGAATATGGATTACCAGAAGAAATTACGCGATCACATTAGCTATCATAATGAATATACAACACTGATAGAGTTTTCGCGCGGGACCGAACATGGCGGCTATGCCTCTGCCTTCCCGCACCTGTCGGATGCCATCCTGCAGCGCGCGGCTATACTTTATATTGATGTATGTTATGAGGAATCTTTGCGTAAAAACCGGCGGCGCTTTAATCCAAACAAACCGGACAGCATTCTGGAACACGGTTTGCCGGACGCCAAGCTGGAAAGACTGTACAAGAACGTGGACTGGCAGGAAGTGAGTCGCTCCAATAAAACTCATATATCCATCAAACAGCACCAGGTGCCGTATGTGGTGTTAAAAAACGAACCAGAGGTGACCGACGATGTGAACAAGTTGGCGCCGGCCCTGGAAGCGAATTTAACAGAACTTTGGTGCCTGTATAAAAACAGTTGAAAAAAAGGCCGCTCTCACGAGGAGCGGCCTTGGCCTTTTATTTCTTTTTGACAAACTCTCCGAACAACTCGAGTTTGACCTCGTCGCTGACGACCAAACCGCCGTTGTCCATCGTTTTGCTCCAGGACACGCCAAAATCCTGGCGGTTGATTTTACCACTCGCTTCCACGCCCACGCGTTCATTGCCCCAGGGATCCGTGATCTTGCCGGTGACGGAAAAATCCAGTCGGATCTCTTTGGTCACCCCGCGTATGGTTAAATCGCCGATGGCCGCAAGACCCTTATCCTGTTTGACGATTTTTTTACTTACATAGGTGATATCCGGATACTGTTCCGCGTTGAAAAAGTCTGCGCTGCGCAAATGTTCATCTCTTTTCTCGTTATCTGTATTGATGCTGCTCACCTTGATTTTGCCGGAAATGGTTGATTTGGCAATATCCTTTTCATCGTAGAAAACCGTACCCGAAAATTCTCTAAAATAACCACGCACAGTGGCTATAACCATATGTTTCACGCTAAAACCTACCTGGGTATGCGCTGCGTCTATAGTATATTCATCCGCTCCCCGTGCTGTGGTTAGAGTCAATACGGCAAATGCCGTTACAAGCCCTTTAACCATGTTTATCTGCTCCTTGATTGAGTTAGTCTTAATTTTGACGGATATAACATCAGCCGGCGGTTTTTTATTTCCATTCAGGACCTAATCGTTTTTCAGCCCACCGGGCTTTTCTGCAGGCGATAGGGCAGGAGGTGAAGGCGTGTTGTCATCCATTAACGAATCGGCGGCAGCCAGGCCCCGTTGTTGTCGCCAGCCGTCCAATTTGCTCAGCGGGATTTCCAACTGACGACGGCGCGTGCCCAGGAGCGCTTCAAATTCGGACTGTGCGTCATTGATTCGTTTGCCCAGCGCATCCATTTTTTTTACAAACTCATCCCATTGTTTTTTAAAGGCCGAGATCAGGGATAATATTTCGTTGGATGTTTTTTCCAAACTGAAATTTTCCACTGCCTGGCGGATCACGGCTAAAACCGCGAACAAGGTCATGGGTGAACAGACGATGATATGGCGTTGCAGGCTGTCATCAAGCAAACGGCTGTCCTGTTCCTGGATAAAAGCGTAAATCTGTTCGTTGGGAATAAACAGCAGGGCATAATCTACGGTGTCCGCCTCCGGATTGATATAGTCCCGGGAGGCGATTTCTTTGAGACGGTTTTTAACGTCGCGCAAAAAATCGGCTCGATATTTTCTGCCGTCCGATTCCGTCTCGCTCTCCAGGTAGCGAATATAGTTGTCCAGCGGAAATTTGACGTCCATATTAAGCTTTAAATTGCGCGGCAATAGAAAGGTGAAATCCGGACGACTGCGGCCGCCGTCCATGCTCTTTTGTTTAACATAGTTAATATTCTCGATCAATCCCGCCAGGCGGAGCACATCCTCAGCCATGCGCTCCCCCCATTGCCCGCGTGATTTGCTGCCGGACAGGGCCTCGCGCAAGGATTGGGTTGTTCTATGCAAGAGCGCTGTCTGCTCTCCCGCCACGCGCAGGTGATTGGCCAGCTCACCGAATTTCTCCGCACGATCTTTTTCCAGCTGTTTCACCAACAGCGCCAGATTGCGCACCTCCTCGGACATGTGCAGCAATTGCTGATCGATCAACGTCTTTTTTTCATTCAATTCCGATTTGCTCCTTTCCCGTTCGCCGGCCAGACTGGTTTGACTTAATTTTAATAGTTCGCCGGTGGACCGGGAGAGCGCTTCCAGAGAGAGACTGCTGAATTGCATTTTCATTTGCTGCAAAATGGCCTCGATTTGCGCCTGCCGCTGTACCTCGTTTTGACGATACAACTCTTGCGCCAATTCCCATTGATTGCGGGATTGAAACCACTTGATCAGCATGGCAACCATAATGCCGCTGCAAAACCCGAGAAAGAAAATTAAGATCTGAACGCCGGACATGACCTTCCCTTCCCTAGCCAAATACGGATAAAGCAACCTCGCAGAGGAGGTAAATATGCAGTCATTTCTGCCAATACGGCCCATTCAGGGCGACATGCCTCGTTATCCTGCAGGGGTGTCCTTAAAAGCAAGGTTGCGCGTTTTCTATTTTTATTCTTGCATTATAAAATAACAATTATAAATTTAGAATCAAGATGAGGATTTCAGTCAATCAAACCGTTATAGAGATTCGGCAGGCTGATATTACGCTGATGGATACGGCCGCCATCGTCAACGCTGCCAATGAACGACTGGCTCACGGCGGCGGTGTGGCTGGAGCCATATCACGGCAAGGCGGACCCGAGATTGGACAGGAGAGCTTGGCCTGGGTGCAGCAGCATGGTCCGGTTGCGACCGGAAAGGCTGCGATCACCGGCGCCGGAAATCTCAAGGCCCGCTACGTCATCCACGCAGTCGGCCCTGTCATGGGCAGCGGCGACGAGGATGGTAAACTGGCATCGGCAACGAAAAGCGCATTGGCCCTGGCCGAACATTATCGCCTGGACAGCATCAGCTTTCCGGCGATTTCAACCGGAATATTCGGTTATCCCATGGAGCGCTGCAGTCGGGTCATGTTGACCACGGTACTAGAGCATGTACGGATGGATACATGCCTTCGTTTAATTGTCTTTTGTCTATGGGAGCAAAAAGCGTTTGCGCAATTTGTTGCCATGCTGAATACCTTGAGCCAAAATTCAGAGGAGAAATTATGTTGTTGCGACTGTTTATGATCTACGTTTGGTTGACCATCTCGGTTATGCCGGGTATGGCGGAGGTCCATCTCAAACCGCAGGAAAATCAAATCGATGTGCAGATAAACGGCAAATCGGTTGCAACGTTCCTATATAAATCCGATATGCCCAAACCCGTACTGCATCCGCTCAAAACTTTATCCGGAATTACCCTCACGCGCGGATTTCCTTTGCAAAAGATCGAAGGAGAATCTCAGGACCATCCGCATCAACATGGATTGTTTTTTACGTATGACAAAGTGAATGAAGAGGGCTTTTGGAACAATACCAAAATTCCGCCGCAGATAAAAGTAACTCAAGTAACGGCAAAAAGCGGTGAACAGGGCGAGATTACCGCAACCATGCACTGGATGGCAAAAAGCGGAAAAACGCTGCTGGAAGAACAACGCACCATGGTTTTCAGCAATGCCAAAGATTATTACAGTATAGATTTTTCCATCAAACTGACCGCGCTGGATACGGCTGTGGTTTTTGACGATACCAAGGAAGGCATGTTCGGCATCCGCGTGGCAGATTGGCTGGCAGAAAAATCAGGAAATGCGCAATATCTGAATGCTGCCGGCGACACGACAGAAGATGGAGTCTGGGGTAAACGAGCTGCCTGGGTTCGTCTGCAAGGCCATAAAGACGGGAAAAAACTCGGCATTGTCGTCATCAATCATCCTGCCAGCGTTAATTATCCGACTTTTTGGCACGTCCGGGCCGGTGGTCTTTTTGCCGCCAATCCGTTGGGACAGGAGGTATTCGAAAAATTCCATAAGAAGAGCGACGCCAAACCTTTTCGCCTGACCTTGGAGCGCGGTCAAAGCGCGTGGTTTAAATTTCGTCTCCTGGTTCATGACGGCGAAATGGAAAAATCGGATATTGACCGTATTGCAGAAAAATATGGCAAATGCCTGAATTGAGCGATATGCAGCCTTGCGGTTGTCCAAAAAGTTCACTATTTGCTCTCAGTATTCATCAACTAGCAAGAACACTAATATGCGGACAATACATAATCTGATATTTTTAATTTGCATGTAGTTCCGCCTCTAGGCGGAGAAATTTCCGGCTAAAGCCGGAATGACTTACTAAAAATTACTTATTGGATAACCTCAAGGTTAAAAACAGGACAAAGGAATGTGTGGAGGCGAGGTTATGAAATTTTATTCAATACTGTTTACAATCCTCTTGATCCTGGCTCACCCGGCCGCAGCCCAACTATTGATTAAAAGTACCAATGGTTTGGATCTGGTCACCGTAACCCAGGAGGGTAAAATGGGCATCGGCACGACCAATCCCAGCACCCGCTTGGCTGTCTTAGGATTAGGGGTCGGCACCGGCTATCCTCTGGTGTACAATCCCAGTTCCGGCAGCATCTTTTTTCAAAATCCGTCTTCCATCTTGTTCAAGATGGATGTGCAGCCCTTGCAGACCGATTTTGCCAAAATTCTGCAACTCACGCCCGTGACTTTTCGTTTCCGCGAGAACGGTCAACAAGGCATCGGCTTGATGGCGGAAGATTTGCATGCGCTGGGATTAAAAGAGCTGGTGATCTATGACGAATCCGGCAACCCCGGCGGCATTCATTATGAAAAGTTGTCGCTCTATCTGCTGCAGGTAGTTAAAGGGATGCGCGCGGAACTGGATGCACTCAAGGCACAAAAGCGATGAACAAATATTTTTCTCAACATCCTTATGAAGATTTTAAACCTGCGCAAGGAACATTAGGTGTGTATGTAGTGCCGCCTTTAGGCGGATTTTTTCCGCCTAAAGGCGGCACTACATACAATCAATTAATCCGCAACAACAATCCCTTCAAATACCGCCCCTCGTTATGGGCCAGATTGAACGGATGGTCCGGGCCGGGTCCCAGCACCTTTAATACTTGAGCAGAACGTCCCGCATCGTTGACCGCACCCAACACCACCTTGTGAAAAAGCGATTCGTCCATGTGATTGGAACAGGAAAAGGTCATGAGCAGTCCGTCAGCGCGTAATTTTTTAATCGCGTTTAAATTGATGTCCTTATAACCGCGGCAGGCTGCCGGGACCTCTTGTTGTGTTTTGGCGAACGCCGGCGGATCCAATACGATGAGGTCGTAGAACTCTGTTGTCTGTCGTAAAAATTGGAAAACATCCGCTGTAATAAGCCGATGAATCTTATGATCCATGCTATTCAGTTTAAAATTCGCGGCTGCCAATGCGGTCGCAGTCTCCGATATGTCTACCGAGGTCACAACTTTTGCCCGGCCTCGGATTGCATACAAGGAAAAACCGGCGCTATAGGAAAAGCAGTTGAGCACCTTTTTATCCTGGCCGAATTTTTCCAACAGTGCGCGATTGTCCCGTTGGTCGAGAAAGAATCCGGTCTTTTGGCCATTGACCGGATCGATCTGGAATGACAGGCCGTTTTCCATAATGATGCATTCTTCCGGTGCTGAACCGTGCAGCCACTGGCAGCGATTGGTCAATCCTTCGCGTTTTCTGCTTTTGCCGTCGCTTTTCTCAAAAAAAAAGTCAGGCTCTAATTCCTCCTGTAAAATTTCAAATAGCAGGGTTCGTATTTTTTCCATGCCGAGAATGGAAATGCCGGCCACCAGAGTAGGTCCGTAACGATCTACAATCAGACCGGGAAGAAAATCGCCTTCACCGTTGATGACGCGATAGGCATTTGTGCATTCAGGAACGACCGTTGCCCGTAAGGCAATGGCTTGCCTGAAGCGTTGGCGCCAAAACTCTTTGTCAATGGCAACAGCCGAATCCGTGCAGAGCATGCGAAAAGCAATGTCGGAATCCGGATTGTAAAAACCCCGGCCAAGCGGCTTTTGTTGGTTATCGCACAACAGAACGATATCCCCGGGTGCATAGGGACCTTTGATGTTTTGGATGGCCCCGGAAAAAAGCCAGGGATGCCCTCGTTTGACGATCTCTTCTTTGCCTTTTTTCAGAATAATCTGTGCCGACATGAATAGGCGTCCTGTTATTAGTTCTAACGTAATGTAATTATAACTGCTTTTAAATGCAAGCGCTGCGGGATTTTGCTTGTTTCGCCAAAGCTAATTTAGTAAATTATCCTGAAAAGGATCTGGAGGAGAGGCTTTTTAGCAATGAAAGGATTCACAGTATGAAGTTTAAAAATGGCCTGCTTTTCTGCGTTTTGCTTGCCTGTCAGGCATTTAGCCAGGAGGGACCCTGGGGCTTGGGCGCCCATTTTGTTCTGTCTTTGCCGCAATCTGATTTTGCCAATCTCTCCAAGGACGGCGAAGGCTTTGGCGGCAAAGCCCTGTATCGTCCCGGCGTGTCCCGGTATTTTGCCGTACGTGCTGATCTGGCCTATATTTCATATGGCGAAAAGAGGAACAGCATGACCGCTTCCATGGGCTATTATATGGTGCAGATTCGCAACGAATCATTTCAATTGACATTCGGACCTCAAGTATCCCTGCCCATCGGCGGGCTGACCCTGTATACGGCGCCCATGGCCGGCCTGTACAACTATCGAACGGTTGCCTCCATACCGGAATATTATTATTACTATGGTTACCCGGCCTCTGAAACCACGGCCAGCTTGACGAAATGGGGATGGAATGTCAATGCGGGTGCGCTCATCGATGTGGGCATTGGCGTTATATTTGATTTGATGGTCAAGTATCAAAAGATCAACGACGCTGTTGAAACCACGGTTGAAGAGAAAAAGATGCATCAGGACGCTTCTGATCTTTACATCGGCATTGGCGTGATGTTTTTCTTAAAGAAAAAATTCTAGATGTCCATGCCTATACCTGGGAACAGGGAAGATCGCCAGGACGGCCTAAATAACCATCGACGCAAATCCTGGCAGCATGAAAAACACTCTGAAAATAAGGATGATCATCCTTTATTTTCTGATCCGTTGAATTGGGAAATCGGCTCTGACGCGTACCTGCAGGCTTTGCAGCAGGAGGGTGAGTATTGGGGGCAGGAGATTGAGAAAGCTTTGCAGCAGGGCATTCCTTTTTCCGCTGACATGCGTCGCGGCCAACGGATTTTTGTCGATCGCGGGCCCGGCCTGCCGCAACAACAGGCGTATGATCCGCTTGCAGAACGGATCATGAACGGAGCGCTGTATGATTACCTGTTTCGGCGCGTCTCGGCGATGGCTGCATCCTGTCGCGTTTTGCTGTTGACCTGCGGCGCCGGCGGATTGGCTTTGGAACTGGCGCGGCAGGGTCATGATGTGCATGCGGTGGATGTCAGCAAACGGGCCATTGCCGTGGCTGAAAGAATGGCGCGTGAAAATCCATTTCGGGAAAATTTCGGCAGCTTGCATTATACGGTTGCTGATCTCAATCGCATTGAATTGGAGCAAAACCGTTATGACGTGGTCATCGCCTGGGACGGCTTGCACCATCTTGTAGCCCTGGATCGCTTGATGCAGCAGATTCGAAGAGCACTTGCTGGAAACGGTGTTTTCATTTTCAGCGACAATGTGGGCCTGTCGCGGCTTTCCCGCTTGCTGGGCGGCGCGTTTTATTTTCTGCTGCCTACTTTTGTTTCCTATGTTGACAAAAGCAAAGTGGCGTTAGGGGGGCAACGAAAAATAAAACAGGACATGACCAACCGCTCTCCGTTTGAGGAGGTCTCCAGCGGCATGATTCTGGATGTCGTGCATAAATATTTCACGGTTCTCGAAAAAAAATCCCACACCGGCATTGGCTATCGCGCCGCCATCAGTGGTGACATGCGCGCTCCGGATTGGTTCAAATATCCTTTTTTACGTGCCTTAAAAAAAATGGATGATTGGTGTGTGGAACATGGGCTGCTGCAGGGGGATCACATTCTGGCGGTTGCGAGCGTCAAACACTAGTTTTAACTGAATCGAGCGATCGCATGCTCCTTGCGAAGGTTTCGAACCTTCGCAAGGTTGTTTTTCGAGCACAGATCGCGCAATTTTATAAAAGAATATTCTACAAAGAGACGGAATAGCCGGACCGTTCCTTTGTGATAAAAATTAAATTCAACAGCGAGAAAATTATGGAATCTGCCAAAACGTCCGTTACGGCCAAAGAAGTGGACCTGATCAGCCGCAATCTTTTGCATGATCCTTTTACCATCCTCGGGCCTCATCAGGTGCAGGGGCTGCCTGGTTGGGAAATTCGCGCCTGGATTCCGGATGCCCGTCAAGCCTGGGTGCGTCATCCGCTGGAGCAGAAAGAATATGCCATGACGGCCGTGCATAATCCCCATTTTTTCGTTGTGCATATTCCACAGTGGCAGGAACTGCCCAACTATCAGCTGCACATCATTGCCGAGAACGGACATGAACGTTTTGTCCATGATCCCTATTTTTTCCTGCCGCAATTAGGCGATTTGGACCTTTATCTTTTCGGCAAAGGCGATCATCACACGGTTTATGAAAAACTGGGCAGCCATCCTACGACCATCGACGGCGTGGACGGTGTGTACTTTGCCGTATGGGCGCCCAACAGCCGCAATGTCAGCGTCATTGGCGATTTCAACCAATGGCACGGCGGCAAACATCAGATGCGCGTACTGGGCTCCTCGGGCATTTGGGAGCTGTTTGTCCCGGGCATCGGCTGCGGGGAAAAATATAAATACGAGATCAAAGATCACACGGGCCATATTTTCGTCAAATGCGATCCTTACGGATTTCAATTCGAGCAGCGGCCTAAAACCGCGACGGTCGTCAGCGATCTGAACACACATGTCTGGCAGGACGAATCCTGGATGTCGCGACGACGCGAAAGCGATCCTTTGGCTAAAGCGGTGTCTATTTATGAAGTGCATCTCGGTTCCTGGAAAAGGGCGCCGGAGGAAGGCAATCGGTTCCTGACCTATCGTGAATTGGCACATCAGCTGACCGAGTATGTGCTGGCCATGGGTTTTACCCATATTGAACTCTTGCCCGTTGCTGAACATCCCCTGGACGCTAGCTGGGGTTATCAGGTAACCGGCTACTATGCCCCCACCTCGCGATTCGGCGGGCCGGAAGATTTTCAGTATTTTGTCGATTATCTCCATCAGCACGGAATCGGCGTGATCATGGATTGGGTGCCGGCGCATTTTCCGCGCGACAGTCACGCTCTGGCGCTGTTTGACGGTTCACACCTCTATGAACATGCGGATCCACGCAAGGGCGAACATAAGGACTGGGGCACGTTGATATTCAATTACGGTCGCAATGAAGTGCGCAATTTTCTCATCGCCAATCTGGTCTTCTGGTTTGAAAAATATCACATTGACGGCGTGCGCGTGGATGCGGTCGCCAGCATGCTCTATCTCGATTATTCGCGCAAAGAAGGGGAATGGATCCCCAACATGTTCGGTGGACGTGAAAATCTCGAAGCCATTGATTTCATCAAGAAATTTAACGAGGTCGTTTTTCATTATTATCCCGGCGTGCTTTCCATTGCGGAGGAATCCACCGCCTGGCCCGGCGTGTCCAAGCCCACGTATCTGGGCGGACTGGGATTCAATATGAAGTGGAACATGGGCTGGATGAACGATTTTCTGACCTATTTCAGCAAAGATCCGTTGTATCGCAAATACCATCACAATATGATCACCTTTGCATTGCTCTATGCTTTTCATGAAAATTTTATTTTGGTGCTCAGTCATGATGAGGTGGTGCACGGCAAGCAATCACTGCTGAATAAAATGCCGGGCGACTTTTGGCAAAAGTTCGCCAATCTGCGCACCTTGCTCGCCTTTATGTACGGTCATCCGGGCAAAAAGCTGTTGTTTATGGGCGCTGAATTCGGCGTCTGGCAAGAGTGGTCCGAAATGAAAAGCCTGGACTGGCATCTGCTGGAATATGAACCGCATCAGCAATTGCAGACGTTGACGGCCGATCTGAACCGGCTGTATCGCAACGAACCGGCCATGCATCAGATCGATTTCGATTACAACGGATTTGAATGGATCGATTTTCAGGATTCGGAAAACAGCGTTATTGTGTTCATGCGCAAGACCGTCCATCCGGAAGAGAGTCTGATTTTTGTGTGCAATTTCACGCCCATGTATCATGCCAGTTACCGCATCGGCGTGCCTTTTGCCGGATTTTATCGCGAGATATTGAATTCGGACAGCAGTCGCTACGGCGGTTCGAACAAGGGCAATATGGGCGGCGTCTGGTCAACGCCCGTCGGCTGGCACAGTCATGGCCAGTCGCTGTTATTACAGGTTCCGCCGTTGGCAACGGTGATATTAAAGCCAGAGTGGGGGGAAATAGAAGGAGAAGGA
>CAYLWO010000024.1:60091-64988 GCA_964387285.1 uncultured Cytophagia bacterium | reverse complement strand
GAATGACAAAAATCCTAATATTCCATTTTGTCATGCTGAGGCGCAAAACAAAATGTCCTTAACATCTTGCTCTCGCTACGAGCGCCGAAGCATCTGTTCGCCGTTTGATCGTAACTGGAAGGCCAAAACTGCAACGCGAACAGATTCTTCGCCCTGTTCATGACAATTTAAAGGAATGTAGAATAACATAACAGGCGGAACCGAATCCAATGCAGCAGTTCGACGAATATAAAACCGTAATCTCACAATTCCAACTCGAGAAACTCTGCCGCAAACCAGGCAAAATCCGCCGGATTTTTGCACGCATAGCCGTTGCCGCTGCTGTAGAGACCGATCAAAGCGCCTGACCAGACAGAGGCAATTTCAGTTGCCAATAAATTGGTCAGACCGGTTCCTGCACATTGCCAACTCCTTTTTGCCAAAAATTCAAACAAGCACTTTTCAGGACCCAGTACAATTTTCAATCCAACAATCCGTTCCTCGACTGCAATGGGTTTGCTTTCCACTATCAAATCCCCCACCGTCTTGCGCAGCACGACACATCGCCGAGCTGCACGCAACGCAACAAACAGATCGTAGTGGAACTGATCGTTCTGATATAAAGTAATGCCAGCTTCTTCATTTTCCTTCGTTGGCGTGAATTCCATCTCTGTGGTGCAAATCCCGGCCATCTCTTGCATACGTGTCCCGACGAAGGCGCACTGTTTTGCCGTCCCTAAGGACTCTGCAGTTCCCCATAAACGCAAATAGCCCGGACGTTCATGCAAACTGTAAAACCGTGTGAAAGGATACGCCAGCATATTCCAGCGCAAGGACAGATGCGGTTGCTCAAATTCATCCCGGTCCGCTTTGCGCCAGGGATGCCAGGACAGGGTTTTCACCGCAACACGCAAATGACAGCGATGAGTGGCCTCTATTATAGGCCAGCCGTCCACCCATTGCACAGGAAATAAAAAGGTCTCGCGACCGATCACGCTCAGAGCATCGTAATTATAATGCCGTGTGCCGAGACAGACGGCCCACCATCGACCATCGCCGGACTCGACAAAATCCGCGTGTCCCAATGAACGGATAGGATGCCACCACGCCTGTCGTTGATCAATGATGGGATTGGCCGGATTGGCTGAAAAAGGACCCCACGGACTTGTACTGCGGGCAATGGTCTGCATGTGCAAAAACCTTGAACCTCCTTCGCCCATAGTGAGGTAGTACCAGCCGTCTTTTTTAAACAGATGCGGTCCTTCGGCGTCGTCAGAAACCAGGCCCTTACAGACGCTGCGCAACGGCGTGAGCAACCGGCCGGTGTGCATGTCGATCTCGGCCTGTACAATGTTCTTGTCCTTGAATTCGCCGCGGCGGGTATAATAAACTTTAGCGTCCTCATCAAAAAACAGACTGGGATCGAACATCGGCCGATCCACTGTTATCGGAGCAGACCAGGGCCCGGCCGGATTTTCCGCAAAGACAATAAAATTACCACCGCCATGCACGTCCGTGCAGATCACATAAAAAATGCCCTGGTGATATCGCAGGGTGGCGGCATACATCATGGGTGAATTTTTATTATTCTTTAGAAAAAAATGTTCCGGCCGAGTGAGACAGTGGCCGATGCACCGCCAATGGATGAGATCACGACTGTGATACATGGGCAGGCCGGGATAAAGATGCATGCTGCTGGTAACCAGATAAAAATCATCACCCACGCAACAAATGCTCGGATCCGGATTAACGCCGCGCAGAACCGGGTTTCTATAAAATTTAGCCATTGTAACCTTCAAAAGATTAAGCAGGACAGAATTTTCCATACCTGTTATATCCGGCCCTGCGTCTACGATAAAGCTGATGCTTGCATAATATAACCATTTCATTAAAGAGTGCAAATAAATTATGGTTTGACATTGCTCTTGCATTCCTACTCTATATTTCTTAACTTAATTATTCGTCGGTCCGACGCAATTACAATGCGATAAAAATGAGTAACGTCATATCTTACACCGGGAGGATTCCATGATTGGTTTGATTGTGATGTTTCTGATAGGTTGTTTTGCCATGACCGTGCTGCTTGGGAAAAAGGATCCCGCCACAGGCGCCCGTGTGCAAATGCTCCTAAGCGGCAGTAAAAAAACCATTCGCTGGGTTTTAATCGTCCTTGTTTTAATCCTGATTGCTTCGCAGTCCATTGTCGTTATTGAAGCCGGAACCGTTGGCGTGGTGAAACGGCTCGGCGCTGTGGCCGGCGAGATGCCGCCTGGCCTGCACTTTCTGTTGCCCGGCATTGAAAAAGCGGTCCTGTTGCCGACTCTGAAAAAGACCTACGAAGCCTCTGACAATCCGCAGGAGAGCAAAGCCGATTATCCTGACATTATCATCAGCGCACTTACTTCCGACGGCCAGCAAATTCGCGTGGGCATCACCGCGCGATTCATGATCATGCCCGGCAAAGCGGCCTGGATCGTGCAGAATCTGGGCACGGAAGAGGAGTATGTCGAAAAAGTGGTTAAAACCGAAATTCGCGGTTCCGGCCGCCGCGTGCCGACCAAGTTCGCCGCCTATGATCTTTATACGAAACGCAGCTACGAAGCACAGCAAGCGATGTTTGATGAGATCGCGCCCAAGTTTGAAGCTAACGGTCTTATTCTTGATGAGGTGGTGTTGCGCAACATCAACTTTACCCCCGAGTATGCCAGAACCCTGGAAGAAAAACAGATCGCTCTGGAGAACATTTCCACGGAAAAGAACAAGCTGGAACAGGAAAAAATACGCAAAGAGCAGAAAATCGTAGCCGCCGAAGGCGATGCCAAGAGCATCGAAATCCGGCAACTGGCCCTGACCAAAAATCCGACCATTATCCAATGGGAATTTGTGCAGAAACTGGCGCCCAATATCCAGTGGGGTGTGTTGCCGCAAAACGTCGTACCCATGCTCAACATGCAGAACATGATGGGCACGCAGAAATAATGAGCATGAAAAGAAACTGATGTCGTCATAAAAACCAAGGAGGTAGTTATGAAGCAAGTCATCAGCTTGTTATGTTTTTTGGCCGTGATGGCAGTGCCGGTTTTCGCTCAGGTGCATCAGATTGAAAAGGCCAAGGACCATCAGGCGCTGGCCGCTGACAGAATCTCGGTGCGCGACGATCGCGGCGATCTGGATCGTCTGTCCGATCTCATCCTCAAATGGGACCAGTTGCGTAAAACCGCTCCCAATTCCGATGCGCTGAAAACTGCCGAGAAACAGATATATGAATACCTGCGCAAGGACGTAAAAGAGGCCCAAATAGAGGTCAAACAGGCGGAAAAAGAGGTTAAAAAATCCACTGTTGAAAAAAATGCATCCCGTGTCGAAAAAATCAAAGAGCGCCTGGATAAAGACAAAGACAAAAAAGCTTTAAAAGACGACAAGCATGACCTGCGCGATGACCGTCGTGATCGGCGTGATGACATCCGAGATGAAAAGAAAGCTGAAGAGATTTTGGCAAAAAAGCGCTCTATTTCGCTGGAGCTGATCGAACTGCAGAAAAAAATCGATGTCGCCGGACCGCAAGGCGACCAGGTGCTGCGCCAGAAACAGGCTGCGCTGCTGGAAGAGTATCTGAAGGTTTCTCAGGAAGAGATCAAACTTGGCCTGCGTGAAATCAAGGAGGACAAGCGAGAGTTGCGGGAAGATCGCCGCGAAACGCGCGAAGATAAAAAAAATCGAAAGTAATCCTGTTTATATCAGTTGCGCAAGGCGGGATGGGTACAGCTTTTCATCCCTGAATCGGGTGTACCCATCTCTCCTTTCCGCCCATCATCCGACCGAGTTAAATCCCAATACCTTTTCCTCAGCAAAATAGTGTGATCATCCTCACAAGAAAATAGATATTATTGTTCAATTTCACTCGATTGTTTTTTTTATTTCAGCATCTTTTACTCATTGATGGTAAAAATTAGAAATCAGATGCCTTAAACAGGTGAAAGAGGCGTATCATGAAAAAAGCCTTAATCCTCTTTGGTTTGTTCCTTTACATGTTTGCGGTCCAACTGTTTCCGCAAAACCATTTGACCCTGGAGGAATATCAGACCGTATCAACTGCCAATCAGGATAAATCCTATGCAGAATTGACACAGCAATATCCGCCCGGACGAACATTCGTGCAATTCGATCCGGATCCTGTATTTTTTCGTTCCGTGCAATACCTGGATTCCGTTCAAGTCAAATACCGGCTGACCGAAGGGGAATTGGGCCTGCTGCAGAAAAACCGGTTTGCCGTTACCGAACGCGTCCGTTACGCCAGCTTTGACCAGGCATTGATGGATATTTATAAAAAGGATCTGCCGGTGTTCATTACGACGGATATGGTGCTGCACGCCCTGCATTTTTCTTATGCGCAGGTTTTAGAAATTGTCGAATACAAACTGCATGCTGATTTGGATTCATTGGTGCACCAGTTGCGCCTGGCCTATCCGCTATTGCTTCAGCGCTATCAAAACAGGCCGGAACTGCAGAGATGCCTGCAGGACATCGATATGTACACGGCTGTGGCCTTTCGACTGTTGAGAGAAACAGAGCCGGTTCCCTTTTGGGATTTGCAGGTTTATGATCCTCTGCGCTCCTGTGTTGCGGCCGATAGCCTGGAGACAGGCGCCCTGATCGAAGCGATCTATCGTGAACAATTGGCAACGGTCAGTTTGTTTTCTTTTTCGCCGCGTGCAATCGATTTCAGTCAATTCAAACCGAGGGGCAAGTACGCATACAGAGAAAATTATTTCCGCACCATGATGTGGTTCAACACCACCTCTTTTTTACTGCTGGCGCCTCAAGCTGATCCTATCAGTGAGGATTGGCAACGATCCATGCAACGGATGCGCATCGACGCCCTGCTTTTGGATGAATTGCTGGACCTGGCCGGTCAACG
>CAYLWO010000024.1:0-59991 GCA_964387285.1 uncultured Cytophagia bacterium | reverse complement strand
TGCCTGATCCCCTGGATGTACTCTTTTCTCTGGGCAACAACAATACCCTCTGGCTTTTGCAGGGACCATTGGAACAATACCACTACAGCGGTCAGTTGGCCAGCATGAGAGCTATGATGGAGAGCTATTCGCCTGCTGAATGGCAATCTACCTTTTACAACGGCTGGTTGGATGCCATATGTCGTTTGCATAAACCGTTACCATCCGGTTCACCCGAATTTATGAACACAGCTGCCTGGCAACATGAAAAAATGAATACCCAACTGGCGGCCTGGGCGCAATTACGACACGATAATTTATTATATGCCAAACAATCCAATACAGCCGATGCTGCCTGTTCGTTCCCCCACTCTTATGTGGAACCCTATCCGGATTTCTATCGGCAGATTGCCGAGCTGGCGGAAATAGCCAAGACGCGATTCCTGGAATGCGGCTATGCCGGTTTTTATGATTATTTTAACAATTTATCAAGCGTTGCAAAACAGTTGCAGAGTCTGGCTGAAAAAGAACTGACACAACAACCCTTCTCCGAATCAGATCGTGACTATTTAAAAAGCATGCTCTACCAAAGCGGTGATTATATGACCGAACCCTTTTCCGGATGGTATGCAGACCTGTACTATTATTTAGGTGATGTCTCGCAATTCGACGGCACGGATTATTTACTGGCCGATGTGCATACCCAACCAACGGATCAGAATGGCATTCCGGTCGGCCATGTTTTGCATGTCGGCGTCGGTAAAATTGATTTGGGATTTTTTATTGCGCCATCTCCGTCTTTCGAATATCAGCCTGTGCTTTTTGTCGGCCCGGTTATGTCTTATTATGAAAAACTCACCAGTAATTTTACCCGCATGACCAATGAAGAGTGGGCTGATCTGGTTCGTGCCGATCAAACGCCGGAGCGACCGGACTGGACAAATTGTTATCTGGCAAACAGCTCCGGCCAGATGCGTGCTAAAGGGCGTGAGATTCCAACCGTGCAAAATTCCGGGGTCGGTCAAAATTCCGCGAGCATGCCGCAGATTCGCTTGTATGATAACTATCCCAATCCGTTCAATCCGAGCACACGCATTCACTATACCCTATCAGAGACAGCAACAGCACGCATCACGGTCTATAATGCACTGGGTCAGAGAGTTCGTGTTTTGCTCAATGAACGGCAGCATGCAGGGGAACATGTCACGATCTGGGATGGTTGCGATGATCAGGGCGTTGCGGTCGGTTCGGGTATTTATATCACGGTTTTACAATGCGGAGTATTTCAACAAACTCGTAAAATGACCTTGATCAGATAAGCAGCAACCTTGCTAAGGTTTGAATCATTCTCAAGGTTGTTTTTCGAGCACACATCGCTCAATACAGGATTTATAATGCGGGAGTTTATCACTGGTACGCTAATCTTGCAATCGAACGGCAAAACCGAATAAACTCATCAATATTACAGTCACACCCGTCTTTTTATAAGGGAAAAATTCACATGAAAGCCGGCATTGATTTGCGCATCGCCAATGCCGTGAAAATCGCTGCGATACAACACGCCGGTATCCAGAGCGAGCCAATTGAGAAAAAAGAAGCGGACGCCGGCAATGGTCATCCATTCCGAGGTTATATCCGAGACGGACAACTCGGGCAAGTTCTCGTCGAAATCGTATTTGGCAATCTTTTCGATCTCGAACATTAACCGGGTGCGATCGTTAACCCACACCTTCAAGCCGAGAAAAGGCGCCAGGAGATTGCGATTAATATAGTCCTTGTCGCGCTTTTCCCCTGGCGCACTGGCTGGAGAATAAATTTGTTCTGTACCGGCGTATTTGCTGCGTATGCGCAAATCCTCCACGCTCATGCCGAGATTCAAGGTCGCAGGGCCAAAAGTCTTGGTAGCGACAAAATACAGAGTGGCCAGTCGCTTCTCAAACACCCATTTGTTGCGACGCTCTGAATGCCATAAGGAACTGCGCAATGCCGCGGCAAGGCCCGGTCGTCCCCCTATCTCGGGTAAAATTTTCAGTTTAAAAGCGGCCGTAGGAATGCTGGCTGCTCCCTGTGAAAGATTGTTGATCACACCGATGGAGGACAGTTCAATTTCCGCCGTATTGCCCAATCCAAAACGGACATGCCGTAAAAATGGGCTTTTTTCGTTCTGCTGTACGCCAAAAGCACTGCCGGCGCCGGTGCTCACCGCCATGGACTTTAGCACATCCGCTGTCGGAATGATAAACAGTTGCTGAGGATCCACCGGCGCATCAACGCCTTTTAGCCGATCCCACAGATAAACACGTTTTGCACCTTCGCTAGCAGGACCTTGTTGTTCTACCGTCAGCAGTTCATGTTTATTGGCATCCTTTTTCTCTTCCGTCGATGGAATTTGCGCCGGAGAAACGGAAAAGCTGAACAGGATTGCTTGCACTGACCATGCGAGTTTTAAAAAGTTTTGTTTTCGCAACATATCATCCTCCTGCAGTAAATTCGGTTCAACCGCATCAGCTCTTTGCTCTAAAGACACAGGATGGTCGCCATTCCCCTAAGAGAAAAAGAATGAAATAGTATTGTGAATGATGAAAAAAGGATTATCTTTTACATACCAGTTGTCATAATGGATGTTCTATAATAGCTTAATGACGCAATGCTCAAATCGGATTTATTTTTATCCGTTTAACCCGTGTTTGCTTTAAAAAACTTGGGAACAAAAGCATGAAAAAAATATTTACCATGTTGCTTATTCTGGCATTTCATTCCCTGTTCGCCATGGAAAAACCTTTGGCGATCCGCGGAACCTTGCCATGGCACAATTTCCTTTGCGGACCTACAGCCTGGAATGAAACGGATTACCGGCAATATCTCGATCGCATGCAGTCGCTGGGACTGAATTTCATTGCCTTCCATTGTTACACCGGCGGCGCCGAACGGTATGCCACCTATGTTGAACCGCTCATTTGCCTCTCTTATCGCAATGTAATCCCACAGGCATTTTTAGACCATTCCCTCAGCAGTCGCTGGGGATATCGGCCGATGGCGTTGCAGGATTTCGTTTTTGACAGCAGGAGTCGTTTGCACACGCCGGCCGGCGCTGCGGCATTTGGCAGTGACGCGGCCGTGCTCAGCCGCGATAATGAAGAACATTATCAGCGAACCCGGAATTTAATGCGGCGTGTGCTGACCATGGCGCACGAACGCGGCATACAAATGGCCATGGGCTTTGAATTCGGCATTCACCCGCCGGAATTCGCATCTATCGTGCCGCCGGAATCAATCATTCGCGGCGCCATGACGCCGGATCCCATGCATCCCTCTTCCTGCGAAATTCTCTATGATGCCATTGATGATATTCTCACCGCTTATCCCGGCATCGATCATATTTGGCTTTGGCTGCACGAGCACACCATGTTTGTCGGTTCGCCGCAAATGAAAGGAGAATTTGCCGAACTGTATCGACAACAGGCGCCATCGTTTCAACAATTTGACGAAACCTGTGCATTCACTGGAGTCTGGTCGCTGGCCTATATTCAAAAGGCTTACGCTTATATCAAAAACCGGACGCCGCAGACCAAAATCGCCATTGCCGGTTGGGGCGGCGGCAATCAATTGATGCCAGTGTTGCAGGGATTGGATAAACTATTGCCGCAGGACATTATTTTTACCTGTCTGAATCCCAACCAGGGCCAGGATGCACAACCGGCGTTTCTGGCAGAAATTGCCGGACATCGGCCGGTTTTCGCAATTCCCTGGCTCGAGGGCGACAAAAGCCTGTGGCACTTGCAGCCGCGCGTTACTTTGCTGCGCGAACAGGTCAAACTGGCTGCCAAACAAAACCTGCACGGCGTGGTGGCCATTCACTGGCGTACGGACGAAGTTAAGCTGAATATGGATGCATTTGCCCGGTTTGCGAATTATCCGCAAGATACCATCTCTATCGCAACGATCTATCGCCACGATATCGAGCAGCAGTACGGCGCTGCTGCCGTGAAAGCGTTGCTGCCGTTATTAACGGCGATGGATCGCGGGCAGTGGTACAGTCCGGTGGAATCGCCCGAATACTATCCCTATGCGCCCTATTGGGGCCGGTTATCAGATGATTTACTACAAAAAACCAGGGCCGTACTGCAAATTGAGATTAATCCGGCATTGTTATCAGCACAGCAGAAAAAAAATCTGCAATGGTTGCGCGATCAGATGCGGTTTGCCTTGTATCTGGATGAATTTGGTCGAAAGATTGAACCGCTCTACGCTCTGCGTAATCACCGATTTACTGGTAAAAGTGATACAATCGGTCTGGCAAAGACGATGAAAGAGTTCCGTTCTGCGCCCGTGGAATCGTTGATCACGGTTTATGGACGCTGTGTCCGTTCACGCGGACAGCAAGGCGTGCTCAGTTCCATCAATCAACGGGTGTGGTTGCAATATCGCGAGCTGGAGAAATTTTTGCAGGAGATAGAGCAATAGAAAACGACCTTGCTATTTCAGGATCGTGATGGTTATTGTATTACGAGTAGTTTTTCGTGAAAAATGGTCAAAAAATGTCAGACCCATCGCGTGACTGTCGCAGAACCCCAGACCCTGGATGTGGCCGCGTTTTTTTGGTCACTCCGGGTGTCTCTCGACGCATAATCAATACGTTAAGAAACCCGGGGCACAAAAGCCGTGACCCCGGGGTTGTTCTGCCTTTTGCAACAGTCTCCGAAGGTGTCCGACATTTGGTTCCAGCTTGTCCGGGTTAGGGTACAAATGCCATGATTGCCCAAATAACATAATAACCGTGTCATTGCGAACGGAGCCTCGGATGCTGACAACGGCGATATTCTGCGCAGGAGTGAAGCGATCCCCTTGTACAGCAAGAGGTGTTCTATGAAGCCCAGTCGTTTTTTGGGAGGGCGAATAATCCAGCAACGAGCTGTTTTCAGGACAAATACGAATTTTTATACGAGGTCATTAACTAGGACGCATTTAAGTAGAACCGACCATTGCGACAGTCTCCAGATTTGTCCGACATTTAATTCCCGCCATCTGGGTTAGGAAAATTTTAATTGAATTCTATTGCATATTTCATAAATCTAAATGTTTTGCCAACATCCATGTTATGGCTTGTAATTCCATCAAGTTTTATCAGTGCCTTCGTTGGAGTTTTAATCAGCAACTGTTTAACTAACAAAGTATCAAAGTAAAATGCTGTGACACAGCTGAAGAATATAGGCGAATTTTCTTTAGCAATTAGGAGGATAAGGATGGATTCGTCTATAATAGAATAAATGACTCTATAGTTACCCATTCGATATTTTCTCAAGCCAGTGAATTTTCCCGAGAGCATCGGGAAAGAATCTGGTTTTGCAGAAAGTTCAGAATCGATTTTATCAAAGATATGCCTGAGTTGTTTTTTATCAATCTTTTTTAGATCGCGTTCGACGGAACTTTTATAGACAATTTTATAATCCAAATCGGTTCCTCATGTCCTGGCTGTTGATGATGGTATCAGATGCATCATTAAGCAGATCTCCCAAAATAGACTTGTCCTGAGCGCAGCGAATGATCATGAGCTTTTGCGCCGAAACCGCGTCCTTTAGCATGCAAAAAATTGTTGACAATATGAAGGAATATTCGTAAAGTATGATAAATTATCATACCGGAGGTGTTTTATGTCGACTGCAAAAATTGCCATCACAATTGATGACAAATTAGTCGAAAAAATCGACACCCTTGTTCAAAAACGTATCTTTCCAAATCGTAGTCGGGCTATTCAAGAAGCTGTAACAGAAAAACTTTTGCGCTTGGATAAAAATCGACTCGCTAAAGAATGTTCAAAATTGGATAAAATTTTTGAACAAGAATTGGCTGAAATCGGATTAGCATCTGAGGTCGAATCATGGCCCGAATATTAAGAGGTGACATTGTATGGGCAAATTTAGATCCAGTAATGGGATCCGAACACTCTGGTACCCGACCTGTACTTGTGATTAGCCAAGACGTTTTCAATGAAAGATCAGGAACGATCATTGCCCTTGCTATTACGAGTCAACCTCAACGTGCAGGATTTCCTCTTACGTTTGAGCTCTCATCGACAAAGCTGCCGAAAAAATCTTGGGTCAAAATTAGTCAAATTAGAATTTTCTCCGTTGAACGAATAAAGCATAAAATTGATCGTATTACTCCTGAAGAATTGAATGACATCATAGAGGGATTAAACGAAATCGTTGGAAGTTGATTCTCATGCTAACGACAGCCGGTAACGGATGCGCACATCACTGCCGCGCATAGATATCATCTAGTTTTCGTTCATAGAATGAGATGCGCATAATATTTCTCCGTAGCGCACCGTTAAGGCTTGTCGACGTTAAAAAAATAATTTTTATTTCTTTTTAAAATTTGTATACGGTTGCATGAGACAGAATATTATTTTACAGAATATTTCGAAAATGAATTCTTGAAAAAACGACCGAACAACAAGCTGTATTTAATGGATGCGTTGTTTATGAAAAAAACGACAAGAATTATTTGCGAGAGAAATTGTCCAACACCCGGCTGTAGAAGCGAATGTGACCTTGTCTTCAATCATACTTGCGATCATTGCTGCCGCAAGAACGGACATACCTGGCCTGAACGTGATGCGAATAATGCACCCGGCGGCGAGGCTTCCAAAAGCCTATTTTGCCTGAACGATTGCCCAATATCATCTTGCGCTGGGAAATGCGGCCATCAAAAAGACCATCCTGCAAAACATTATTGTTTTGCCTGTGGACATCAATGGTAAAGTAAGGCATTAAAAGCCGGGAGTGCAAAGCGGCCCAAAGATCAGGAAAAGATACTAATCCTTGCACCTTGAGACAGGCATTGGTGCTGCCGACCTGTGCCGGCTGTCGCCAAAACTGCAGAGGCAGAGTCGAATGCATGAGGGCAATGCAGAGAAAACGCCGGTTCCGGCTTCCTGTTGTCACTGCTTGTTCGCCTGTAATATCAATTCTCCAGCACCTGCAACTCTTTGTCCGGATCCACTAATCGAACATACAAGCCCCAATTGGCGCCCAGATTTTCCACCTTGACCAGAATCCGGTTTTCACCCTTTTTAAGCTCGGTCTCGATAATGGCCTGGTCCGGCACAGCTGATCGTCCGCCGCTGAAATTATAAACCACCTTGCCGTTCACCCACATCTTGGCGCCGTCGTTGCTGCCCAGTGAAAGTTTTACTCTGCGGTCATCCGGACTCTTGACTTTGACGGCTGCGTAGGCCATGGCGCGGGGCGTAACGCCGTCCACGCCGTACAAAGAGGCGAAATTAAGATAGCCGGACGATGGGGTTCTGATGATTTGCCACGCAGCTCGACCCGACAATGTTTCGTGTTCAAGATCATAGCCGGCGTCCTGTTCCGGCGACAGCGGTTGATCCAATCCGGCGCCGAACTCGAAGGGACCGATCACCTTAAATACTTTAACGAAGCCATGCCGCGAGTTCTGTAACTGCCACCAATCAGCCAGCGGGCCCGGACGCTGCAGCACGATCCATCGATCAGGTCGCCGGGAGTGATTGTCTAATTGAAAAACCTCCAGAGCGTTGTCGTGGAGCAATCGTTGCGCAACGGTTATCGCCTCTTCTTCGGTGAAATAGCCGTCGGCCACTTTTTCTGCAAGCACCCTGGCGACCACCTGTCGCGCCATGACGCTATGCCCATAGATCGCCTCCACAACGCTGAAATCGCCGCCGAAGGCCATGATCTTGTTGGCCGGCACCGTCTCCAGCCATTCGTGCAGGTAGCGGATGCTGTATGAAGGTGAGATGATAGGTGTCCAGCACATGTCGATAAATACGTTGGGAAAATTTTTCGCCAGCGTGGCCAATTCGCCGCCATAGGGATAGGCGCCGTGAAACAGGATAAAGTCCACATCGGGATATTCGATGAACAGGTTGACCAGATGGGTGGGATTGGAATTGGTGATGACGTTGCCGTTGCCGGCCTGCAGGCCGGTGTGGATCTGCATCGGTAATGTAAATTCATCGCACAGGTCCAGAACCCGATGCATCATATAGTCTTGCCAGGCTTTGATCTCTTCAGCGGCGACCGGCCTCTCCGCCATGATTTGGCTGAAAATTCTGTTCGCCTGGTCCTGTTCCACGCGGTCGAACTTGAGAATGCGCTGATACGCCAGGCCGGTTTTGACGCCGATCATGCCCCGGTTTTTCGCTTTGATAAAGGCAGAGCGCAAAGCGGCGATATAATCCTGCAATGCAAAGGTCGTCAATCCTTGACCGGCGAGTAAATTTTGGATCGCGGCTTTTGTCCCGGCGGTAATGTAATCGCCGAACCGCTCGACATGCTTAAATGCATCCCCGCGGATCTGCTCCGAATAACCGTCGACGATTACCAGCTCGATCCTGGCGCGTTGCCGCAAAACCGTTTCATACCAGCCGGGGCGGGACGCCTCTCGGACTTTTTTCGTCAACAAAACGCTGGCAGCCTCGTTCAGCTCAGCAACACCGAACAGATCGCGATTAACGATGTCGATCACCTTGGCATAGCCGGTGTTTTTCATTCGCTCATAATTGGGCTTGAATAACTCCCAGCGCTCCGGCATTGTGAAATCCTGTGAAAAAGCGGCATTGATCACGCTGCGGTTACCGCCGGCAGAGACGAGGTCCTCATTGGCGTAATGGCTGTAGAGGTAGGTGAAATCTAACAGATCCGCTCTTTTGATCCGTTCGGATTCTGACAGCAGATGCTCGTGCGTGTCGATGATACGAATCCGGTCAACCGCCTTCCGGATGCGCTCAGTAAAACCCGGCCTGGGCGGCTGGTAGATTTGAATCTGGGCGGACGCCAGACCGAACAAGCAGCATAAAACCGCGAACTGTTTCATCTATGACCTCAAATGTTGTCAAAAAACAAGCCAAACCCGGAATATTCTATAGGATTCAGTATATGATGAATTCAATGCTCGCACTCGTTTAGAAACTCTATTCGCTCCCTGGTTTATTAATTCAGGAGGACGAGTGGACCGTAATCGACTATTTGAAGGTAGAACATGGCCTGCTGATAGGCCTTTGGCAACAACATGTCAACTCTAAATTCGCGGGATATCTTTTGCTCATAATCCTGAAAATATCTCATCTTGCACGGCAACACTGAAATCCGTTATGCGAAAATAGATCAGCTTTCCATCAGGATCCGGAAACTCGGTTAATTTAAAAAGGAAATCCCTGTTGCCGAGACTAAAAGTACGTTCGTTAGCATCAACCGTGCAGGCCACGCCGTCAGGGCGCACGGTCGTATCGTCGCGTATCTGTTTGAGCGAACTGGGATCTATCATGTAGCTGGTCAGGTCAGCGGCATCTTTCTTTTGCAGTAAATCATTTTGATCAGGATTCAGACAAAAGACGACTGGGCCACGCATCACAGCGGCACGACCTGATTGACGTTTGCGCCCGAGCACCAACCGGAACGGCATCGGCATATCAAGAACAACCTGATCGTCAACATGCCACTCCCTATCCAAAGAGAGAAATTCGCCCGAAACGATTGGTTCATTCCATGATTTTCCATTGACATGTACCGTAGCTTTGTCGCACCAGCGCGGAATGCGCAGTTGCAGGACAAACCGGGCTGGTTTAGACGGATCAAGGTGGATAACCACCTTGCCATTGCTTGGATAATCTGTCTCCTGTCTGATTTTCAAAGACAAACCCTTTTTGAGAACGATTATTGTTTCCGAGGGTGTATATAAATTAACAGCAACACCGGTTGCCGATCGATAGTAAATAAATGCCGGTAAATGAGAAATAATACGGCGAAAATTGTTGGGGCAACAAAAGGTGTCCTTTTTAAAATAAATGCGGTTGCCTTCCAAAGGCGTAAAGTAATGAAGGCGTCGACCATCAGGCGACTGTACGGCAAACAGGGTGTTGTAAATCATGCGTTCCAGTATGTCGCCATAAAGAGGATTGCCTTCCAACCGCAGGAACGCATCAAATATGCGAATTTGCGATACGGTGGAACAGGTCTCACCCGTCTTCCCGCGTCCCTCCTGAGCATTATCCCACTCTTCCCAGTGTCCGGCCGCACCGGTTATGGTCATGCCGTCTCCATGGGACATAAAGTCAATCGCTTGCCGACCCGGTCGCAACAGCCGCTCCTCAGGTTGGATCTGGAATAACTCAAATTGGGCTAAACATTGATCAAGATCAGTATAGACATGGCCTTTCAAAGTGGCATTCACTCCCTTGGTCGTGTCCAACTTCCAATCGGGTAATGCACGCTGTTGGACACAAAAGTCCAGGTATCGCCTATCATTTGTTTCACGATAAAGAGCCAGTAGGTTGCTATCCAGGCCTGCAGCCCCGAATTTTTCCCAGTTGTCCGGCATCGTAGGCCATCGTTCGATAATGTAATCGGCCAGCTTTTGCGCCGCGATTAACGAGCGTTTTTCCCGGAAGAAATGGTAATCACTCGCAAGCCCCATAATGATGTAGCCCATTTCATGAATGTCCCACAATCGCCACATACGGAATTTTTTAACCATGATGCCGATGTACCCGTCGGGTTCCTGAGTCTTGATCAACTCATCGACGAGATGTTTTTTCATGGCCAGAACCTTGTCGCTCTTTGTGTAGGCTGCAAAGCGGACTGCTGCATCGACAAGCTTACCAATCCCGATATAGTCGCTAAATCCTTTGCCTTCCTGGTTTTTCAACTGGAAAGGCAGGAGAAAATCCTTGTCGACATCCAATTTGAGCAGGTTATTGTTAACCGTAATATCAAGGCGACGGCCGATTTCTCCACCAACAGCGACTTGCCGAAAATCGAGGGATTGAAATACCTCCTTGCTTTTCAGCTCCTGGCCCGCTTCGGCGTTAAACGGTTCCAGCGCCAATCCCTTCCCCCCTGGCTTTTCTAAAGCCCGAGCGACTGGAGCTAATAATGTCGAACCACCTAACACGGCAGCTGTTTTCAGAAAATGGCGTCGATGAAAACATTGAATACTGTCGGGAAACCTCTCTGCAACAGGTGCACGTTGGCAGGATTCGTCGGCATTTTGATTGCTCGTTTTCATAATTTCCTTTAAAATATCTTCATCATGCACTCGTTTAATTCCCTTTGGTCACAAGGTTATCAGTTATTTCCGATAGCCTATTTCGACAAGTTTTCGGCTGAAATTTTCAGGCACTTTCGTCATCGGTTTATCACAATCGCGCGCTGCAAAATTGAGCATGTTGCAGAACAACCGGTCAGCGGCCGGATCCTTACCGAGGTTTTCTCCTATCAGCAAGGTGTTTACAATGAATCGTCCCTGACCAAAATCCCAAACGCCGACATGCACTCCTGAACAATAGTTATGGCTGATACGTGTTGCTCCGCAAACCGTTTCGCAGGGATAAGTAAGCGGAGCACTCACTTCGTCCCAGGTTAAAAAAGATTTGGCAGATACTACATATTCCTGAGATAAGGCATATTTCGAAATAACATTCCGAAAATATTTATAATCCATCATACCTCCGGAAGGCATGCCCTGAAAAATGGGATGGTTCTTTGCCCAGCGATCAGCACGATAATAACCGGCGACAAGATCCATCGATTCTATGACCCCCTTATTAACAAGAGGCAACCAACGTGTAGAATTCTTGCCGCTCTTGAATGTTGAGGGCGAAAGAAAAATAACGACGCTGCCACATTCCATTTGACGTGCTATGCTTTGCATGGTTGTACTGTCAGGCGCTGTTCCGACAATCAAAATAACCTGTCGTTTCGATTGACGGCTGCTGTTAAACGCACGTATTCTGACTTGGTGTTCCTTTAACCAATTACAAACACTAGAATCTGTACCACACAGTACTATCTCTTGCGGCATTTTAAGGAGACGCGCATCATCGCTGACATAAAACTCTGTTTTCCCGCCCATCGCGGTGCCGCCATGATCCAATGTTGCCAGAAATTGATACTTGCCTACCGGTCCGTTGATCGTGATATCCTGGATCAATACGGTTTGCGCAAAAGGGGGCTCCTTGCCTTCTGTTGTTTCAGGAATATCGACAAACACTTTCCTGTCAAATACAGAATTCATGTCAGGATCAACTACCTGAACAGTTGCCGGATACATTCCTGCCGGTAAAACATCAAGATTTGAAAAAGAAACCCTTAATTGAATTTGACCGCCTCTGTATATACTTTGCGGCTCTGTGAGCAAGCACCAACGCAGTGAGGTGTTTGCCAATAAAACAGCGCCGATCAGTTCGGGCTTGAGTCTGCGAAAATTAGTGGCTACGCTTTCTCCCACACAAGCATCTGCAACGCTGTTAGTAGGAGTATAAGATACAACCAAAGGATTGGAACGAATTGCAGTTTCGGCCGTTTCACGCAGAGAACCTGCTGATTTATAAGAATCTTTAATATAATCTTCCGGACGGGCCCAGCAGTTACTTAGATCAAACATTGCCCAATCGGCAAGGAATTTATCCGACTGGCGTTTAAAGTAACGGGCATCATCTGCTTGTTCTTTGCCCCATTGCTGATAATCTCCGAGATCCGAAGGTAAATCAACCGCAGCACACAGACCGGATTCACTGATGTAAATTTTTTGATTGAAAATGTTTGATCTGCCGGCAAGTTCGTCCAGTGTTTTAGGGCTAAATGGCATCCAAACATAGGGATGCCAATCTTTTAATTCGCCTTCTCCGACATCCCACGACTTGGAACCTGGATTGCTCATACTGCCGATCTCTTTAACCCCATCAAATCGACCACTGTTTAATACAAATAGACGGGAAGGATCCAGAATCCTCAAGGAAGGCAACAGAGCAACCGCTTTCCGGAATATGATTCCATCGTAATTTTCATTGAGAACACCCCACATGACCAAACTCGCATGATTGCGGTCGCGCATAATGACGCCGCGTATCGAGTTTTCAAAACGACCAAGAAATACATCTTTAAAATTGTCCGGTTTTGGAAATGTATATCCGCCATAATCTCCCATTTGCCAGCAGCCAAAGTGTTCCTGTTGAACCATAATGCCTAATTCATCATAAATATCAAGCACCCGAGGGTTAGGACAACCAAAGGGAATCCTCACAAAATTATAGCCCAGAGCCTTCATGTTGATTACATCCCTGCGCAGCATATCTTCATACAATGGGACTGTATACCCCACCGGATAATGTGTACTGAAATTAGATCCTTTCAAAAAAATCCTTTTGCCGTTGAGTCGAAAATAACCATTTTCAAAACGAAAATCACGAAATCCAAAACGAACAGATTGTTCGTCAAGAGATGCAGGTATCTGAACGGAAGCAGTAATACGGTACAGCATGGGCTCATCAGGACACCATAATTTATGGTTAAGCACCTGAATCTCTGCTGCTAGCGCATTACTTCCCGGCTCTATTTTTTGTGTATAATTCTGCCAGGCAACAGGCACTCCCGTGCGCTCTTCTGAAACTTTGAAAGCTAAAGACGAGAGCACGGCTTTGGCCTGCGTATTCGAAATAGTTGTTTGTATTTTTACTTTGCCTGTTTTCCAGTCTGGAACGACAAACACATCACTCACGCGAACAGCCGGAACCAGCAACAACTCTACGTCACCGATTATGCCTCCCGAGTTGTAACCAGCATTGCCTGTAAACGGATATTGTTTAGCGCCGGACGGCGTATCTTTCAGCGCAATGCCATCAATGGGCTGATAGGTAGGATTGAGAACGCGAATCACAAGCAAATTTTTTCCCTGCGGATTTAATCTGTCGCTAATATCGAAATGAAAAGGGACTTCGCTTCCTTCATGGCGGCCGGCAAATTCGCCATTTACCCATACCTCGGCTAAATAATCAACGGCATGAAATTTTAAAAGATAATGACCTCCATTATGAGGATTCTTGGGCGCATCAAACTCGCGCCAATACCAGGCTACTCCATGATAATCATGAAAAATATCCTGAATGACCCAAGGAACCCGGGTTTTTTTAGAGTCGGGATTTGGCGGTGTTTTAAACCAGGAATTTTGACGACCCACATTAGCGCTGTCAACAGCGATTCTCCAGTCATTCCCGTTCAGGGTAATGGTTTGTGTCAAATTTTCACCCTGATCCCGTAACGCAATCTCAGTTGAAAAAGACAGGTTGCATAACACACCCAACCACATCGCTAATACATACTTTTTCATTTCTTTGATTCCAGAAAAAAACGGAGTACAAGTTGTTTTGCAGGTGTAATCAAAAAGGTCACCCAGCCCGTCTCATCATCGTCATAGCCGGTTTGCCGCTGAATTCCAGGCCCTGCTGATAAACGTACTTCAGCAGTCGGACAATCCGCAAATCGAGATGCTCATGCACCATGACGTGGATATCTTTCAGACCGAGCATATTTCCCTTGCGACAATCCAACAGCCCGATAATCAGTTCATGTTGTTTGTGAACCGCCTGCCTGATCTTATCAATCGCTTGCAAATGGATCGCTTGCCCTGGTAAAAAGCGACAGTTTGAGCCCAAAATCTCTTGCCTGGAAAAGCCGGTTATTCGCACAAATCCTTCATTCACATTTATGATCGGATTATGCGGCAATTTAATTGCGAAATACACTGGCAGGCTCCAAATTGCCGATTCTTCGCATTGCAAAAATCGCGCCGCCCAGCGAGATGAACATCGTTACGACAAAAAAGCCGATCTTGATCGTCAGGCTGTAGTCAAATAAAACGCCGGTATTGGCAATGCCGTTGCGGAAGCCCTGCAGCAGCAGGATTCCGATCCCATAGCCGATAAAAGCAAAAAACAGCGCCTGGAGCAGAATTAGATTTCGAATGTAAGGATTATTTGCGCCAATGGCCTTCAGCGTGCCATAATCCCGCAGTCGATCAACAGCGGCAGAGTACATGGTAAGACCGATGATGACCATTCCCGAAAGGGTGGCAAAAACAATCAAGGTCCCAACGGAAAACGCAATACCGCTTGTCCCTAAAATGGTGGAGACGGTTGCTCTTGAAAAATCATTTTTCGTCCAGGCACGGATCCCGAACATGGTATTATTGATCCGATCGCACATCTGATTGGGATCAACGCCCGGCTCTAAATCGATTAGATAAGCGCTGACTTTAGAATTTGGCACACTGCCGAGTGATCGTGCTCTCGAAACCGTGGTAAACATATACGTCGCCCCGAATCCCCGTGCGCCCTGCGTTTGTAAGGCAACCTGCACACGTTTGCCATTAATCTCAAAGTTGGTGCCGATGGCAGCGTCATTCAAATTTTTTCGATCAAATATATCAGTAGAAACGGCTCCTTCCTGAAGCAGATCGGTCAATTGTCCGGCTGCGATGCGAAAGGGACCTCCTTTAAAATAAGGCGGCTGAGCGCCAATGATCGAAACAGGCGCTGATTTGCCCCCGCTAAATTTTGCCGTTCCACCCGAGACGATTAACGGATAGGCTTTTTTCACGCCAGGAATGGATTCAACCTGATAGCCGACGCGAACATCGATCTGACCCAGCGAATTAGCATTCGTGGTTTTGTTATCCACGATCCACAAGTCTGCTTGTGTGTTATCGACCAATGCGGACATGGCGCCGGTCAAAAATAAAAAAATGCCGGTCTGTTGTCCCACCAGAAACGTAGAAATCAGAATTCCCAGAATCACGCCAATGGATTTTGGTTTATCATAGGCTATAAATCGTAATGCAAATCGAAACATAATTTTCTCATCTTCGATGAATAATAATGACACATTCCACTCGAGTGCCGTACAAAATTTCAGCCTTCGGATCAAGCAAAATTCTCACTTCACGCACCCGTCGATCCTCGAGCACACCGACATCATCAGAGAAAACCGATTTCTTTCTCAAATACGGTCCGACAAAACAGACCTTTCCCAACGCCAGCGTATCGGCCATACCCTGGGAGCGAATATAGGCTTGTTGATCGATCTGAACCTTTGGTGCAAACAGTTCGTCGATTTCGCACCAGGCCGAAAGAGCGCTCTTCGGAGCAAATGCGCCAAAGACCTGTCCCGTCGAAATCAATGAGCCCATGGTTGCATCCAATGATAAAACCTGCCCATCCGTCGGTGCGCAAATAAATTTCCGGTTCAGCTCGGCCTGCGCCAGTTGATAGGCGGCTTGGTACTGTTTCAATAAATTTTGAGCCGTGATCACCTCAGCCTCCAGCCGCCTGATCTCTTGGGCCAGGACTTTATATTCGGTTCGGGCATCATCAAAAGTCCGCTCAGCCTCGGCATTTTGCTCAAACAGGTTTTTGGCCCGCCTAAAATTCTCTTTCGCATTGTCCGTTCTGATTTTCATCCCCGCCAGCCGAGCTTGCGCCACCTCGATCTCTGCCAGCTGAACCTTGACTTTTGCTGCTGCCTGGGCAACCTGGGCTTGCTCGATGTCATTGGTCAATTCGATAATTCTTTGACCCTGGGTCACCATTTCACCAGGCTGAAAATGGATGATTTTGACGCTTCCCGTTGTTTCGCTGGTTAACTCTAATATTTTTAATTCCGGCTCGATTCTGCCGATTCCAACCACCTGGTCAAGGTCTATTTTAAAATCCGTGATTTTGATTCTGGATTGATCATTTTTTTGAGCGCCACAGCCCGCCATGATGAGCATAAAACTCATCATCAAGAATAACGGGCAGGATTGCAGAAATTTCTTGAAAATCAGCTTGGAGATTACGATTGGCGCTGTTTTCATATCTTCAATCATCCTCATGATACTCAGTTACCCTTCCATTTTCCAAATAGATCATTTTATCGGCATATTGTTTCAACCGCAAATCATGCGTGACCACGGCCACGGCTTTCCCCTGGTCTGCCAGGCTGCGCAATTCTTTCATCACCACATCCAATGATTTTAAATCCAGCGAGGCAGTGGGCTCATCGCACAGGATAATTGCCGGATCACTGACCAATGCCCGGGCAATGGCGACTCGCTGCTGCTCACCTCCGGAAAGCTGTTTGGGAAGCGATTTTTTTCGATGCTGCAATCCGACCAATTCCAGCGCCCGATTCACTTTTTCCCGGATCGTGGCGCTGGATTGTTTATTGAGCAGTAACGGCGCTTTGACATTTTCTTCTGAATTGAGCGGCGCGATCAGGTTGAAATTCTGGAACACAAAGCCAATCTCCTTCAATCGTAATTTTGCCATCTGCTTGTCATTGAGCTGTTTTGTATTCACGCCGTTAATGCAAACGCAGCCCTCCGTCGGGTATAGCACACAGCCGAGCAGCGAGAGCAAAGTCGTCTTCCCGGAACCCGAAGGTCCCACAATGAGCAATAGTTCGCCCTTCTTCAATACTAAATCAGTCTCCTGCAGAGCAACGATTTCCATGCTCCCACTTTTAAATCTCTTCGAAGCGCGAATCAGTTCGGCGATCACTGTTTGCTTTTCGCCAGAATAAGTTGAACAACAGCCTAATTCGGTCATTGATGTATTCCACTTGCTTTCTTTGATTTTGTCGGGTCAAATATAAAAGGCTCAAAATATTAAGAACATGGTTGCGTTCCGCAATAGGACGTATCGGCGCATCAGTATAACCGCTTACGGAATCCACTGAGACGCCTCTTGGAAACGGGTCACATGAAAATATCGCACTCCGATGCGAAACAGCGCCGTGGCAGCCGGTGCAAAAAAATTACCGGATAGGGATGTCGATTTTTCAGCAAAGCGATGCCCTGATTAAAATCCGCTCCGGAATCAATGTGGCCGGCTGTGCCTGTAATCGTCACCGCTTCCCCCTGGGTCAGATCATCCCGATGATGGAACAACCTTGTCAGGATGTGATTTTAATAATTTTTTGTCTCAAAAATGTGGATGCCTGGAGCAATGTCGCAGCTTGAAAGGCGCATAATCGAGCTTGCTGTCGCTAAAAAAAAGATCAAAACTTGAAAATCGCTCCAATCACCGCATAATTGAACAACGAAAAATTATAAACTGCATCATTATCCGCGCCACCTTCGAGAATGCGATAGCCCAATTTGAAACCGATCCCATCTGAAACCTGGCAGTGCAGCGCCGCCAGCACGTCTTCGGCCCGTCCCTGCGGGGCCGCCAGGGCATCGCCGTCCACCAGCAGGCTAAATTTGTTATAAAAATTCCACATCATTCGGAAATGCAAAATCGGCACGAATCCGACATTGGTCTTTTTAGCCTCTATGCCGTCGTGGCGAACGCTGATTTCCGCGTCCCGAATTTTTGCAGTGAATCCAACGCCCAGCTCTAGTTTTTCTTTCAATAAAAAATCGTAGCGATAAACCAGGCGGTAGGAATTAAAACGATAGGTGGCGTTTAATTGAGAATTGGCAGTAAATGTTTTACCCTGGAAAATTAAATCCCGATCCAGCTGCCCCGTGGCTTGAAGCGACAGCGGCGCGATCAGCACACCCAGATGGTGACGGGGATTAAAATCATAAAAGGCGCGAACACGATAAAAGACCGAGGGATCCATGCTCAGTTCTCTGGAAAGGGAGAAAAGTGTGCCCCCCTCACCTGGGATACGGACATCGTTGTAGCCGCTGAAAACCCCACCGGTCTCAAAGTCCAGATGCCATTGCGCCTGCAGCAGAGAGGTGAGAACAAAGAGTGAGAAGAAAAGAATAATACATAAAGCCCTGAATTTGCACATGATTTGCTCCCTACAAATTATTTTAAATGCTCATAGGAAATTTAGTTTTACTAGGGGGAAAAAAATAGAAAAATCATCCTCGGTCAATCGCCTGATCCCCCGCCATTTCCCTATTTTAAGAACGCCAGCCAATATCCGGCCCCATCCTCGTTTCTTACCTACCGGTATATTAGCCAATCAGTCTCCGAAAATCAAGCAATATTTCCAAAAAATATGTACTTGGGCGATATCGTGGGAGATAGTCCTCATCATCGGATCCGTTCCACTGTTTAAAAGTTTGTGGTTGCTTTTTGACAGGAACATTTGCAGAATTGTTTAATCGATGCAATGCAATTTGCAATTCAGCTCGTTTTTGAGTCAGTCTTGATTCGTTCTAAATCAAGGTAGGTGACCATAGCCTGGACGAAAAAATTGTAAAAGTTGGTCACATTTTTCTGCAAAACGGTCATATATGTTAAAGAGTTAGCGTGGCGGTTATCAGGACAATTTTACCAACTTTAGTTGCCAAATAATTTAAGGCGAATTATATCATATTTATTCAATATGTTAGTGTGTGTGGTAGTGAATTCCCTAAACGATAATGGAGGGCATAATGACCCATAAGCAGCCAATTGTTTTTATATTTCTCCTGGCCGGCCTTGCGCAAGCGCAACTTGCCGTCAAAAGCACTGATAATTTGACCAGAATGTATATCACAGCAGATGGACGTGTTGGCATTAATACAACCGCTCCGACGTCCGGTGCAATCCTGGACGTTAATGGCAAAGTCAAAATGTCCGTGTTCCAGCTGGGCACAGCAGCCCAGCCAAACTATGTTTTGACCAGCGATGGCGCCGGCATCGGTTCGTGGCAAGGCATCGGCAATTTTACGCCGGTCTGGTCAGCGTCCATCAATAACGAATCTTATGAGATTTTTGGACGACAAGGCGATGAAAACGATCCGCATTATGCATCGTCGTCTGTTTATCGTTATATAGTCTCGGGAAGTGACTACGATTGGCGATTTCGAATTGAGAATCCGATTGCTGCCGGTGCGAACAATGCCAAACTGTCAATATCTGCAAACCATGGTCTGGCGCGATTGAGAATAAAATCAGCCGACACTCCGCTTAATCCGGTGGAGATTTGTGCGCTGCCTTTCGGCACTATAACCACTATGGTTGATAACAGTGATTATCGATTGTATACCAACGCAGGTTTTGTCACAGATGGCGACAATAGTCTGTTTGTCCATAATTTAATTACAAAAACGGTCAATATCGGCACCACCGCACTGCCATTGCCGGTCAACAATCCCAGATTGCATGTTTATGGCAAGGCCACCTTTGTCGGTTATGTCTCTTCACCCAATCTGGAGGTCGGTAATCCCTTAAATTACGCTTTAAGATTTTATAATGGAAAATTGGTCAAGACGGAGCGGTCCAGCAGCATCCGTTTCAAAGAGCAGGTAAAGACGCTGGAGCGTGATTTCAATTCTCTGTTCAAAGTTCGTCCCATCGAGTTCACCTATAAAGGCAATACGAACGTCACCTTTGGTTTAGCGGCTGAAGAATTGGCGTCAGCGGGATTAACGGACCTCGTGCTGGTCGATGAAAACGGCCGGCCTGACGGCGTTGAATATGAAAAACTATCCGTCTATCTGCTGGAAATCGTCAAACAGCAAAGAAAGCGCATCGCCAGGTTGGAGAAAATGCTGGAGTAAACTTTATCAGGTTGGATTAGCTAACTGCAAATGATTGACCATGAAATATTATGAGGATGATATGAGATACATGATTCCACTGTTACTCGTGCTGATCATGACCGGTCCGATTTGCCCGCAGATGATGATCAAGGACAGTGCGCAACAGGTCAGGATGGTGATTACGACGGAAGGCGCCGTAGGAATCGGTACGACGGCGCCAGATCTCAGCGCCAGGCTCGATATTGCGGGAGTAGGCAAAATGAGCGCTTTTCGCATGACCAATGGAATGGGAGCGAATAAAATTCTCAAATGCGACGCGAATGGAAATGGAACCTGGCAAAGCCCGATAACAACAGGCTTGAAATGGATCGATGCCACAACCGCCGATGTTCCTGTTTCCTTGGCAGGCCGATCCTCTGCCACGCCGCCTCCTGCCGATGCCGCTGATCTGCGATTTACAACTTCTCTGACCTATCGGGGTACTGCCAATGAAATGCGCATTGGATTGGCAAATACCAACCAAGGCAACGCTACCGTAAGCGTGGTAGGCGACCTGGGCCGTGTTTTGTTAACCTCACGCACTGCAGGCAATGAAGAATATAATGTTGATTTTCGGGCGGCTGTCAGCCGTCCGGAGGGTCTGGATCCGGGCATCAATCGTCGTCTTTATACAAACGGTTCTTTGGTAGTCTGGGGCTCGGGCAGCCGTTTTGACGACGGCCTTTCCATAGCGATAAATTACGAAGCAAACAGAACGAACGGCACGCTGACGGTCAGTGCACCAGGTGTGAGTGCGGGCACAGAAACTTTATTGGTCTATGGCATGACTGTTTTCAGCGGCCAGGTTCATCTGCCCGGCATTCCGGTCGAATCGGCTGCAAGCACCTATATCAGTATGCAGAGCGATGGTGTCTGGGTCCGAGAGACCTCTTCGTTACGGTATAAAGATAATATAAAACCTCTGCAGCGCGATTTTCGAAAATTATTGGATGCTGAGCCGGTAAGTTTCAAGTACAAGCAAAGCCAAAAACCTGCAATCGGTTATATTGCGGAAAGCTTGCAAAGGATCGGTTTGACCGATTTGGTGCGCTTTAATAAGGATGCTGAACCTGTAACTGTTTACTATGATAAAATCCCGGTTTATCTACTCGAGATCTGCAGGGATCATGAAAAACGCCTGACCGTGTTGGAAGAGTGGATCAGATAAAAAGTAATACCAAACTGTCATGATATCAGCAAAGGGAAAAATATGCGAATCAGATTAGCATGTCTTGGTTTTTTGGCGCTGGTGCAGACGGCCTGGCCGCAAATATGCATAAAGAACAGCGCCTCGTTTCCATTTTATATGACGCAAACAGGTCGTGTGGGATTCGGCACCTCGACACCCGCTGCGCACAGTCTAGTCGATGTCAATGGTCAGCTCTTTGTGCAGGCTATTGCCATCGGCTCTTCGGCTGTTCCGGGAAACGTGCTAGCCGTTAATGAACAGGGCATCGGCGCCTGGCGTAAGGAGACCGGGGCTACTCTAAAGTGGAAAAACGCCACGGTCAGCGGAGAGACTATTTCGTTAGCAGCTGCCTATGAACCGCAAAACAGTCCGACCACTTTTTATTATGCTGCAGCGACCACCCGTAACGTCACCTACACCGGGACAAATGAGGAAATGACTCTGGAAATTAAAAATGATCGGACCGATAATCTGGGCAAAGCCACATTACGCATTACCGGCGATCTGGCCAGTTTGGCGCTGCAGTCTGAGGGCATGACGTCACCGCTGGAAATACATGCGACAGAAGTTTGGCCCGGAGGATTGACCGGCACCGATAATCAACTTTGGCTTAACGCCGGCATCGTCACCGAGGGCACTTTTAACAGATTTAAGAACAACGTCCTTGTCGGGCGATATCTGAATAATACTGCCTCAGGAGGACGATTGGTAATCGGTTCGAGCAGCGATGCCCATGATACACAACGATTTCGGATTAGAGACGGCGACAGCTATCTTTATGGATCACAAATTTATTGTAATAACCTTCCCAGCAACAACACAAATGTCGACAAGATCGTGATGAACGCTGACGGGAAACTGTATAATTCTCATATTGCCTCCTCCGAACGATATAAAGAAGAGATAAAACCTCTGCACCGCCCATTCGACCGATTGCTGGCAGCGCGTAGCGTAGAATTTGTATACAAAGAAAGCAAAATGCGCTCCATCGGTTGTATTGCGGAAGAATTGGCTGATCTGGGATTGGAGGATCTGGTGGTGCGGGATGACCAGGACCGGCCGCAAGGCATTTCGTATGACAGACTTCCCATCTATCTTTTGGAAATCATAAAGGAAAATGATCATCGTCTGCAGGATTTGGAAAAAAGAGTGAAAAATAAATACTGAGCGTATTTTTTCAACCACATCCGCCCGGGGAATGAATTCCCCGGGATATCCACTCATCATTGCTTATCACCCAACCATTCAGACTGCCAAAAAATAGATCATTTTACCAACTGCATGACGCGAGTTACCGCATATCCAGCAACCCATTTCAATATTAATCACAGCATTATTATGCAGGTTGCATAAAAGCTTTTTGGTACTAATTTTGTACAATTATGATCTTTTTTATTCAACCGTAGCCAGCAAAAATGATTGTAAATAAAATTACCTGGTAAAAAAATTCTCTAGGCGCAGATCGATCTAAATAACGAGCGAATATTTGAAAAAGCTGTGAGGAGACGGATTGGGTATTCTGCTCAGCCATCGGGAGCTAAAAAAGTAATTACCACTTTAGGGAGAGTCCTATGAAACATGTAACAATTTTGGTTTTCTGTTTAATAATGATTACCGACGCCCATGCACAGCTGGTCATTAAAAACAGTTCAAACCAGGAATTAAGCCGTATTACTCACAGCGGTAATGTCGGAATTGGCACCACAAATCCCACGGATAAACTAACGGTTGCAGGCAATACCCGGGTGACGGGTACGGGTACGCTGGGTGTTGCCGGCCTGGGCGGCTCCGGCGAAGTGTGGATCAAATCAGATAATAACGGCGTGCTGTTTAAATCCGTTCCTGCACCGGGTCCCAGTGTGAGGATAAAAGCCTATTGCGATAATAATCAAATTCTGGCTGCCGAGACCTGGGACTGGGTGGAATTTAACCAGGAAATGTACGACAGTCACAACGCCTTTTCAGGCAATCAGTTTACCACACCCGTAACCGGGTTCTATCACATCAGGATCAGACTCACGGTCAGCAGAAGCGCTGTAGCAGTCTATCTGACCAAAAACGGCGCGAATAATCAATCGATCATTGTTCAACCCGATTTTGGCAACGTGAGCAGTGTTTTTGTCGAAGACATTGTGGAATTGACCGCAGGTGATTGGTTGCGGGTTTATGCTTACACCAGTGCAGGCGAAGATGCCACGCTCATGTCACCAGGAAGTTTACCGCAATACAGGGCGCCCAATTGGTCCAGCTATCATTATTTTGAAGTGATCAGTTTGTTCTAAAAAAAAGCAATGACGCACGTACGGATGTCCAGTATTTATAATCCAGAATCCTTTGTCAGAATTCTGAGCTCGATCGTCCGGCATATGCCTGCCGGGCGAAAGCTGGCGTGGGATATTCATCTCGCACTCTGCGAGCGAGCAGAATCAGGTGAAAATGACGGAATCTGCCGGGACGAATCTCCCAAACCAACTTACGTTCGGAGGAAGCTCCAGTAAGATCGAACCTTGACTTTCACTGGCAATTATTGTATTATTTAACACTTCAAACCACTCTTCATTAACAAAGGAGGTTTCAAATGAAATCACCTGGTTACAAAATTGCTTTAATTCTGTTCATCTTTTTATCGGCTAATGCTTTCAGCCAGCAGAACCTGCCCCAGTTACGCACCAGCCCACGGGCCAGGGTGGAACAAAATGTGGGTTTTGCCAATATCGCAATTGAATATGGCCGTCCCGGGGTCAAGGAAAGGGACATCTGGGGGAAGCTGGTGCCTTTTGGCCTGGCGCCCAATGCCTTTGGCAATGGCAAACCCATGCCCTGGCGCGCCGGCGCCGATGAAAACACAACCCTCAAGTTGAGTCATGATGCGCAGGTCAACGGCCATCCTCTTGCGGCCGGCACCTACGGCATTCACATGATTGTCCAGGAAAATGAATGGACCGTCATTTTCAGCAAAGATCATAATGCCTGGGGCAGTTTTTTTTATGACGAAAAAAACGATGCCCTGCGCGTCCAGGTTGCACCCAAAGAGTCCGAGTTCCAGGAATGGCTGGTTTACGGGTTTGACAATCTGACGGCGAATTCGTGCGACGCATTCCTGCATTGGGGCAAGCTCAAGGTTCCGTTTCAGATCACATTTGACATGCACAAGATAGTACTTGAGACCTATCGCGACCAATTGACCAATGCGCCGGGCTTTAATCAGGCCGCCTGGGCCACGGCAGCCCGATACTGCCTGAATAACCGGATCAATCTGGACGAGGCCATGATCTGGATCGAAAAAGCGTTATCCTTGAATGGAGGCGATAACTTTACCAACCGATCGATTCAAGCCGGTCTGTTGACGGCCACGGGCAAAAGTGCTGAAGGCGAAAAGCTGCTGGAAACCTCGATGGAAAAAGCCACCGAAGCGGAATTAAATAATTATGGTTACCAGTTAATAAACCAGAAACAGCTCGACAAGGCAATTGAAGTATTCAAACGGAATGTAAAAAAATTCCCCAAATCGTGGAATGTTTACGACAGCCTGGGCGAGGCACTGGCAGCCAAAGGTGATAAATCAGACGCACGAAAAAATTACCAAAAAGCTTTTGATTTAGCGCCGGCGAATCAGAAATCAAGGATTGAAGGCATTTTGAAAGGATTATAATATCCGCTCGACCGGTGAACGCCTCCCCTGCCGATCAATGATGGAGCTACGCTCAAGGGGCTCGGTACACATTTAAAAAAAATACTATTCAATTTTCGGGGCGGGCATCTCGCGCCCGTTTTGGAAAAGAATCAGCCTGGTCACTTTTTCCGCTTCTTTGAATTCAATTTTAGCCTCAACAGCCTTCAGATAAAAAATCGATGCGCTTTCAGGAAAAATCTCGAACTGCGGCTGACCTGTTGCCTGAGCGAATATTTGCTTATCCCGGGTGCTGACGGTGAGGACAAAATTGGGCGCCAGCTGATATTTCGTACCTATCAGACAATAAAAAACATAAATGAGTAAGCGCTGAGTTAATGCAATTCTATTTTAATTCATGATCATGCCTGGCGCACACACAAACAGTAACCGATTTTTACTTTCTCTACAAACCTCCGCGGCGCCAGTCAGGGCATGGGCGCTGTATAAAAACAATAAAGGAGGAAATTATGTCGGATTTCGAAATCAAGCTGTACAAGATTCGTCTCACCAACGGCTCTCATACGGCCAAGGACGGCACCGGCGTCAAGTTTAGCGCTATCCTTGAAATCAGCGGTACCCACAAGACCGGCTCGTCCAAGTTGGTCAAAGTATTTTTCCTTTCACGAAACAGCCCGGTTCCGAACAAAAACGGATATAGAGCAGGCAACGACGACTGGCTGTACGCCCCGATCGAAGAGATGCCGGTATACATCGATCTCCTACGCAATGAAAAGCCCACCTGGATTCGCGTCGATATAAACGATGCGGCCAACACCGAATTATGTACGGTAGCGGAAGAGGCAGGCGAAGGAGAATAGGAAAGTCGGTACAGGATCAATCGAAAGCAATTCAGGGACGTTTGATCGGTTCTGCAACGCCGCAAACGAATAGATGCGGATTATCCTCCATACGTCGCTCCGCGACATGATTGTTTTTTCCCCTTTCCGGGCGTTGAAACACCCGGCTTCCAGCACGGTCGCTCCGCGACCATATTGATCGCCCGGGGAAACGATTCCCCGGGCTCCCCGGCGAGCAGTTCTCGGCATATAACCAATGTTGTCAAAAAAATATGTCAATTGACCAAGAAATTAAGTTATGCCCTTACAAATCGGGGGATAAATTTATAATTTATAATGAAAAAAAATAAACGTGATTGGCATAAAAATTGCTTAATCATTTCAGCATTCAATCAACACTATTTAACACCCGAAATCATAATATGGAGGATGAACAAATGAAAATGAGAAAACTAACGCTATGTGTTATGCTCATGATGGCTGCCATCAATGTGCTTTATGGTCAAATGGTTGTGAAAAATTCAATGCAAACTGAACTCGTGAGAATCACCAATGACGGTTTGGTGGGTGTCAATACGCCCACTCCATCTAAATTGGTCTCGGTTAAAGGAGCAGGTGCAAATGCCATAAACATCATGCCCAAATCCAGCGGATCGAATATCGTCGGATTGGATATTATACTTGATGGCAACCAATCGATTAACAATGGCTCGGCGGGGATTTATATTACCAATATGGGGAAAACGCATGGCCAGAATGCAGAAGACTGGCATCATATGGGCATGAATATTGCCTCGGCGCTGCCGGATAATGGGAATATGACGGAGAACAGTAGAAATTGGACTTTTTTGCCCGGAGGCGCGGTCATCATGTCCACCCACATCGGGCTGGCGAATAAAGCATCCGGCTGGACCCAGGCATTTGGCACTTTTTCGAATCTGCATGGCGACCGGCTGGTGACCGAGAATTATGGCCAGATTGGCGCGGCCAACGGCGCTTTGTCCGCTATTACCCTGGTGCCAAATCCTGCTGTTCCCTTTATCGCAGACGGCAGTATGGGATATATCAATAATCTTACGACCGACACGCGATTTGTGCGCGGTGTGATGGGCCGCCTTCATCAGATCGAGTCGTGGTATCCAACCCTCAATGGAACAAACGGCGCTTCGGCTGCTGTTTCGGGTGAGGTGTTTGATAACGACCAAAAGAGACCAGGTGTTTTTGCCGGCTATTTTTCCGGCGCCAAATCCTATTTTTATGATCTTGTTGGCATCAGTACCACCAATCCGCAGGCAAAGCTGCATGTAAAGGGTAGCAACCTCATTACCACGCCTAGCTGGTTAGGACCGACTAATATTACTGTTGGCGGTTATTTTGATAATTCAAACGTAGATCAAAATCTAACCAACAAGTTCGCAGTTTCCGGCCTAGTGCCGGTTGCATCGGTTTCTGGCACATTGTCGGCTGCGGTTCATGGCAATATGATAACTTCAGATCCAAACAACCCGGTCTCTCTGGCCGGAGCAGCGCTGGCCGGCAGTAGAAATCAAGGTGAGAAATATTTATATGGCGTCCACGGAATTATCAGTGCCGCAAACGCGCCCGGCTGGCTTGATGCCAACAGTGGTTTCTTCGGTGCTGCCCTATACGGCAGTGTTGAAGCAGTAACACCTCCACACCAGCGAATTTACGCCGGCTATTTCGAAGGAGCAAAAAGTTATTTTGGCGCCAACGTTGGCATCGGCACCACCAACCCGAGTAGTGCTTTGGATGTGGTCGGGGATGTGGAACTGGCATCAAACAATGCCTTTTATCTCGGTGATCCTAATACGGATGGCAGTTGGCGAATTATCCGCAGCGGTAATAATCTGGTTTTTCAAAGCAGAAAATCAGGTGCTTGGGTTAATGGAACCTTCAATTTTGGAGTCGGTGGAGCGATTGTACAACCCTAAATTTTCTACATGGTAAAATTATCGGCCTGGCGTTTTCGCGTCGCGGCACATCGAATGCAAATGATTCTACCGAGGATAATTCGGCACGCATGGTTTAAGAATTACACCATTCGATTGTTACGGCTTGGTGCACCATTACTTAAGCGAAAAAATCGACAAGTTTCTGGTCGGCCCGCAACCCGAACTTAAGTGCTCTTTCTGCTCAGTTGTTTGTTTCTCCCGGTCTCTTATCCGTCTTTACCGGTTACGGCGTCGTATTCCAGTACACCTCGATTGTTCCGAGCAGAGATTTGGTGTGCGGCCAGTTTCCCGAGGGCACATAATGTTGACTGCCGGCGGGCGGAACATATCCATGAATGAGCTGGCCGTTGCTTTCTTCCTGCGGCGGCGTGTTGAATGCGACATCAGAGCGGCCGGTCAAAGTAACCGTGACATGATTCATGGCCCCGTTCGGCGCTGCAGAATAAGCAGCGCCGCACTTGCCTGCGTCCGTGCTGCAAAAGCTTTTCCACAGCGGATAGCTGTAGCCGAGAATGGCATCCGCTTGCGGTCTGGGCGGAGGAAATACATTAACGGTTACGGATTCACCAGTATACCACCAGTCAAAATATAACAAATCCCCCAGCGTGGCTTTGTCGCCCGTACTCGTCTTGCCGGTATACATATTGATCATCGCCGCCGGCGGATGAATCTCTGTCTTGTAGCGATCTTTACACCAATCAATGGGCGCAGCGCCGAAAGAAGGATGACAGCCACAATCGGTCACCCATCGTCCGGCAACATAGAGCCGGTCTCCGAGCTGGATATACCCCTCCTGTCCGCCCTTGCTCATATCCGTGGCGTCAACCGGTGGAGGATACCCAACCACGCAATACTCGTATTCAATTTCCAGATCATCTTGCGGGTATACGCCCACAGTATGTTTGGCCGTGTACGTGGTCTCTCCCAACAAATCGGTGTAATCAGCTTCCGGATAAATTTTAATGCACCAATCCACGCCGGCAAAACACCACCCCGGCGTCTGCGCACCGCACAGCGAACAAGAGTGCGTCTCCCAGGTATCTTCACCGGCCAAATGGGAAGATGCAACAGTGCCGATGGCCGGAACGATTTCATTGGCCGCCATGGTCACCCATTCAGGCACGCCGCTCAGATTGGTGACAAAATGACCGTACTTGCACGCTTTTTGCAGATCGGTGTAAGGTGTTTTGGCTTTGTCCACCGCCTTGCTGACCGTTGCGCCTATCTTACTCCCTGTCTTGGTGCAGGGATAAGAGGTCCAGATAGTCGGCGTGCGCAACGACGGGGTGACGCCCGCTTTTTTAGCCCCGCTGAAATCGGGCGCAGCGGTCCACAGCAGCAACTCTTTGGTCTTTGCATCTTCTGTTATCTCCATAGTCGACAGGAACGAGATGCCGCTGACAATGGTGGAAAACTTTTGCCATTGTACGGGATACAAACCGGTTGCAGAACTCGGCCAGGAAGGGTCGCCGGCCGGCAAACCGAATTGTGTGACGAAATCCAATTTGTCTATGGCCGTGATAAAGGGCTCGCTCACATAATAGGTGCCGTTGACGCCGGTGTAGATGCGGCCGTTGCTAAAATCCTGATAACTGCCTCCCTTGACGGTTTTTTCCGCACTGATGGCGCAACCGAGCAGGCCAAAGCCGCTGCCCGTAGCCAGGGATTTCCAGCGATTGAATATTTTGCCAAAACAGGAAAACGTGCCGTTTGTGGAAACAAAGATGGCGCCGTTCTGGTACACGCTGAACATGCAGCCGCTGATCGTCGTTCCCCAGACAAAACTGCCATAGCTGGAGGCCCCGCCCTTGGCAGTGAATTCGTTCTCGATCTCGACAGGGAAATAGGTAATGCTTTTCTGATCAGCATCGCTGCCCTTGGCATTGCACGCCGTCACTTTGACGGTATTGACGCCAAAATATTCCAATTGATAAGGATAGGAAAACGACAGGGCTTGGTTATATTGTGCCCAGTACAAACTCTTGTTCAATTCCAGATCATAGTCACTGCTGGAGACGAGAGTGCTTCCCGGCGCGTTGTTCCAATCCAAAGAGATGACCGGCGGATTCACCTCTGGAAAAATTCCAGTGCCGATGATCTCACCGCTGATATTGATATTGGGATTGTTGGTTTTTGTCGCCACCGGCTTGACAATTTTGACCTTGGGCGGTTCCACCGCCTGTTTGGGCGGGGCGCTTTCTGATCTGAATGTCAGATTGTCCACCAACTCGAATAACCCGGTTTTCGCGGTTTGACTCTGTTGGCGAACATCGATTTTGATTTTGTAGATGATCGGTTGAGAACCCGGCGCTGCCACCAACAGCGGCTTGTTGATATCGGTTTGATAATTAAAGGTCTTGCTGTCGCGCTGTATCATCTGATTGTTGATATCATATGCTTCCAGCAAAAGCTGAATAGTGATACCCTTGGGATCGCCGGGTACGCCGGTGTACAGTTCCACGCTTTGTACGCCGGTGGTAAATTGAATATACAAAGATTCATTGTCCCACTCGGAAGACAAGGAGCGGGAAAGCAGGACATTGGGCGATGAAGCGGGATTGCTTTTGTGTTTCGCTTTGACCAGATCGTAGAGCAATGCCGACTTGTTCAAAATAATGATGCCGTCATTGCTGTAGCGGATCTGCACTTTGGGCGCTGTGCCGGACGCGGTCCAGAGATCATCAAAGGTGATGGTCTTGCTGTACTGCGCAAAGGCGAATGGTCCGGCGGCCAGCCATATCATGGATATACAAACAGCGATCGATTTCATGATCGATTCCTCCAGAAAATGTGGATCCTTTTTTATTCTGATTCCATTAAAGCCGCCAATCCGATCATCACCTCTGCGGATATTTCTGCAGCAGACTCGTTGCTCAGCCGCAGCGACCAGGTCAGCCCGGGGGCGAGCATCGCCTCATCTACGGGGAATTGGGCTGTGAGCAAACCCACGGCCTCGTACAATTTGCGACTGGAACGAAAAAAAACGGGCGACTCTTGATCGGAGCGCACTAATTGCACCGTCAGTTTTTCCGGCTCGGGCGCTGAAAAGTATACTTTAACAATAACCAGCGTTGTCCGCTCCAGTTGCAGCGGATAGGACTTGTCAGCATGGCCGGCAATCGCAGCGATTTCTCCATATTGGGTCTTGACCAGTTCATGCCAATTCTTGCGCTTTTTCGTGTTGGGATAGAGCAGCGGCAAACGCGTGGTATCTAATTGGCCACGCGCCAGTATCTCCAGCACCCGGCCTTCGCTGATGGCAGAGACAGCCTCCCGAACCTGCGAGATTCGATCTTCAATTATCAAAACAGCCCGGGCCCGGTTATTGTTTTCAATGCTCTCCGTGATCAGATTGCGGGGATCGATCTCAGCGACGATGGTGCGCTCTCCTTTTTGTACGGCAAGAAACGGGATTTCCATTTTGCGGATTTCACCGCCATCCATATAGTCGACGGTGGTCATGGCCAGAGGACCGATATCTTCATCTGCAATCAGAATCGAAAAAGGGCCAACCGGCGATTCACTTTTATTAGCGATAACCAGTGCAACAGTGATCGAGTCGCCGGACAGCACCGGCGTTGCAGATGTGGTCAGTTTTTCGCAAACCAGGTCAACTGCTTTTTGTTCTCTGATCATGGGCATGGGTTCGCGCGCGGGCGCATGCGGCGGCAGAATCCGGTCAAATCGCTCCTTGGCTTGTTGAAACAGGCCCTCCAGGTCAAAGGCGCTCCGCTCCTGTTCGGCAATGAACTGTTCTGCCTGTTGCAGTTGCCGGTTTGCGCGGGTATATTCTTCAATGGAAATAGCATCGCGTCGTTCCTGGAAGTGGTTTTGCAGCTGTCGCAGCGGACCGGAGCGTAGGCCCTGAAGGGCCGCTGTGCGGAAGCGTCCCTCTGCCTCTTTCACCAGTTCCCGCGCCAATTGCAGGTTGCCCATCTCGACTGCATGAATGGCCTGCGCCCTCTTTTCCTGCGCTGCAGCGAATTCCGCCGGCGCCCAAGCCGGGATGTTGTGCTGCCGGCAAGAGCGCTCAAGCGGTTCGAGTTTCTCCACCAGCACACGCGCAAGCCGCGTATTTTCCAGGGCAGCCTCGTACCCTTCTTGCGCCTTTTTCAGGGCCTCCTGAATATAAGCCAGACGATCCCCTTTTTCGTAAGCCTGTTCGGCCTGCTCATAATACAACTGCGCTTTGCCAAAGGCCTCGGGCGCCCAACGGCTGCATTCCTGCACCGTGCACTGGTCGCGTAATTGCTGTACGTTTTTGAACAGCTCCTGATGAATGCGATCGGATGGTTGACTGAACAGAGTGGCAACGAGGAGCAGGAGAACGGCAAAGGTGGAATAAACTGATATGCGCTTTTGCATTTTATCTTTTCCTTTCAAAAAGTTAGTATGAAAAGATCCAGAGATAAAATGAAACCAGGGATGGATTAACTTGAACCGTTTGAAAGGTGTGTTAGCAGGCTGCAGGGAGATGAAGCAGACCGGGAAAAAGGATGCGGTCCGGCGTCTAGTTAACTCTTTTTCAATTAAAATGCAAGCGAAAACCGTTTAATTTTCACGAAGGATCGCCAACTGATGATCATACAATCCACGAACAGATCCGTCACCTGCAAAAGGCGGTTTGTATGACCTCCGGCCCTTTTTCCCGGTTGTCATGCCGAGTAGCAAACCTTAATAAAGGTTAACTCTATAATGACGCTGTTGTAGGGCGACGAGGCTCGTCGCCCTACATTAATGTCATTAGAAGTAAATTATGGCCTAGATGCCATGATTCCCCCATTAGCACAAAGACCGTGTCATTGCGAACGTAGGCGTAGTCGCTGACAAACAAGATTATCTGCGCTGGAGTGAAGCAATCCCCTTTTACAGCCAAAATGTTATTGGCAGGCGCATAACATTAAGGATTCGACACAGTTCAATGGATATGTGCGCCGAAGCATCTATCGACAAACACGACTTGGCAAAAAGAGAGTGCCGTTTGTCGATAGATTCTTCGGCCTGCTAAAAGACCAACAAACTTTAGAATGATCGGTCAATAGGGTTCCTGGACAGTCTCTCTGAAAAGTCCCCGGACGAGCTTTGCTATTCTATTTGTTTGTTATGAATAATATTGATCTCATATCCTCGTGGTACTCTTCCTGCGATTGTTCCCGCCATTCTGTCTATTTCAGGAAGGATCAGTTGTGGTACACTATCAAATCCAATATACCATAAACTATTTTTCCAAGTGCTTGGAACTTTTTCAGAGAGGATATCAGCAAAATTATAAATGTTTATTCCTTCTTTCAATGTTGCATCTCTTAATGATTTTGGTTGAAGTTCTCTTCTTATTCCTATCTCAACTCTCTCAATTATTGTTTTATCATTTGGATTAAGATCAAACCAAATCTCTCCGTTTCCAGCTGTTTTATACCATTCAACCATTCCATATATATTGTTGCTGTCTGGTACAACTACACCTCTATATTGTTTTCCTGAGAACTTGTAGAGAGTATCAACGACTGCTTGTGTCATATATAAATTATCAAGTGGTGTTGTGTTTGGATTCTTGAAATAATGCGGTAATGTATTTCCCCATTTATCGCTTGGTTTTGTTATTCCATGCAATCCATTGTTGAATGCAACATGGTTAAAAAAATTAATATCTATCTGGTCCGTTATCAAATGCTGATCCATCGTAATTGGTGTACTTGCGCCAACGAGCATATTCCTTTGGTGATATCCATCTGCCTGGATAAACAATGTATCACTTTCGCTTGGAGAAAATAATAATGAATATCTGCCATTTTCATCAGTATAAAGTATGTTATTCATAAAATTGTTAATATCTCTGTTTCCAATCCAAACTGCTGCGTTTGCAAGTAATTGATTTTGTTGCAAACTGTCTGCGCTGACTCCAAATACTCGGCCAGTAATGGCTTTCGCATTGATTAGATAGGCAAGCAGTGTGTCCGAACTAACGCTAACCACTTTACCCTCAAAAGTTCCAGCACCGGTTATGTTCGCCGGCTGTAGAATATAGATAGAGCTTGGGAGTAAGATGCTTTCTCCACTCCTGGCGGTTCGTTTGATATTATCTCCGTTAACGCTCATGATCGCTTCATCAACGGCTTCTCCTTGGTCATTAATTGCTACTATGGTACAAAAATTCTGCCGGGTCAAATCATAACTCAGCGTATCATCGCCTGCAAGTATAAATACATTCTCAACTTTTTGATATCCGCCATGACTTGTATCAGATTCCCGGTATATCTCGTCCGGCGAGAATACAATAAGCCTTTCGTCAGGAAGAGAATCATTTGCCTTGGCCAATGAGCCATAGGTTGCTCCGCCTCCGCCAATTCTCATCCACGGATGTCCGCCGGCATCGTTGACCGAGACCATCTTGATGGCGCGGCCGTTGTTTGTTCTGGCGAAATAAACCCCAGCCGCCAATCCGCCTGCGGCAATCTGGTACTGGCCTGGTGAAATCCGGCTCCGGCTGGTCAATACCTCTCTTCCCAGAATATCATAGATCGAAACTTGCGCAACTCCAGCCTGCGGAACAGCAACCGTGAATTTTGTCTCTGAATTGAATGGATTGGGATAATTCCGGCTGATATAATAGTCGCGCGGAAAAGTACTCGCCTTGTCCGCCACTTGCGTGTAGCCCAGGTTGATGGTTTCCAGGCCATCGGTGTGCAGGCTGAGTAGGACTGTTCCGCCGGAGTCTTTTATTTCGAGATTGCCGGGAATTAATTTCCCCGTTATATTATCCGCACATTTGATAGTGATGCGCGCAGTGTCCACGGCGTATGCCTGGCCGTGTAGGGCCTTCATTTCGTCCATCATCGGCAAAGTCATGACGAGTGCAAATCCAATGGCCGGCACCTTTGGCCAGCCGGTGAGTGCATGGTACCTGCGCCTGGCACGGCTTGTGAAACTTCCATAAAATCTTTTTTTATCTTGCATGAATTCTGCCTTTTCGATTCTCTGCTTCCGTACAGCAATGGGTCAGACTTAAACGATCAATCCCCGCCATCTGGTCTCGCTTCAGGCCCGACAAAAGATAAAAAATTGCCGCGATGGATGGTCTCGAAATGCGCATCCGGATAGGTCTGCGACCGGGCTCTGAGCACTTTACCCGACCGGTCGCCCCATTTGAATTAATATCCCCAGAGCCGGCCGTTAAATGAACCGCAATAATGTAAATTCGGCACCTCTATTGCTCAATTTTATACAAAAATGAATCATGAGCAAGTAAATTTTGACATATTTTGTATTCGGGAAAAACTTGAAACCGCTGCATAAAAATTGTCACGCTATCTTCAACCGGGCAGAAGCCCTCAAATAATGTTCCGCCCGGGGTAAGTACAGGCTGTCCAGGAACCCTATTTTTTCAACTTTATACCGTAGTTGCTTCCCTTATCGCAAAACCGTTTATTGCAATATAAACAGTTCGTTGATAGATTCTTCATCCTCCAACAGATGGCGGACCGTTGGCCCGCCAAAGGCGGGTTGACACACTAATAGGGTTGGTGGACAGCCTGAGGATTCCCCGGGTGAGAAACAAACTCCATCCAGCTTGAAAGTCCGACAGACACCTATCGTTGCATAACCAATTTCCTGAGCAAGTGCTGCGATCCGGCAACGAGACGGCAGAAATAAATGCCGGAGCTGAGCAGTTGTTGGTCGCGATCTCTGCCGTGCCAGAAAACACGGTAATGGCCCGGGCCCTGTTCCGCTTCCACCAGGGTGTCGAGTTCGCGGCCGAGCAGGTCGTAAATTTTTAGGGAAACGTATTCGGATTTGGCCAAGCTGTACTCGAGCGCTGTTCCGGCATTGAACGGATTGGGATAGTTTTGCGACAGCCAGGCTTCCTTTGGAATGATCGATTCGGTATGTGTTGCCAGTGTTATATTACGGGTGATCTCGTAGCGAAAGGACGGCGCCGTGTCCGAGCCCCAGACCGATTTGCTGCCCGGCGCATAACCGCGGGCGGCAGCGGCTTCCGACAGCTCGCCGCTGCCTTCCAGCGAAGCCGACACGACGATGGTCTGGCCCAGATCGATTATCCGTTTTCTCTCCGGGGTGCGCAAAAATCCCCACATGGGCGCTTTCATCTCGGCCTCGTGACCGTCCGGCGATACAGCGATGGTGATGATGCCCTGGATGACCGGTCCCCGGTCGCTCACCAGCACAAAACTGGAATCGCTGAAACTAACCCACTGGGTGTAAAAATCATAGGTGCCTAGCGCCAGGCGGACCACCCCATCCTGCAGATCCTGCAATCCCTGTATCTCCGCCTGTTGCCTGGTCAGAAATTCATGGTTGATGTAATGTCCGGTGTTGAAACTGCCATTATAGAATTCAACCTCCATGTTCATATCATAACCGGGACTGTCCGGATAGTAGCCGCCTTCGCGCAGCGGATAACCGGTGAGAGTGTCGTCGTCCACGTCGATAGTGAAAATAAAATAATAGCGGCCGTCCTTGACGCGTTCTGGTACATAGGCTGAGGTTCGTCCGATGTAGCCGCCGGCGCGCATATAGCCGTAAAGATTTTCAGAGTCATGAGTGAATTTGACCTCCAGAATGTCCACATCCGAGTATTGCATATACGTTGGTGCGCCGCCCGGCGGATAGCCGTCGGTGTCGTGAACATCATCCGCCGAATCGGTCACGGCCAACGGCACGGTCAGCCAGTCATCGAATCGGCCGTCAATGGTGATGGCTGATTGTGCCAGAGCAAAACAGGGCAGCAAAACGCACAAGCGGAAAAAATTACTCATCTTTGTTCCTTTCACGGCCAATTTTTTTGCCGACTGTCAGGGGTTAAATGCTCTCAATGGAGACAATTTAGTCAATTGAGAATTGTCACTCAAGCAATTTTCTAAACTGAATGCAAAACCACGGGAAAATAACCGTTTGGAGTGCGGTGACTCGTCACCGCTTTGGACATGCGGACACGTCCGCGTGTCCAGGGTTGAGAATGTATCGCGCGGATACGTCCGCGTGATTAAGAGCGCCGTCGTGCCGGCGCATAAGTTGGATTAGGACATTCGTCCCCGACACTTTTTAAGATTCCCGACTGATTCTGCGCGCTCTCATAGGAATATCCCGTATCAGCCTGCGGCCGGCAGACATCTGCCGGCAGATCGGAGCAAATCCTGTGGAATCCAACGGTCGCGGAGCGACCATTGCCGGTAGCCGGGCGTTTCAACGCCCGGAAAGGAAAAAAGAACAAACACGTCGCGTAGCGACGTATGGGGAATAATCCGAATCAATCCGTTTGAGAGGCATTGTGGAACCGATCAAACGTCGCTCCGCGACGTGAATAATTATATGATATCTGGATCCGTGGGTTGAAACCCACGGCTACCATCACATGGTCGCTCCGCGACCAGAAAATCCGCAGAACCGAATGGTCGCATAGCAATCCTTGTCGGTCGCCGTGGCTGTCCAAAAAGTACATCTTTTTAAACGGCGATCCCGTTGGCAACCTTTTTACGATCTATGAAGCAATTATTTCATCGATTTAATAAATTTCCTACAGATGCCATGGGGAATTGTGGCATCGGTAGTGAAGAGAATTATGCCTATTTAGCTGAACAAACGATTGGCAATTATCTCAAGAACAATACCTTTCATTGGGAAAAAAGAGGAAAAATGCAAACAATCCCTATCGTAAAGAAAATTATAAATATGTACAAATGGCGAAAACTGTCCTGTCGCAGCACAATGTAAAAGCGGGGTAGGCCCTAGAGGATTAGCCGGAAAGTGCGGATTTCCGGTGGGTTTCGCGCTGCAGAGATTTTTCTTTGACTGAAAACATTGATGTTACAGCGCTGCACCCACGAATTGGTTTCCGGCCAGACATCTAGATCAATCCATGTGAATCCAACGCTGAATAGGTTTCGCAAACAGGGACGTGAAAATCTTGATTCTGAACAGGGTATCGAACTGCGAAAAAAGCGTAGTGTCGATGTAGAGCCACCTTTTGGAGATATCAAATTCAATCAAGGGTATTCAAGAATGCGACTCCGCGGTTTGGAAAAGGTCAACATTGAAATGGGGCTTCTCTCAATTGCGGACAACGCGAAAGTCGCGCTTCGGGAGAATTAAGCCTTAGAATCTCCAGGTCGGTGGGCTCTTTCAGCTCCATTACCATCGTCCGTTGTAAAACTTAATTGTCAAAGAACTTTTGAGACTGCCTCTTTGGACACGCGGACGTGTCCGCGTGTCCAGGGTTGAGAATGTATCGCGCGGACACGTCCGCGCGATTAAAAGCGCCGTCATGCCGGCGCACTCTACATTGCTGATTGAACAGAAGGCCATCGATCGGCAGGGGAAAAGATTCCCCGGCCGAGAGGGAAAGCAAAAACAAGTTGCATGAAGAAGCAATGTTTTATATCTTTTATTATATTTTTCTTAAAACTTGAGTTGCGATGAATACCGATAAAATCAGCTTTAAGCAAATCTACACCACACCCAAATTCAATGAACAATATTGAAAAGATCGGACTGATTAATGAAATCAAGCATTATGAATTTGTTATTGCTGTTAGCAGGTTTTATTCCCTGCTTTCATGCCGTGCAAGCGGAGCAGAAAAAAACAGCCGGGTATTTTCAGCAGGTAAAAACCGAAATAGCTCTACCCCACTCAGCCGGCAAAAATGTCGTCAAACTTTTTTCAATGCATGACAGCGTGCTTGTGGTTGCTGAAAACGGCGTTTATCGTTTCTGCAACGGCATGTGGAGTGGCCGGCCCAACGGTTCGGGCTGGCGAACCGCAACACGTGATAAGCACGAGAACCTCTGGCTGGCGTCCATCCATGCCATGCAACGGGAAAACTCGCAGGAAAAACTGCTCTTGCCTGAATCGGCAAAAAACGACACCATTTTATGTCTGTTCTGGGAGGATGAAAAAAACCTGCTTGTCGGTACAACCAACCGTTTGCTGGCCTGGAATGGAAAATGGAAAATATATCCTGAAATAAAGGCCAGGGTAAACAGCATGGCTATGGATGCCCGAAACAACCTTTGGGTGGCCGGCAACAACGGGCTGTGGCGACGTTCCTGCGGTTTATGGGTCAATATGGATGAAACCATGATGGACCCTGGCAACGCACACACCTATTTCGCCCTTGCAAAGCAGGGCGCTGATATTTTTCTGAGCACGCCCTATTCTGTGGGATGCATTTCCGCAACCGGCAACCACTGGGTCTTGCGCGGCGCCGATGGGCTGCCCTTCGGACCTGTTAAAGTGATTGCGCCGGCAGATCATGGCTTCTGGTTTGGAACCGATAAGGGCGCGGTTAAAAAAGATTCGCTTTGGCATTATTATCACGGCAAGCGATGGCTTGCGGATAACAAGGTAAACGACATATTGCCCATAGACGCCAGAACGGTTTGGATTGCCACTTCGCAGGGCATCAGTCAGATTCAGCAAGTGGCAATGACCCTGGAGCAAAAAGCGGATTCCTTTGTCACTGTGGTCGAATTGCGACACAACCGCCGGGGATTGATCAATCATTCCACACTGACCGTGCCCGGCGATTTGCGCAGCAGCCGCATGATGAACGAAGACAACGACGGTCTCTGGACTTCCTGTTTCCTGGCTGCCGAATGCTTTCACTATGGCGCAACAAAAAACTCTGACGCCAGGAATAAAGCTGTGCGTTCTTTTGAAGCGCTGGAAAGGCTCGAAGCTGTTACCGGCATCCCCGGCTACCCGGCGCGCTCCTACGCATTAATCACCGACAGCGTAAAGCAATCGCGTTCGCCGCACCCAAAACAGTGGCATCCTTCGCCTGACGGAAAATGGCAATGGCTTGACGACACCAGTTCTGATGAAATCGCCGGACATATTTTCGCCATCGCGCTGTTTCACGACCTGGCAGCCGATGCGCAATATAAAGAACGGGCAAAGAATCTAATTGAACGTATTATGAACCATATCGTCGATAACAATTTTCAACTCATCGATTTTGACGGCAAGCCCACCCGCTGGGGAATCTGGAATCCCGATTCACTCAACCACTCAAAAAACTGGATGTACGAGCGGGGATTGAATTCGCTGCAAATTCTTTCCCACCTGAAAACGGCCATGCATCTAACCGGAAAGAGCAAATTCGAAAAGGCCTATCAATATCTGATCGAAAAACATGGGTATGCCCACAATGCGATTCAGGCAAAAATATACGGGCCGTTCGAAACCAGTTATTCCGACGATATCCTCACCTTCTTCCCCTATTATCACCTCATCCGCTATTCGGCAAACGATGAACAGCTGCCGTTGTATATCCAAAGCCTTGAACGAACATGGCAGGTGGTCCGGCCTGACCGCATGCCGGTGTGGAACGTGATGGCCAGCGTGCTGCTGGCTAGAGATTGTGATCTGCAGGTGGCGCGTGAGGAACTCGAACTGTACCCGTTGGATTTAATCAACTGGCGCACGGAAAACAGCCATCGTTGGGATTTAGCGCACGATCATCTGGTTGACCGTTTTGCCGGCCGGCAGGCAACCCGCCCGGTGCCGACGCCCGAAGGCAATGTGTGGCGCTGGAACACCAATCCGCGTCAGCTTGATGTCGGTTTGGACGGGACTCGGGAAGAGGATGGTTCCTATTTTTTGTTTGCATACTGGATGGCGCAGTATTACGGATTTTTTAAATAACAGTTGGACCTTCGCAAGTTTATTGAGCACCCATCGCTCACTGATGTATCATACATGAGGAGATAATATTGAAATCCATCTTGATCCAGCAACCAGGCAGTTTTGAGATCATAGACAGACCAATCCCGCAACCAGGGGACGACGAATTGCTCATCCAGGTGAAGGCCGCTTCGCTGTGCAATCAGCACGATTGGAAGGTCAATAAAGGACTTTATAAAGAACTGGTCTATCTCGAGTACGGCGTTCCCGGCTTTCCCGGTCATGAAGCTGCCGGCATTGTGGTCGACAAAGGACATGGGGTCACTGATTTTACCATCGGCGATCCTGTGGTCATGTCCGGATTGGGCGGACCGCCGTTGTACTGTGAATTCGTCACGCGCAAACACGACAGCGTGGCGCGCGCGCCGGTCGGCATTCCCTTCGAGCAGTTGGCCATGTCGGAACTTTTTGGTTGTGTGCATCGCGCTTGCCGCAAAATCCCACAACTGGCCGGCAAATCCATCCTGGTGTCCGGTTGCGGGCCTGCGGGCCTGGCTGCCGTGCAGATCTGCCGGGCTTTTGGCACACGGCGCTGTGTTGCCATTGATGTAAATCCCGAGCGAATGCTTTTGGCGGAGCAGCTGGGTGCAGAGGCCGTTGTCAACGCACAGGATTCGACGGCAATAGGAAAATGGATTCGCGAGGGCGTGGACATCGTAATCGAGTGTTCCGGCAACCGGCAGGCCCTGCAGCAGGCTTTTCACTTTGCGCGCCAGGCCGTGGTCATCTTTAGTTACAGTGAAGGAGTGTTGCAGGCGCCGCTGTGGCCGCTGTTTGATCATGAACTGACGATTTACAATTCGAAATGGTTGACCACCGATGACCTGCAGAGCGTGGTCGACCTGATCGCCGCAGGCGAAATCCGCACTGGTGAAATGATCAGTGCGGTTGCGGATTTCAACCACTATCCTGATTTGGTGGAAAGGATAGGACGAGGTAAAATTATCAAAGCGGTGATGATGCCCTGACCGTTTAAGGAGCAGCGATGAAATTAGGATTGGACAGTTACAGCTATCATCTTGCCTTTGGCGCGCATGCCGACTTTACTCCCACACAACCGATGACCCTGGCGCGCTTTATCGATCGGGTGGCGGAACTCGGGTTGGACGGCTTGCAGATCGATCCCATGCATCTGTTGCACAAGGAGGAGGCTTATTTAAAGGCGATTGTGCAACAGGCGGAGAAAAATAATCTGTTCATCGAATATGGCGCCATGAGCCTGCAGCCGGAGGCGTTGTCCACAGAGCTTGAAATCTGCGCCAAATTAGGATCGCCGGTACTGCGCACCTTTGCCGGTTTTGACCGCTATGCCAAAAACGCCTCCATCACCAATGAAATGCTAAAAGCCGTGCAGCACCTTGACCGGATTAAAAGCAAAGCCCGTGCGCTCAACATCAAAATCGCGGTAGAAAATCACGGCGATTTCAACAGCGATGAACTGGTCAGCGTCGTGCAAGCGGTTAACAGCCCCTGGATCGGCATCTGCCTGGATTTGGGCAATGCCATGCTGACCTTTGAGGATCCGATTCAGGCGTGTCGAAAAATGGCGCCTTTCGCCATGACCACCCATTTCAAAGACCATGGCGTCGACTTGACCCATTACGGCTGTATTGTTTACGGAACAGCGCTCGGCGACGGCATGATCGATCTAAAGGAAGCTTTACATCTGCTTAAAACAAACACGCAACTTGACAGGATCATACTGGAAATTCCGTGCCGGGCAGGGACGGATGAGAAAGCGTCGCTTGAAAAAGAGGACGAGATGGTTCGTCGCAGCGTCGCCTATGCAAGAGAGGTTTTAAAAATTACCGCCTCTGCTTAACCGGCTCATCTCTTGAACCGGCTGCACTCTGCCGGCTGCAATATATGAAATTCACCGTTAATCTCATTTTTTGTATTCTCCGTATTTTTGAATTTTCGCTTGAACAATTCAACAATAATCGCTAAAATATATAACAAGCCGTGATGTAGGTAAAGCAGGTCCTTTAGCGAGTCAGAAAGGAGTGCATGATGAGACGTACATCCATCTTGATCCCGTTCTTTTTCCTCCTGACCCTGGCCGTGCCGCTGTATGCGCAAGGCCATTCCAGTCCGTTTGATGTAGCGGTTGACACCTCCAAAGCCGGCTGGCCGCAGGTGGCTTATTCGCCCAATATGAATATTTTTCTGGCTGTTTGGGAAGACTATCGGAACGGCGAAGCTGATATTTACGGTCAATTCATCGAAACGGACGGTACACTCCGAGGTGAAAATTTTGCCGTCTGCAGTGCACCCGGACATCAATACTGGCCTCATCTCGCTTTTGATCCACAATATGGACGTTTTCTGGTTGTCTTTGAGGATTGGCGCGATCCTGAAAACGGCGACATCCGCGGCGTATTCGTCACCAGTATGGGCACCATACATCATCCACCGACTGCAGAAGCAGATCACAGCTTTTTAATCTGCTCTAATCCGGCCAATATTTATACCTGCTCGGTCGCCTACAACACAAAAGACAAAGTCTATCTGGTGGTCTGGGGGGACTTTAGAAATGATCCGACGAAAAAAAGCTACACCGGCGCCGATGTGTATGGTCAACTGGTGGGACAAATGGGTGACCTGCTCGCACCGCCCTCCCCGGCCGACGCAGCGAAAAATTTTGTCATCGCCGCCAATCCCGATTATTATGAAAGCGTAGCCGATGTGGCCTATCACTCCGTCACCAATGAGTTCGTCGTTGTCTATGGAACGAGCGCAGGATTTGTTTTCAGCCAGCGCGTCGATCATCTGGGACAATTGATCGCGCCGGACGGCAATATCGCTCCCTCCACAAGTACCGGGGTTCCGCTACAAATCTCAGACGCCTTTCAAAACGGACCGGATTGTTTTCAGACCAAGGTGGAAGCCAATGTGGACCTGTTGTGGACAAAACCCGAGTGGTGCGAAGTGGAGATCATTTGGAAAGGCGTGCATATTCCGGATCGTAAAGACAACGATATTTGGGGCCAGCGGGTGGTATTCTTCAAGGAGGGCGACAAGTACGTCGCCAAATATGTGAATCTGGACGGCGTTGTCACGGTCGGCCGTTCCAATCATTCCATCAGCAACCAAAAAGATTGGGTGGGTGTACCTGATATCGCCTATGGCGGATATGACAATGAGTACTTAATCAGTTGGGGAGATCTGCGCACCAACAATTTTGCCTTTCAGGATTTGTATGGACAACGTCTCTGGGTGCATGGAACCGAACACAAGATGACGTTTCTGGCCGATGATCGCATTCATACGGTAACCGACACGGAAAACATCCCCTACCAGGTGTCTGCGGACAAGTACGAAGGCAGTCTGGTCGGGATTGCGTATGGATATAGCTATAACGATTTTCTGCTCGTGTACACCTTTGAGGATAAAAAACTGAATCGCAAATCAGATATCCTGGGTATGTTGGTTCGCGGCGACCACACCTCCGGTGTAACGACGGCCTCGAACACTCCGTTTCTTTTCACATTATATCCCAACTATCCCAATCCGTTCAATGCCGCAACCCGGTTGCGTTTTGCACTGCCGTCAGACGGCCGTGTGTCGCTGAAAATTTTCGACGTCATGGGGCGTACGGTAGCGACGTTGCTGGATGAATATCGCACAGCAGGAGAATATCACGTTGACTGGCAAGCGGTGGATGTGCCCAGCGGCATTTATGTGGCATTGCTGCAATCAGGCATTTGGACAAGAAATTTAAAATTGGTTTTGATAAAATAACGTGCAAAAATCGATTATTTTTCACCAATGATCATGATCGCCCGGGGATTATCTTAAGCCACGATCATCGATCGGGACGTCTGTCCTGACCCGGCTGATGCATCAGAGGAATCTCCGATACGAGCCAATGTCTCAACTTCGGTTCGCTGATAGATTCCGAACCCGCAAAGCGGGTTCGGAATACACAGCTCCGTTACGTGTTGAACAACCTCGATCAGCAGGAAGAATAGAAATAGATTTCCTGCATTGCTGATCCGGCAACATCATTTCATTAAAACCATTTTTTTAATTTGCACATATTTCTTGCTGCCCGTTTCCAAAGGATTGACTTCGATGGCATAAATATAAACATCACTAGTCAAGTCAAACCCATCAAAAGTGGCCTCATGATAGCCGGCTTGCATGGTCCCTTGTGCAATGATAGCGATGATCTGACCGAGCATGTTGTATACGGCAACCTTGACCTCCGCGATCTCCGGCAGAGTGAAGCGGATGTTGGTGGTTGAATTAAACGGATTGGGATAGTTTTGCAGCAGCTGAAATTCGAGTGGAGTCCGGATTACTTTTACCTCAGCCTGTTCGGCAGCTGGTGCGGCTGCTAACTTGAGCATCGGCTGACCATCTGTTGTTCCGCGCCTTTTAGCTGTGGCCACTGCGCTGTCCGGCAGATTCATTTTCTTTTGCATGACAGTCAGATATTGGGATGTTTGTGCCGTATTCCACGGCTGCAGTTTTATGGCGCCGCCTGCCTCAGTTGAAATCATTGAATTGGAAAACCTGATCTTGTTGCCCTCGACAAGGATTCTGCCATTGTTTTTCGCTGTAATCCTCGCCTGGAGGTCCATATTAACGCCTTGTAAAACCAAGGTATCTCTTGACGAAACCTCGGTTAAATTCTGCTTGTTGTTGGGCTGAGGAAATTTAGATAGTTTGAAATTGGCAAACTCTGCATTCATCTGATCCAAGAATAGGTCCATAGTCAAACCATCTATCCCTATATCATCAGCGTCAATATACCGGCCCTGAAAATTAAATACATCCACTGGGTATTCCGGGTACATATTGCGCGAATTCAAAGTCATATTTTTAAACCACAGCCGATTTCGGGCAACGATGTCCCATCTGCCTGCATTCACGAACATTACGTTCATCTGCTGCATATTGACATTGGCTGACTCCATAAAAAGCATTGCAAGCAGATTCTGGTTTACTAAAGTAGGTGCATTGAAGGTTATATATTCTTCATAATTGTGCAATGGCGATGTCAATTTGACAAAGGCATCGTTTGCTATTACGCCGTTAAACATGATGGGTTTAAAGATGTCAACGGATGGGGCTTCAAATTCCAATTGCGTGGCTGCGTTCATTCTCAGCCAGGAATCAGCTGCAGATTGCTGCAAACCCAGAGATATGACATTATTCGCCTTCACCTGGACATGTGCATTTGCAAATTCCCATTGATCTATGGGTTTTAATTCGCATGCTTCAATCTTTGCATAAATGCGATCCGTAACAGAAACTCCCATGACCAGGGTCGGCAAATCAACGATTCCGCCGCGGATTTTGGCGGTAATGCCGCCGACAAAACGAAGAATTCGCAACAAAGAACCCGGTGGTGGCGGTGCGTACTTGTAATGGATAAGCGGTGCATCCAATGCAACATTTTGTTGTTGGGTTATCTCCTTGTAAAAGGCGACGCCCTCATCGAATTCGACCGCATCTGTGGAGGCGAAGCATAACGAATCCTGCTCATAGATGCCGAAGGGAACGGTTAATGGATAACCGGCATATCCCGGGAAACCAGCGCCCATGCCGGAAGGATCCAAATAATAAGACAGGGACCGGGAATTGGGCGGCAAGTTTTCATTCCAAAAGGCAGCCAGATCGACGGCATAGGTCTCAGCTGTGTAACAATCTAACGGCAGCTCTTTCGTTTTATTCACCAGACCCATCACAGATGCAAACAGGTTGGAGCTGCGCATGAAGGGACCACCGGAAAGTCCTGGTTCGGCCGTCCCTTCCGACCAACTCGGGATGAGCCACCACTTGTGTATGTCGGTCCCGCTGTCAGGGGGTGGCTCGCCCACAGGCGGATGTGCGGCTGTCGCAGTATGGGTTACAACCTTTTTAATTTTAGCGTCCGGATGACCAAGAGCTACGCCATGTGGCGAGGGCGCATCACAGCCGTCGATTCCTAAAAAGTAAGGCAGCGCTCCTGCCGGTAGCAAGTATCTCGAATCGAGTTGAAACAGGACGAAATCATACTGGTTTTTGGGAGAATAGACCAGGGGCACATGTGTTCCCTGAAACCGGGGTTGCCAGGCATAAAGATTCTCATCCCATTCAACGGGATCCTCACACCATGACGTCTGATATTGAAAAAGCAGGTCGAAAGTGCACTCGCCAACATCCAGGAAACCGTTCTCATCAAAATCCACATTATGAAACGCAGTAAGATAATAGAGTGGCGGCGTAATCGGATTGCCACCGCACTCGTGCAGGGATTCGTAAGTGGCGCGGCTTGCCACCAGAAAGCCGGAGCCTCTGGTAAAGCGAAGATGCAGCACCACCGCATTTCCCGGTATAATCCATTCCGGTTTACAGACAATATTTCTTTGAAAGCATGTCGTATGACCATTGGATGACAGTTGTTGTGCGGCATCCTGTCCAGGATCAACGGGATTGACTGCCGCAGTCTCCAGCGGATGGGCGAAGGCCGCCGATTGCAGCCGACCCGGCTCAATCAAACCGCCGCCCAGGTTGAATATAGTAGCGAATAAAACGATCTTTACTATATAAAAATTGCTGTGTGGTATTTTTTTTGTTTTCATCTTTCTATCCTTTTTTATGTTTGATCCTCCTGCTATTTTGATGTAATTCGTGAGAACTCCTGGCGTAGTTTGTCAATCTCCTGCTTTTGCTGGATTAAATAAAGCGTGAGTTCTTCGACTTTTTTCAATAAGGTAAAATTCATTTCCACCAGGTTGATGTCTTTTTTCTCCTGCATCTCCCTGGCGCTGGCCACGTCAGGCAAATGTTTGTTGGCCTTGATAAACGCGGCAACTTGATCCAGATTCTTCAGATCATAGTCCGGTTCAAAAACATAATCGCAGCCTTGATCAGCCGAAGGCACCACGCACAGATCGCCGATAACTTTAACCGATGGAGATATATTATTTGTCCCCATGGTGATGAGTTTACTCGCCGGATCAATATTGAAAATCGACATCCCATCAACCTTGATGACAAATTTGTTCTGGTCGGCGCCGTCAATACCAACACGAAAAGGAGAAGCGTCGGTGCGGCCAAAGCGCAGATAACAGTTGTTTGAGGTGCTGTATAAATGCAAGAGGTCCTTAGGATCCCAGGTTCCGATGCCGACCTGGCCGGCGCTGTTCACGGCAAATTTTTCAACGCCGTTTGAATGAAGACGAAATCGGCCCATATAAACGTCCAGATTCCAGGCGGGGTTGGATGCAGCGCCGGCTAAGTATATCTCGCCTCCTTCCGTTGTCGCATTTTGCGCATCCACACTTAAATAATTGGCTTTGACAGTGCCCTCGACATCGAGCGGGGTGCTGGGATTGCTGAGGCCGATGCCGACATTGCCGTTGAGCCGGTAAATATTATTACCCGCGCCAAATGTCCAACCGCCGCCGGCGCCGCCGCCCGCAGTCGTTTGGATGGTGCCATCCGGAAATTTATATCCGCCGCTGCTGCTGTGAATCATGCCGGCCACCTCGAGTTTGCTCGACGGATTTGCCGTACCGATGCCGAAATTGCCGCCGTTATAATAAAACATGTCCAGGCCCATTCGTGCCGTCGGTACGCCGCTGCCTATATAGAAAAGCAGGCTGCCCGTATAATCTCCTAATTTGTTTGTGCGAAGACTCATCGAATAGCTGCTTTCAATGTGCAGTGAATTGACATTCGTATGATGTGCAGTAGTTATAAATGAAGCCGGATAACTGTCAAAGTAGAGGGTGCCGCCGACATTTTCACCATAGGTACCCAGGTGGATGTCTCCGGGGGATTGCAGCGCTGTGCTGGTGGTGTTGATATACAGCTTGGTTGCAGGATTCGAAGTGCCGATGCCGACGTTGCCGCCGTTGTAATAGATTTTACCGCCATTATACTGCCACTGAGCGGTCACGGCATGGACCATTGCCAGCAAAAAAACAACGAGACTGCTTTTGTTTAGTTTCATAGCTTGCTCCTTTCAGGTAAAGTTAAAAAGTAAATGCAAGTCGCAGGGCGCGACTGTAATATTTCAAGGTAGGTATTTCACATGATCCACAAGACCGGGGCAAATATTCTCATTTACCATGCATCCCAAATCCATGCTGCCCATATTGGCACGAAGGCTGTTTGGCCCGGGGGATTATGCCAGAGACGATGATGTTGAACTCTTATTCACCGCAGGCGTCCCACTACTTCCTAATTATGACTGGCAGCATGCAACGACGCTGATCGAAATGACAGACCTGAATTGGTCGATAGTAACGCTAACGTGTTGGCGTCATCGATATCGTGCAGAACAGGCGCATCTGGAAAAACCAAATTGATGATGCATCTTCATAGGCTGCGCTCCTATCATTTCAGATTGGCTGTCGGCCTCTATCCTGGCTATTTGACGAAATCTTGGGCAAATGCCCATATTGGATATTTTTTATATGCTTTTAGGGTGGGGAGATACGCTGCAAAACATATATGCAATTAAAATATTATCAATCGATTGGATAATTTTTGCATGACGAGAGCGTTATCAGGTAATATTGCGGTGCTCATCATATTCTATATGTTTCAATTTTTATGCCAGAGTTGCATGCCAGTCCATCATCTCATAATGATGCATTGTTTCCGGAAAAGTCCGTATTGGGATTTTAGTTCAAGTTTCATTGCAATAGACTAGATTCCTTTCCCTGTTTTCAGTTTTCCCAACAATCAGATCACCGGATTCATATAGAGCGAAGATTAAAGCGCTGTTGTCCAGCATTTTCTCTTGTTTAATTTCATCAGAACAGCTATTTTAGCCCAACGATTGTTCCATTGTGTAAAGGAACGATTACAGGTTCATAAGCTAGCCTGTTTCATTTACAAAATGAAAGGAATCTTGTCTACATGTATTCTTGGACTGCGCTCTGCATCACAGCCGCACTGTGGCACCCTTTCCAACCCTCACAATCGGTATCAGTCAGATCAGAAAATATGACCATGCAACTATCGGAGCAAGGTACGATCAATTTGTTACAGATCGATTCTCGTGTCGTTAAATTTACCGGCCAGACCGAACTCGATGGCTGCACTCTTGCCGATAAAGTGATCCATCGAAAAACAGCAAACGGCGGCATTGAATTCATCAAAGCCCTAAAACGCGAAAAAGATGCCCACCCCTTAACCTTGTTAGAACGGTTCATACCGCTACAAAAAAGCATTCGCTGGGAGATCGAAATAGCGGATGACGGAAATCCCTGGAGCACCGGTATCAAGACTGTCCTTAATTATCCCGTCCGTTCCCATACCAGATTCTGGACCGCATGGGCGGACCCGCGTCAACCGGATAATCCGGAGCCTGGCGGTCAATATCTGGAACACGACTATGTCATGGACAAAATCACACGCCATGAATGGGCTGATCCTCTGGAGCCCCAACCCATGAAAAAAGCGACGCTCTATTATGGGGCGCCTTATTACCGTTACGAAGAGCCGAATCTTTTTTTTGTGCCGTATTTGCGCGAACTGTTTTGCATTCCGCTGGCCAGCTTTTTGGAATCACAGAATGATTTGGGATTGAGTCTGGTGTTGTCTCCGCAGGACGCCATCTTTGACCTGACGATGACCACCTCGGTAGATGGTCAGGTGGTATTTACCCGATTGTTCAATCGCCTGGGACAGAAAAGAACCGTTCGCTTTGCCATGGAATTGGTCGGACACGAGTCGGACTGGCGCGCCGGCCTCGGTTGGGCCGTTGCGCGCTACCCGGAGTATTTTCAACCGGGAATCCCGCTGGCCCAGGACCTCTCCGGCACCGGCGCCTATTCCTCACGCTGGATCGATTTTGATGCGGAAAAAATGCGCGCCATGGCCTTCAGAGTCAATTGGAAAGCCAGTTTCGATTTCCCCTACATGGGCATGTTTCTGCCGCCGACAAAGAGCGATGCGGAAGAATGGAGCAGTTTTAAAGGTGAACAGGTCTCCATCGATCGCATGGCAAAATATTCTAAAGACATGCGCGAGTTGAATTTTCACGTGCTCAGCTATTTCAATGTCTTTGAATTCGGCGCCGATGTTCAATGGCCGCAACCGTTACGCAAGACCAACAACGACTCTGACCTCTGGCAGAACGGCAACGATTTCCTTTACGAAAAATTGAAAAAAGCCATCGTCCTTGTACCAAAAAATGAAAAGCCGCTGGATTCCAAATTATATTCGAATCATGTTGGCGAGCCCTATGTCTCATGGCGGGGTTGTATTTTGCTCGATCCGGCTGATCCGGACTATCGTGATTTTCTTCTGGCACAGACGCGTCGTCATATCGAAAAATTACCGGCATCGTCAGGCATCTGTGTCGACCGTCTGGACTGGATCCGCTTTTTTAACCATGCGGCCGACGATCATTCGAGTTGGCTGTACGGCAAACCGGCACGGTCGCTGTTGCTCTCCTGGAAAGAGATCGCTGACTCGCTGTGTCATATGATGCATCGCGCCAACAAAGTGGTGTTTGTCAACAATCATAGCAAGCGGATCGATATGTTGCGCAACGTGGACGGCATTTTCGATGAATTCACCTATCATGGTTGCCCGTTAAACCTGACGGCCTTGCTGAGTCTGGAAAGACCTGCTCTGGGCTGGACCTATAGCAAAGAGAACCTGTTGCCTGATCCTGATTTCTTTTTTCAGAAATACCTGTATATGGGTGTTTTTCCCATGGCGCCGTTTCCGGGCAACGACCACTCGCTGCGACCGGACGAGTTTGTCGACAAGTATTATCTGGATTACGGGCCCATGCTGAAAGCCATGGCTGGTCGGCGCTGGGTGTTGCAGCCCCATATTGTCAAGGCGCCGGACAACAACGCCAAGGTCAATCTGTTTCGCACCGGTTCGGGTTATATCTTACCTGTGGTTTTTGCCAAAAACGACACCATCAGGATTGTTGTTAAAAAATTGCGCGATATGTCACTCGCCGTCGAAACGCTTTATCCAGGCGCTAAGCAGTGGCAACCGATCACCGTTGTGGAGCAAAAGGATCATATGATCTTGCAGGTACCGGTGCAACGAGGCTGTGCCATGGTGCGGTTGCATCATAATTAATACCTAAATTGAGCGATATGTGCTCAAAAAACAACCTTGCGAAGGTTGGAAACCTTCGCGAGGGTAATGCAATCAATCAAGTATGGTGCGCCTGTAGAAATCAAAAAAGCCTCTGTGCAGACAACTCTGCAGTAGGCCGTGTACCAGGATTTTAACAGAATTCGGATTACTCTATGGAAAAGCGTGTGAAAAATGATCAGACTGCTTTCAATATGAGGTTTGTATGGAGCATCACCCTGGTGGCAGCCATGGGCGGTTTGCTTTTCGGCTATGACTGGGTTGTAGTTGGCGGCGCCAAACCGTTTTACGAAGCCTATTTCAACATTAGCGACAATCCCGCCCTGCAGGGATGGGGCGTCAGCTCCGCTCTGGTCGGCTGCATTCTGGGTGCGGTGCTTTCCGGCATGTTCAGCGACCTGTTCGGCAGAAAACGGTTGTTGATCACCTCCGCTTTATTGTTTACCCTTAGCGGCATTGGCACAGCGCTGGCCTGGAGTTTCAGCGCGTACAATTCTTTTCGCATCATGGGCGGCATCGCCATTGGCCTGGCCTCCAACCTCTCGCCCATGTACATTGCCGAAATATCACCGGCAGCCTATCGCGGACGACTGGTGGCTATCTATCAGCTGGCCGTGGTCATCGGTGTGCTGTCTGCGCAAACGGTGAACTGGCTCATCTCTCTTCTTGACACCCAGTTGCCGCAGCAAGCAACCGTAGAGATGTTGCGCACGAGTTGGAACGGCACACTCGGTTGGCGCTGGATGTTCGGCGCTGAAGCTTTGCCCGCCTTGCTCTTTTTCTGTTTGCTGATGTTTGTGCCGGAAAGTCCGCGTTGGCTGGTGAAAAAGAACAGGAACGAAGAAGCGAAAAGCATCCTGGCGCGCATCGGCGGCGCGATCCATGCCGCGCATGAAATCAACGAAATCCGGCAAACGATATCCGCCGAAGAACGTTCGCGGGTGAATTTCAAAGACCTTATTGCGCCAAGATTGCGCTGGATCATTGGCATCGGCGCCATCATTGCCGTGTACAGCCAATGGTGCGGCATCAATACTATTTTTTATTACTCTTCCGACATTTTTAAAGCGGCTGGATTCGACCTGCAGGCGATCATGCTGAACATCGTCATCACCGGTTCGGTGTCGCTCATCTTTACCTTTGTCGCCATTGCCATGGTTGACAAGGTGGGACGCAAGCTCTTGACCCTGGTCGGTTCGGCAGGTCTGGCCGTCAGCTTTTTACTGATCTTTCTGGGATTTCAAAACGGCGGCGGAATATGGGTCGTTATTTATATCGTATTGGCCATGGCGTTTTATTCTTTTTCTCTTGCCACCATGACCTGGGTGCTGCTGTCAGAGTTGTTTCCCAACCGCATTCGCGGTGCAGCCATGAGCGTATCGGTTTTCGCATTATGGCTTGGCAATTTCACCGTCAGCTATACCTTTCCCATGCTGAATCATTGGCTCGGCACCGCACATATGTTTCTGTTGTATGCAGTCATCAACCTGGCCGGTTTTATGTTTGTCATGATAGCCCTGCCGGAAACCAAGGGCAAGTCGCTGGAACAGATAGAAAAAGAGTTTTTAAAATAGATCGTCTTTTGACAAAGCGAAGAATCTATCAACGCACGGGCTTTGTTCCTTTGCCAGGTCCGGTTCATCGATAGATGCTTAGTATCTGATGAGTTAAATCTTTACCAGTTCTGGCAAAAAATTTTAAACATCCCACTCCATCTCATAATAATTCATAGGTTACAAAGCTATGAATTTTCGTTTAACATTTAAATCCTGATTGTTCAGATTGGAATTTTGCTGAAGGAAAATTGTCAAATAAATTCTCCCGCAAAGGCGCAAAGACGCAGAGGGAAAAAGATACTATCAAAATTTTTCCTTGGCGTTCTCTGCGTCTTTGCGCGAGTATGTTTTTAGTAGCTGATGAATAAAATCTTGAACATTGTGGTAAAATATTTTTTATATCCCATTACAACCTTTCAATGGTTCATAGGTTCCATGGATAGGAATTGTCGTTCAATTTTTTAGTTCTGGCTTGTCCAGGTCGGGGGTCTCTGATAGAATCCCGTCACCGTATTATCTTACGATATGGTTATCTACATTCCATCCGCGTATTTCCAGCAAAGGCTTTTCACCGTGAAAATCAGCCAGAAAAAATCTGGCCGCATAGGTTCGTTCCTCACCGGGAAACAGCGTCACATAATTATCATCCCAATAGATGGGTAAAATCGGCAAGTTCGTCTGCGGATCGAGTGCGTCCATAGAAATAAAAAAGGCGATTGCTTCCGACAGGTTTTTCATCACCAGGCGAATGCGGCCGAATTGCCCATCTTTGCTATAGGTAATTTCATACGCCGGCTTGACTTTAGGCAATTGATTCAAGGCCGTATAATCAGCATGTGCCCTGGTCGGAGTATGGAATCGCCATGACAGCTTTTGCATAGCTTCGTAATCCAGCACATCCTTTTGCGTCGATAACCAGTAAACATTGTTATCGATTTCCTTCTGATCCTTATTAAAAATTCTTAAATCAAGAAAATAAACCGGGGTTAGATTTTTGATTTCAGGAAGCTTGAAAATAAATTTGGAAATATTGGAAGCAATATCGCCCTGCCATTGATCGCTGAAAATTTCTTTGGAATGAATATCGAAAATTCTGATTGTAACGGTCAGGTTATTCGCATCCTGCAAATCTTCGTTAGCCAGGTAAATGTCATCAAATCCGTAACGATAAATAGCATGCAGCGGATGACAGGCTTTTTTCACGCCGTAAAAGGATCCGTTAGGCTGCAGATAGGTATCGTACAACTGCCAGATAAGTTTAGGCCAGGCCGAGTTCAGCTGCCATTGCACCAGACCCGTGCTTGACGGTTTATGTGCAATAAACGCTTCAAAATGCGGCCGCATGATTTCATAATTGTTGAGCTGCGCTTTATAGGCAAAATCCTCAATACGCGATGATGCGCCATAACGCTGATTGATGGCCTTGATATCACGGTCGAGGGAGGTGAATTCGTTGCGACCGGTGTGGTATTCCCAATATTTTTTGTCGATCGGCCAAAGACTTGCTGCGGGCATCATTTTACGCAACGAGGCCAATGGAGCAATGCTGGCGCCGGGACAGGTTTCCGTATTAAAGCCCCAGGCGCCGCCCAGCATGGCGTCCGTAAACCAGTAATGCGGTGGAGTCCAGGCATAAGGACCTAGCATTTTCATACCGGTTGGACCGCTGATGTCGCTGACCAGCGGAACCTCGGCCACAACGTTGTTGTTTTCAGTGCCTGCGCCTCCAGCAGAAGTAATATAGGGACGGGAAGGATCGTATTTCCGGAATAACGCGACGTACTTGTTTTCCAGATCAGGGTGAGGAAGTTTGTCGCTGCCCAGCATCCAGACATAAATACAGGGGTGATTTCTGAGCCACAACATCTGGTCCTGCCAATAATCGGCAAGCAACTGAATGTCTTCAGGAGTCACCGCGCCGCCGTATTTTTCATGACAGGGCTTACGCAGATACTCTTCCCATTCCCACTGGCAACTCCACCCTATCATCACCAGAATCCCATACTCGTCGCACAAGTCGTAAAGGGTATCGTCCTTTCCCCAGAATCCTTCACAGCGAATGCTGTTCAAACCCATATGCCTGATGTAACGCATCTGCGCGGCAACGGTTTTGCGCGTATCCCGTAGAAAGATATCATCAGCCCATCCACCGCCTTTTAACAGGACAAACTTGCCGTTGATTTCAAAGGTGCGATTTTTATCGGCATTGAGAGAACTTTTAACTTGACGTATGCCGTATCTCTTTTCCACGCGGTCAAGGACTTTGCCGTCCGAGACGAAATCTGTTTGCAGATTATATAATTTTGCATTGCCCATGCCATTGGGCCACCACAGCTCGACATTTTTAACCGACAGTTGTTTGAATTCTTCCGGCGTAAATAGAACGCTGAGCGTTTCATGCGCATCTATTTTTACCTTTTTTTCCACTTGACCCAGCTCATAGTTTACGCGCACCACGCCGGTTACACTTTGATCGCTGCTGTTGACGATTTCAGTCTGAATGAACAAATCAGCCGCACGTTTACTGTCCGTATCGACTTGCGAGTAGACAAACGGGCTCCTAATTTTTATTCCATCATTGATTTCCAGATAAACCGGTCTATAAATTCCCAGATTCTTGTCAGGCGGCAGCGGGTTCCAATCGACAAAGCCGATGGAATATTCACCGTCGCCGAATTGAACGGTTTTTAATGCAAGTGTGTTTTCTCCCTCCTGAATGTAAGGAGTGATGTTGAAGCAAAACATGCGATAGCTGCCGGCAAAACTATCGCTGCCGACCACTTTGTTACCGTTCACAAACAGGTCGGCGCGGTAATTGATGCCGTTAAAGCGCAGGAATACGGATTTCTTGACCTCATCAGCCGTTAATTGGAATGTGGTGCGGAACCACCAGGGCGGTGTGAATTGAGCCGGATCAACCTTTTGCATGTTGATGCCGAAAGTCGCGTCTTCAATCACCCCGTGATTTACCAGACTGCCCATAACCGTTCCAGGCACATCGGCGTCATACCATGATGTTGCATCATAACTGTTTTCAGCGATCCGTTTTTCATCAATAGCGGAAAGGTTGACGCTGGATTGCATTTTCCAGTTCGTCGAAAGCGAGATTACTTGAGATTGCGTATTCATACTTTTTTTCCCACACCCCGAATTTAAAATAATTGCACCTGTCAGGATAGCGATGAAAATTATTGTTTGCTGTTTTCTCATAGTCCAACCCATTATGTATGTTACCATTTGTCGTGTCTAAAAGAATGCCCCCACCGTTCAAATTAGCCAAGCCTGACATGGAAATCAAGTCGAATTTTCAGAATAGGTGGGGCGTATGTGGATTGGGCCAAGATAACAATATGAAAAACATGACCTGTTCATTGGTTATCGAGTATGTACCTACCTCAAGAGCGATTCCCTGATAAAGATGTCGCATTAAAAATAGCTCGATTTTTGCCAATTGGCATGCTATATTTACATATAAATACAAACACTTCTCTTGGTCCGACCCACATAAAACAGGCGGCTATATGTCATCCTCTAAACGAACCATATTATTTACCGCGTTGGCTCTGGGACTTGCCTGGGCATTGCGCGGTCATTTTGGCCATGAACAGGGCGCTGGTTGGGCCGGCGCAGTGGGCGCCATGGCATTAATCGTAATCAGCAAACGCAAGGACTGGCAGCAAAAACTCCCGGTGATCGGCTTGATGGGAGGCCTGGGCTGGGCTGTCGGCGGCATGATGAGTTATGGCCTGGTAGTGGGCTATGGCCGCGCTGATGATTTTATCAATGCCTATTACGGACTGTCCATGCTTGCTGTCATCGGCGGTCTATACGGATTTATCGGCGGTGGCTTTCTTGGATTAGAGCTGGAAGCGACCGCAGAAAAAAATCCACAATGGGCCAAGGTACTGACAGAGATGACGGCCGGTGGCCTGGTGTTCTGGTATGTGCTGGTAGCGCAGTTGGAATGGCGCATGACGCCGCCGCGTTCTGAATTATGGGCAGCCTGTCTGGGCGCTGCCATTACCCTCGCCTGGTATCTGCATCGCAACGGATTTCATCGCAGCTTGCGCATGGCCGGTTACTCAGCCCTGGGTGCAGGTTTTGGTTTTGCCTTCGGCAATTTTCTGCAAATTATGGGAACGTTGTCCGGTCTGGATTTCAATTGGTGGAATGTAATGGAATTCACTCTCGGCTTTTGCGGCGGAGCGGGTATGGCCTATGGTCTGATCACACGAAATTGGCCGGAGAGCCGGCTGGTTTCAGAGACTGCCAATCGGCTGGCGTTGTTGGCGCTTTTTATCCTGGTCCCTCTCATCAATCTGCAGCAAACGTTTAACAGTGAACAGGTGGCCAGGTGGGCAACAGACCTTGGCGTGCAGCAGATCGAGCGGTTTGTGCGGATCGATCTGATGCTTTGGATCACCGCTATCGTCATTGCGGCATTGGCAGCGTTTCTCTTTTGGCGCAAGGGAGAATCGCGTCGTCGCGCTGTTGCCGTTTTTTATAGCCTCACCCTGTTGTATCTGGTTTTCAGCCATCTGGCGAAAGGACTTTTTCTCACCTCAAACATGCAGCTGGAGCAAATATGCTATTGGCTGATCCTGTTGACCATGACAATCTTGTTTTGGCTGCCAACCCGTGCACCATCACAAAATAGCCTCTCGAAACAAGAGAGCGGCCTTCGTTGGCTGCTCATTCTAACTGTTTTGGTTATTGTTCTGGCAGGTCTGGCTTTAGTTGCCAGCAACAGTCATGCTGCAATGCCTGGTGCGCATGTACGTTTTGAGATTTAGGGGTCGGACCAAGATGAAAAAATTGTCATTGCGAATCAGGGTTCAGTCACTTATAAAGAGGATTATCTATACTGAAGTGAAGCAATCCCCTTGTATATGGTAAGCGTTAATAAAAGAGCCGCAGGGGAGTCCTTTTCCTCGCCATGATGTTGCTCTTTGTCACGGGGATTGCTTCGCTCCATACAACACACCGGGATGAGTATCTTAACCAGATGCTCTACTCGCAATGACACGCCTTTTTGTCATTACTGGAGCTGAACTAAAAATCAATTGCAAAATCCTGACTTGAAAAGGCCTCAATCAATGGTGATATGGCATAGAGCCTAATGCTGGTTTTGCTGCAAAAAATCCACCACCAGATTGGCCATGGCTTTTACACCCACCGCAATGCAATTCTCATCCACATCGAAATAGGCTGTGTGGATGTTGGCTTGAATGCCCTTCTCAATGTTGAAAACTCCAAGATTAAAATAAAAACCCGGAATCACCTGCAGATAAAAACCAAAATCCTCACCACCGAGATCAGGAACATCAAACAACACATTGGCAGCGCCCACAGCCTTGCGGAGCGAAGATGCGCATCCCTCGGTCAATCGACGATCATTGAGCACCATGGGAAAATCCGCAAAAAAATCGAGTTCGAACGATGCTCCATGTGCAGCTGTAATTCCAGCCAAAACCGACCTCATCTGTTGTTTGACGGACCCTCGAAACTCCGGATCAAGCACACGGAGCGTGCCGGTCAGTTTGACTTCATCAGCCATAACATTGGTAGCCTTGCCGCCCTGGATTGTGCCGATGGCAAGCGACATCGGCTGCATGGGATCCGTTTGCCGACTTCGGATTGTCTGTAAAGCGGAGATACACTCGGCAGCCACTGCAATCGCATCAACGCCTTTTTGCGGTTCCATGGCGCCATGCGTGGGCTTGCCCTGAATGGTTATAACAAAATCGTCGATAGAGGCTCCCATCCTTCCATTCGGTTCATAGGAAACCGTACCGGCAGGATGACCAAACACATGCAAGCCAAAGATGACTGCGGGCCGTGGATTTTCCAGCACCCCCTCCTTGACCATACGTGCTGCGCCCGCAGGAACGCCTTCTGGCCAATCCTCTTCCGAAGGTTGAAAGATAAACTTGACCGAGCCGTGCAAACGATCGCGCATGCCGACAAGCACTTCTGCCGTTCCCAGACCAATGGTCGTATGCACATCATGACCACAAGCGTGCATCACGCCGGCGACTTGAGATTTATACGGGACATCCCGCAATTCCTGAATCGGCAGCGCGTCCATATCGGCACGTACGGCAACAACCGGACCTGGTCCGGCGCCCTTAAGCAGTGCGACAACGCCGTATCCGGATTTCACCTCCAATCCCAGCGACGCAAGACGCTCGGCAACAACACGGCTGGCTCTAATTTCGTGATTGGAGAGTTCGGGATGCATGTGCAGATCCCGTCGCAGTTCGACAAGTTTGGGCAATATCGCAGCAGCTGCACGGGCGATCATACGATCACTCGTCTCTGCAGATGTGGAACTCGTAAGGCCAACAAGCAGAATGGCAAGGATACAGGTATGCATGGCCAAACTTGTATTCAGCAGCCGCTCATGATTAAGAAAACACAGACCCCACATAATATTCACCCCTGAATTGAGAGATATGTGCTCGAAAAAAAAACTTGAGAAGTTCCAAAATCTTCGCAGGGATAATGCTATCGCTCATTCCAGGTTTCTATTCATCCCTGTTCATTTATTTCGCTTTGCTGCCGAATCCGGGATCGCCGAGCTGCCGACAACGAAAAAAAGCACCCATTTGGTTCATAAAAAACAATGACTAATCCTGGTCCGACCCATTTTTAAACTTTTGCTTTGCCGGCCGGTCCGGAATCGCCGCGCTAAGGCGATTGGCCCAAACCTCGAACAACTCACCC
>CAYLWO010000023.1:0-65080 GCA_964387285.1 uncultured Cytophagia bacterium | reverse complement strand
AGCATCCGTCGCACAGCTATGCCAACCAGAATGATTATACTGTCACGTTGACGGTTGGCGGCGAGTGCGGCAATGACAGCGAGACGCGTACGGTCAATTTTGATGTGTGTGCCTGTGGCGCAGATTTTAGCGCGAATCAGACCGAAGGGTGTCCTGGCATGCAGGTGCAATTCACACCGGTGTTCAGCGGCACGCCATCCAATGTTCAGTGGACATTTGAAGGTGGTAATCCATCCAGCTATAGCGGTCAAAATCCCCCGGTTGTGACCTATAATACGCCGGGCCACTGGGATGTGACCATGAGCTATACATGTCTGGGTCAGAGCTACACAGTAAGCAAGATAAACTATATTGTGATCTGGGAGCCGATTACCTCCAGTTCGGCGCAAATTACTACCGATCCGGATCCTGCAACCGGTACAGCGCCACTGACGGTGCATTTCAGTTCTGCAGGTTCAACTGGAACCATTACGGGCTGGGCATGGGATTTCGGCGACGGCAGCAGCAGCAATGAGCCGAATCCGACGCACGTGTATACCTCAACCGGCAGCCGCACAGTGACGTTGACGGTGACCGGTCCATGCGGCGATCTGACGGATAATGCGACAACGACCGTGACCATCATAAATAGCGGATGTACGATTGATGCGGATTTCACGGCAGCGCCGTTGAACGTGTGCGTTGGCAATACGGTGAATTTCTATAACGGATCAACGCCGGTGGCGGACATAGTCAGCTATCTGTGGGAGTTCGGCGATGGAGCAACCAGTACAGCGGCCAATCCGACGCACAGCTATGCGGCAGCGGGCAACTATACGGTTACCTTGACCGCTTATGGCCAGAGTCCGTGTCAGGACAGCGAGAGTAAATTTGAACTGATTCATGTGGGTCCGCAGGCGGAGTTTTATGCGACGCCGCGAGCGGGTCGTGCGCCGTTGACGGTGAATTTTTACGATCAGTCCATCGGCAATCCGACGTCGTGGAGCTGGAATTTTGGCGACGGCGGCGTCAGTGCCTTACAGAATCCGACTCATGTTTACACAGCGGCCGGCGATTACACGGTGACGTTGACCATCGGCGGCGGCTGCGGAACGGATACGGAACAAAAAGTCGCTTATATTCATGTCGGCGAGTTTTGGTATTCTGTGGATTTCAGCGCGAATGATCCGAGTGTTTGCGTGAACACGAGCATCACGTTTACGCCGACGCAGAGCGGCACAGCGACTAATCCTACGTATACCTGGAATTTCGGCGATGGTTCGACTACAAGCACGTCAACATTGTCGCCGGTATCGCATATCTATACGGCGCCGGGTGATTATACGGTAAGTCTGACGGTGACGGCGGATGAAGGGACGTGGGTGGAAGTGAAGGATGAATATGTTCATATTTATCCGAATCCGCCTGTGGCCGCGTTTGCCTGGGCGGTGAGCAACTGCGCGACGAACAGCATCCAGTTCCTGGATGAGTCAGACGGTTCGGTGACGAGTTGGTCCTGGAATTTCGGCGATGGCTCGACCAGTTCGCTGCAGCATCCGTCGCACAGCTATGCCAACCAGAATGATTATACTGTCACGTTGACGGTTGGCGGCGAGTGCGGCAATGATTCAGAGACCGGAACAATTAATTTCGACAGTTGTCCTGAAGGCGTTGAGCTCTATGCCATTGCCGACATTAACAACACGACCCTGAATACTCCGGTCAGCGGCAATGTACTGACCAATGACATTATTCCGGTCGGCGCTTTAGTGACAACGAGCATAGTGACTCAGCCGACTCATGGAACGGTATCCCTGGGTTCGAACGGTCAATACACCTATACACCGCAGAACGGTTTTGTCGGCGAAGATGCTTTTACCTATCAGGTATGCACCACAGCAGCGCCGATTATCTGTGATTCCGCGCCGGTAACCATCGAAGTCGTAAACGATGAGCCGGGCAACGACCCGCCCATTGCTAATGACGACGCGGTGCAGGGCCTAATGGATGTTCCCATCTACGGCAATGTTTTGGCCAACGATGTGGATCCGGACGGTGATGTGTTGAGCAATCCGACCGTTACCACAGCTCCGCAACATGGAACCGTGGTTTTAGCTCCGAACGGCTCTTTTACCTATACGCCGACTTTCGGTTATGTGGGTGAAGATACCTGGCAATATCAAATCTGCGATGCCGGCGGTCTGTGCGACATCGGCGTGGTATCGGTAAACGTCCTGGATAATCCTGCGGGCAACGATGCTCCGTTTGCTGTGGATGATGCCGAGACCACAGAACCCAACACACCGGTAACCGGCAACGTGTTAACCAATGATTATGATCCGAATGGCGATCAGTTGATCAATCCGACCGTGACTGCGCAACCGCAACATGGTACGGTGAGTTTGGGCAGCAACGGTTCCTTTACCTACACGCCGTCTACTGATTATATCGGACCTGATCAGTTTATCTATCGGGTTTGCGATAGTGGTTCGCCGTCGCTGTGCGATCAGGCAACCGTATATCTGACGGTTGCAGCCGCTCCGGCGAATCTGTATGCCATTCCAGACATCAACAATACGACGCCGAATACCCCGGTTTCCGGAAATGTGTTGACCAATGACATTATTCCGCCCGGCGCTTCGGTGACTACGACAGTCCTGTCGCAACCGACTCATGGCACGGTGTCTTTGGGCACGAACGGCTTGTACACTTATACGCCGAATCCCGATTATGTCGGTGAAGACTCGTTTATCTATCAGGTCTGTCTGGTCGGCGTTATCGGGGCATGCGATTCCGCTCCGGTGACCATAGAGGTGATTGACAACGGCACGACCAACGATCCGCCGGTTGCCAACGACGATGCGGTGCAAGGTTTGATCAACGATCAAATCACCGGTAATGTGTTGGCCAACGATGTGGATCCGGACGGCGACGTACTGAGCAATCCGAGCATCGTGACCTATCCGCAACACGGCACGGTTACCTTGAATCCGGATGGTTCGTTCACTTATACTCCGAGCACCGGCTATACGGGTGGAGACACCTGGGTTTATCGTATTTGCGATGCCGGCGGCCTCTGTGATGACGGCGTCGTAACCGTGGATGTGTTGGATGATCCTGCAGGCAACGATGCTCCGTTTGCAGTGGATGATGCAGAACTCACCAATCCGGGCGTACCGGTTAGCGGTAATGTTCTGACCAATGACTATGATCCGAACGGTGATGCCATGATCGTCACTACTACGCCTGTGATTGCACCATCGCACGGCAGCGTGGTGATCGGCGCCAACGGCGCTTTTACCTATACGCCTTCAGGCACCTATTATGGACCGGATCAGTTTGTCTATCGCGTGTGCGACGTGCAACAGGCTTGCGATGTCGCCACCGTGTACCTGACTGTGTTAGCGCCGGCTGAGGACGAGTATGATTATGGTTCTGATGCTCTGCCGACGGCTCGTCACCGCTACAATAACGACATCTGGATCGGTCTGATTACGCAAGTCGGTCCCTGGGTGGATGCTGAAGCAGCGCCCAATGACGGTTCTGAGAACGACGGTATCCTTTTTGGTTCGACAGATCCGGGTGAAAACACCAGTGTTAACATCACGGTCAGCCAGGACGGCGTTTTGGCAGCCTGGATCGATTTCAACAATGATTTTGACTGGAACGATGTTGGTGAAAATATTATTCCGGCGCGCACGATTAACGGCGGCGCCATCAATACCATCAACTTCCAGGTGCCTGCAACGGCTATGCCCAATCAGGAACGATGGGCTCGCTTCCGCTACGCCTCTACCGGCGTGCCGGGACAGCGGCCGCCGTTGTCAGCTGTATCCAGCCCCTCGGGTTATTCGGATGCATTTGACGGCGAAGTGCAGGACTATTACTTCCGCTTGACGCCTGTGGAATTGACCTCTTTTATCGCCACCACCACAGACGCAGGCGTGCAGTTGGAATGGAAGACCGGTTCTGAAACCGAGAACCTGGGTTTTGCCATCTACCGTTCAGACTCGGAGAAGGGCGAATATACGCAGATCAACAGCGCTTTAATACCCGGCGCCGGCACCAGCTCTTCTGCCAACAGTTATCGTTATAGCGATAACAACACCGAGACAGGCAAGACCTATTACTACAAACTGGCCGATGTGGACTATAACGGACGCATGACGCTGCACGGACCCGTCAAGGTGTCCACCAGCAATCCCGACGCCTACACATTGGAGCAGAATTATCCGAACCCGTTCAATCCGGAGACGCGCATCACCTTTAGCATGAAAGAGGCCGGTTCTGTGGAACTGTCCGTCTTTAACCTTAAAGGTCAGTTGGTGCGTAAAGTTGCGGAGCGCAATTTCAGCGCCGGCATGCACACCGTGACCTGGGACGGCAAGGATAACAACGGCAAGGTCATGCCATCCGGCACTTATCTGTACAAACTGCGGGTGAATGGGTTCGAAATTACCCGCAAGATGGAGTTTGTAAAATAAATCGAGCGACCGTTGTGCAATTTCTCGGCGCAACGGTTCTATGAAGGAAAGCAAAGGAGCGGCGCATACCAGCGTCGCTCCTTTTTTTTGGTATGCGGGTTTATGGCAGCTTTTGTGCGTGCTTGAGGATTTTATCCATCTGACCTTAACTGTACGGGCTTGTCTCGTTTATGCCGCCCCTTTCGAGTGCGCTGAAAATACTTCTTGACAAACCTTGCAGAATTCCTTAATATTTTCATATTGATCACCTGTGTTTAATTGCGGAGTTATCGTGAAAAAGTTGTTGTTTGCAGTTTTGCTTTGTTCCTCCTTGTTTGCACAAAAACTTACCATCCTGCACGTCAATGATCTGCATTGCCAGTTTGCACCGGCGCCGGCCACCTGGATTCAAAAAGAACAGAAGCCCATGATCGGCGGTATGACGGCTTTACACTGGCTGGTAAACTCGAGTCGCGAAAAGGATCCGGCTGCTCTTTTACTAAACGCCGGCGACATCATGACCGGAACACCGATTGCTAAAATTGACTTCCAGGGCGTGATCGGCGGCGGTTTTGTCCACATGCTGAACCGGTTCGGCTTTCAGGCCATGACCGTCGGCAATCATGAGTTTGATGAGGGGCAGGAGAATCTGCAGAAAATCATCAAGCTGGCGCGCTTTGATGTGGTGTGCGCCAACCTTTATCAAAACGATTCCTTGTTTACCGGAAAACCATACGCCATCTATCGCATCGGCTCGGTTCGCGTTGGCGTCATCGGACTGACGTTGTCCCGATTATTTGAGGAGACAGCCAGGAAAAATCTTCAGGGCGTCCGCGTCGAGGATCCGGTTATCGCCGCCCAGAAATACATCGACCAGATCGACGCCGATACGGACCTGATCGTATTGCTCACTCATCAGGGCGTGGATGAAGATTTGAACCTGGCTGATAAAATCCACGGCGCAGATGTGATCGTCGGCGGCCACAGCCATTCCCGGCTCAACAAGCCGATAGTCAGAAATCGCATTTTGGTGGTGCAGGCGGACAGCAAAACCCGTTATTTAGGCAGGCTGCAACTGACCGTAGCGGCCGACTCGGTGGCGCAGTTTGATTATGAACTGTTGCCGGCCTGGGTGGATAGCGTTAAGAGGCCGGATGCAGACATGCAGCAACTGGTGCAAAAATATGCAAGTCAGATCGACGCCGAGTACGGCCAGACCCTGGGCGAGTTGCAGGTGGAATGGCGGCGCAGTCATCAATTTGAATCCAATATCGGCAATTATCTTGCGGATGTGGTGAGAGCTCTGACCGGCGCTGATTTCGCCGTGCTGAACAGCGGCGGCATCAGAAAGGATGTGCACAAAGGCAAAATTACCAAGCTGGATATTGTCGAGATCCTGCCGTTTACCAATTACATTACCACCTTTAAATGCACGGGCGCTGAATTGATAAAAATCATGGAAACCAATGCTCAAGCCGCACTGCGGCAGGAACCGGGCATTTTACAGGTGAGCGGTTTGAGTTATTCGTTTAAAATAACCAAAGGCGGCATGGTCGAGATGCGTTCTGCAAAAATCAACAATCGGCCGGTTGATCCGAAAAAAATCTATGTCGGCGCCACGGTGGATTTTATTACCGGAGGTCAGGCGGAAAAATATTTCGGTTTCCCTACGCCGAACAGCGAAACCACCGGCATCCTTCTGTCCGACGGCGTTATCGAATATATCCAAAAGCATCCGCAAATCCGTTCCAAAGTGCAAGGACGCATCCGTTGTCTGGATGAACGCAAAAAGCAATGACGGCTTTGCAGATATCCGGCTGTTTTTTTAATCATGGAGAAAGTGATATGAAAAAAAGACAACGTGTTTTTGCTTACCTCGCTCTGGCCGTACTTGCCGTGTGGCTTATCACCTGTGCGGTTAATCCCGTCACCGGTAAACGCGAGTTCATGTTGTTGAGCGAGGCGGATGAATCGGCCTTAGGCCAGCAAACCGACGCAGAGGTGATTGCCAGCTACGGCTCTTACGAAGATGCAGAATTGAATGCCTATGTTGCACAGTTGGGCAAAAAAATGGCAGCCCTTTCTCATCGTCCCAACCTGGCCTGGCAATTCAAGGTGCTGGATACGCCGGTGGTCAACGCCTTTGCCGTGCCCGGCGGTTATGTTTATGTTACCCGCGGCATTCTCAGTTATCTGAACACCGAAGCGGAACTGGCCGGCGTCCTGGGCCATGAAATAGGCCATGTCACCGCCCGACACACGGCGCAGCAGTACAGCCGTTCTCAATTGGCCTCCATTGGTCTTGGCGTTGGTTCCATTCTGTCCGAGGATTTCCGCAAATACGCCGGTCTCGCTCAGGTCGGCGTCAGCTTGTTATTCCTTCGTTTCAGTCGCGACAATGAGCGCCAGGCGGACGATCTGGGCGTAGAATACTCCTCCAAAACCAATTATAACGCTTATGCTATGGCGGATTTTTTCAATACCCTGGAGCGCATGAGTCCCTCTTCCGGCTCGAGCGGATTGCCCGCGTGGTTCTCGACGCATCCCAATCCTGAGGACCGCATCGGCGCCGTGCGCCGAAAAACCGCCGAGTGGCAACAAAAGTTGGCCGGACAAACCTTTGTGGTCAACCAGGAGCAATATCTGGCGCAAGTGGACGGCATGGTGTTCGGCGAAGATCCCCGACAAGGTTATGTGGATGGCCAGGCGTTTTATCACCCAGTCTTGAAATTCGTTTTACCTGTTCCGGCCAAATGGACGGTGAACAATTCACCCAGTCAATTGCAGTATGTTTCGCCCAACGAGGATGCGGCCATTATGATGACGGCCGCGGCCGGTGATAATCCGCAAACAGCTGCCGGCGCTTTTGTACAACAGGCTCAAGCCAGTGTGCAAAAATCCGATGCTCTCACCGTCAACGGCCTGCCGGCTCACCGCGTAGTCTCCGGCGTCATCACCCAGTCGGATACGCTGGCCGTGATGTCCTATTTCATTAAAAAAGACAACTTGATTTATACTTTGCACGGCATCACCGTGCCGGCTAACTACAGTTCCTATGCCTCCGCTTTTGGCGGCGTCATGGGTCAATTCAAAACGCTCACCGATGCGAAAAAGATGCAGGTTAAACCGACGCTGCTGTCCGTGACGGCCAGCAAAACCGCCGGCACCCTGGCCTCGGTGTTGCGTACCTCCGGCGTTAAAGAGGCCGATTTGGAAACGATGGCTATTCTCAATGGCAAAAATTTGGCAGACCCGTTGTCCATTCGCAGTAAACTAAAATTGGTCAATAAATAACGAAACTGTTTTTTAATCAAATCGGAAAGGTCGATTAGGCCAGATGGTAGAAATGCATAAGGAGATGACTATGATGACGGTTCGTACACGATTTTGCTCGCTTTGCCTGGTGCTGGGCTTTGTTTTGTCTGTTATGTTTTCCGGTTGTCATACGGCGCGCATGGCGGTTCCGAGCGAGCTAAAGGCTGCGTCGGAAATGAAGTGCAGCGGTCGCGGCGGCTTTCATGAGGAATTTCAGTTCGGACCATACAAGGTCACGGATGTCTCACGCGGCTGGACCAAACGCACCGCCTGGGGTTTCTGGAAATATGAAAAAGCAACGGTCAAACAGAATTATGAATTTTCACTCTTAACGCCCGCAGGAAAACAGTGGCACGGTCAGGCTGCGGCCGGACTCAAAGCAGCGGACATTAAAACCGAAGCCTGGGGAGGAGAATTGACTGTAGGCATAAAATCCGAACATAATCTCGTGGTGCGACTTGGCAGCAGTGACGGAGCAAAATGGACCATGGTGCTCAATCAGGATTCAGGTGAAAGTTTGTTTCGCGGCGTTTTTACCGACGGAACAGAGGCCTACAGTGTTGCAGGCACGCACAAGCTGGCTGGTTCACCCATGCCATTGAGCGATGCTTCAGGGTATATCCTGATCCAGAACGGCAAACAAGTAGCTGCAGTGGAAGTGATCAATGCGGGAGCTGTTTGGTTGTCTTCTGGTCTGACAAGTTCGCAGCAGGATGCCTTATCAGCTGCAGCAACCGCTTTACTGCTTTTCAAAGATCTTTCTGCCGGCAAGTAACAACGTTGCTTGTTTTGTGCTCTTGCGCAAATTTTTAGCTAAAAAATGAGAAACTGATCACCTGTTATAATTTTAATTGCTGTACAATTATTAAATTAAAGTAATATTTTTTAATTAGATATGCCCCGTGATTTCCCCGGGGCATTTTTTTGCTGTTTAGGTAAAAAAAACTTGCTTTTAGTTTGTAATTTTTGTAAATAATTGTACAGTACTTGTACGACAAGTAGACAACCTACAGGTGAAAAGGATTTCATGCCGTTACGAGCTGCTTCCTTAAAAAAGGTTGGCATAGTCCGGCCGGCCAAACTCTGCGAGCAAATTGAATCCCAAATACGCGACGCCATTCTCAAACAGGTTTACGGCGCCGGTGAATTCCTGCCCAGTGAAAATGAATTAACATCCATTTTTAACGTCAGCCGCAGCGTGGTGCGCGAAGCGTTAAAGATGCTTTCCACCAAGGGGTATATCGAAATCATTCAGGGCAAAGGCGCAGTGGTGCAAGCGCCCTCGCTGGATAATGTTCTGGATCCCTTTTCCCAACTGGTCGATTATAAATGCGGCAAGTCCGGCTTGGTGCATATTCTCAGTGTACGACAGATGGTCGAACCGCAGGTCGCCGGGCTTTCCGCTCAGTATCGCAGCGACGAGGATGTAACCAAGCTGCAGGAAACGCTGCACATGATGCGGGATGGAACCAGTGATCAGGTGCGCATCAGCCATTATGACATTGTCTTTCACAGCATTATTGCCCGCTCCTGCAACAATCCGCTTATTCCGATTGTACTGGAACCGATCTTCCACGTTTTGGCAAAATTTCACCCGCCGATTTTTTTCGACCAAACCATTGTCGACATCACCCTGGAATATCACGGACGCATTTTTAAAGCCATACAGGAGCAAAATGCGCCGGCCGCCATATCGGCCATGGCTGAACATCTGAAAATCACAGAAACGCACAATCTGCGTTTATATGATAAAAAGAAATGGACCTCCGGTGCGCAGAGCACAGGAGCAGATCTCGATACAGTTTGAATGATGATTATTCATTTACTCTGTTGCCAAAAATCAAACAATAGTAATTTCAATCGAAAGGAGGTTTGCCTTTTCGTTGCTGTCAAGGTTACTAAATCAAGTTTGACGTTTACACAAACGGGAGGTTGGTATGAGTCAAGGAACGTTTTTTAAGGGCAAAGCGGTTTTACCGTTTTTGCTCTTGTTGATGGTTCTGCCCGCTCTGGTTTTCTCCGGGGTGACCGGAAAAATTTCCGGCGTCGTCAAAGACGCAACTACCGGGGAAAAGCTGATGGGCGTCAATATCCAGTTGGTCGGCACCATGCTGGGCGGCATAACCGATATTCAGGGCACCTATTTCATCATCAATGTGCCGCCGGGAACCTATTCGTTGCAGGCGACCATGATGGGTTATGAAAAGACCATCGTCACCGGCGTCCGGATCAGCTCGGATCATACTACGCCGGTGGACATTAGTTTGGTATCCACTACCCTGGCCGGCCAGGAAGTGACGGTGGTGGCGGAACGGGAAATCGTCAAAAAAGACATCTCTGCCGCGCAGATCTCCAGTACGGTGGAAGAGGTGGTCAAGGTGCCGTTGGTGAGCAGCGTGCAACAGTTCGTCAACCACCAGGCAGGCATCAATGACGGCGTCATCCGCGGCGGCGGTCTGGATCAGCAAGGTTTCATGGTCGACGGTCTGATCGTGGTGGACAACCGCTCCAATCAGCCCTTGCAAACCGTAAACATGAGCGTGATCAAAGAGGTTAACATCATGAAGGGCGGTTTCGACGCCGAATACGGCAACGTGCGCGCCGGCATGATCAGCGTGGTTACCAAGGATGCGGATCCCAATCGCTATTCCGGCTCTGTGGATTTTCGCTACAAACCGGCCCGCATCAAACACTATGGTCCGTCCATGATCAGCAAGGATTTTTTCTACATGCGGCCTTATCTGGATCCCCAGGTGGCTTTTGTCGGCACCAAGGCCGGTTGGGACGAGGCCACCAGGCATCAAAATCTCGAGTTTGAAGGGTGGGATTCATTTTCAAAACGATTGTTGGCAGATAAAGATCCGAAAAACGACCGTACCCCGCAACAGTGTTATGATCTTTTCCTGTGGGAGCATGCGGCGGAAGGCAGTTCCGCATTCGGTCAAAAAGAAAACACCTATGGCAACCAAAGCGATTATCTGGTTGACGCCATGTTTTCTGGCGGTGTGCCGATTATCGGCAAGAAACTGGGCAATCTGTCGTTCCTGGCTTCTTACCGTTCCGACTGGCAGGCCTTTGCCTGGCCCACATCGCGCGATTATTTCCGTGAATCCGGCGGATCGTTAAAACTCACTTCGCGTTTGACGTCGAACATGAAGCTCTCGGTCGAGGGCTACTACGGCGAAACCAACACCGTGGCTAACTCCCGCGAAGGCGGTTCCGACAACGCCTATGTCACCGGCGGCAACAGCAACTATACTTCGAACCTGTGGCCGGGCGGCCAGTCTGAAGATCACAAGGTCTGGTTCTGGCCCTCTGCGGCGATTCCTTTCGACATTTATCGCAGCATGTTCGGCATTACTTTCGATCATGTGCTGAGCCCAAAGACTTTTTACAACATCCGCATTTCTCAGGTGCATGTTAAAAACTCGGCCAGAGCCTGGGGTGCGGACGCTTATCGCGACACCACCACCTTGCGTTATTTCGGCAACACGGCAGTGGACGAACGACCGTGGGGATTCTGGATCGGCACCGGCACCACCGTCACCACTCAGGGCGACGGCGCTTCTCTGAACGCGGACGGCGGCGGTCATCGCGATCTCGGCGAGGTGTATACTGTGAATGCCCGCTTTGACATCACCAGCCAGGTCAACCGCAGCAACCAGCTCAAAGCCGGCATAGAAGTCAATTATGACGATCTGCACACCGAGTATGAACGCAATCGGTTCGAGTCCCGTTGGGAAGATTATCATACGGAATGGGATCAGTTCCCGTGGCGCCTTGGCGCGTATGTCAAGGACAAACTGGAATTCGAAGGCATGGTGGCCAACATCGGCGTCCGCCTCGAGTACAACAATCCCAATTGCGACTGGTACACAGTGGATCCGTATACCAAATATCTCTCCGCCAAGTACAAGAGTCAGCTCTCTGAAGCGCCGACGGAAAAAGCCGAAGGCCACCTCATGGTGCTGCCGCGGCTGGGCATCTCACACCCCATTACCAAAAACGTAAAGCTGTATTTCAACTATGGTCATTTCACCAGCTTGCCGACCTCCACGCAAATGTACCAGATCACTCTCGGTCGCGCATCGGACGGTATTACGCGTCTGGGCAATCCCAATGCCTTGCTGCCCAAGACCGTGGCTTATGAGCTGGGATTCGAATGGAATGTCGCCAACCAGTTCCTGGTGCAGCTCAACGGTTTTTACCGCGACGTGGCCGACCAGATCAACGAAATCCAATACATTAATTACACCGGCAGCGTCAGTTATTATACCTATAACAATACCAACTATGAAGACGTGCGCGGCTTTGAATTGCGCATTGATAAATCATTCGGTCGTTACTTTACCGGCTGGTTCAATTATACCTATCCGGTGCGCCAGTACGGTTTTCTCGGCCGCAATGTCTATTATCAGGATCCCCGCACAGCTGCTTCCACCGGTTTTGAGGATCCGAACATCACCCGTTCAACCATTCAACCTTACCTGCGGGCTAGTGTGAATCTGATGTCGCCCAGCGATTTTGGGCCCAGGATTCTGGGAATTAATCTACTGGGCGACTGGATGATTTCTCCAGTGTTTAGCTGGCGGTCCGGCGATTACCAGACGTGGAATCCGTTGAAAAAAGAGGGCGTGCAGAACGATCTGCACTGGAGGAGCCGCTGGACCAGTGACCTGCGCGTCAGCCGTCGTTTCTCCTTGGCGAAAACCAATTTCGAACTGTTTGTCGATGTCAACAATCTGTTCAACCAGCTCTATCTCAACACCGCCACCAGCGCCGGCGCTTTTTATGATGGCCAGGATTATCGCGATTATCTCGAATCCCTGCATCTGCCCATGTACAAGAGCAAGGAATTCGATGCGTTACGCGATGTGGATAAGGGCAAATACATTGCCGGCGACGATCAGGTGGGCGACGTGAAGAGCGACGACAAACCGTACATCGACATGCCGAACCGGGATTTCATGTATTACCAGGATCTGCGCTATGTGACTTTTGGCCTGCGCGTTGATCTATAACATCAAGAATGGGAGAATCGAAATATGAGACGATATACCATTTTAACCATGATGCTGTGCCTTTTCATGGGTTTTTATGTGCCCCTGAAGGCCGCCGGCATTTTTAAATGGGTCAAAGTCGGCAGGATCCAGGTGCGCGTCATCGATAACGGCCACCAAAGCGAAACCGAAGCCAAAACCGGCAACAGCGAGGGCGTGGCCCGCTATGACTATGACGGCAACCGCAACACCAACCGCATGTTCACCCAATGGGGTTTTCGCAACAACGGCACCCATATCGCTGTGCGCAATTGGACCAATGCGGAAGGCACGCTCTACCCCTATATGACCGCCGGCGCCGAATATGGCACCTCCAACTCTGAAGAAATTCAATTCGTGGTGGAGGAAGCGGACGGTCGTACGCACCATAATTATCGACGTTATCAACCGCCGGTAGTGGTCGTCGACGGCATGGTTAATAACGATCCGTTCCCCTTTGACGATGCCGATGAAGTGGCGCCGGACAAAATCAACAAATACAGCACCACAGCAGATCAGTTTTACATCTCACGCGCCCGCACCTGGATCGGCGTGGAAGTGACGCAAAAGGTCTTTGCCTGGAGTCAAAAGTATCACGACGATTATGTGATTTATGATATGGTTTTCAAAAACACCGGCAACGTGGACCGCGATGCGACTATCGAATTGCCCAATCAGACTCTGGACAGCCTGTATGTCATGCGCATGATCGGCGCCGAGCCGGACAACAGCATGCCCAAAGAGTGGTCCAGCTGGTGGGGATGCCGGCCGGGCGAGGATCTGCGCGTGATGTACTATTACCCGCATCGTTCAAAAGGTTCCACCATTGACGATTTCGGCGATCCGCGGGAAGATCAAAACAAAAAACGATTAGCCGGACCCCAGTTTGCCGGCGAAGCTACTCTGTTCATGAGCAATAAGGTTAACGATTTTTCCAACGATAACCAGGCGCAACCGCAGATGCACACCATCTGGAGTTATCGCGAACTGTATGTCAAGGAAAACGCCAAGTTGCATATGAACGAACTGTGGAAAGCGTTTGAGGTGCATAAACGCGGTTTCACCTCAGCTATTGACGGCAAGTTCTCTTATAAAAAATTCATGACCGGCACCTATCCCGGCACCTTTCACGAATTGCCTCATGACGAACAGGGTTACAAGCACGTGAACGACGATCCCGGATTCGGCGGTCACTGGCATGAAGCGATTTTTGCCTCTTACGGTCCGTTCAGATTGGCGCCCGGCGATTCCATTCGTCTGGTGTACGCCATGGGTTTTGGCAGCATTTCCAAACGCAAGGGCTTTGAAGTCGCCAGCGATTGGTATGCCAAAAAGTGCACCTTCACCGGCCCCGACAATCTGCCGCCGCAGTACACCAAATATCCGGAGCTGGCCGAGACCGATAACGACAAGGCCAAGGATCGTTGGGTTATGACCGGCAAGGACTCTTTGTTTGCCAACCTGCGCGCCGCGCAATGGAATCAGAAACAGAATTACGATATTCCGATTCCGCCGCCGGCGCCGTCCATTGAAGTGCAGTCTCGTGCGGACGCCATCCGCATCAAATGGGATGATATTGCCGAGAGCGCTTCGGACTTTGCCGGTTATCGCGTGTATCGGGCTGTGGGCAGCTATGCGGATTCCGCCTTTGTCCAAGTTTTTGAGACGACAAAAGGTGCAAATCTAGTGCATCAATTTGACGACAAAACCGCGTCCCGCGGCGCATCCTATTATTACTATGTGACCTCCTTTGACGACGGCGTATCCAATGCAGCTGATTGGAACGGCAAGAAGGAGAGTCTGGAGAGCGGCTTGTATCTGAATATGACCACACTGCCGGCCTCGCTGCAAAGAGCGCCCGGGAGTTCGCTGGATCAGGTGCGTGTAGTGCCCAATCCGTTCAGTCTCGCGGCCGCGAAAATTCAGTATCCCGGCGACACCAACATGATTCAGTTCCTCAACGTTCCCGGCGAATGCACCATTCGCATCTTTTCCGAGAGCGGAGATCTGGTGAAAACCTTTGAGCATAACAAGGGCACCGGAGACGTCAAGTGGGGCGTGCTGGCTAATGAACAGCAAACCTCGGAAACCGGTCAGCGGCCCGTCAGCGGCATCTACATCGCCAACATCACCACCCCGGACGGCCAGTCCAAGAACGTGAAATTTGTCATAGTTCGATAAAAGGAGCACACATATGAATAAATGGAAAATACTTTTTATCGCGTGCCTGGCCGTGGTGTTGCTGATGACGCCCGGCTATGCGGTCGTGAAAAAGGTGGCGCAGACGGGTTTGCAATTCTTGAAAATTGACATGAGCCCGCGAGCGGCTGCCATGGGCGGCGCTTATATCATGGTTAATGACGACGCCACCGCCATGTTTTACAATCCGGCCGGTATGGCCAAAATGCAGAACAAGGTGCACATCTTTACCTCGCAAACGCAGTGGATAGCCGATATCTCTTACATCGGCGTCGGCGCCGCCTACAATCTGGGCAATTGGGGTACGGTCGGTCTTTCCTATCTGGGTTCTGATTACGGCGATGATATTATCGGCACCCGCTATGACGGCAGCAGCACCCAGGGTTATGTGGAAACCGGCAACCTGGATGTCGGCGCCTATGCCATCGGCCTTTCCTACGCCAAGGGTTTGACCGACAAATTCAGCATCGGCGGTCAGGTGAAATGGGCATACCAGAAACTGGGCGCAAACCTGTTGCCCGACGGCGCCACCTCGCAAAACGAGGTTTCCGGTCTGGCTTTTGATCTCGGCACCATTTTTTATCCGGGCTTTAAGAGCTTTCGCCTGGGCATGTCGATCCGCAATTTCTCGCCGGAATTCAAGTATGTGCAGGAAGGGTTTGAATTGCCCTTGACCTTCACCCTCGGCTTTGCCATGGATGTGCTGGACTTTATGGGCGAGCACAAAAATACGCTGGTGGTGGCTGTCGATGCCTTGCATCCGCGCGATTATACGGAACGCATCCATTTGGGCGCTGAATATACGCTGATGGAGATGATCTCGGTGCGCGGCGGCTACAAATTCAATTATGACAATGAAGGTTTATGCGCCGGCGTCGGTCTGCAGAAGGAACTGGGCGGCGTTAAACTGGATGTGGGTTATTCATACGGTGAAATGGAATATTTTGATGCGGTCAGCCGAATCAGTGTGGGGTTAAAGTTTTAATAATTGCGGGACGAATATCCCGCGCCGGTTGACGCCCGGCAGATGTCTGCCGGGCGATCAGTGCGTTGAAAAATAAAAAAAGCCTCCTTTGGAGGCTTTTTTTTGATTGAAAGAATTTATTCGTTTTCCACCGGCTGCGGCTTGCCGGCGTCGTCGCTGTCCGGCTCGCCGGAAGCTTCGGCGCCGCTCACCAGTTCCAGGTTGCCGCCTTTTTTACGCACGCGTATGGCGCAGTTGTCGCCGAACCGGCCTTTTAAAATATCCTCGGCAATGGGATTTTCCACGTATTTTTGAATGGTGCGCTTTAACGGCCGGGCGCCGTACTGCGGATCAAAACCCAGATCAGCCAGAAACTCTTTGGCGCCTTTGGACAGATCGATTTTGATGTTGCGGTCCGACACTTTGGAGAGCATGTCGTCGATGACGATGTCGATGATTTTCAGCATGTCATCGCGATCCAATTGCCGGAACACGACAATATCGTCCACGCGGTTGATGAATTCGGGATTGAACAGCTTGCGCACTTCTTCAATCAGTTTTTCGCGCATGGCGTTGTAATCGGACTGGGCATCGGATTTGGCAAAACCGAAGGAACCGCCGCTTTTGCTGATTTCGCGCGCGCCGATGTTGCTGGTCATGATCAGCACGGTGTTTTTGAAATCGATCTTGCGGCCCAGGCCGTCGGTGACATGACCTTCGTCGAGAATCTGCAGCAGAATGTTGAACACATCCGGATGCGCTTTTTCAATTTCATCGAACAACACCACGGCATAAGGATGACGCCGCACCTTTTCGGTCAACTGTCCGCCTTCCTCGTAACCCACATAACCCGGAGGCGCACCGGTGAGGCGGGAGACGGCGAATTTTTCCATATACTCGGACATGTCGATGCGAATCAGGGCGTCCTCGGTTTCAAAAAGATACTTGGCCAGTTCTTTCGCCAGTTGGGTTTTGCCCACGCCGGTGGGACCGAGAAAAATAAACGAACCGATGGGCCGATTGGGATCTTTTAAACCGGCGCGCGTGCGACGAATGGCTTGCGTCAGCACGTCGATGACCACATCCTGGCCGACAATCCGTTCTTTTAGAACCTGAGTCATATTCAGCAGCCGATCCGATTCGGTTTGCGCAACCCGGCTCACGGGAATGCCGGTCATCATGGCTACGACTTCAGAAACATTCTGTTCCGTGACCTGGGCAAAGGCCGCCTCCTGATCTTCGTTCCATCGCCTTTTGGTGTCGTCCAGTTCGCGCAACAGATTTTTTTCACGATCGCGCAACACCGCGGCTTTTTCAAAATTCTGCGAACGCACCACCGTGTCTTTTTCCGTGCGAATGCGTTTGATCTGCTCTTCCAGTTCCGTGATTTCACGCGGCACGACGATATTGGCCAGATGCACGCGCGCGCCGGCTTCATCCATCAGATCGATGGCTTTGTCCGGTTGATAACGGTCGGTGATGTAGCGATCGGAAAGTTTGACGATTTCGCGAATCGCCTCGTCGGTGTATTTTACGCGATGGTGACTTTCATAGCGCTGGCGCAATCCCTTGATGATTTCAAAAGTTTCCTCAGTGGTGGGGGGATCCACCATCACCTTCTGAAAGCGCCGTTCCAGTGCGCCGTCTTTTTCGATGTACTGCCGATATTCATCCAGGGTGGTGGCGCCGATGCACTGCAGTTCGCCACGGGACAGTGCGGGTTTAAACATATTGGAAGCGTCCAGCGAACCGGAGGCGCCGCCGGCGCCGACGATGGTGTGCATTTCATCGATGAACAAAATGACGTCGCGCGTGCGCATCAGTTCGTTCATGATGGCTTTCATGCGCTCTTCGAATTGACCGCGATATTTGGTGCCGGCCACGATGGCGCCCAGATCCAGCGTCACCACGCGTTTGTGATGCAGAATGCGCGGCACTTTTTTCTCGATGATGCGCAACGCCAGTCCTTCGGCAATGGCCGTCTTGCCGACGCCGGGTTCGCCGATCAGCACCGGATTGTTCTTCTTGCGTCGACTCAGAATCTGCGCCACGCGTTGTATCTCTTTTTCACGACCGATGATGGGATCCAATTCGCCGCGACGCCCCATCTCGGTAAGATCGCGGCCGAAATGATCCAACGCCGGCGTTTGTGATTTTTGCTGTGCTTCCTGATTGACCTGATTTTGCGCAGCGCCCTGCATGACCCGTTCCAACTCTTCTGAAACCGCTTCATAGGTGACGCCGAAGCTTTTTAAAATTTGTGCAGCCAGGCCCTCTTTCTCTTTAACCAGGGCCAGCAATAAATGCTCGGTGCCGATGATGTCGGATTTATGACGATCCGCCTCTACATAGGCGCTTTTTAATATTTTTTCCGCACGTTTGGTAAAGGGAATGTTGCCGATGGTCATGGTGTCGCCGGAAACGCGTCCGGCGTCTTCAACCGCAGTTTTTACCTCCTCCAAATCACAACCGAGGGCGTGGAGAATTTCAATGGCGATGCCTTCGCCTTCGCGAATGAGCCCGAGCAATAAATGCTCGGTGCCGATATAGTCATGTCCCAGTCGCAACGCTTCATCACGAGCAAATTGTATTACCATTTGAACGCGACTTGAGAAATTGTTTTTCATAGAAAGCTCCAAAGTGGGAATTCATAGGAAGACATTTACCAATTTGTTTGGCAACAGATCAACCTTGCTCTTTAATTTTCTTACAGGTTGTCCGTAAAGTTTGACGCTCCTTTATTTTTTTTCAACAGGTTCTTTTTCTATAAATTTTTGTTATTTATGGATTAATGTGATCAAGTGGTCAGCGGAACTTGTTCGATCAATAATAAATCCACAAATATCATGCCATAATATAAACCAATTGCCGGTTTATAGCAAGATTAATGATTACGTCTGTCGTACTTTACTCCGCCATCATACAATTCAACAATGCGGTCGGCTCGTTCGGCCAATTCCCGGTTGTGGGTGACGATGATCAGCGTATTGCCGTTGCTGCGGCACAGTTCCCATAAAAGCTGGTGCAATTGTTCCCCGGAAGCCATATCCAGATTGCCTGACGGTTCATCCGCCAACAAAAGTTTGGGGTTATTGATCAAGGCCCGCGCCACAGCCACGCGTTGTTGTTCACCGCCGGAAAGTTCATTGGGACGATGATGAGCGCGCGCTTGCAGATTCACCCGATCCAGCAGCATGAGGCTGCGGGTCTGTAATGCCTTGCCGCTTTCGCCGGCGATGAGTCCGGGCATCATAACATTTTCCAGAGCGGTGAATTCCGGCAGCAAATGGTGGAATTGATAAACAAAACCGATGGTCTTGTTGCGAAACGGCGCCAACTGCATTTCGGAAAATTGGGAAATATCCCGGCCTGCAAACTCGATACGGCCGCGGCTGGGCCGATCCAAAGTGCCGATAAGATGCAACAACGTGCTTTTACCTACGCCGGATGGCCCGACCACGGCGACAATTTCACCGGTCGCCACACTCAGGGTGATGCCTTTGAGCACATGCAATTGAGAGTCCTTGCCGGTGCGATACCATTTATGCAGATCAAAAGTATTTAACCAACAGTTATTCATTTCTCAGTGCTTCCACAGGATGTAAACGAGACGCACGCATGGCCGGATACACCGAAGCCAGCCAGGCCAGAATTATGGTGATCAACGAGATGATGCAGAAATCAGTGACGCGCATCAGCACCGGCAACCAGGATATGATGTAAACGTCCGGCGGCAGGGACAGCCATTTAAACTGCAGCTGCGACCAGCACAGGCCGTAGCCGATGAGACTGCCGGCCAGAGCGCCGAACACACCTATAAATATGCCTTCAAAAGTGAATATTTGCCGAATTTGCCGTGATGAAGCGCCCAAAGATTTCAGCACGCCGATGTGCGCTTTTTTTTCCATAACGATCATGATCAGAATGCTGATGATGTTGAACGCAGCCACCAGGATGATCAGACTCAGAACGATAAAAGCGGTCCATTTCTGCATTTTCATCCAGATGAAAAGATTGGGATTCATATCCAACCAGGTGTTGGCATGATAGGGATAACCCAGACGTTTGCGGATCTCTGCGGCCACGGTTTCAGATTGCTGATAATCGTCAAGACGCAATTCAAGACCGTTGATTTTTTTGCCCATGAGAAACAGTTTTTGCGCGTCCGCCAGATCAATATAAGAAAGATTGTCGTCGAGATTGTACAATCCGGTTTGAAAAATCCCGTTGACGACAAATTTCATCATCTGCGGCATTTGCGTCAAAGAGGTGTTGCCCATGTAACTGGCCACCAGGACCGTATCGTTGGGTTGCACGTGCAATTTTTCCGCCAGAAAAATCCCCAACAGGATTCCGGATTGCCGGCCGCCGGCCAGATAGTTGCCTTTGATGATGGCCGCCGGAATATCCACCACCTGTCCGGCTGTGGCCGGATCAATGCCCTGAACCAGCATGCCGATGGTGTTCTTTTTATGTTTGATGATGCCCTGTCCGTCGATGTAAGGCGTGTAATGCAGAACCTGCGGCAAGGTCTGGAGGGTTTTAACCACGGTGGCAACGTCGCTGAAACCCTGATTATGAAAGGTTTTGACTTTTACATGGCTGCCCATGGCCATGAAACGGGAGCGGACTTCGGATTCATAGCCGTTCATCACCGACAGCACGATAACCAGTGCGGCCACGCCGATGATCACGCCGGCAATGGCGATCCAGGTGATGACCGATAACAGTCCGGATTGTCGATGCGAGCGCAAATGGCGCCAGGCTATGTAGAGTTCAAAGGGCATAAGGTGTAGGTCTTGCTTTTAATAATCTAATTTCCCAATAAAGGACATAACGGTAGAACAAATGCCGAATATATTTGGATTACTTTTTTCACTTGGTGTTCTTTGTAGAACATTGATGACCACAAAGATCACAAAGTGTTCACAGAGGACGCAAAGTAGACAAATGCATAAAATTCACAGTACACAGTACACATAAAAATCGAAAATTTTTTCTTTGTGTCCTTTGTGATGCCTTTGAGCTCTCTGTGGTTTCTTTTTTATTGCCAAAAGTATTAAACAAACAAACCGAAAAAATTTAATATCCTATTCCCAGCGCAACGCTGCCACCGGATCCAGACCAGCGGCCCGATGTGCCGGCAACACCGCAGCGATAAATGTGATCACCAGAGCGGCTGCTGTGATCAAAATAAAATCCATGGCCGCCATATCCACCGGCAGCCAGTTAATGATATAAATGTCGGAAGGCAGGCTGAAAAATTTATAGCTTTGCTGCAGCCGGCAAAAGGTAAAACCGATGAGGTTGCCCAGTATGGTTCCTAGCACTCCGACCAGCGCGCCCTGAAAGGTAAATATTTTGCGGATGTTGGTTTGCGAAGCGCCCATGGAGCGCAGGATGCCGATCTCTTTGGTTTTTTCCATGGTAACCATGATGAGCGTGGAGAGAATATTAAAAGCCGCAACCGTGATAATGAGACAGAGAATGATGAACGCCGCCCATTTTTCGATCTGCATCCAGGCAAAGAGATTGGGATTCAGGTTTCTCCAGGTTACTGGTTCATATTCAGCCGATAGTTTTTCCCGGATGTCCAGAGCCACGCGATCCGCTTTTTCATAATCGTCCAGCCGCATTTCAATACCGGTGACCGCCAGGCCGGTTTTACACAACCTTTGCGCTGAAGCCAATGAAATATAGGCATAAGCGTCATCATACTCGAACAAACCGGTTTCAAAATAGCCGGTGATGCGAAACTGCATCAGCTGCGGCATTTGGCCGAAATGGAAAAGGCCTTCAAATCCGGCAATGGCCACCTTGTCGCCGACCGTGGTCATCAGGCGGTCCGCCAGATTAAAACCCAACACAATGCCCGGCAGATCCGCTTCGCCTTCGACCTTGGTGGCGCCCAATTCCAGTTGACCATAGTTGATGTTTTTAGCGATGTCCGTGACCTGGGTGGCAGTTTCCGGTAAAATGCCGCGCAACAGGACGCCGGTCTGTTGTTCCCGGGATTTTGCCAACCCTTTGCCTTCGACGTACGGCGTGACCGCCACGACATGGTTGATGGTTTGCACCTGTTTGATGACGGTCGCATAATCCGTCATGGGTTCACGGTCTTTACGCACTATTTTCAGATGGCTGTCCACGCCGAGAAAACGGGAGCGCACCTCTTTTTCCAATCCGTTCATCACCGAAAGAACGATGATCAGCGCAGCCACGCCGATGACGATGCCGATCACAGAAATATAGGTGATCACCGAAATGAATCCGGTTTTACGGCGCGAGCGCAGGTAGCGCAGTGCGATAAAGAGCTCGTAGCGCATGGGTTATTCCGGCCGCATGGTGGGAAAAAAGATAACGTCGCGAATGGAAGCCGCATCGGTCAGCAGCATGGTCAGGCGATCGATGCCCATGCCCAGACCTGTGGTGGGCGGCATGCCGTATTCCAGAGCGCGCAGAAAATCTTCATCGAGCATTTGCGCTTCTTCGTCTCCGGCCGCGCGCATGTCCATCTGCGCTTCAAAGCGTTTGCGTTGATCGATGGGATCGTTGAGCTCGGAAAACGCATTGGCGATTTCGCGTCCTGCGACAAAACATTCAAAGCGTTCCACCAGGCCGGGCATGCTGCGATGTTTTTTCGCCAGGGGCGACAGCTCGACCGGATAATCGCATAAAAAGGTCGGTTGCACGAAATGGGGTTCGACTTTTTCTTTCATGATCTCGTCGAGAATTTTGCTGCTGCTCATGCCCTCTTCCACTTCGCAATGCAAACCCTTGGCGATCTGCAGCAACTCGGCATTGCTTTTGCCGGCCAGGTCGTGGCCCGTATGTTTTTTGATGGCGTCGAAAAAGCTGATGCGCGGCCAGGGCGCGGTAAAATCGATCTCCTGACCCTGATAGTGCACCTTGGCCGAACCATGTACCTGGGTGGCGATGCTAATGACCATCTCTTCCACCAGATTCATCATGAACTGATAATCTTCATAGGCGATGTACAGTTCCATCATGGTGAATTCGGGATTGTGCGTACGGTCGATCCCTTCGTTACGGAAATCTTTGCTGATTTCATACACTCCTTCATAACCGCCGACAATAAGCCGTTTGAGATAAAGCTCGTCGGCAATGCGCAGATAGAGCGTCATGTCCAAAGTGTTATGATGCGTGGTAAAGGGACGGGCTGCGGCGCCGCCGTAGAGCGGCTGCAATACCGGCGTCTCGACCTCCAGGTAGCCGCGGCTGTCCAGATACTGACGCATGGCGCTGATGATTTTCGAGCGTTTGATGAATACGTCGCGCACCGGGCGATTGACGATGAGATCGACATAGCGTTGGCGATAGCGCATCTCGGTGTCGGCAAAGGCGTCATAGGAGGTCACTTTGCCGTCCTCGACTTTTTCTTTTACCACCGGCAGCGGTCGCAGGTTTTTGCTTAACAGTTCGACATGGGTGGCCAGAATACTGATTTCGTTGGTATGAGTGACAAACACCGTGCCCTGCACGCCGATGATGTCGCCGATGTCGAATAATTTAAACAGCTCGTAAGCCTGTTCGCCCACCTGATCGAGACGCACATAAATTTGAATGCGGTCGCTGAGATCCATGATATGCGCGAATGCCGCCTTGCCCATGCGACGCACCGCCATGATGCGTCCGGCCAGGCGCAGGGTCTGGTTTTCCAACTCGGCATGTTTGGCCAGCACCTCGCGGGCCTGGTGGGTGCGGCTAAAGCGATAGGAAAAGGGATTGATATTCATCTCGGCCAGCTTGTCCAGTTTGGCGCGCCGGGTTTTCATGACTTCGTTCAGGTCTTCTACGTGGGGTTCTTGCATAACAGTTCTCACTCGTTAATGGATAAAAATATTTGTTCCAGTTTTTTCAAGATATCCGGTTGTTCTTTGGCGATGCAAAGGGGGTGTAACCGCTCTAGTATGGCTTTCCGGTCCAGTTTTTTCTGTTGTCTTTGTATAATAGTTTCCACATCCATCCAGTCGCGCGGCCGATCGGCAAAAGCCTTTAGCACGATCAAATCCTCTGCGGAGCAGGTGAGCAAAGAACAGGTATCGGTATATGGAAAAAGAGTCGCTCTCTGAATCATTTCTACTTCGTAATCGAGACCCGAAAGGGTAACATCTGCATTGATCTCGTTCGTTGTCTTGAGCAACAATACCCGATGAGCCTTGGCAAATTTTTCCGCGTCGGAAATCCGAGAGTTGAATTCTTTTAACAGGTTTTTGATATACTCATTCTCGCGACCAAAGCCGCATTGCAGGCACAGGTCTACATCCTGGGTGACGCGCATCTCTCCCCAACGCATCACAGCCAGGCCGCCGATAAAACAGAAAGGCCAACTATTCTGCATGAAAAAAGTCTGCAATTCCAGCGCGGCAATAAAAAGTGGATTAGTTGTCCTGTCTGCTTTCATGAATTTTTTTTACAATTTTTTGCCATTCTATCAGACCGGTTGTTGTTCGTTCCACACGGTGCTCATAGGCATATTGCAGCAGCGCGTTTAATCCCGGCAGATGCTTTTCATAATAGTGTGGATCGGTCAATTCCCGAATCTTTTCTTCTTCTAAAGCCTTGCCGGCCTTGTGCCAGGTTTCAACCCATTTTTTAATTTGTTCCGGCATATGGTTGTCCGTTTTATAAAGACTGACATAGAGCGATCAGTGCCCCCACTCAGATGAATTGGTATTTCATGTCAGTCATCTTTTAAGACTGTTGTTAAGTTTTTGCATACTCATTGTCATGCTGAGCCGCAAAATAAAATTATTTTTATACTATGCGATCACTCAAAGCGGCGAAGCATCTGTTCGCCGCTTGTTCCGAGCATGGCGGCTAAAACAGCGACGCGAACAGATCCTTCGGCCTGCCAAAGACAGTCGTTGAAGATTCCCGGAATCGATAACGGCAGTCCTCGTATATTAATATTATTCGATCCACTTCCACGGTCAGTACAACGTCATTTAATTTCATATTATTGAGTTCGGTTTAAAAACCACGAATTACACGAATGGACACGAATAATGAAAGATAGAGCGTTAATCTGCGTAAATTATTTTTATCCGTGTAAATCCGTCAGATCCGTTTAATCCGCGTTCGCTTTTATTCAAGCTTTCCGCTGTTCATATATACTCTCGGCACCCGTTTAGCCACCCAGCAGGTGATCTCGTAGGGGATGGTGTGCAGTTTTTCACAAATGGAATCCACGGTAATCCATTCTCCCGCTTGCTCGCCGAACAACACCGCTTCATCGCCGCTGCTTATGTCAGGATCAGAGCTGACATCAGCCATAATCAAATCCATGCACACACGACCGACAAGGGGAAATTTTTTGCCATTAATCAGTACTTCGCCGCAATTGGTCAGCAGCCGATTATAACCGTCGGCATAACCCACCGGCAGGGTGGCGATGCGGGTTTTCTCCTTGGCAATGAACAATCGTCCATAACTGACGCTCTCGCCCCGTTCGATGGTTTTGACCTGCGCCACTTGCGTTTGCAAAGTCATGGCCGGTCGCAGGGCCACGCTTTCAGTAGTCTCGCGAGTGGGATAATAACCGTACATCATGATGCCCGGCCGCACCATATCGAAATAACTGTCCGGCATGTCCAGGATTGCGCCCGAGTTGGCAATGTGTTTAATCGGGACCTGGATCCCTTCCGCTGCTAATTGATTGATGCAAATCTTGAAGCGTTCCAGTTGCAGCTCGGCATAGCTTTTGTCCAGACTGTCTGCAGTGGCAAAATGGCTATAGAGCCCTTGCAGCGGCAGTTCTTTATATTTTAACAATTGCCGGATAAATGGCCATGCCTGTTGCCAGTCCACACCCAATCGACCCATGCCGGTATCGATTTTAACGTGCACGCGCACCGGTCGTCCGGCTTGTTTGGCTGCTGCAGCCAACCGGCGCAGGCCGGCTTCATCGAAAACAGTGGCCTCAATATCGAACCGCGGAATAAAAAAGGTGTCGTCATGAGAGAATCCGCCGAATACCAGAATGGGCGCTTCAATGCCGGCTTTGCGCAATTCGATAGCTTCATCAACACGTGCGACAGCCAGATAGCTGCATCCTTGCTCCAGCGCGGTGCGGCTGATGGTTAGGCTGCCGTGTCCGTAAGCATTGGCCTTGACCACGGCCATGATTTTTGCCGGCCCTACTTTACATTTAATGCCCTGCAGATTAAAGGCGATCGCTGACAGATCCACTTTGGCAATGGTTTGTTGCATGACCGCGTCCTCTAGTGCTGCATTAAATAGGCGTGAATGAAATCATCCAGATCGCCGTCCATGACCGATGAGATGTTGCTGGTTTCGTGATCGGTGCGATGATCTTTAACCATGTTATATGGGTGAAATACATAGGAGCGAATCTGGCTGCCCCAGGCGATATCGCGCTTGGTGCTCTCCAGTTTGGCGCGCTTGGCTTCATCCTCTTCCAGTTTCATTTGATACAGTTTCGACAGCAATATTTTCATGGCCGACTCTTTGTTGCGGTGCTGCGAACGTTCGTTTTGGCAGGTCACCACAATGTTGGTCGGAATATGGGTGATGCGAATGGCTGAGCTGGTTTTGTTGACATGTTGACCGCCGGCGCCGCTGGAACGATAGGTGTCGATGCGCAGATCTTTTTCATCCACATTGATTTCCACCGCATTGTCGATTTCCGGATAGACAAACACCGAGGCAAAGGACGTGTGGCGCCGCTTGTTGGCGTCAAAAGGGGAGATGCGCACCAGACGATGCACGCCGGCTTCGGCTTTCAAATAGCCGTAGGCATAGTTGCCGGTCACCTCAATGGACACGCTCTTGATGCCCGCTTCTTCGCCGTCCTGCAGGTCGAGGATTTCCGAACCATAGCCGCTGCGTTCTATATAGCGCGAATACATGCGCATCAACATCTGTGCCCAGTCCTGGGATTCTGTGCCGCCGGCGCCGGGATGAATGGTCAAGATGGCGTTCTTGATGTCTTCCGGATGGCCCAGCATGCGCCGGAATTCCAGGTCAGCCACGCCTTTATTCAGCTTATCCAGGTCCGCAGTCAATTCAGCGGCCAGGGCTTCGTCCGCTTCTTCCTCTGCCAGCGTGAGCAAGTCAGCGGCGTCGTGTCGCTGTTTCTCCAATTTTTGCCAGGCGTCCACCCATTGGCGCAACTCGGTGATTTCGCGCATAACCTTTTGCGCCGTTTCATTGTTGTTCCAGAAATTGGCTTGATGCGTTTTGGCTTCCAGGGTCTCTATGGCTTGCGCTTTTTGATCAATGTCAAAGAGACCTCCTGAGCGCTTGCAAGCGCTCCTGATAATCGTTGTTGCGTACTTTTAAATCTTCAAACATGATGCCTTGTACCTATTATGTGTTTTTATAATGTTTTAAAGCAGAATAATAGAGTATAATTTAGCAATAACTTTTAAAAGAATCAAGGTTTTAAGATTACCGTAAAATAAGTGTTTACAATTCGACTTTTTCTGCTAAATTCTTTTCTTGAAAACTGTTGTTACTATGTCATAGGAGTTGTGCATGGAACAAATTAAAAAAATGCTTAATGAATCGGCTGCCTTGCGCTGGACTGCTCTGGTTCTGGTCAGTGGATTGACTTTTGGCACCTACTGGTTTAACGATTGCCTCGGCGCCCTGAAAGGCCTTATGGAAAGCCAATTGGGTTTTGACAGCAGCGAGTTCGGCATGGTGGTATCTTCCACCACCTGGGCCAATATGGCGCTCATGATTATTGTCGGCGGCATAGCCCTGGATAAATGGGGGATCCGAAAAACCGGAACCATTTTCGGTCTGTTGGCCACAGTCGGCGCTTTCATCGTCGCTTTTGCGTCCAAAGGCTTTTTCGGTCAGGATAAAAACACCATGCTCACCTGGATGATCATCGGCCGTTTGCTGTTCGGCACCGGGTTGGAAACTATTTGCGTCATGTGCTCCCGCACGATTGTCAAATGGTTCAAAGGATATGAACTGGCCCTGGCCATGGCCATTAACGTTGCGTTCGGTCGTCTGGGCACAGCCGGCTGCAATCTGTTCGGCATCGACGTGGCCGGTGGCAGCGTCTACAGCGGTCTGGTCTTTGCCGCTTCTCTGATCGGTGTGGCGCTGATCATGTTTTTAGCCTACCTGATGATGGATGTGAAATATGACCGTCGGGAAAAAGAACTGGCCGGTAAAGTGACCGAGGTGCACGAGGAGGGATTTAGATTCAAGGATCTGACCGATCTGATTACCGATCGTTCTTATATTTTTATCACTCTGCTCTGTGTCGCTTTTTACGCCGCTGTGTTCCCGTTTATCCAATACGCACCGGATCTGTTGGTAAACAAATTCGGTTTCACCCTCACGATGCCGGATTTGACCGGCATGACTTTATGGCAAAAGATTACCGCCTTTTTTCATAACGGACCCAAGGTGACCAGCCTCATTCCGCTCGGCACCATCTTGTTCACACCCATTTTCGGCACTCTGGTAGATAAAAAGGGCAAGGCCGCCAGTTTGATGATTCTCGGATCTCTGTTGCTCATTTTTGCCCATCTGGCTCTGTCGATTTTCAACAGTCTGTTCTTGGGATATATGGGCTTGTTGTGCCTGGGCGTCGCTTTTTCTCTGGTGCCGGCCGCCATGTGGCCGTCCGTGGCCAAGATCGTTGCCGAGAATCGGCTGGGTACGGCTTATGCCACCATGTTCACCATCCAGAACTATGGACTGTCCGCCTTTTTCTGGGGCATTGGCAAGATGGTCGATATTATGAACCCGCAAATTGTCAAGCAGATTCAGGGCATCAGGGAGTCCATGCTGAACAACGGCAAAAGTTTGGAAGAGGTCGCTGCTTATATCGAGCAGGCCAAACTGGACAAAACCATCCCGCCCTATGATTACACCGTGCCCATTCTCATGCTGGTGGTGCTGGGCGTGGTTTCGATTTTTCTCGCCTATCAGCTCAAGCGGGCTGATAAACAACAGAAGTATGGTTTGGAATTACCGACCGGGAAAAAATAGTCAGAGAAAAACGAACGCGGATTGAACGGATTTTAGCACTGTTATTATCTGTTCCGATCCGTGTTCGCCATTGGTTGAAGAGGAGCAGGATCTGCATGAGATGGTTGGGTATTCTTTTTTTCTCTGCCACAATGGTGCAAGCGCAATGGTTTGTTCCTGCAGCGTATAAAAATGCGACTACAGTTGACAGCATCAAACTGACGCAGATCGGTCAATTCGGTTTGATGCGCAAGGCGCGTCCGGGCATTCCCAAACACTGCCATACCGGCATCGATATTTTGCGACCGAGTGATGATTATGACAATCAGCCGATCTATCCGGCGCATCGCGGCAAGATCATCAGCCTGCGCAACGACGGTCCTTACGCACAGATCATCGTCGAGCACATTGTAGAAAAAGATACGCTCTGGACTGTATATGAGCATCTGGTGGCGCTCAACATGGCCGTAGGTGATACGGTAAATCCCATGCAGCCCATAGCCCGCTATTTCAACAAAAAAGAGCTGAAAAAATATGGCCGGCAGTTCGACCATTTTCATTTTGAAATTATGAAAAAAAGGCCGCTGCCGGCCGAACCGACCAGGGCTTTGCCCGGCCGTTTTTTTAAAACTTTTGCCCTGGTCTGTTATAATCGGAAACAGCTGAACGAACGCATGGAGAATCCTGTTGAATTTTTGCGGTCGCGCTTGTCCGCGCGGAAATAGACCGGTACAAACCGGGCGGTTTCGGGTTTTGACGCCGATATATGCAGGTTGGGCGGTTGCAAATTTTATTTATATTGCCTTGGAAAACAAGCGAATTCTAAGGAGATCTGTAATGAAACAGACGCGGTTTTGGCTGTTATCGATTTTTTGCTCAGCCTGCACGGTTTGCCCGGCGCAACCGCAAAACGGCCAGGTCGTTTCCGACAAATTGACGGAATCGGTCTACCGGTTTGTGGAAAACGATATCGTTAACATCCTCGTCATGACCGGGCCGGACGGCGTGTTATTGGTGGATACCGGCTATGACAGCCGGCCTGCTCGTGGTTTTGTGAACTCGCCGGCCGCGGTTTGGGAAGAGCTGCAAACACTCGGTCATACCGACGTCCGTTACATCATCAATACCCATACGGATCTGGATCACGCGTACGGCAATGCAGAGCTCCGTGGACGCGGGATCGTCATCGCTCATCGGTTGGGACGGGAACGGTTGGCGGCTATTCCGGATTTTCCTTCCGGACAGCTGGCTGATATCACCTTACAAGATTCGCTGACGCTCTATTTCAACAATGATCGCATCGATGTCGTCTATTTGCCCGGACACACCCATCACGATGTGGTGGTGCATTTTCACAAAGCGAAAATCGTCTGTGTCGGCGATCTGATCATTCCGGATTCCTTTGGTTCCATTTCCGCCACCGGAGACGTTCATGCTATGATTCGTGCGATTGGCTGGCTTTATGATCATTTCTCCGATGACATTGTCTTCGTAGCCGGCCATGATCGCGTTCTTAAACGTCGGGATTTGAAAATTTACCTGGATATGGTGCAAAAAACACTGGATATTATCACCCGGGGTATTAAATCGAATCAGAGCATGGAGGAGATGCAGAAACAGGACCTACTCAAGGACTGGCATGCGTGGGACGGGAGGTTGTTTCCAGAGTTGAATGCAAATCGATGGATCCAGATGATTTATACCAATATTATTAAAAAGTACAAATCCTCTCTGGCTGATTTTTTTGCCGATATGATGCGTCAATCCGGAGCGACAGCAGCTCGTATCGCTGTGTTGGATATTATAAAGACCGAAAAAGAAAAGTATTATGTGACCGAATATGAGTTAAACCTTCTGGGTTACCGTTATCTTGCTGAGAAAAATCTGGCCTCAGCTCTGGCCGCATTTAATTTAGCTGTGGAACTTTATCCCAACTCTTGGAATGTATACGACAGCCTCGGCGAAGCCTGTCTGGCGAACGGCGATACGCTGCAGGCGATTAAAAATTACCGGAAAGCTTTACATTTGAATAACAACGCTGAAAGCGCTAAAAACGCGTTGCGGGCTTTGGGACAAAAATTATGAGTTTAAACCAAATCCAAGACCTCACAGGTTTCGAAAACCTGTGAGGTCTGTGCTCACCGATGATGGCTAGTATATCACAGAAGAAATCACCCATGAAAAAATGCAAAATCACCGTCCTTAAACGAACGCTCAATCAGGACCTGGCCGAACAGTACATCGGCACAGCATGATCACCTGCTGCACCGACGGCATCCGGCCGGTGATTTTTAAACTGGAAATTTTTGACGATGCGGCAAAATCCATAGGCGCTTATTTCAACAAAGGGAAAACCTCTGTTTTTTACCGCATAAGTATCATTTTACGAGTAGCCTGGAATTCCTCCATTTCAATGGTGCAAAAATAAACTCCGCTGCTCCAGCTCTTTGCCTCGCACGGGACCCGATAATGCCCGGGTTCGTAGCGTCTATCCGCCAGTTGTAAAACACAGCGACCGAGCACATCGTAGACGCGCAGTCGGACGCGGCATGCTTTCTTTACGCCAAAACCGATGAAGGTCGTTGGATTAAAGGGATTGGGATAGTTCTGCTGTAAATAAAATTCCATTGGAGCGCTTGTCCCGTCATGCTCAACCAGCGTCACCAACATGACGCTGAACTCGGAGGTGTTGCCGTTTGCGTCCATGGCCAGCGCGGTTATGTTTTTCAACAGACTCAGACCCTTGAGATCGACGGAAAAGTTGCCGGAAGCGTCACACTGTTCGCTGGACAGCAATCGTTGGCCTTCGCGGCCGTCGTCGGTGAATACCTGAATAAATTGCTCGGGTTCTCCTTTTCCGTGCAGTATTTTATTTTGATCGATGTCATACAGGTCCGGCGGCGCCAGCTCTTTATTGCCGCCGTCGACGTTTTCAATTCCCCGATCGTTATTACGATAAAAAATATTGTTCGCTATGGTGTTCTCGATTGCTTTTGCGCCGGAAATATAGACTCCAGTCTGGCCGTTAAAGCCGATGATGTTGTTCATGAGCATGTTTTGCATCGCCGGCTTGTCCTGACCTCGAATGGAAATGCCGTACAGGCTGTTGCCCAGATTTTTTATCAGCGTCGAGTCGGTGCCGATGACGTTATCGAATATGGCATTGTTCGACGATTCGGAAATTTCGATGCCCATGGGATTGCCGCCGATACGGTTCCGGTAGACAAAATTACTGTCTGACTGACTTGTGATGCGAATGCCGCCGAATGATTTATTGCCCAGAGTCGCCTGGCCGGTGCGGTTCAACCCAATGATGTTGCCGACAAGCGCAATCTGTTTCGAATCCTGCATGATGGCAATGCCGGCATAGTCGTTGCCCGAGACGATATTGGTATCCCCCAATACGGATACGACCTGGATATTGCGACATCCCTGCCAGATCTGAATACCAGGAGAATTGCCTGCGGCCTTCATTCCTACCGGATCCGTGCCGATATAACAACCCGAAATCTGAGCCTGTTCAACGTTTATAAAATTGATGCCGGCGCTGCTGAAATTGCAGATGTTCAAGCCCGTGAGATAAATCTGCTGCACGCCCTGGGCGTAAAAGCCGCTGCCCGCATATGCGGCGGTGGCAGCGCCGTCGATTACAATCTCTGGACCGAATGGATTGGCGTCTTCCGACAAAAACTGACGTTGACTGGAACCGGCAATCGCCAGGCTGTCATCCGTAATGTGCGGGAAAGGAGTTGAGGGTTGGATTCGCCACACGCCGAGTTGAGCATCAAAACCCGGATCGGTCTTGGGAATTGCAAAAAGGATGGCATCCATGCCTTTATGGCTGTTTGCATACTCTAGAGCAGCCCGCAAGGATCCCGGACCGTCATCCTGGGTATTGATGACCACCGTCGGAGGGGTAGCTGGCTGATCGACTTTTATTGACAGAATGACGAGTCCTTCCTGTCCCAGGGCTGCGTAAATATAACCGTTCTTTATAACCAGATCGCTTACAGGTTCTTTGGTGCGATAAACGGATGATGCCGCCTTGACATTATATGGATCGCGGAGATCAAAGGCACAGATGCCGAGTTCGCCTCCGGCAAAAGCATAGCCTTCCAGCGCAACAATTTTCGTGCAGGGAAAACGATCACGACTCTCGCTGACAAAGGTCATTTGGTTGGCTGCATCCAGTTTATAAAGATACAGATTGTCGCTGCCAACGAGTACATAGTCATTCTCTCTGCAGACGCAGTATGAAAGCCGGTTTGCATCCTGGCTGATCAATTGCACATTGGCCGGGTCGGCGTATCGGACCAGTTGTGTGGAGATAAAATCGGCATAGACCAGGTAATCCTGCCAGACGAAAAGATCACGACAGAGTGCGGGTGTATCATAAGTGGAGGTTATGCGGGCTGTAGCCGGATTCCGCACATCGGCAAACTTTAAACCGGCAGCGCCACAGGCCAGGAAAAGTTGCTCGTTCCATTTGTTCATGGCCACAATATAACTATTGGATTGCGCCGCGCCGGTGAAAAAGGAGCCGCTGCGCCGGGGGAGCGAAGGATCAGCGGTGTTGATGATATGCACAGAATCGTCATCCGCGAGATAAAGGATTTCGTTCTCCGCGACAACCGCTTGCGCGTTCAGGCCATGGTGGCGGTAGCTGCCGAGAAAGCCAGGATGAAGGGGATCAAAAACATCCAGCATTTGCACGCCGCCGCTCATGGAAGTGACAAATAATTTTTGCTGGTCAACTGCTACATTTTTTGCCATGGGTATCCAGCTGTGGAACGTGGCGATTTTTTGCACAGCCTGCAAGTTCTGGAGGTTCATGATCACCAGATTATCTGCGATATCGGTCGCACACAGGAAATCTCCGAGCACTGCCAATTCGCGGGGAGAAGCACCGGTGGCGATGAAGGTCAAATATTTCAGTTGCAAAGGATATGTGATATCCAAAACATAAACACCGCCGCTGAGCACTGAAAGATAGGCGCGGTTTGCGGAAATCTGGATATCAAAGGGTGTGGTTTTGGCAGGGCCGAAATTTGTCACTGCCTGAACGGATTGTGGATTGGCGACATTGAGGACGCGGAGCTGGTTGCTGTAGGGATCGGTAATATACAGATAGGTCTGCTTCACAGCCAGTTTGCCGGTTCCGCCCAGGTAACCGGGGATGGCATAGGAACCGTCTTCGCGGGGTTGGTTGAGAAAGACAAAATTATAGATGCGCACGCCGTAGCCGTCTTCCAGCACATACAATTGACTGTTCACCGGGTCGTAGGCTGTGGCCAGGGCGCCTGCGTTGAGATGAATCGACTCGAGCCATTCCGGGTCAGCGGGATTATAGCATTGAATAATCTGCACGCCGGAACTGTCGGAAACGAGCAACGCATCTTTAACAATCTGCAGATCGCGGCCATTGGCAATGCCCTGGACAATGTCGGTTATTTGCATGTTATGGGGATCCCGGATATCGATTGCGTACAGTCCGGCATCGTCTGTCAGGGCATAACAGAATCCGTTCTTGATAACCACATCCGTGACCATATCCACCAGAGATATCCGGTTGACAGGAGAAAAAGCGCCTGGAGCATCGATCGAGTAAAAAACCAGATTCTTGCCTTCATTGAAAACCAGCATGCTGTTGGCGCCATGCACGCAGGTCGATATCCCCCCGATTTCGGAAACTTTTTCCAGTACCAGGTCGGCTCGGGCAGCAGCCGTGAGCCAAACGCAAAAGAACAGTGAGTAAAGGGCTATCGTTCTTTTCATGGCGCTTTCTCCTTGATTGGTTGAACATTGTATTTGGGCTCATTGTACATGGAACGATTACGATGGACAGCTTTAATGACGTCCCTGTAGGGTAAGGAGGCTTATTGCCCTAAATGCAACGTCATGGCAGAAACGACGGCATTATTGCCGTCTTACAATCAGCATGCGAACCGGAAGAGGGCAGAATCAGATGCAGAGGAATGTTAAAATATATATCTTTCGCAGCTCATTGTCAAGTAATACCAAGCCAGGTCCAGACCCCGGATGCGGCCACGTTTTTTGCGGCCACTCCGGGGGTCTCTCGACGCATAATCAATGAGTTAAGAAACCCGGGGTCGTAAAAAACGCGCCCCCGGGGTTGTTCTGCCTATTGCGACAGTACCTTGAGGTGTCCGACATTTCATCCCGGCTTATCCGATTGGGCATTGTTTGACATGTAAAGGCTTGAGCGATGGAAGCGTCTCGATATTTTTTTGATTTTAAATTCCTGTGCCGTATATTATGGGAAAAGTAAAATCGATCCGGCTGTAATTATGGAGGCCATGCATGAAATTCGGTCATTTTGACGATGCAAATAGGGAATATGTCATCAACGATCCCCGCACACCTTATCCGTGGATCAACTATCTCGGGCAGGAGGATTTTTTTTCCATTATTTCCAACACCAGCGGCGGCTATTGTTTTTATAAAGATGCCCGATTGCGTCGCATTACCCGTTACCGTTACAACAATATTCCACTGGATGCCAACGGCCGATATTTTTACATCAATGAAAACGGTTGTGTCTGGAATCCGGGCTGGCAACCGGTGCAGACCGAATTGGACGCTTATCAGTGTCAGCACGGCTTGGGTTATACCCGCATTACCGGAGAAAAGAATTTGCTGAGTGCGCAGGTGTTGTTTTTTGTGCCTCTGCAGTTCGCCGGCGAGATCCACCAGGTTGTATTGAAAAATAAATCCAAGATGCGTAAAACATTTTCGCTTTTTTCATTTTTAGAGTGGACTCTGTGGAATGCGCTGGATGACATGACCAATTTTCAGCGCAACTTTTCGACCGGCGAGGTCGAGATCGACGGCTCGGCGCTGTATCATAAAACCGAATACAAGGAACGCAGAAACCATTACGCCTTTTACTGGGTCAATCAGCCCATCGCCGGTTTCGATACGGATCGCGAGAGTTTTCTGGGACTGTACAACGGTCTGAATCATCCGCAAACAGTATTTGCGGATAAGTCCGGCCATTCGCACGCGCACGGCTGGTCGCCAATCGCTTCACATCGTCTCGCTGTCACTCTTGAACCGGGAGAAGAAAAGGCGATGATTTTCGTCCTCGGTTACGTGGAGAATGAATCGGATGAAAAGTGGGAAAGCAAGGGCGTTATCAATAAAACCAAAGCCAGAGGCCTGATGAGCCGTTGCGACAGTGCGCAAAAGGTAGCAACAGAGTTGACGGCATTGCGTAAATACTGGGATGACTTGCTTTCCATCTATCAGGTTCAAAGCGGCGATGAAAAATTAGATCGCATGGTCAACATCTGGAATCAGTATCAGTGCATGGTCACCTTTAACATGTCGCGCAGCGCTTCCTATTTTGAAAGCGGCATCGGCCGCGGCATGGGCTTTCGCGATTCCAATCAGGACCTGGTCGGCTTTGTACACCAGATACCGGAACGCGCCAAACAGCGCATTCTGGACATTGCCGCCACGCAATTCGAGGACGGCGGCGCCTATCATCAGTATCAACCGCTGACCAAACGCGGCAATTTCGAGGTCGGCGGCAATTTCAACGACGACCCGTTGTGGTTGATTCTGTCCGTCACCGCCTATATCAAAGAGACCGGTGATTTCACCATTCTCGATGAACTGACGCCGTTCGACAACGACGTCACGGCCGCAGCCTCGTTGTTTGAACACCTGACCCGCTCTTTCAATCATGTCATCAACAATCTGGGCCCGCACGGATTGCCGCTGATCGGCCGCGCCGACTGGAACGATTGTCTGAATCTGAACTGTTTTTCCACTAATCCGGATGAGTCCTTTCAAACGACCGAGAACAAAAAAGGCGGCGTGGCCGAATCGGTTTTTATCGCCGGCCTGTTTGTGCTCTATGGTCGAGAGTATGTGCGGCTCTGTCGCCTGCTTGGCAAAGACCACGAAGCTGAGCGCGCGCAAAAGCATGTGGATGATATGAATCGCGCGGTGGATGTTGCCGGCTGGGACGGCGAGTGGTTTTTGCGCGCCTATGACTATTACGGCAAAAAGATCGGCAGCCGCGAATGCGAAGAGGGCAGGATATTCATCGAGCCCCAGGGCTTTTGCATCATGGCCGGCATCGGCGTTGAGGACGGCCGGGCGCAAACCGCGCTGGATGCGGTGAAAAAATATCTCGACTGTCCCTATGGCATTGTCTTGAACAATCCGGCTTTTACCTGTTATCATGTTAACATGGGCGAGATTTCCACCTATCCGGCCGGCTATAAGGAAAACGCCGGCATCTTCTGCCACAACAATCCCTGGATCATGATAGCCGAGACCATGATCGGCCGCGGGGATGAGGCGTTTGCATACTGGCGCAAGATCGCACCCTCTTATCTGGAAGAGATCAGCGATCTGCATCGCACCGAACCGTATGTTTACGCGCAGATGATTGCCGGCAAGGACGCTTTCAAACCCGGCGAGGCCAAGAATTCCTGGCTCACGGGCACGGCAGCGTGGAACTATTACGCCATCACGCAATACATTCTCGGCATTCGTCCGGATTACGACGGTTTGCAAATCGATCCCTGCATTCCGAAAACCTGGCGCGAGTTTACAATAGTTCGCAAATATCGCGGCGCCGAATATCACATTCACATCCGCAATCCGCATGGTGTTAATGGCGGCGTCAAGGAACTGACGGTTAACGGCGTCAAGACACCGGGCAACATGGTGCCCGTGCAGGAGGCAGGCGTGGTGCATAAAGTGGAAGTGGTGTTGGGTTGAATTTTTCGAATCTTATTAACAGATTTATATAAATTATTATCGACTGTCATAATTCCAGTGATCGGTCTTTACGGAGCTAATAAAAGCTCTTTTCCCAGACATCAATTACTGCAAAGCCATTTGATTTCCTTCCATCTAGCCGCCAAAAGGTACAAAACGTACCAGAATGTTCGGAATTGAACGTTTATTGAAACGTTTGAGTAATGCCCCTCAAATTATTATAGATATTTTTCAATAGGTTAGCGTCATTTTTTTTGGCAAGGTTTTTGCCTTTAATGAAGGTGATTATTACTACAGCTTTATTTTGCGATTTAGACCTCACAGGTTTTTAAAACCTGTGAGGTCTTGGCCAGTAAAACTTGCGCTGTAGAGTTGTGCTGCAGTCTGAATCAGGTGCAGGAGTAATCATGTATAAAAACTATTTGAAAATCGCTTTCAGGAATTTGTTAAAGCAAAAGACCTATTCTGTCATCAATATTGTCGGGCTTACTATCGGCATGACCTGCTGTCTGTTAATCGTGTTGTTTGTCCTTGACGAATTGAGTTATGACACCCATTATGAAAAAGCGGAGCAAATTTACCGCGTGGCTGTTAAAAGTAGGTTTGGCAATCAAGACCTGGACGAGGCGGTCACCTCAGAATTAATGGCCGGAACCCTGGTAAGGGAATATCCGGAAGTACTCCAGGCGACGCGCATCGTCCCTACACCCAATATGCTGGTTCGTTATCAGGACAAAACCTTTAATGAAACACAATTCTTATGGGTGGATTCAACTTTTTTTGATGTTTTCCCTGTGCGCATGCTCTATGGGGATATGAAAACCGCGCTTAAAGATCATCATACCGTGGTCATGACCAGGGCAACAGCCGAAAAATACTTTAGCAACCTCGCAGATGCTGTTGGTAAAATCGTCAATTATGAGGACGGCACACCTTACCGCATATCCGGCATTATCGAAAATGCACCGGTAAATTCTCATTTTCATTACGGCATGCTTTGTCCGTTATCTTCCTGGGAATGGAAATACCCGGGATTCTGGCTGGCTCATTATATGTATACCTATATCGTGCTGCAAAAGGATTGTTCCCCCAGACAGCTTGAAGCAAAATTTCCTTCTCTGATCGAAAAATTTGTCGCGCCGCATATTGAAAGAAGGACCAAGATGACCCTGGCTCAATTCTACCAATCCGGCGGTAAAATCGAATTCTATTTGCAGCCGCTTACATCCATTCACCTGCATTCGCACATTTCCAGAGAACTGGAGCCCAACAGTGATATAAAATATGTTTATATCATTTCATTTGTAGCCCTGTTCATACTTTTACTTGCGTGCATAAATTTCATGAATCTTTCCACTGCCAAATCCTGCACCCGCAGCAGGGAAATTGGCGTACGCAAGGCGATCGGATCTTTTAAATCCCAATTGGTGTATCAGTTCCTGCTTGAATCAGTTCTCTTTGCCGCTGTTGCACTGATGGGTTCTTTGATATGCGTCAAGCTTTTGTTGCCTTGCTTTAACAACCTGGCGGGAAAACAATTGACCTTTGCTTATTTTTCTCATTGGTTTTTTGCGCCCGTTTTACTGGTCGTCGTTCTTGTGGTTGGCGTCCTGGCGGGAAGTTATCCGGCTTTTTATCTTGCCTCCTTTAAACCCATCGAGGTGTTGAAAAAAAGCAGTACCCGGGGGACGTCAGGAAATTCCCATATGCGCAGCGCGCTCGTTGTTTTTCAATTTGCCATTTCGATCGCTTTGCTGGTCGGTACCTTTATTGTTTATCAGCAATTGCGTTATATACAAAACAAGCGCCTGGGATTCGACAAGGAAAACATACTGGTCATTAAACGCGGCTGGGCCGTTGGACAGAATGCTGACGGCACGCCGCAGGCGCCAATTGGGCCTGCAACCGTTTTTGACGTATTTAAAACGGATTTGCTGCAAAATCCCAATATAATTTCCATAGCCGGCATAAGCAACCTGCCGGGAAAGGATTTTGAGGATTTTGTCGGCGTTGCCGATGGCGGCTCGCATGGAGAGCGGCTGCAGTTTAATATTCTCAATGGCGATTTCAATTTTGCCGAAACCATGAAATTCGAATTGCTGGAAGGGCGCTTTTTTTCTCCGCAGATTGCTTCGGATACTGTTGCGGTGGTCATAAACGAGGCTGCCGGCAAACTGCTCGGCTATGAAAGACCCTATGTCGGAAAACGCATCGGATTTCCCAACGATGCAAATTTCTTTGTACCTATCATCGGCGTTGTGCAGGATTTTCACTATGAATCTCTGTATCATAACATTGCCCCCATGGTACTGGTTCTGCAAAGACAATCGCGAACCTATATCGCCGTTCGTATACATCCGCAAAATGTCATGGCCACCGTCGCCTTTATAGAAAAGATCTGGAATAAATTCATTCCCAACAAGCCGTTTGAATACTTTTTCTTCGATGTCGAATATGACAAACTCTATAATACGGAAAAACGAATCGGCAAACTGTTTACCGCCTTTTCCGCCCTGGCGATAGCCATTGCCTGTTTGGGATTGCTGGGTCTGGCGTCATTTACCATAGAACAAAGAACCAAAGAGACCGGCATACGCCGAGTGTTGGGCGCTTCGATGGTCCAGTTAACGATCAAACTGTCCAAGGAATTCATCAGGTGGGTGATCGCGGCCAATCTCATCGCCTGGCCGGTTGCCTGGTACGTTATGAACAGATGGCTGCAAAATTTTGCTTATAGAATCGATACCAGCTGGTGGATGTTTGCTTTAGCCGGCGGACTGGCTCTGATAATAGCAATAGGAACCATAGGCTGGCAAACCATACGCGCCGCCAGGACCAACCCGGTGGAGGCGTTGAGGTGCGAATAACTCTATTTTAGGCCATCTATTTACTTCGTGGAATTCATGCCTGATTCGCTACACAACTATCTAGCTTGATTTTCGAAAGCTTTATGATTATTTTAACACGTAATTTATTTGGAGATTCTTTATGAAAAACCAGCTTTGTACTTTAATCCTTCTCGGAGTTGTGCTTACCTTCCATCTTCTTTTCGCCGGTGAAATAAGACAAGGTTCTGTCATGCATGGATTCAAATTGCTTGAAAAACGTTTTGTCAAAGAAGTGAACGCCGAATGCCTGTACTTTGAGCACGTAAAGAGCGGCAGTCGGCTGCTGAAAATGGCGGTGGATGATCCCAATAAAACATTCAGCATCGCCTTTAAAACGGATCCGGAATCTGATGCCGGTACGCCGCATATCATGGAACACTCGGTACTGAACGGTTCGAAAAATTTTCCTGTGAAAAGCCCGTTCGATATTCTGAACAAGGGGTCTCTGGTCACTTTTCTCAACGCCTTCACCGGCAATGATCTGACCTGCTATCCGTTCGCCAGCATGAACGATAAGGATTATTTTAATGTGATGCACGTGTATCTCGATGCGGTTTTTAACCCGCTCATTCTCAGCGACGAACGGATTTTAAAACAGGAAGGCTGGCATTACGAACTGGAATCCGCCGACAGCCTGCCGGTGTACAAAGGGGTCGTTTACAACGAGATGAAAGGCGCCTTTTCCAGTCCCACGCGTGAATTGGGCTATCACATTAACAAAAATCTCTTCCCGGACAACGGATACCGTTTTTCTTCCGGCGGCTATCCTCCGGCAATTCCGTCATTGAGCTACGAACAGTTTATTACATACTATAAAAAATACTACCATCCGGCTAACAGTTATATTATGTTGTACGGCAATGCGGACCTGGATAAAGAGTTGGCGTTCATTGATAAGGAGTATTTGTCCAAATACGTGCAAGCCAAACGTCCGTCCAGTTTTCCACTGCAAAAGCCGTTCACGCAACCCAGGGAGACGACCGCCTTTTATTCCGCTGCAGAAGGCAGCGTGACGGAAAATCAAACCTACCTGACCATGAGCGTGGTCGCCGGCGTGAACACCGATCGCGCCACCACCATGGCTTTGAACATTCTGTGCGATCTGCTGGTCAATCAGGAGGCAGGGCCGGTGCGGCTGGCGCTGCTCAAGGCGGGCATCGGTCAGGATGTGAGCGCCTTTGTGGACGAGCTGCATCAGAATGTATTTCAAATCCGGGTGCAGAATGCCAATCCGGCTGACATGGAAAAATTCCGTAATATCGTCATGGCGACTTTAAACGACGTCGTCAGGAACTCTCTGGATAAGAAGGCCGTGGAAGGCGCGCTGAACCGGACCGAGTTTCAATTGCGCGAAGGCAACGATGCGCAAAAAGGAATCACCTACAATTTCCAAATTCTCCCGGGCTGGTTCTTTGCAGATGACCCGTTCCTGACGCTGGAATATGAAAAACCCCTGGCGCACTTGAAAACCGCATTGACAACGGACTATCTTGAAACGATTCTGAAAAGATATATCATCGAAAACCCGCACATGCTGTTTTTGACACTGCAGCCGAAACCGGGATTGGAAAAGGAAAACGCTGCAAATATAAAAACAGAACTCGCCAAATTTGCCGCAACGCTTTCCGCTCAGGCAAAGGGAAAACTGGTAAAAGAGACTCTCGAATTGATTGATCATCAAAAGCGGGAAGATTCGCCGCAAGCCGTTGCATCTGTTCCCATGCTGGATCGTAACGACATCACGCCGCAAGCATCCTGGTACGATGTCAATCCGCAAACCCTGGCCGGCGTTCCGGTGCTGTGGCATGAGGAATTTACCAACGGCGTGGTCTATGCGCGCATGCTGTTCGATATGCGCGTTTTACCGCAGGAATTGATACCGTATGCCGCTCTCCTGGCCGAGGTGCTCGGCAGCCAAAACACGGAACACTATGCCTACGGCGATCTCGATGTCGCCTTGAACATCCACACCGGCGGTTTTTCCACTTATCTCTCCTCCTATTTAGAGAATCAAAATGATGCACTGCTGGCGCCCAGGTTCGTCGTGAGCGCCAAGATTATGAACACCAAGGCCGGCAAACTGTTTGAACTGCTGAATGAAATCGTAAATCACACCAGGCTGTCCGACGCCGAGCGGCTAAAAGAAATCATGGTCCGCCATCAGGCGCGGCTGGATGCTGCCGTGAAGCAAAACGGTTTCGGTTATGCGCGCCGGCGGCTGGTCTCGTATTTCAGCAACAACGGCCTGTTCAACGAGCTGACTTCCGGAATCGAATATTACCGGTTTGTAACGGATCTTGCCGCCAAGCTGGATTCCAACCTCGTCCCGATAAGTGAAAAATTGATAAATACAGCCTCATTGCTCTTCACCAAAGAGAACCTGACGGCGGCCGTCACCTGCAGCAAAAATGATATGGCTGTTTTGGCTAAGGAATTTCCTTCCTTTGCTGCAGCGCTACCTGCTGCGCATCATCCTCCGATGCCGTGGAAATTCGAACTGGAAAAAAGCAACGAAGGCTTTCAAACGGCGTCCAAAGTGCAGTATGTCGCCAAGGGGTACAATTTCAAGCTGCTGGGCTATGCGTGGACCGGCTGGATGCGCGTCTTGGACCAGATCCTTTCCTCCGACTGGCTGCAGAACCGGGTGCGCGTCATCGGCGGCGCTTACGGCGGCTTTACCAATATTTCGGTAAACGGAGACGTTCTCTGTCTTTCGTATCGCGATCCTAATCTGAAAGAAACATTGGCGAACTATGACGCCATTCCTGATTATCTGGAAAATCTCCAGGTGGAAGATAAGGCTATGACGCGATACGTCCTTGGCACCATTGCCGCCATGGACAATCCGCTCACAGCATCGGACAAGGGAGACCTGGCTGTCAGGTATTTTTTCGAAAAGACCCGGCGAGCCGATCTGCAAATGGAGCGTGATCAGGTCATCGGCGTAACCCTGCAGGATATAAAATCCTTGCAACCGATGATGGCAGATATTCTCAGGCAGAATGCGATTTGCGTATACGGCAATGAAGACAAATTGCAGGCGGAGAAAGAGTTGTTTAAGCATGTGCAGAAGTTGAGCCGATAGCCGGTTTTTTGTGGCTGTATAATGGGGATAGGAATTCGGGCTGAGGATTCGTATCCCCTTTTGTTTCACGATTTTTACTTACATAAGCAACGTGGATCATCAAAACAAGACTCTTTTAATCCTCCAGTTTATCCAGCCAGTTCTTTTTCAGGAACCAGCTGGTCAAGACCGTGATGACCAGGCACAGGAGAGTGGGCATCCACTTCATCAACACAATATAAATCGGCAACGCCACCAGCGCGGTCTGCCAGACGACGCCAACAAACACATTGAGCATATCGCGTTTGAAATTCTTGTTGCGCTCAAAACCAGGTTCCTGCGCTTTAACCTTTTCATAAATCGGTTTCCAGAAACCCCAGGGCCGGACTTTTTTATAAAAAGAGATCAGCGTCTCTTCGTCCGTTGGTTTGGATAAATACGAGCCCAGATAGCAGCCAAAGGTCGCCAGTATCAGCAACACGGGAAAATAGTAGAGCTCGAGAGTGGTTTTGAAAATAAGAGGAAAAATCAGCGCCGGCGCCAAACCGAACACCATGCCCCAGAAATAACCATAGCCGTTAAATCGCCACCAGTACCACTTCAACACATTGGAGGCCACATAACTGCCGAACAGTCCGGAGACGATCCACTGCAGCAGGCTGTTGACGTTCTGCGCAAAAAAACCGATGATGATGCCCAGTGTGACCACCACCAATCCGGAAACATAACTGATCACCGAGGTCTCGCGTGCCGTGGCCTTCGGCTTGATGTACTTGAGATAGAGATCATTGACGATATAGGCTTGCGCCGCATTGAGCGTGCCGGAAAAAGTGCCGATAAACGCGGCCATCAAACCGGCCAACAGCAAGCCGATCAATCCGGTTGGCGCAAATTCGTTAATGGCAGAAGGCAGTATCTGTTCGAAATCAATCTTGCCGCCTACCTGCAAATTGAGCCGGTGATAGAAAACCAGACCTAGTACGGCAAAACCGGTGATCATGAGATAACGAACCGGATTGAGAACGACGGACACAAAACCGCTCATTTTAGCCGCTTCTTTGGGCGAACGGGTGGCGAGAATTTTTTGCATGTCGTAATTAGGCGCCGGTCCGGCTGCACTGGAGAGTATGCCTTTGAAGAGCATCAGCATCATAATGATGGTAAAGAAATTGAACTGATCACCGGCCATCTTTTCATTCACACCGGCAATAATGCCGGACCAGTCGATGTTAAGCGTCCAGCCAAAGAAGGGACTGTACCAGCCTTCCGGAACAGTCATGGTGCTGCCGGCCAAAGCTTTCATGGCAATCACGGCAATGATAATGCTGCTGACCGTCATGATGATATATTGCACCAGATCGGCCAGTACAATGCTGGTCATGCCGCCGAGAATCGTATAGATCACGGCAAAAATGGTGAACGTGATGCCGTAAACATGGGGTACATATTCCAGGGGCACATGAAACGGCACATACTGTGAAACGATGTCCCAGGGTATGAAAATCATCATGAACTTGCCCAGACCGACAAAACCGTAAGCCATAAAGCCCAAACAACTGATCAAAGCAAAGATGACCACAATAGTGTGCGAGAGGGTGGCGTCGCGGCCCTTGCCAAAGCGCGTGCCGATCCATTGCGCGCCGGTGAGCACGTTGGAGCGACGCAGCCATGCGGATAAAAAGATCATGAGAAAAATCTGGTTAAAGGTGGGCCAGAGCCAGGGCAGCCAAATGCTCTTCAGGCCATAGACGAACATGATGGTCACCAGCCACATGGTGCCCGAGATATCGAACATGCCTGATGCGTTGGACAAACCCAACAGATACCACGGCAGTTCATTGCCGCCCAGCAGATAGGAATTGACGCTCTTGGCTGCGCGTTTGCGTAAAAATACGCCGATCAAACTCACGCCGATCAGATAGACGAATATGATGGTGAAATCCAACCAGTTCAAACGCATGGGGTTTCCTTTCGGTTGATGGTTTGTTTAATGTCAGCGACAGGTGTTATCTTTGCGACTGTTCTAAAAGTCAATTTTGCCCGATCTAGAGTTCATTCAATGCTTTGTAAAGAATTTTCATAAAGTTTCTAGTTCTCCGGCTGAATCCGGAACTATATGTTATAGATCTACTTTTAGATAACCTCGGAATTTGCACGTTGTATAGTCGGCATACATCGCGCAGGTAAGGTATTTCTTTTACCGTAATAAAATCATCTTTATTGTTTTGGCATAGTCGTCGCATTGTAGACAACATAGATACAGACCGGAGGCCAGAGAACCGGCGTCGAACAAAATCGAATACGACCCAGCAGTCTGCTTTTGATTCACCAGTTCTCTGGTTAAGCGGCCCATTACATCGTAAACGCGCAGGCGAACATGCCGAGAATGCGGCAGATAATAGCGAATGCGCGTTTGTGGATTAAAGGGATTTGGAAAATTCAGTTCCAGGTTAACTGTGACCGGCAACTTTGTGATGGCGCCGACTCCGGTCGACACATCAGCCAAACGCAGGACCGGCGGCGCCTGCCCGGCGGCGTAATAATGCCAGACTGCTCCCAATGGGAAAAACAGCGTATCGTTGACAAACATGCAGGCGTCAAACGATAAATCCGGATTCGCTACGCCGGCTGTATGCACTTCAATGCACAGCAGATTGTCGCCGACCTGCAGCGATTCCATTTGCGAAGCATGGAGGGTGAGCAGCGTGCTGTTCTTGGCCGCACTGAGCGCCGAGGTTTCGTAAGTGATCGTTTCCGTCTCCGGCATTTTGATGCGTCCCAGTTCGACGCCGTTGCCATAGACCACGGCGCCGTCATGGCAGCGTACCAGTATTCGCAGCGAAGCGGCCATCCGCTCCAGGGTAAAGGTGCGATAAAAGTAAACCGTCTTGCTCGTGTTGGTTGTGGTGATGTTATCGTTGCTCTTGTATCCCAACGGCGCCTGGCCCTGGAACCACTCCCGGCGTTGGTATAACGGATGATGCCAGGGAATCTCGCGCTGCAGCGTATCGACGTTTGTGGAAATTTTCAGCGTCTCGCTTTCATTGCCCGCCAGATCCATGGCGCGAATGTAATAAATGTCGGTTCTGCCCTGCGAACCGTGCAGGAGCGTGCTGTGCTCGCGGCCATTTTGACCAAACTGAAACTCGTAGGGCATTTGCGCATAGGCCTGATTGATGTTGCTGTAACGCAAGGAAGCATGCTCGTCGGTTTGCAAATGAATCGCAAATGTGGTATCCGTGGCGATAAAAGGTTGTTCCGGAATGCGAGTAAAGAGCGGCGGTCTGACGTCCGGTGCAACCGGAGCGTACATATCCGGTAAATCTTTTTCAAACCAGGTTGCCGGGTCGCGGTAAAAATCGAGAAAATCCGGCACACTGGGATGTCCGGGATAGGGTGCGAAATGATGCGAGGTGTTGGCGTTTCGCCAGACTGCGGCATAAATCATTTTGCATGCCAGCGAATCATTTTTTAACGGCGGCAACAGGTTGTGCGTGTGCCAATCAATGGTGTGCAGCCCCTCTTGTCCCACTTCGGTCAGAGCCGGAAGTTTGTGTCGTTCTGTGCTCAGGCCTGCCGTAATGTGCAGACGATTGACAAACGATGATTGCTGCGCAACAGAGATGGTCTCAGAAAAGTAAAAATCCATGCCGAGAATGTCAACCTGATCGTCGCCCGGATAAATTTTTACATAATCGGCAGCCGTATTGAACGATGACGGCGATATGGTATAAATGAGATTATGCACGTTCAACGAATCGCGCAGGAAATGATGCGTGAAACGCCACAATGCATTGTAATCGGAAGCGGTGCAGGGACCGGCGCCCCACCAGAACCAGTTGCCGTCATGTTCATGAAAAGGCCGGAACAGAAGGGGGATGGATTGACCGTCTTCGCCACGCAGCGATTTAAAGAACAGTGCCACCCGTCGCAAACGCTCTTTGTAAAACGCGTGATATTTGCCGCCGGGCAGCACAGTGGGCACGACGGCATATTTGAGGTTCTCTGCATAAAAAGAAATGCCTTCCGGATCGAATTGATGCCAGCAGAGGGAATTTACGCCGCCGCGCTTATAGGTAGAGATGATGCGATGGCGAAATCGTGCAAATTCTGTTTCATCGTCATTAAGCGCGCCGTTCAAATCCCAGGACGAAACAGCCGGATAATCGCCGCACACGTCTTTAACGTCCGAGCGGTCATCGTCGCCGCTCCAGCCGACCCCATAACCCGTTGGATCGTGCATACCGAACGGCATATAGCGACCGGAGAGATTGGCCAGGTTTGCATAGAGATAACGGGTTCTGGCCCCGCACTTGCCATCGTTCATGCCCGGGTTGATGATTTGCACGTTGCTTTCATAGCTGACGCAGGCGTCATACAGCGACCAGACTGCAGCGTCGATTTGCTGCTGTGTGGCAGTAGGATTATCGAACATGGAACGAGCCTGATTGATGGCATGGACCAGAGCTGTTTTGCTGTGGATGGGATATTGGCCTGCAGAAGATCCTTCCTGCGTACTGGCGATCAGTGCGTTCGCTGCGGTCATGGCTGTTTCGAGGTTATCCCGGCGGGCAAAGCCGGCGGTCCTGGTTGAATCGCCGATGCACAGTTCGTCAAAATAAATCGTACCGCTGCTGGGCGTTTTGCTGCCGCCGTCGAGATAAAAATAGATACGATCGAGTCGCGTAGCGCCGGTGGTCGTCAGTGTAAAACTGTAGGCATGCCATGCCTGGTCCGCCGGCAGAACTGCTTGTAGCCAGTCGTTGCGGTTGTCTGCATAGACCGGTTTCAGCGTCAACACGGAAGCAACAGAGGATTTCGCCAGCAAGGAGATGGTTGGAGTTTGCGCGATATCGACAGGAGGCGGTGCGTAATTGAAATTATCCCATTCCCAGGAAGCTGACGTACGCGTGTAGGTTATTTCCAGCAGACTATCATGCTCTTGTAAGGAAAACGTTGCCGGATTCTGCATTTCCCAGCCGACCAGGATTTCATCATTAAAATTTTCTTTCCAGCCGCCCACCTGGGCTTGCACCCATGCCCAATACAGCAGTGCACAAAGAACGGTTCTCGTTTTCATGGTTTCTGCGTCACGCTCAAGTGGTTCATTTTTTGCGCAAAGGATTTAATGATCCGTATGGTGCTGACATCGCAGTTAAAAACAGAGTTGCGGCCTTGCGGCTCCTGCGGCGGATCGCCGGTATAATCATCGCCTTTAACCCAGACAAAAATCTTTTCATCAAACGCCCGACCGGCGCCGCCCCAAGCCCAAAAATTGCTGCCGGCCATGGGGGAACCGGATTTGGCGCTTTGATGCATGGCATCAAACAACGTGGTATAAAAGCGGTCGCGAAAATGGGTGGTCGCTTTGATCGAGTATTTATGATGGTCTCTTGGAATGCCAAACTCTTCCAGAGTAGTGGGCTTGCCAAGCTGTTTTGCCAGGTCAATATGATTGTGCAAATAGTTCAGGGCTTTCAATTCAGCCGCAGAGTAGGTCGAATCCGCTTTTAATGGATTATACCAACCCCAGTTCAGCACCCATAAATGAAAAGTGAGATAGTCGATGTTTTTGCTCTGGTGTGTTCGGAGGTAGCAGGACTCTGAGTCCAGGCAACCCCATACTCCTTCATTGCCGGTTGTGACCAGATGATGGTTGTCCAGTGATTTGATATAGCCTGCTGTTTCATCCACCCACCGGATAAAGTCGGTAAAATGCTGTTCGCGATTCTGTTCGTCCGGATTGGGCCTGGGCTCATTGGCTAGTTGCCAGGCCATGATGGTTGGATCATCTTTGTACAACTGGCTGGTGATGCTGTTTTTACGCAGTACGAGATGTTTGATATATTGGCGATAGAGATCATTGGCTTTTTCCTGAGTGTAAAACCTGCCGCTGGTCAACATGAGTTGCCAGTAACCGAATTTGGGATTGGCCGGATTCGGATACTCCTGGCCGGTTGCCCAGCTCATGTATTGCGACATGCCGCCGCTCCATTCCCAATAATTATTCAGAAACAGCACAGCTTTCATGTCGCGTTTGGCCATTTCAGCGAGACAAAAATCCAGTCCGATCAGCAGGTGCTCGTCATATTTTCCTGCGTCAGGCTGAATGGCGGGTTGGATTTGGCCGGCAAGACCTGATCCTTCAGAGGCAGCCATGATGCGCAGATTAAGGACGCCAAGATTTTTCAGCGTGTCCAGTTCAGCCTGCAGTCGTTTGCGGCCGGCATTATTTGCAGGAGCGCCAAGATAGGCGGCATACCAGAGATTGGTTCCCAGAAAATAATACGGTTGATCGTTCAGCTGAAATTGAATGCCGTTAACCCGAATAAAATCTTTTTCTGCAGCCGGACACGATAGTGCGACCAATAAAAGAAAAATCCCAAGGCGTTTCGCCATGATCTGATCCTTAAAAAAAGGTGTTTTGCATCAGGAGAAGAAGACTACTCGTTGAACCAACGCCATTAGACACTTGGCGGCGCTACGGATTCGCGTTCAATCAACCGGGTAGGCACCAAAGTGGTAAAAGGTTTTTCGTGCTGGTTTTTCATCTGTTTGAGCATGGTGCGTGCGGCAATGGAGCCCAGTTGCTCTTTGTATACGCGCACGGTGGTCAGCGGCGGCGTGATCATTTTGCTCAGCTCGATGTCGTCAAAACCAATGATGCTGATGTCTTCGGGAATGCGCAAGGACATTTCCTGGATCGCTTTGTAACCATAGATCGCATTAATGTCATTGGCCGCAAAAATGGCAGTGGGTCGCTCGGCGAGGTGCAGCAGGGCTTTAACATGATCGTAGCCTTTTTCCAGACCGCCGGTTTGCGCCAATTGTGGCTCAGCGGGAATTTTGGCATAGTCCAGCGCTTTGAGGTAACCGTCATACCGTTGCCGGAAACTTTGTCGTTCCAGATCGCCGGAAATAAAACCGATGCGGCGATGGCCTTTTTGAATGAGATATTGCGTGGCTTCAAAAGCGCCGTCCTCGTTGTCAATAAGGATTTGGCAAAAAGTGTTGCTGGTTATTTTCGGATCTACCATGATGGTAGGCACCTGCGCCGCCTTGATTTGATCAATAAATTCCTGATGAAAAACGCCGACCAGAATAACGCCATCCACCTGTTGTTCACGGATCATTTTGGGCAGTTGATCCTGAGTGCCTTCAGGCAAAAGGTGCAACACGAGGTTGAAATTATTGACCACCAATTCCGCTTCAATGCCTTCCAATACGCGCGAGTAAAAGGGATTGGCGGACAGCGGCTGACTTTCGCGCCAAAAGATCACTCCGATATTCTCGGTGAGTCTGCGTTTTAAACCTTTGCCAAAGGCATTGGGATGAAAGTTGTGCGCCTTGGCAATATCGATGATTTTCTTCCGTGTTTCTTCAGCCACGTCGTGGCGATTATTAAGTGCTTTGGAAACAGTGGAAACGGAGCATTGTGCTTCTTTGGCAATATGACGGATGTTTACCATTTTCGTTTTCTTTTAAGAGGTTACAAGTATTCGTTAATCTTGTCATTTATTGCTAAATCAAATAATTTCTATTTTGCTAATTCTCGAAATCGTTTTCGATGCAGCGTAAATATAAGATAGTTTTTTACCTTTGTCAATCATTTTTACGAAAAATCGAAATTGTGGCCAAAATCGCTGTCTGGTTTTCGCAAATGTGTTACGTTGAAATAACCCCCTATTTTCTCGATGGTCAGCAAAATTAGCAATTAGGAAAATTTCCGTATCCGATGTTTTTTTGCGTATGATATTAGTATAAAAAGTTCGTACTTTTATGTCAAACAGTGTCTGAACATTCGTTATTTTCTGGAGGTAGGTAACCATGAACGTTGTGCGCATCTGCACGCTTTTGCTCCTTTTAATTGTTCCCTGTTTTTCCGCCATTTTTACTGTGGCCAATGTTGATGACAGCGGCGACCACTCGTTGCGTTGGGCTTTGGAACAAGCCAACACGCATATCGGTGCGGACAGCATCGTATTCAATATTCCGGATTCCAGTCCCGGTTTTAACGGCAAGGTGTGGGTCATTGCTCCGCTTTCTCCCTTGCCGACGATAACCGATGGCGGCCTTTGGCTTAATGCGGCCACACAGCGCAACACCAACAGCCAGGGCCCGGAAATTTTTATCGACGGACGGCAATGCGTTGGTTTGAGCAGCGGCCTGGTTATCAGTTCTGCCGGGAATATCGTACAAACGCTCGGCATCACCTCCTTCTCCGATAACGGTATTTTAATCACGGATCCGGTCAGCCGTCATAATATCATCTATGGTTGTTTTATCGGCGTTGCGCAAGACGGCAAAAGCGGCGCCGCCAATGGCGGCAACGGCATTTACCTGAAAAACGCCGGCCCCAAAAATCGCCTCGGCGGCAATAAAGACGGTGAGCGCAATATCATTTCCGCAAATCTGAAAAACGGCATCCAGATCGAAAAGGCGGATAGCACCATTATACAGGGTAACTTGATCGGGTGCGATGCCGGCGGCAACAAGTTGCCCAATCAACAGAACGGCATCTTTCTCTACAGCTCGGCACAGGCTACCGTAATCGGCGGCGATACTGTTGCAGATGGCAATGTGGTCAGCGCCAACCTGTGGCACGGTATTTTAATTCAGGGCACACTGGTCAAAAAATCGGTTATCAGTCAAAATCATATTGGCGTCAATCAGGACGGTACCATCGCCATGGGCAACGAGCGGTATGGTCTTTATCTTTTTGGCGGCGCTGTGGACAATCAGATCGGTCCTTTCAACATGATCGTGTACAACCAAAAATACGGTATTGGCATTGCCGGCAGTGCGGCGTTGCGCAATGTCATCACGCAAAATGCCATTTCCCAAAACACGAACACGGCTGTGCAGCTTTCCTCCGGCGCTAATGCCGGCGTGTTGCCGCCCGTCATTTTACAGGTGACCAGCGCCGGTGTGCAGGGTAAAGCACCGGCCGGCTCGGTGGTGGAAATTTATTCTGATCCTGCAGATGAAGCGGCCTGGTTTGAAGCTGCGGTGATCACGGATCAGACCGGTGATTTTATATGGAACGGCCAGCCGCGCGGACCGAATGTGACCGCCATGATGACCGACAGTAAAAATAACAGTTCCGAATTTTGTCAGCCGTTGCGCATTGTTCCTTTTGTGGTGACCACTACCCGTGATTCGGTAGAAGGCAGTTTGCGTTGGGCCATCACCGGCAGCAATCTCACATCTCATGGCGACAAGATTCTGTTCGATATTCCGACCACTGATCCCGGATATGATGCGGCTCAATCCATATGGGTCATTAAACCCACCAAACCTTTGCCGGTGCTTTCTGCCGGCCAATTGGAAATTGATGGAACTTCGCAGAGTAAAAACCGGGCTATCGATAATCCGCTGGGACCGGAAATTTTTCTGGATGGTTCTGCAGCCGGCGACAAAGCCAAAGGCATCGAGATTCATTCATCCCATAATTGGATACACGATATTGGCATCGGCAGTTTCAGTCAAAACGCCATTGCCGTCATCGGCGAGGTGAGCCGCTTTAATCGCATTACCGGATGCTATGTCGGCTTAGCCGGCGATGGCGTCTCTGCCATGCCGCAGAACGGCTGGAGCGGCATTGTCATCGCCACGGCGGATTCCAATACCATCGGCGGCGCAACGCCGCTGCTGCGCAATCACATTGTAGCTATGGGTTTGCACGGTATCTTGTTGTCCGGCGCGCCCTGTCGCGCCAACGTGGTGCAGAATAACTTTGTCGGCGTCAATACCCAGGGCCGGGCTGTGGCCAACGTCCGCGACGGCATTCGTTTGGAAAAAGGCCCCAGCCAAAATCTCATTGGCGGTTTATACGAGACAGAGGGCAATATCTGTTCGGGCAACGGACGCACCGGCATTCGGCTTGAAGGCGTCGGTGTTGATTCAAATCAGGTGGCCGGCAATCGCGTGGGTGTGAATATTGCCGACGACGACAGTCTGGCTAATGCCGAATCCGGCATCGTGCTTGCGGATCATGCACAATACAACCTCATTGGCGGCGCTGATGCCAACTATGGCAATGTGGTGTCCGGAAATCGTTACAGCGGCATGCAACTGCGCGGCAATTCGGATTACAACACACTCTGCAATAATACAATCGGTTTGAATAGCAAACGCAACAAGATCATTAGCAACACGCAACACGGCATTTTTATTTACGGTGCTGCGGCCAACAATGATATTGGCCCGGCTAATGTCATTGCCGGCAATGGCCGTAATCGGGTTGAGATCGGCTGCGGCATTGTCGTTGATGGTGCAGGCTCTAAAGGTAATAAAATTTTTAATAATCGCATCGGCTCGGTGGGCAATGAAATCTATGCGAACACCGGTCATGGCGTGTATCTGTTGAACAGCGCCATGGAAAATAAAGTAGGCCCGCAAAATGTCATTGCCGGCAATGTCGGTCATGGCGTATGTCTTACAGGCGAACACACGGTGTACAATACGATTACCAGCAATGCCATCTATGACAATGGCGGTCTGGGCATTGACAATCAATTGGGCGCTAATCTGGATCTGGCCGCGCCTATTTTTGCCCCCAGAGGCGATGGCACGGTGTATGGTCGAACGGCGCCCTATGCTCGCGTAGAATTGTTCAGCGATGCAACCGGTCAGGGTCGTCGTTATCTTGGCAGTGTGCTTGCTGATGCCTTGGGAGAGTTTTCCCTTACCATAGGCGTTCAGGATACCCAGCTCACCGCGACCGCAACCGATGTTTTGGGCAACACCTCCGAGTTTAGCCGGAATAATCCGACGTTCGTGTGTGACGGTCGTGATGCGGCGCAACCATTGGTTTTTCAGCTACAGCAAAATTATCCCAATCCGTTCAACGCCGCCACTTTGATTTCCTTTACCCTGCCTCAGCCGGAAACGGTATCTTTGTCTGTTTACAACATTGCCGGTCAGCGAGTCGCGCTGATTAAGAGCGGCCTTTTGGCAGCCGGCGCGCACCAGGTGAATTGGATTGCTCGCGATGAGTCTGGCGCTGATTTACCGTCAGGCGCTTATTATTATGTGCTTAAAGCCGGGGCGTTTTTAAGCAAGAAAAAAATGGTGCTGCTGCGCTAATTTTTTCAAGTCGTCCTTATGTCATCATCTTGTTGGCGCAGGCCGTGCATCCGGCCTGCGCAAGTTCTTAACGACCGTTTTTCTGATTTGGATTATTCGGGTAAAGTTGCCATGTTCATGGTAAAATTGCCATAAATAGTCCGATTTTTCTGGTGCAGCTTTAACCTAGTTTTGCAAATTAATTGCAGTAATTTCATCCTGTTGGCCGCATCATTCCCTCCTGATTCTGACTCGGTATTTTGGCATTTGAGTTGCACGGTATTAAAAAGCAGATATCCGTCTTGCCGGCAAACCATTCCTGTTAATCTATTTGGCCTTGTCGGTTTGACCGATGATTTTCATGAGAGGAGAATGCCATGAATCAGAAGGAACAAAATGTGCCCTTTACCATTGAGGCGCTTACGAAAAAGTACGGCAAAACCATGCAGCCGGCGCAAATTAAAAAATCCGGTGCAAGCCTTGATGTAGAGACGCCGGAAGGTAAGCATTTTGTGCTCGATCCCAGACTGGCGTTGACGTCCGTACCTTTGGAGAAATATTTTCAGAATCAGATTGGTCCGGTCAGCGGCGGCATTATTATCGACGGCAGCAACATTGCGGTGATTGTACTGCCGCCGGTGGCGCAGTTCAAATGCTATTACATTCTCTGCTACTATCCGGCCGACATGCTCTGGCGCAAGCTCAACCCCGTTATGCAGAACGCGCTCATCGACGGCTTTGTTAAAGAAAAAATCATTTCTCCCTCTCTGGCTAAAACATTGCGGGAGGCCATCAAGTAGATGACCGTCGCTGATCCGCTGCAGATGGTAAGTCTGGAAATTGCTTATCAGTGCAATCATCATTGCACTCATTGTTATAATTATTGGCGGGATAACGGCCGGGGAACAGTGCCCTTGCAGGGGCCGATGCTTAACCGGGAAGAAATTAAAAGGCTGCTTGCGCAAATTAAAAAGGAGATTCCTTTAAAATACGTAGGCATAACCGGCGGCGAGCCCCTGCTGCGCGCCAATTTCGCTGAAATTGTCGGCGATGTGGTGGATTTGGGTTTGGAACCCATTATCGTGACCAACGCTGCGTTGTTGGATCGCGCCAGGCAGAAGCGACTGCCAAACGGACTCTCGTACGAGATCACCTTATTTTCTTTTCAGGAAAAAATTCATAATCAGATTGCCGGCAGGAATTCTTTTCAGGCCATCCTGCGCAACATCGCCGAACTGCATACGCATCAAGCCCGTTTTACCCATGTTTTTATCGCCACCAAGACCAATTACCGGGATGTATATCGTACGGTGGAACTGGCTCTGGCTTTGGGCGCGGCCGGCGTGCTTTATAATCGCGTGAATGTTGGCAAGAGAACGGGTCCGGCTATTTTGCCGTCTGTACAGGAATTGGATGAAAGCCTGAGCCAGTTTGATCAAGTGGTAGGACATTATCACGTTTCTGCATCCTGTGCGGTGCCCATTCCCGCATGTCTTTTGCATCTGGAAAAATTCAGCAATCTCAGCTTTGGTTGGTGTCCGCGTGGAAACGGCCATTCCTATTACACCATCAGTGTGGACGGCAAACTACGGCCTTGCAACCACTCGTCCATTATTTTAGGCGATCTGCGCAAGGACTCTTTTTCTTGTTTGGTTGAAAAAGGAAGAAAGCATCCCTTGTGGAATTCAGTGCCAGTGATCTGTCTGACGTGTACAAATCCCTTTCGCGAGCACTGCCTCGGCGGGTGCCCTGCTGCGGCCATGGAGTATTATGGTTCCCTGTTGAATCCGGATCCGATTTTAGAGTTGTGCGGTAAAGGGCGCATGTGCTTTAATCATTCTATCCATGCCTTGGCTGATCCTTGTCGACTGTGAATACAAACCTCCAGGTCTTGGCGATCTGTGAGGTTTCATGATCCGGTGAATACCCCAACGACACTAAAACGATGTCATTGCGAACTGGAGGAGGTGTCTTTGACAAAGAGCACTCTCTGAGGTGGAGTGAAGCAATCCCCTTGTACAGCAAGTGGCGTTGATAAAGGGCTCACGGTATTAAAGATAGGGACAGAGGCGATCGCTCAGCAGATGTCCGCTGCGCGCAAGCGGACGCGGGATGTTCATCCCGCAATACCGGGAGTGCCGGGATCTGTGGAAACTCACTGCAACTAGCGGGACGAATGTCCTAAAGCAGCTTGCGCAACGGAGGCAACTCTGGTGCAATCGGATAAGATGATGCTATTGCCGTGATAGATTTTTCCCGTCCGGAACGCGACCGTCCCGGCGCTTTTGCAGGCGCATTGACATTGCGGCCGGGATGTCGGCGTTCCGGTTGTGGCCGGTTTTTTTCCACTTGTGTCATGAAAATGTATGATATGGTTTGCGACAATGTGATGGCTGTGTACAGGTCGGTCATACGTCGCTACACGACGCGGTGGTGTACCTTGTTTCCCGGGCGCTAAAACGCCCGGCTACCGGCACTGGTCGCTGTGCGACCAAACAATCGTAGATAATCTGGGACAACCTTACTGTAGGTATCCGTGGATTTCAACTCACAGATTTGTCGGGAACGCGACCGTCCCGGTCGCTTTTGCGGGCGCGTTGAAATTACGGGTGGGACGTCGGCGCTCCGGACGTTGCCGGTCTTTTTCCCACACGCGTCGATGAGCATTCAATAAATCAACTCTATCTGCGTTTGCATTTAAAAAGATGAATACAAGTTCAAGTTATTCCGGTTTCACCAATTGCATGATTTTATTCTGCAGTTCCTGCACCTGACGCAATGAATCTGCCGGAGTGCGCTTTCTGGTCGCGTTAGGGTCCGTGGCCTGGCCGAGATGGGCCTGTAAAAAACGCATCATATGTTGGCGATCCACCAGGCTCTTGTAGCGATAGACGCGATTGCGCAGGTTGGTGGGACTCATTTCAACCGGCATGGCGCCAAAAGGCGTGAGAATGGTCAATTCGTTGCGCGGTGAAATTAACTCTAAAGTCAGCAATCCTTTCGCTTCCAGCCCCTTTAAAACCTGGTTGACATCCACAGCCGTCAATTTGACCGAGGTATCCAAATCGGCATAAACCTGCTGATCCGTGATCTCTGATTTAGTCCAGACGGAATTTAATACGCTCAGTTCCTCCCTGGTGGGAATAAAATTCAGGGAAGGAGGGCCAGGGCGAGGCTTCAAGTTCAATTTTTCTACAATATATTGGATGATCTGGCTGATGGGGACGGGTTGTCCGTGGGGGTGATGGCGCTGTTCCATCATGCGCATGCCGATATCGGCATGGTTTGAACCGGAAATCGACATGCTTATTTTCCCTTGCTTGTAGGCTGGGGTAACAACGATAGAGGTTGACGGCAATGGTTCTTTCGGCAATTTGCTCAGGTCGAGAAAGCTGCGCGAATAGACCAGGTTCAATCCCTGGGAGGACGAATCAGGATATTGCTCTTTAGGACGGTTCGCCAATGAATCTACCGAAGACTGAGCCGGTAAAATCTGTTGACAGTAAACAACTGGCGCCAATGCAGCGAGGAATACTATGATGTAAAATATTGTACAAACGGCGCTTCGCGACATAAAAATAGCCATTTTAATGGAACAATTTCGTATATTAAACAATATAATTTCTACGAATTAGAACCGTCCAAGGTTCCTTTTTATAAACTTGAAAATACTTGACTTTTATATTAATTGCAATTACTTTGCAGTTCTACGTTAAAATGGACACTTAATTTCAACGGTCTTTTATGGAAAGCTATATCCTGGTCTTGACCTCCTGCGCTACGCAGGAGGAAGCGGAAAGAATCGTGCAAAAGGTGCTCAAAGCCAGGCTGATCGCCTGTGCCAATATCATGGCCGGCGTGAAATCTTTTTACTGGTGGAAGAACCAGATCACCTCTGCCAATGAAGTGACGGTCATCATGAAGACCCGCAGAAAGTATTTTAAAGAGTTGAGCGAATGGATCCAGTCCGAGCACTCTTACCAGGTTCCGGAAATCATCGCCTTCTCGATTGATGAGGGCAACCGCGAGTATCTGGACTGGATACATGAAGAAACGGAATTGGCAGATTGGCAATAGGCTGTGTACTATCGAGATCAAGTAAATAACGATCGTTTTGTCCTCATCGGCTTATTGCTATCCGGTCTTTTTCACTTCTTGTTGACGCTGCTGCTGTTGCCGAATTTGGCGCCTGAAAAATACACCTTGCCTGTACAACCGGCTTATCCTGATTCCATACAAATGCATTTCCCACGCTTTCGCTACATTCCTATAGAGTTGATCGAGACTCCAGAGGTCGTCAAAGAGAAAAAAGACGATCAACCCACTCTTTATGTTTCCGATAAAAGCGCACAGGCAGCCGATCGTTACACTCGGAATGATTTACCTCAGGGATTGCCCTACAGCGAAGGCAACAGTCCGCGAATTGTTTTTCAAGGCGGTGATGGTTTGCCGCCCGGTCAGTCCATGGCGCCCTCTTTGCCGACGCCGCCCGGTGCGCCGGCCGGAGAGAATGGCGAGCAACAGCTGGCAGAGGCCGGCGGTCGAGAAGCGAAATCCTATGAAGGCGAGGGCATGATTCCATGGGAAAAATTGCGTAAAAAATCCAGCGGCGAGACGACCGACAGCTTTGAACCGGCCTCGCAGGCGTATGAACCTTTTAGTCGCGATCTCTTGCGTGGCGGCCGCGGCGGTAACCGCAACTTTTCGCAGGATGGTCAGTACGATAATCGCAATAGCTCGGCCGGTGAATTCGGCGATGTGTCGCTCAGCACCTATGCCTGGGAGTGGGCGCCCTATATCGAGTATATGCGTCGCCGTTTGCGCGAACATCTGTATCCGCCGCCGGCATTTTACGTCATGGGCGCCATCAGCGCAGAGGTCCGCCTGCGTTTTCGCCTGCAGCGCAACGGCACGGTCGAAGGATTGGAAACGTTGGGATATCGCGGGCATGCGTCGTTGGTGCAGACCAGTCTCAACTCGGTTAGAGCATCCAATCCGTTCAAGCCCTTGCCGGAAAATTTTCCGGAAGAGATGTTGGAAATGGTTTGGACTTTTTATTATGATAACAGGCCGCTGTCCAGATCAAATTGAAAGGGAAAGGACTTTTTGTGTCGTCGATTTTAGCATCACCGGCCCTGCGCGTCAGCCGCATAGAACCGTCCGGCATTCGCAAAGTATTTGAAATCGCCACTCAGCATCCGGAGTACATCAATCTGTCCATAGGTGAACCGGATTTCGATCTATCCGAAGAATTGATGGAAGCGGGCTGCGACGCTATTCGCAGCGGCCATAACCGGTATACACCCACCAGGGGCATTCCGGAGCTGCGCCGCTTAATCGGCCAGAATCTGGATCAGCGCGGCATTCAATACGGCGATTTCCTGGTCACGGCCGGCGCCACCGGCGGTTTGCTGATGGCGATCCTGGCTTTGGCGGACAGCGGCGATCAAATACTCGTTCCGGATCCCTACTTTGTCGCTTATCGCAATATCTGTTTTCTGGCCGGCGCCGAGCCGGTGGGTGTGGACACGTATCCGGATTTTCAAATCAAAGCGGAACGGATTGAGCAACTGATTACCGATCGCACCAAGGCCATCATTCTCAACAGTCCGAATAATCCGACCGGAGCGGTGTATAAAAAAGCAGAGCTGGAAAAAATCGTCGCTTTGGCTGAGCGCCGCCGGTTTTACATCATTTCCGATGAGGTGTACGAGCCCTTTCTGTTTACCGATGAGTGGATCAGCCTGGGAAGAATGACCAAAAATGCCATTATTGTCAACAGCTTTTCCAAAAGCGCGGCCATGACCGGTTGGCGGCTCGGCTACACGTCAGGGCCGGCGGATGTGATTGATAAAATGATCACCATTCAACAATTCACCCATGCCAGTCTGAATGCGGTGGCGCAACAAATGGCTCTGAAAGCCTTTGATATTGATTTTGCGCCGTTTCGCAAAGCCTATGAGAAAAAACGGGATATGGTTTATGACCGCCTGAAAGGATGTTTTGATATTGTCAAGCCGGACGGCGGTTTTTATTTATTCCCGCGAGCGCCTGGACAGGATGGCCGGGCCTTTTTTGAGCGCGCACGTCAGGCCGGGGTGTTGATCGTTCCAGGTAAGGATTTTTCACAACACAATAGCCACTTTCGCCTCTCTTTTGCCGTAGAGGATCAGATCCTGGCTAAAGGGGTTGAACGCCTGGCTGCTTTGGCATGAAAAATCTATTGATCAGGTGAACGGAACGCCCTCCTCGCCGATTTCAGAGTGAAACTTTTTTCTCTATTTTGTTGTATAATAAGGCGATGAATGAGCCTATGCCACAAACATCGCTGTCGCCGATCTCTCTGTTAGCCCAATTTTTAGAGGAATTGGAGAATATAAGCGATCCCTTGACGCTATTCGACAGGACCAGCCGGTTTCTGCCCAGCTTGATCAATACGGTATTTTCCTCGTTACTGATGTACGAACTGCCTTCCTGCCGTCTCGAATATAAAAATCTTTATCATCGTGATCAGACCGTTGCGCATTGGCCCAGGCTGATGTTATGCAAAGAGATCGATGAAGTCGCTTTGCAGCGCGGCATGTTGTTGACCTGTGAACCTCACCAGGCGAGCGGCTTTTTGGTGCTTTTGGATGAGGAGGAGGGACCCTGGCAACAAAGCGAATTGCATTTGCCGTTGTTCTGGAACGATGATCATTTCGTCCTGTTAAGCCTGGGCAAAAAAGAGGACGGGGCGGATTTGACGGTTGAAGAGCTGGATGGTTTGCGCATTCTTTCTTCTCTGTTAACCCGTTGGTCCGGCGCCAGTCATCCGGTCGTCAAGAGTTCGGAAAAAAACAATACCCACTGGATGCCGGTGCGACGGGTAGACGCTTATGCCGACATTATCGGCATTTCGCCGGCTGTGCGTGAAATTAAAAAGATTATCGGTCAAATCGCCGCCACGGAAGCCAGTGTTCTCATAACCGGAGAAAGCGGCACCGGCAAGGAACTGGTGGCGCGCGCCATTCACCGCAACAGCCGACGCGGCGATAAATCCATGGTCGTGATGAACTGCGCGTCCATTCCGGAAACACTGGTGGAAAGCGAACTGTTCGGCCATGAAAAGGGCGCCTTTACCGGCGCTGTCGGCCGCCGCAAAGGCAAATTCGAATACGCCCATGAATCCACGCTTTTCCTGGACGAAATCGGCGATATGAGTTTGACCATGCAGGCCAAGCTGTTGCGCGTGCTGCAGGATGGCATTTTTGAACGGGTCGGCGGCGAAAATTCACTGCATGCCGACGTTCGGCTCATCAGCGCCACGAATAAAAACGTTCCGGAATTGATTCGTCAGGGCGGCTTTCGCGAAGATTTGTTTTTTCGCATCAATCTGGTGCAGATCAAAGTGCCGCCCCTGCGCGAACGGCCCATGGACATTCCGGTGCTGATCGAGTTTTTTCTGCGTCAATTCAATGAAAAATATCACGCCGGTTTGACGCAAATCAATCAAGAATTGTACGAGTTCCTGTTGCTTTATGATTTTCCCGGCAATGTACGCGAGCTGCGTAATTTGGTGGAAAGAGCCGTCATTTTCAACAACAATCCGGATGCGGTGCGGCGCATGATCCCGGCAGCGGCGCAACCGCAAAATCGGCCGGCGATGCGTTTGGATGATTTGGAAAAGCAGCATATTTTATCCGTATTGCATCTGGCGGATCACAACAAGAGTGAAGCCGCCAGACTTCTTGGCATTGCCCGTAAAACCTTGCGTGAAAAAATGAACCGCTACAGTCTGCACTGAGCTTCTCTATCCTGATTTAAAACTCAAAAACCTGCAAGAGTCTCTTGAGGCGTCCGACATCTGGTTCCGGGTTATTCGGAAAAGGGCATGGATGCCATGATTACCCCGATCATGTTAAGACCGTGTCATTGCAAATGAAGGCAAAGCAGCCGCCAAAGAGGAATATCCGCGCTGGCGTGAAGCAATCCCCTTCTACAAAAAGATTATTAAAAGCGATTCTTTTTTTCATCATCTGGTACATTTTGGGATTCTTTTTTTCAACGTCCGTCTCCGAATTCCGTGTTCTGACCGAATAGTCGATGATCAGGCAGATGTTTTGCGTTTTATACTTTTGTGTGATAGTATATTTACATTGCTGATACATTTTATCGTTCCGCCGGATTTCTTCTTTTATACACACCCAGATTGGACGATGCGAATGCCGAATTATGCAGGAAGAATTTATTTCTTTTTGCAAAAATCACGCGGTGAAAAAATTTTTTTTCAAAGTGTTGGTACGTTTTGAACCACGAGTGGTACGAAACGCACCAAAATGGCCATGCAGTAGAAAAACCTGCATGAACCTACATGATTGGCACCAATGGTAACGTTTAATTTATACAACTTGTTGCAAAAGTGTTTTTTTTACTAAATCAATTTTGCTGGCATGCGAATTGCCAATGTATACAGTGAAATCAGGAATTCAAACCATTATCCTATATTATTAAATGGAGGTGTACCATGAAAAGCAATCGAATGATCAGTGTCATCGCCCTGTTGGTTGTCGTGCTGTGTGTCGGCGCCTGGGCGCGCGATACCTATGTGGCCCCGACCACAGAATTGACCAAGGAACAGAAAGAGATGTTGGTCTCCTTGAACAGCGATAAACCGATGGAACGAGCCAAGGCAGCGGAAAAATTAGGCGTGCAGTGCTGCAAAAAAGCGGTGGATGTGTTGACCACGATGATGAAAACCGATGATGTCAGTTCCATACGCATCGTGGCTGCCAATGCTTTGTGGAAAATCGGCGATACCCGGGTTGTAGCGGCGATTCGTGAACAGGCCCAAATTGACAAGAGCAAAACCGTGCGCACCGCTCTGGCTGCTATTGCCGATAAACTCGAAAAAGGTGAAAAACCGAGTTAGTCTTTTTTTCGCACACTCTCTCCGAAGGAATCTCGTCGTCCTGGTTGCTGCAGCCAGGACGATTTTTTTTGTAGAAAAATCCTGATAGAGGACGTTTCTATATATTCACGCCAAATAATTGCGGCAAAATAGCGCCTGCTTTGCCGCGTTCCACCTGCTGATACAGATCCTTGTTCTCGGTTGGTTCCGGATTGATTTCCACACACCAGGCGCCGTGGCGTCGGGCGATAACCGGATAGCCGGCCGCAGGCCACACCCTAGCCGAAGTGCCTATGCTGATGAACAGATCGCAGGTCTCCAATTCGTAGGCAGCCGCCTGCACATCCTCCTCGTCCAGCATGTCTTCAAACCAAACGATATCCGGTCTGAGCCATTGTTGGCAATGCGGGCAGCGGCGATGGGTAAATGTGGGCGACAAATCCTCCCAGACGCCGTGTGTGCTGCAACGCACGCGCCACAGGCTGCCGTGCAATTCGATCACGTTTTTATTGCCTGCCCGTTGATGCATGCCGTCAATATTTTGTGTGATAATACGGATATGATCGAATTTTTGCTGCAGCGCCGAAATCACGCGATGTCCGGCATGGGGTTGGCATTTCAGCACCTCGCGGCGGCGCAGTTCGTGGAAATCCAGCACCTTTTCCGGATCGTTGTCAAAAGCGGTTTGACAGGCATACTCCTGCCAGCGATATTCGCGCCAGATGCCGCCGCTGCCGCGAAACGTGGGCACGCCGCTTTCCGCCGACATGCCGGCGCCGGTGAAAAAGACGATTTTTTTATAGGTCGAGGGATCGAAATGAGAGGGCATTGTTTTCTCCAAAGTTTCATCATGTGAATAATGAGAATTTACGGATTTTTTTTTGGTTTTAGAATAAATTGGTTTTATAGGTTCAGTTGGCGAGACCGTCCTAAATCACGGATTTTCACACGTCGCTACGCGACGTAAGGCTCATATCGTTTTGGACCGTGGGTTGAAACCCACGGCTACTTTCGCGTGGTCGCTCCGCGACCGCCTCATGTTATCAAAAAGTTGGTCGTGTGGTGATCATGGACGATAGCTGGACTCTGATCGTTTAGAGTGTGGACATTGCCGAGTTGTTCTATCTCGATCGCTTTGCGACCACATCATGCTACCGAGTGTTGGTCGCGTAGCGACCATGGATGGTGCCGGACGTTTCAACGTCCGGAATGCAAGTGAGAATAGAGGAACGTCGCGCAGCGACGTTTGCGGGAATCTCCAGAAGTTCGCCAAATCCATTCCTTTGATCATTAAAGGCCTTGACTTTGATGGGAAAATGATCTACAATTTATTTCATTATGAGTTGTTTTTCGCGCAAAATAGTCAAAAAATGTCGGACACCTCGATAGACTGTCACAAAACCCCAGACCCCGGATGTGGCCGCGTTTTTTGCGGCCACTCCGGGTGTCTTTTGACGCGGCGATTTTTCCCAGATATTGA
>CAYLWO010000022.1:45948-66749 GCA_964387285.1 uncultured Cytophagia bacterium | reverse complement strand
TCACCCGCTTAAGCGGGTGAGGAATCTATCAGCGAACTGTTTTTACGTCAGTTACGAATTTTTCTACAAGGCCGCTTGCCAAATCAAGATTGAGAAAATCTAACTTTTTGGACAACCCGAAGGTTGTTTTTCGAGCACAGATCGCCCGGCTTATAATATCAACATCGCATCGCCATAGCTGTAGAACATGTACTTGTCGCGCACCGCTTTGCGATAAGCTTTAAAAACCAGATCGCGCGGTGCAAACGCCGCCACCAGCATCAGCAGCGTGGAGCAGGGCAAATGGAAATTGGTGATCAAATGATCCACGATTTTAAAATCATAGGGCGGATAGATGAACTTGTCGGTCCAGCCGCGGCCCGCCTTGGCCCAGCCCTCCGACGTTACGCTGGTTTCCAGCGCGCGCACAACGCTGGTGCCCACCGCGACGATTTTCTTCTTGTTCTTTTTCGCCGTGTTGATGACGTTGATGGCCTGCTCCGAAATATCGAAATATTCAGAATCCATTTTATGCCGGCTCAGGTCTTCCACCACCACCGGGCGGAAACTGCCCAGGCCTAAATGCAAAACAATGCGCACCACATGCACGCCTTTTTTCTCGATTTTATCGATCAACTTGTTGGTAAAATGCAATCCGGCTGTCGGCGCCGCCACAGCGCCGCGCACTTTGGCATAGACGGTCTGATAACGATCTTTATCCGTTGTTTCCGGATCCCGTTTAATATAGGGCGGCAGCGGGGACTTGCCGATTTTTTCCACGATCTTGTAGAAATCGCCGCTGTAATTGAAACGGACCACGCGTCCGCCGGATACGGTATTATCGATGACGTCGCAGACCAGATCATCGCCGATGCTCAATCGATTGCCGACGCGCACCTTGCGTGCCGGTCGCACCAGAACTTCCCACAATCCGGCTTCCAGTTCGCGCAATAAAAACACTTCCACTTTGGCGTCGGTTTTGTCCTTGGTGCCTTCCAGTCGCGCCGGAAATACTTTGGTCTCATTGAGCACCAGACAATCGCCGGCATTGAAATAACTCACCACATCCGAAAAAACGCCTTCCGTAATCTCTTCGTTCGCCCGGTTTACTACCAGCATTTTACATTTATCCCGCTGTTCACTGGGATACTGTGCAATTAACTTTTCCGGAAGACTATATTTAAAATCGGACAGCTTCATTGGGGAATTCCTCCCATTTGGTTAATGAACCCGCACGCCTGTTCCCCCCATGGAAACGCGCGCAGGATGCTTTGTTACAGTGCCTGTCGGAGCCATTAATCCGACGCTAGAATGAAAGCTCTTGTTGAGCCGGTTTTCCTCTTTTGCGTTGAAAATGTTGATACGCGATGTCCGTGGCCGTGCGGCCGCGCGGCGTGCGATTCAAAAAACCGATCTGAATGAGATACGGTTCATAAATTTCTTCGATGGTGTCGCTCTCTTCGCCGATGGCCACAGCCAGCGTATTGACGCCCACCGGTCCGCCGCCGAATTTTTCGATAACCGTCAGCAAAATGCGTTTGTCCATATCGTCCAGCCCGTTCTCATCCACATCCAGGCGCTGCAGCGCATGGTTGGTCACATCCAGAGAAATGGATTGCCGTCCGTCGATTTGTGCGAAATCACGCACGCGGCGCAACAGACGGTTGGCCACGCGCGGCGTGCCGCGGGAGCGGCGGCCGATTTCCAGAGCCGCGTCGTCGTCGATCGGATAGCCGAGAATCTTGGCCGAACGCAGGGCCACTAATTTCAACTCCCCGGGCTGGTAATAATCCAGGCGCAGAGCCATGCCAAAGCGGGCGCGCAACGGCGAGGTCAACAAGCCGGCGCGGGTGGTGGCGCCCACCAGCGTAAAGCGCGGCAAAGAGAGTTGAATGGTGCGCGCATTGGCGCCCTTGTCCAGAATAATATCCAGCTTGAAATCTTCCATGGCCGGATATAAATATTCTTCGACGACGCGATTGAGCCGGTGGATTTCATCGATGAACAGCACGTCATGGTCGTGCAGATTGGTCAGCAGGCCGGCCAGATCGCCGGGCCGTTCCAACGTCGGTCCCGAAGTGATGCGAATGTTAACGCCCATCTCCTGCGCGATAATGTGCGCCAGACTGGTTTTGCCCAAACCCGGAGGGCCGGAGAACAGCACATGATCCAGCGCTTCTTTGCGCTCCAGCGCTGCCTGAATAAAAATTTTCAGGTTGGCCTTGATTTTTTCCTGGCCGATAAATTCCGGGAAACGGCTAGGCCGCAAGGTTACGTCAATTTCGCGTTCACCGTTGATCGGCTCGGGATATGTGGGGCGCTCGTTAATGTTCAAGTTTTTTTTGACTGCATATCGTTAAGTTCGACCGCGAATTTCGCGAAGGAATACCAATTACCAATTCATTTAAATATTAAACCGCTACCCCTGCAACGCCTGGCGCAGCAAACGCTCGATGCCGGCATCGTCGCCTAATTGTTGCGCCGCTTTTTCAATGGCGCGCATGGCTTCGGAACGCGTGTAGCCCAGGGACGTCATGGCCTGAACCGCCTCTTCCAGAACCGCCCGGTTTTTACGCGCCGGACCTAAAGTATCCACCGCCAGTTTGCTCAGCTGGGCGTTGGCTTTGTCCTGCAAATCAAGAATGATGCGTTGCGCCGTCTTTTTGCCGAGACCGGGGATACGCGTGAGCGCTGCTTCATTGGCCTCGGCAATATGGCGATACAGATCAAGGATCTTGCTGCCGGATAAAATGCCCAGCGCCACCTTGACGCCGATGCCGCTGACCGAAAGCAATAACAGAAACAGCTCTTTTTCTTCCAGCGTGGCAAATCCGACCAGGGTCAGCGCATCCTCCCGTACATGCAGATGCGTGTGCAGAGTGATCTCTGCGCCAATTTCCGGCAACTTTTCAAAGGTAGAAACCGGAATAAGCGCTTCCAGGCCGATGCCGGCAGTTTGGATCACGACGCGGGTCGGACTTTTAACCACACAGGCGCCTCGAATAAACGCGATCATAAATCGACATACTCCGGATTTTCACGGACACGGTGACTGTGACAGATGGCAATGGCCAGGGCGTCTGAGGCATCCAAAGGTCGAGAAGACATGTCTATCTTGAGCAATCCACTCACCATGCTGCGGACTTGCTCCTTGCCCGCAGCGCCATAACCGGTCACCGCTTGCTTGACCTCGCGCGCTGCATAAAAAAAGATGGGAATATGAGCATTCACAGCGGCAATAATGGCTGCACCACGCGCCTGCCCCAGTTGCAGGGCTGACTTGACGTTGCGGCTTAAAAAAATCTCTTCAAACGCGATCTGTTGCGGTCGATGAACTGCGATGAGACGTTGCACCTCATCATATATGGTCTTTAAACGCTGCGCAAATGGCGCTTTGGCGTCCGTACGGATGCAACCGGTGGACACATAGGCCATGGCGCCTCTGGTTTCGCGATCGATCACGCCATAACCGGTACTGGCGCTGCCGGGATCAATCCCCATGATGATCATCAAGCGTCCAGCGAAGCCAGTGTTTTTTCGTCGATATCAAAATTTGAATATACGTTTTGCACATCATCGTGCTCTTCCAGAGCGTCTGCCAATTTCAGCAACGACTCGGCTGCTTTGCCTTCCACCTTGATGACATTGGATGCTTCCATGGTCACCTCGGCTGAATCATATTTCAGTCCGGCAGCGTCCAGCGCTTTTTTCACCGGTTCCAATTTGCCCGGTTCTGTGGTAATCTGGAAAATCTCTCCATCCTGAATAATATCGTCCGGGCCGGCATCCAACGTGGCCTCCATCAAGGCATCTTCGGTGACGCCGCCGGCCGGAACCACGATCACGCCCTTTTTGCTGAACAAACGGGCGACGCTGCCGCTGACGCCCAAATTGCCGCCGTATTTGGAAAAGAGGTGGCGCATCTCGGCCACGGTTCTATTTTTATTGTCTGTTACCACTTCCACATAAAAGGCCGTACCACTGGGCCCATACCCTTCATATACGATCTCTTCATAATTCACACCTTCCAGTTCGCCGGTGCCGCGTTTGACGGCACGGTCGATGTTGGCAGCCGGCATATTGGCAGCTTTGGCGGCCAGCACAGCGGTCCGCAAACGGGGATTGGAAGCCTCATCGCCTCCGCCATTGCGCGCGGCAATGGTAATTTCTTTAATCAACCGAGTGAACAACCGTCCGCGCTCGGCGTCGGTTTTACCTTTTTTACGTTTGATGGTTGCCCATTTGGAATGTCCTGACATAAACCCTCCTAAATAAAAGCCCGCTACCAAATCGGTAAACGGGATCGGTGTGAATTCCGGGTTGGCAGCTATAATAAAAAAAAATAGCCTTCCTTAAATATAATAAAAAAAATGCTTAAAAACAACCGGAAAAAAGAGCGAAGGGCAAACTTGCAGAGAACTCGCGGCAGTGAAATCGATCAGGGTTGCAGTCGCGTGGTATCGACCGGCATGGAAATAAAATTCTCCTGTTGCGGGGGATGTAAAAAAACCTGGGAAGCAATAATCCACGCGCTGGAAAAACCTCGATGGATCGCCCGTTGTTGCAGAGAATCGGCATCGCTGCGCAACACGCAATCGCCGACGCGTAATTTATAAAAAGGACTGTCAAACAAAAGATAGACCCGTTCCGGAAAAAACGATAGGGCATTCTCCATGTTGCTGCGCGCTTCGCTCTCATTGCGCGTAGCGATCAGTTGTACTCGGTAGCCATTGACCCTGGCATTGATATCCGGCACTTCCGGGTTCCCACCCTTTAAAAAACGCTCGTACTGATCCGGACGAAGCAAATCTCGATCCGCATGACCAGGATCCAGGCTCATCTCCAAAAGCGTAGCCGGATCCCAGGACTCATCCAGAGCGCTGGTCGTCGAATCCGGTTCAGTAGTTGCTGCTTTCTTACCTTTGGTTTGGCACCAGGCAGCTGACAGTAAACATAATAATATCAGAAGGTATCGCATCGTCTTATAATAATAGAAATTATGCTTCTTTGTATTTAATATATTGCAATTTAGATTTAAATGCAATGAAATAATCCCTTGATATTTTGCGTTAAACCTACTATACTATCTGTTACCACTGAATATTTTAAAAAGCAAATGTCAGGAATTGAAATCGACCACAAGTCCCGTTTTCAAAGAAAGGAACGCATATGAACAGTCAGGAGAGGGCTGATTTGCGCACTTTTACGAGAGCAAAGAATAGTGTTATGCGCTTTCCTCTGCAGGATGTGGAAGAACCCAACCTGATGCGTGATCAATTTCCCTACAGCGAAATTCCCCGAGCCGCCTTTGAAGATGCCCTGGTAGAAATGAAACCGGCAAATGAATTCTGGATTACCGACACGAGCTTTCGCGACGGCCAACAGGCCAGGACGCCTTTCACCGTTGAACAGGTCTCCAGGCTTTTTGATCTGCTGCACAGACTTTCCGGGCCAAACGGTATTATCCGTCAATCCGAATTTTTCATCTACACCAGTCGGGATCGTGAAATAGTCGAAGAGGTGCGCAACAAAGCTTACCGGTTTCCGGAGGTCACGGCCTGGATACGCGCCAATGCCGCTGATTTTGAATTGGTCAAACAGGTGGGACTCAAAGAAACGGGATTGCTGACCTCCATATCTGATTATCATATTTTCATGAAATTCAAAAAAACGCGCCGTCAGGTGCTCGATTCTTTTATGCAGGTGGTTCACGCAGCGGCCGAAGCGGGGCTGGAGGCCATCCGTTGTCATTATGAAGACATCACGCGCGCGGATTTTTGGGGCTGCGTCATGCCGTTCACCGAAGAGTTGCTGCAATTCTCGCAAAAATCCGGCTTGCGTATTAAAATCCGTTTGTGCGATACCATGGGATACGGACTGCCCTGGCCGCACGCCACCTTGCCGCGCAGTGTGCCCAAAATGGTTTATCACCTGCAGCATGAATTCGGCATTCCGTCGCAGGATTTGGAATGGCACGGACACAATGACTTTCATAAAGTGCATGTCAATTCTGTCGCCGCCTGGTTATCCGGCGTGGCCGCAGCCAACGGCGCCATACTCGGCTTTGGCGAACGCACCGGCAACTCGCCGCTGGAAGCGCTGGCCATAGAATATGCCGCACTCACCGGCAGCGCCAACGGCATGGACCTGACGGCGATCACGGATATCGCCAACTATGTTCGCGAAATGGGCGTCGCCATTCCGGGCAATTTCCCGTTTGTAGGCGAACGGTTCAATGTGACCATGGCCGGCATTCATGCAGACGGCGTAATCAAAAACGAAGAGATCTATAACATTTTTGATACGGCTAAAATTTTAAAGCGCCCGCTGGATGTCAACATTACCGATCGCTCCGGCATTGCCGGCGTCGGCTTTTGGGTCAATCGGGAGATGCAAAAGTTGGGCAAGCCGACTCTGGACAAACGTGATCCCCGCATTGCAAAAATATTCGAATGGGTGGAAGAACAATATCAGGATGGACGCATCACGGCCATTTCGCCCGAAGAGATGAATATCCAGTTCAAGAAACACTTTGGCGCTCCGGATATGGCCTGACCGGACAGCCATCACTATCACTGGGACCAAAGACCATACTCTTTTGGAAAATTCGAACGCCACATTGGACAAACTTTTTGTCTACGGTTCGTTGCACAACGATCAGTACTTTCAAATTCTGACCGGCCGCACGTTTCCCTGGCAAGAAGCCGAACTGCTGGACCACCGCCGCGTGCAGCCGCGCAACAGTTTTGCCTTTGCAGTTCCGTGGAAAGGATCGCAAGTTCGCGGCAAACTGTTGACCGGTCTCAGTCCTGCTGTAATGCATACATTGGACAAATACGAAGACGAAGGAAAACTCTACCATCGTCGGCTCGCGCGCATCAAACTCGACCAGGAGGTCGTCTCAGCCTGGGTTTACATCGGCAATCCCAAAGCGCTCAAAAGTTATTTCAAAAAAGGCTTCCAGGAACGGGACCGAATTGAAGAGTTTGTCCTGAATCAGGTCGACGGTTATCTGGAGGGCAAGGCAGACCGCTGTTTATTAATCGATCGTAAAAATCTCGCTTTATGCATTACCCGCGAACTGCTCTCCGAGGAGGTTGAATCATTGCTCAGTCAGCATTTCCAGGATGCCGGCTTGCCCTCTTTTATCATTAAACACGAAATCGCCGCCGCCAATCTGCCGTCGCTGGATTGGCTGGCCCTGGAGCGTAAAGCAAAGACCTATGCGTCCTCTTATTTAAAGCTTGCCGTTAAATTTATAATTTTTAATCAAATAGAAGACAGGTTCCGCAACCAGTATCGCGGCAGCGTTCAGACAGCGCCCCACTTTTATCATCACACCATCTCGGGTTTAATGGCGCTCAAGCTCTTGCAGGAGCAACGAGATCGCCTGGCATCAGCCATGACGCAATTGCAGGTGGCTGAATATCATGCGGATTCCCGCTACATCGACTACACCGTAGCTGCTGTCATGATTGCGGAAGAGATTTATCAGGATGCGTTGGCGGACGAGATTGTTTATTGGGTAAAAAAAAATCGACGCCTCGGTGTGAATCCATTGGGCGCGGAATTGGAATTTTCCAACCTCGGCGTCAGAGCCATCGGCGCTGCAGAAAATCAGGATCCGGTGTATGACGGATTCTATTATTTCTACGATTTTGATTTGATGCGGCGCGGGTGGAAGTTGGGCGCACATATCGATGATCACGGATTTCTGACCTCTCCGGATGTGCGCACACGCGGCTTTTTGGAACTGGCCTTTGGCCGCTACCGTCTTTTGGGAGATGTGAGCAAACCCGCGACACAGGACCCCTGGGTTTTGAGCCGTATGATCGAGCTGGCCGTGGATTATATCGATGTGAAACCGCACAGTTTGCATATCAGCATCGAGACTCTGCCGGATCGTCCATTTTTGAAATTGGCTGATCCGCAATATTTTCTCTGTTTGTTGTTGCTGGGCGGAGATTTGCGTGAAGACGAGCATGGACGGTTGCGTGAAATGCGTATTTATCAGGAAGAGATATTGCATCCGGACGTGGGCATCTGTTTATCGCGACTCAACCGGCATCACCAGAATCCGGATGATAAGACCTGGTTGTCAGTGGTGGAATTCCAATTTGCCAGGTTGCTCCACGGTCATGATTATCAACCGTTGATCATGGCGCTCAAAGGATTCCAAACCGCTGCCAATCCCTGTCCTTTTAAAGGCGTGAAAGATTGTCCGCATCAGGCGTATTATGAAGAGATCGAACATTCGTTGATTCAGTGGGCGGCTTTTCCCACCGCTATAGCCTCGAGTTCGCTCAGTTCCTTCATGCATTTGGTCGAACAAGGGCTCATGGAAGAAGCCAAACAAAGCAGCGGCGAGTATCATCATTATGCGCGGGGCATGCTGCAACAAATAGAAAAAATATTGCATCACAAAAACGAACTTGTACAAAGCTATCATAAAACCAGAAAGGAACAATCATGTCGTCAGTAAATTTGGAAAAAGCGAAAAACCATTTTGCTTCCTTGTTGGAAGAACAGCTGGCTCGCGTGGCAGCCATGAAAAAGGCCAATGAATGGACCGATTACAGCGCTTTGAAACCCATCATCATCGGCGTGTGTTGGGGCGACGGCATTGGTCCCATCATCTCGCAGGAGACGCAACGCGTGCTGGAACATGTGCTGGCAGAAGAGGTCGCCGGCGGCAAAGTGGTTTTTCGCCCTATCGAAGGATTGACGATCGAAAATCGCGTCAAACATGTAAAAGCGATTCCGGACGACGTGCTGGCAGAACTGAAAGCGTGCCACGTGATTCTCAAAGCGCCCACCACCACGCCGGAAAAGGGCGGCCCCTATCCCAACATCGAAAGCGCCAATGTGGCCATGCGTCGCGAATTGGATCTGTTCGCCAATGTGCGACCGGTGCAGGTGCCCCAGGAAGGCATCGATTGGGTCTTTTTCCGTGAAAACACCGAAGGCGCCTATATTCTCGGCAGTAAAGGCATTCAGGTCACGGAAGACCTGGCCGTGGATTTTACCGCTGTGACCAAACAGGGTTGTGAGCGCATCATCGAGATGGCTTTTGATTATGCGCACAAGAACAACATCAACAAGGTGACGGTCGTAACCAAAGCCAATGTCATAAAAACCACAGACGGTATGTTTTTGGAAACCGCAGAACGAATCGGTAAGAACTATCCTCAGGTCAAATGGGATGCGTGGTACATCGATATTATGACCGCCAAGTTGATCGATCCCAAACGCCGCACGCAATTCCGCGTATTGGTCATGCCCAATTTATACGGCGATATTTTAACCGATGAAGCGGCCGAGTTTCAGGGCGGCGTCGGCACAGCCGGCAGCGCCAACATCGGCAAGCAATACGCCATGTTCGAAGCGATCCATGGGTCTGCCCCGCGGATGATCGAAGAGGGTCGCGGCCAATATGCGGATCCCTGCAGTTTAATACGCGCCGCTGCCATGATGGTCCGTCATATCGGCTTTAAGGAAAAAGCGGAAAAGATCGAGATGGCGCTGGACATCTGCAGTCGTTATGAAAAAGAGAAGGTCATCACCGGCCGCAGCGACGGCGCCACCGGACGGCAATTCTGCGATTATCTCATGGAAACGTTGCAGGACAGATATTTAAAAACGCGTTGGCAGGCGTTGAGCCAAACCAAGTAAAAAATCTGAAAAGGAACAAATATGCTCTCCCCTTCAAACCGATCCTTGACCGTCAAACAAACCCTGCAAACCCGTGCAGGCCAGGTGGAAATTTTCTCACTGCCGCTTTTGGAGAAACAGGGTTTATCCGGCGTCAGCCGGCTGCCGTACAGTCTGCGCGTGCTTTTAGAGTCATTGCTGCGCCACTGCGACGGCCGCGTGGTCACGGAAGAACATATCACGCAGTTAACCGGCTGGCAGGCTGAAAAACCGGCAGAAATTGAGATACCCTTCAAACCGGCCCGCGTTCTCATGCAGGATTTCACCGGAGTGCCGGCGTTGGTGGATTTGGCAGCCATGCGTTCTGCCGTGCAACGTTCAGGCGGAGATCCCAAAAAGATAGAGCCTCTGATACCGGCAGAGATGATCATCGATCATTCCCTGCAGGTCGATTTCGCCGGGGATAAAGACGGCCTGGCTAAAAACCTGGAAAAAGAATTTGCACGCAACAAAGAACGTTATGAGTTTATGAAATGGGGCTGCCAGGCATTTTCCGGTTTCAGGATCATCCCGCCGGGGGTGGGCATCATTCATCAAATCAATTTGGAATATCTCAGCCGCGGCGTTTGCACCAACCAAAAGCACGGACAGACCCTGGCCTATCCTGACAGCCTGGTGGGCACGGATTCGCATACCACCATGATCAACGGACTCGGCATAGTCGGTTGGGGCGTCGGCGGCATCGAGGCGGAAGCGGTTATGCTGGGACAGCCGATTTACCTGTTGTTGCCGCAAGTCATCGGCGTGCGCGTTTCCGGCGAATTGCGCAGCGCCGCTACGGCAACGGACATCGCCTTGACCGTCGTGCAACTGTTGCGCAAGAAAGGCGTGGTGAACAAGTTTGTGGAATTTTTCGGACCCGGCATTCAGGCCATGAGTCTGCCGGATCGCGCCACCATTGCCAACATGGCCCCGGAATACGGCGCCACCATGGGCTTTTTTCCCATGGACCAGGAAAGCCTTGATTATCTCCGGCGTTCCGGCAGACCGGACGATCTCGTCGATTTGGTAGAGCGCTATGTCAAAACGCAGGGTCTGTTCCGTGACGCAAACAGTATTGAACCGAAATTCACCGATGTGGTCGAGCTGGATCTGAGCAGCGTGGAGCCCAGCCTGGCCGGTCCCAAACGTCCCCAGGACCGCGTAACGTTATCGGAAGCAGCCGCCTCATTCAGGAACTCTCTCACAGCGCCATTGGCGCAACGCGGATTCAATCTCACGCCGGAGCAGATCAGCAAAAGCAGCCAGACGAGTGTGGGTGAAAAGCCGGTCCAGTTGACGCATGGCAGCGTGGTCATTGCCGCCATCACCAGCTGCACCAACACCAGCAATGCATCGGTCATGCTTGCAGCCGGATTACTGGCGAAAAAGGCGGTAGCTAAAGGATTGACCTCAGCGCCGCATGTCAAAACCAGTTTGACTCCGGGTTCGCGCGTAGTCACCGCCTATTTAGAGTCCACCGGTCTTTTACCCTATCTTGAAAAACTGGGATTTCAGGTCGTAGGGTATGGTTGCGCCACCTGCATCGGCAATAGCGGTCCCTTGCCGGAAACCATCAACCAGGCGATCCAATCTGCTGATTTGGTGACCGCGGCTGTGCTCAGCGGCAATCGCAACTTTGAGGGCCGAGTTCATCCCCTGGTGCGCGCCAACTATTTGGCTTCGCCGCCATTGGTGGTCGCTTTTGCCCTGGCAGGCCGCATGGACATTGATTTGACCACAGAACCCATTGGACACGATCCCTCCGGCCAGGCGGTTCTGTTGCAGGATATCTGGCCGAGCCAGGCAGAGATCATGGAACTGCTGCAACAGGCGGATGCGCCGCAACATTATCGATCCATCTATAACAGCATTGAGGCGTTGGTTCCGGAGTGGCAGGCGATTCAAGGTCAAAGCGGTCCCCTGTATCATTGGCAAAAAGATTCCACCTATATTCAAGAACCGCCGTTTTTCAGCGAACTTGCCAAAAGCAGTGAAATTCGACCGATCGAACAAGCGCGGGTCCTGGCTCTGTTCGGCGACTCGGTGACGACCGACCACATCTCGCCGGCCGGCTCGATTGCCAAAGAAAGTCCGGCCGGCCAGTACCTGATTTCACTGGGCGTGCAGCCGCAGGATTTCAATTCGTACGGCACGCGTCGCGGCAACGACCGGGTTATGATGCGCGGCACATTTGCCAACATTCGCTTGAAAAATTTGCTCGTTGCTGGCGTGGAAGGCGGCGTCACGCTGCATCTGCCGGATAAAAAGCAGATGTGGATATATGACGCAGCCATGCAATACAAACAAGAGCAGGTTCCTCTGATCGTTCTGGCCGGCAAAGAGTACGGCACCGGCTCGTCACGCGACTGGGCGGCCAAAGGCACGCTGTTGCTCGGCATAAAAGCGGTTATTGCCGAAAGCTTTGAACGCATTCATCGCAGCAATCTGGTGGGCATGGGTATTTTGCCGCTGCAATTTTTACCCGGCGAAAATTGCCAGACCCTGGGATTGACCGGTCATGAGACCTTCACGATCGCAGTGCATGACGCCATAACGCCCGGATGTAAAATTAAAGTCAAAGCAGACCGGACTGAATTTTCCGTCATTGTCCGCATAGATACGCCGGTGGAGATTCACTATTACCGTCAGGGCGGAATTTTGCCTGCTGTCCTGGCGGAAGCTTTAAAATAGCACAACCTTTTATCTGTTGCAGCCGCGTTTGCTTGTTCAAACTGAAAGGAGCAGCATATGGCCATGATCGTAGATTCGCAGAAACTTTACGACTTTGTTTGCCAGGTATTCGAGACCTTTAAGGTTTCGCCGGAAAACGCCGCGATATGCAGCGACAATCTGGTGCTGGCTGATTTGCGCGGCATCCCCTCCCATGGCGTGGCGCGGCTCAAACGGTACGTAGACGGAATGAAAAACGGCACGATTCTTCCTCTGCAACAACCGACCGTGATTAATGAACAGCCGTCCACCGCAGCGATTGACGGCAACGCCGGTCTTGGCCAGGTCATCGGTCATTTCGCAACGCAGCTAGCCATCGCCAAAGCCAAACAGACCGGCGTCGGCCTGGTCACCGTACGCAACAGCAACCATTTCGGCATTGCCGGATATTATAGTCAGAAAATGCTGCAAGCCGGACTGCTGGGCATCAGCATGACCAACTCGGCGCCCTTGGTCGTGCCGACCTTTGGCCGCGATCTTATCCTCGGCACCAATCCCATCAGTCTGACAGCGCCCACCAGGCGCAACAAGCCCTTCTTTCTTGATATGGCCACATCCGTAGTGCCGCGAGGCAAATTGGAAGTTTATGATCGACTCGGAAAGCCCATGCCCGAAGGTTGGGCGGTGAATGCTCAAGGCAAAGTGACCACCAATGCCGCAGAGGTGCTGAAAAACATGATCTCACGTTCCGGCGGCGGCATTCTGCCTCTGGGCGGCGAGGGTGAATCCTTCAGCGGATATAAGGGATATGGTATGGCGCTGCTGGTGGATGTGTTGTGCGGCGTGCTCTCCGGCGGCGCCTATGCGGATATGGTGGACAGCAAAGGTCCCAATGGGGAAAACCAGCCGGCCGCTGTGGCGCACTTTTTCATGGCGCTGAAAATTGAAAATTTTATCGATCGTGAAACGTTTTGCACAAAAATGGACGATCTTATCGACCGCCTGAGAAATTCAGCCAAGGCAGAGGGCCAACCGCGCATTTATATCCACGGCGAAAAAGAGTACGAGTTGTATGAGAAACACTTACGCGACGGCGTGCCGTTGGATGACAAGACCGTGACCATGCTGCAAGCGATCGCCCAGGAACGCCAGGTCGCATTTGCATTGTAAATTCTTCCGAGAGCTGACATCAAAACGACCCATGCACAGAATCGCGCGGTCTCCTTCGCCAAATTGCTGACGCACGCCCTGGAACAGCGCCATGGCAAGACTGATTTGATCAGTCTGGGATATGCAGAAGAGTCGGCGCTCAAACAGAGCGCTTTGGCGCAGTATTGGCAAAAGTCACATTTGCCTGGCGTACCCGAAAGCATTATCGCTTCGCCAAAACCGCGCCATTATCGCACCAATTCCAAAAGACGGGTGCAGGCCGGACGCATTACGCAATTGATTTCCGTCGATGGCGAGTCCAACCAGCAGGCCGCTTTATTGGAAGCGGAAAAACACGCCGGGATTTATCACTGGCTGACGGAAAAACTGAACACGCCCGCCTTTCAACCGTTTGCCAAACACGTCAATTATATCATCATTCGCGGCAACTATGCGCAACAGACCGTAATCCTGAATCTGGATGAATTCAACAACGAGAGCGTGCGCAAAGCAAAAATGATTGGCGAGGGTTTAAAGCAAAATTGCGGGATTCTGGCGGTTTTTTTATATCTGGATCCGACGCGTTCGGATTATTATCTGGAATTCCTCCGGCCGGCAGCTGCCGTGACCATGAAAAAACTTTACGGACCTGATCTGATATTTCTGCAAATCGACGGCTGCAAATACAGCTACAAACCCTTCAGCTTTTCTCAGGTCAATGAATCCCTGTTGCCTGTCATGCTGCAGCAGATGAAATTTATTTTGTCGCCGGGCAACGGCAGGCGGCTGCTGGATATTTACTGTGGTTACGGCCTGTTCAGCCATTATTTGGCTGAGCAATATGTAAGCACGGTTGGCATGGATATAAACCGGGAAGCCATCCAATCGGCCATAGAAAATAAAAAGCATCTCCATCCTGAAAAAGAAATGCGCTTTATTGCCAAACCGGTAGAACGTAAAACTTGCCGACGCGATTTGCCGCAACCGAATGAACACAAAGAGCATCTGCTGCTGGATCCGCCGTACCAAGGTCCGGATGCCGGCGTCGTCGAAACTTTGGCGCTGCGCGATGCGGAAAAGGTATTGCATCTATTCTGCAATGTGGACCGCATCCGCGTAGACGTCGCGTCATGGGAAAAACAGGGTTATCAGGTGCATCGTGTGCTCCCCCTGGATATGTTTCCCGGCACGGCCAATCTAGAGATCATGATTCTGCTGCAAAAGAGCTAGCGCAGCATAAAGATCGAGGTTGTTTAAAAAGTTTGCTATTTGTTTTCAGTATTAAATGAGCGGCTAGAACATTTAAATACGAACAATAATAACCTAATATTTTTTATTAGCATGTAGTTCCGCCTTTAGGCGGAAAAATTTCCGGCTAAAGCCAGAACTACATACTATAGTTACTTTGGACAACCTCGTTAGCTGGATTAATTCGATCCCTGCCAGGCAGCCAGCACCTGGCGTACTTTCTCCCAAACCTGCTCCCGCGCATCTGCACGATCCACTCCGTTGACCAACAACTCATCGTACTCGGTTTCGCTGTGACGGATATGAGCGATGACCGCTAATTCGACGGCCTTGGCGCTCAGGGCTTTCGCGAAAGCGGCTCGTCCCACGCGTCCACTGTATTTGCAGCACGCGTGTTGCGCAATGAGCGTCTCCACACCAGCCGGACAACATGGGTATAGCTGACGAATAGCAGCAGCAAATTGCCCGACATACTGTTCATCCAGCACCTGCCGTCTGGCGGCCTCGCGTTGCCGGCGACGGCTGCGCAGCTCTTCATCAGCCAGGCACTCTTGTTCCGCCCTTTCCAGGGCCGCCTCCTCCACCAGCAACCCCTGACGTTCATATCGTTTTCGCGACCGACTCCAGCGTAAAACGACAGCCCATAATCCGGAATACTTTTTAGAACGTAAGGTCAACGCCATATCGCCGGCCGGCAAAAACAGCAAATGGTCCATGTCCGAACAGGTCATGCACAGCGGGCCTGCCTGCGCCAGGGTGATCAGGCTATCCGGTTCCAGTTCAGCTCCGCACTGGCTGCACAACGCTTCCTTCAGGTGCATGAAAACAAGCAACTCTTGTTTTTTTTCACTGACCAATTTCAACTCCGCAATATTGGTTGAAAATCCGATTTAACTTGATTTATAATTTGTTTTGAATTAATATTACCCAGGTTTTAATTCTTATCAACCAGAGTTACCTGGTGGACGCCACAAAAGTGACGGACATTCTGTAAATAGGGTTAGACAGACTAATCCCAACCCGGATAAACCGGAACCAAATGTCGGACACCTCAAGAGACTGTCGCAAAAGGCAGAACAACCCCGGGGTCACGGTTTTTGTGACCCCGGATGTTTCTTAACTCATTGATGATGCGTCGAAAGACACCCGGAGTGGCCGCAAAAAACGCGGCCACATCCGGGGTTTGGGGTTTTGCGACAGTCGCCAAAGGTGTCCGACATTTCTTATCCATTTTTCGAAAAAACAAGATTTAATACAATAAGGCAGTACTCGTGAACAGCCACGTGTTTAAAATCGTCGACAATATGGATGATCTGGTCAAGGTATTTATGGTGCGCGCCATCGTTTTTATGGAAGAACAGAATGTCGTTTTTGGCGAAGAGATGGATGATCAGGAATACAGTGCGCTGCACATACTTGGCGAAGTGGACCGGGAACCCATGGCCGCCGGACGCATTCGTTTTTTGGGGGAATATGCCAAACTGGAGCGCATCTGTGTGCGCAAGGCCTGGCGCGGCCGCGGTGTGGGACGCGAGTTGGTGGAATATATGTTGCGCGTCAGTCGAGAAAAAGGATTCAGAAAATTTAAAATGCATGCTCAGGCGCACCTGACTGATTTTTACAGCCGTCATGGCTTTCAGATTCGCGGTGAACTCTTTTATGAAGCCAACATTCCTCACTATCTCATGATCTGCGAGCCCGGTGAGGTCTAATTTTTTTCCTGGAATAACGAGGAGGACAGGGATCATGACTCAAGTCGATATTGATGCGACGATTCATGAATTCATCAGCAAATTGTACTTTGAGGCGCAAGCAGACGGGATGATATCCATGCGCGTTGAAACAGATTGCCAGCATATAAAAAGCGTGGTTCAGGGAAAAAAATTCATCCTGGATCCCATGGTAGAGTTATTCAAACCCGAAGCCAGCTTGCTCAATCAAACGCAGGATTTGCTGCCGCATCGCGCTTGTCCGTTTCTCTTTGCCGCTTTGCGAGGTATGCAGGTAGAAGCCAATATGGAAAAACCGGGACGCTTTACGATTGATGTCCGTCTGCTGAAAACCTGATTGGAGCGGTTGTATTATCCTTGCGAAGGTTTGCACCCTTCGCAAGGTTGTTTTTCGAGCAATGGTCAAAAAATGTTTCAACTTTTAATTGTGTCCGACATTTGGCTTCGGTTTATGCCGGTCCGGTTAGCCGCCCTTATCCTCGCGAAGCGCGCTCCAGATATTTGCCGGTGCGCGTATCGATCTTTATCATATCCCCTTCTTTAATGAACAAGGGCACCTGAATTTTTGCACCGGTTTCAATCGTACAAAATTTTGTGACATTGCTGGCCGAATCGCCGCGCACGCCGGGTTCCGCTTCGGTCACCAGAAAATCGATAAAGTTTGGCAATTCCGCGGTCAACGGGCCGCTCTCCATAAAATTGATGGTGCAGACGCCGCCCTCTTTCAAAAACTTTTTCTGTTCGCCCAACATTTCTTCAGGTATAAAGGTCTGATCGTAGGTCTCGGTATCCATAAAGTACAGGCTGCCGTCCGCTTCGTACAGGAACTGCATCTGTTTGGTATCCAGCCGCACCTCCTCGATCTGGTCGGTCATGCGGAACGTGTTGTCAACGACGCGGCCGGTGCGCGCGTTTTTCAATTTGGTGCGCACCATGGCGCGCCAGTTGCCGGGCGTTACGTGTTGAAATTCGGTGATGATCCAAATATCGTTATTGAAACGAATTGCCAAACCGGTACGAAATTCCGATATTGAAGCCATAACCACTCCTGTTGATTCTATTATAAAAGATAACATTTATTTCAATTTCACTCAGCTTATAATTTACGATTTTTTTTCTGAAATAAAAAGAATTTCTTTTTGTAACATTTGCACATATCGACTCGTATGCTCAAGCGCAGAAAGATATGCAAAAAAACGATACCTAATATTTTCAGGCATTTATAAAATGTCGACCATCCGCAAAATTTGATTCCTTTCACACGCTTGGCGCGTTTGCCCATTTGCTCGATATCCCTTGCTTAATTCACAGATGTTTTCTATTTTGCTTTTGTAGAAAAAAAGAATTTATAAAGGAGGCTGCATGTTTGTCGGCAAACTGATGGTCTTGTTTTGGTTCTTTATCGGGTTGATTCTGGCCCTGGCGGAATTGGCCATACCCGGCTTTGTCGTCATCTTTTTCGGCATCGGCGCCTGGGTGGTTACCTTGCTGGTGCTGCTGGGCCTGTTGCCCTCTTTTAACGGCCAGATGCTCGTCTTCCTGGTGGTATCCATCGCCACCCTGGTCCTGTTCCGGAAAAAAAGTAAAAAAATCTTTGAAGGCAAGGTAGCGGGCAAAGATCTGGTCGTCGACGACATCGTCGGGGAAAAAGCGCTGGTCGTACAGGATATTCTTCCGGACCAATTAGGCGGCAAGGTGGAGTTGCACGGCACCTTGTGGGAAGCGACTTCGGATACCGTCATCGTCAAGGGCGCGATAGTCGCCATCGTTGAACGCAAAAATTTAACGCTCATTGTCAAACCACTTTAACAAGAAGGAGAAGGATCATGCCGGCAGAAACCATAATACTCATAGGTCTCATTTTTCTCGCGCTGGTTATTTTAATGAAAACCGCGCGCGTCGTACCGCAAAAAACCGTTTTTATCATCGAACGATTGGGCAAGTATCACGCAACCCTGGAAGCGGGGTTTCACATTCTGATTCCGTTTATCGATCGCATCGCCTACAAGCATTCTTTAAAGGAAAACGCTATTGATGTGCCGTCGCAGACCTGTATTACCAAGGACAACATTCAGGTAGAAGTGGACGGCATCCTTTACTTCCAGATCGTCGATCCGGTCAAGGCCTCTTACGGCATCAACGACTATGCCTTTGGTTCCATCCAGCTGGCGCAGACCACCATGCGCAGCGAAGTGGGCAAGATCGATCTTGACAAAACCTTTGAAGAGCGCGACAAAATCAATTTCGAGATCGTCCAGGCTGTAGATAAGGCGTCCATACCCTGGGGATTGAAAGTGACCCGTTACGAGATCAAAAACATCGTTCCCCCGCCATCCATCAAAGACGCCATGGAAAAACAGATGCGTGCGGAGCGGGAAAAGCGCGCGTTGATTGCCGAATCAGAAGGCGACAAGCAGGCCAAGATCAACCGCGCCGAAGGCGACAAAGCAGAAGCCATTGCCAAGTCCGAGGGTGAAAAGATGAAACGCATCAACGAAGCGGAAGGACGCGGGCAAGAGATCGAACGCGTGGCCATGGCTACAGCCAAAGGTATTCGTGAAATTGCCGCAGCCATAAATGAACCGGGCGGTCTGAATGCGGTGAATCTGCGCATCGCCGAACAGTATTTGAATGAATTTGGCAAGCTGGCGCATGTCAACAACACCATGATCATACCCAGCAACCTGTCGGATGTAGCCGGCACCGTGGCCGCAGTAGCCAAGGTGTTCAGCACGATGAATAAAGAAACACCGGTTCAGCCGCTGGTGAAAAAATAACGTTAAACGTTGAACGTTCAACGTATTTTAGCGTATAACAACATATCCTGAAATCGGCCGTCTTTGAACGCGTGTTTGCGCATACGACCTTCCAGTTCAAAGCCGGCCTTTTCTATAAGGAAATCCGTCGCGCAGGTTGAGCCATATTTTGCGGTTGTTGGCATAAAGAGCCAGAGACTCGGCGTCGTCCATGACATAGGGCCTGATGGAGCCAAATGTGGTTTTGAGCGGAAAATTTTTCATCTCGTTAACTGAATTTTTTGTACAATAGTTGTCGTCGGCGTCTGCAGCCTGCACAGATACAGCCCGGACGCCAACGACCCGGTTCGCCAGTGCACCTGATACGTGCCGGGCGCCGCGGTTTGTTGAAACAACAGGGCCACCTGTTGTCCCTGCTCATTATAAATGCGCAACGTCACTTCAATGGTTTCCGCAACCGTAAACGTGAAAACAGTGGCTTCGTTAAAAGGATTGGGATAATTGGGCAGCAACCGTAGACCGGATCCGGGTTGCGCCGGCCCCACCGTCACCTCAGCAGGCAACCGCGGATAATAATACAACCGGGCTTTAATATTGAATGCTTCCTCACTTAACGTAAAAAACCCGCTGCCGTCCTCTTTCCAGCAAATGGCCTCGCCCTGGGGTTCAATCGCATAGGGTATGGTAACAGGCGTCTGCAGCAATGCCTGATCCACGGTTTCGGTGAGAGATCTGCGCCAATAGTAGACGTACATATAATTCTTGATGAGAATTTCCCGGCCGTCGGCAGAAATATCGCCGGCCACGGCCATGGTAAAAGGCAAGGTTCCGAGATACTCTGCGGTCAGCACCTGTCCGGCTGTCTGGGGAAACGGCAGACGATATACCCGCGAATTCTTGTCGCGTTTGCTGACGATGAACAGATCACCGGTAATCGGATCGGCCAATAACGCCTCTGCGTCGCGACTGCCGTCCGGATACTGAAAGGCGATGACCTGGACCTCGTTGATCTTGATCGTTTGGTCACGGCCAGCCGGATCGATCTGTGGTTCCGGGAATCGATAGATATAACACGCCTTATACTGTGCGCTGTTATCGCCCATATCAGCCAGATAGATATAGTGCAGACTGTCCACAGGTCCGCGGCCAATGGCAATATCTTCACAATCCCTTGCTTGAACATCGCTCAATTTGCAAATGGCCAATAATTCGCCTGTTTCGTTAATGGCAAAGATGCGGCTGTTGTCCCCCGAGTCGTTATGGGTCCATAACACGCCGGGCGTAAGGCGGCTGGCCGCCAGACCCGAGGCTTCATCGATCTCGGGGTAATTGAGCAGGCCCATGTCGACCGGTTCGCCGAAGGCAGGCTGCTGCGCTGTTGTGCTAACCGGCAACTGGGTGATAAAAAATATACAAAAAATAATAACTGGTCGATTCAATATTTTATCTCTGCACTGTTTTAAAATCGGGTTATCCCGTAGCACAAGCCTCCCGGCTTGTGTCTTTTATTGCACAAATTGTCGGCCGGTCATTTAAGGTATGAAAAATACAACATGTATTTGACAAAGACAAGCGT
>CAYLWO010000022.1:0-45848 GCA_964387285.1 uncultured Cytophagia bacterium | reverse complement strand
CGGCCGGTCATTTAAGGTATGAAAAATACAACATGTATTTGACAAAGACAAGCGTAATAATGGGTCGGATCAATCCTAGTTATTGATATCATGGACCTTGTCTTGGTCCGACCCTACACAGGAAAATCGTTGAATATTTGTAGAAATTTCTCTATAATGGTCCATGCGCGACAGAATGGTGAAAAACGGCTTTACCCTCAAAGCCTATGCCGGGTCCACGGGCGTGATGCTGGCCATGAACGTGCAGCCGTCATTACGACCAGGATTGTTGGGCTTTGCCATAGAACGGGAAGGCCCGCAGCCGGGACGGTATCGCTGGCTGCAAGGATTGTTGCGCTTTCCCGATCAGCCGCGCGACCTGCATTCGCCTGTTGAAAGCAAGGTAGCGCCCATTCAGAAATTTCGCTGGTCCGATTATTGCGTTTATCCTGACTCGCATTACACCTATAAACTGTACGCCGTCTATGGCACCCCGCAAAAACTGCGTTATCGTTCCGGTCCGGTCGTAAGCGTGAAAACCGAGTCATTAGAATCCGGCATGCATCAGATCGTTTTCAACCGCGCTGCCGCTGCCAGTCAGGCTTATGCGGCCAGGTTTCAAAACGCAAATCCGGACGACCCGGCCAATCAGGCGGCGCGTGACTGGTTGTCGCGCGGTCTGCGCGAAAGACTCCTGCAATTCATCAACCAGGCGGAGGACAACACCTGGGCATTGGATCTGGCCATTTACGAAATCGAGATGCCCGAGGTGGTCGATCTATTACGGCAGGCCGTGGATCGCGGCGTGGCGGTGCGCGTGGTGTATCATGGCCGGGATAACGACCCGCAAATGGAGATCAATCGCCAAATGTTGTCGCCGTTGCCCGGGGCTCTGCAACGCTGCCGCAAGACCAACGCCATCTTTCATCATAAATTTTTTATCCTGTCGCGGTTGGCGAACAACGGCGAGCGCATGCCGCAAACCGTTTTAACCGGTTCCACCAATTTCACCAACCAGGCGGTTTATCGCCAGGCCAACGTGTTGCATATTTTTTCCCAGCCGGAAATCGCCGGACATTACCTGACCTTGTTCGAACGGCTTTTTCTGGGCGAGTCCCCCAGTGAGACGAAAAAGTTCATCAACACCAGTTTTCCGGTCATTCCCGGCGCTGCGCCGCAGGCGCTGTTCAGTCCGCGCTCCCATTTATCGGATCTGCAAGAGGTCATGGCCACTATTCGGCGCAGTCGCAGCGACCTGTTGTTCTGCACCGCCTTTAATTTAAACGACGACATCGAGCAGGCGTTGTTGGGGGAAGAGACCAGTCAGGTCATCCGTTACGGATTGCAGAACAGTAGATCCACCATCACCGGCGTGCACCGTCAGGGCATATTCGTCACGCCGGCCTTTTTGAAAGACGGTCTGGAGGGTTGGCTTAAAGAATCCTATGCCGGACAATCTGGCAATATTTTTATTCATCTGAAAACCATTGTCGCTGATTTCACCACCGACGATCCCACCATCATTACCGGTTCCAACAATTTTTCCAACAGCGCCTCTGCCAGCAACGATGAAAACATGCTGATCGTCAGCGACGATGCGGATGTGGCTGATACCTATGCCTGTGAAATGCTGCGCCTGTACGACCATTACCGCTTCCGCTACAATCAAACCAGCAAGATAAACCGCGGCCCGGATAAAAGACTGACCCTGGATCCGACAGACCGCTGGACGTTGCGCTATTTTGTTGAAGGAACCTTGCCCTTCCTGGAGCGGGTGCGATTTTGCAGATAGGCCGTACTTGAATAAAAAGCGAACACGGATGATGCACAAGCCGGGAGGCTTGTGCTACGATTTTCCTCTCGATCACAAGCTCTTGCTCTTGATCGTAATTATCATAAAAGGTTGGCTTTGCATTGGCGCTGACAACAATACGCCGGCGAAGAATGCAAGCGTTTTTAGTATAAACGGTTTGGTGAGCTAAAGTTGGTAACCAGAAAAATGCAGGTAATTATGACCTCCCGTGATCTCGTACGCAACACCGTAACCTTTAACAACCCCTCCCGCCTGCCGATCGATTTTCCGGAACCGTACGGCAGCGATTTCCTCTGGATCGACATGACGCCGTCGCCCGATGCCCGACCAAGGCAGGGAAAGGACGAATGGGGCGCTGAATGGCACAACATCGGCGTGTGCAACCTCGGTGAAGTAAAAAATCCCCCGCTTCCGGATTGGCGCGATTTTCCAAACCTCAAGATTCCGGACATCCACGACAGCCGACGTTGGGAACAGCTGACAAACTGCCGTGAAACAGCAGGCGAGCGCTTTATTCTAGCCGCCGGCATCTCCATCTATGAACGAGTGCACTTTATCCGCGGTTTAGAAAATGCCTGGATGGATATTTATGAGCATCCCGGCGAATTGCAACAGCTCATCGATATTCTGGTGAGCATGAATCTGGCTGCGATAAAAAAATATGCAGAACTGGGGGCTGACGGCCTTATCTTTTGCGATGACTGGGGGTTGCAAAACCGTTTGATGATTGCACCGGCTAAATGGCGTGAAATCTGGAAGCCGGCCTATGCGCGCATTTTTCAGGCTGCCCGCGCAGCCGGCCTGCTTACTTTTTTACACAGCTGCGGCTATATCGTCGATATTCTCGACGATCTCATCGACATCGGTTTGCAGGTCATTCACATGGATCAACAGGAAAATATGGGTCTGGAACTGTTGGGGCAACGATTCCGCGGCCGGCTCTGTTTTTTTTCACCGGTGGATATTCAAACTGTCATGGCCAAAGGGTCCGATCAGCAAATCCGTGATTATTGCCGCAAGATGCATCACTATCTGGCCACACCTCAGGGCGGATTAATGCCGCGCTGGTATTCGGATCCGCAGGGCGCCGGCCATCGGCCGGAGGCGATCAGTGTTATGTGCGATGAATTCCTGAAAATAAATCAGGAGAGAATGGCATGAAGTGCAAGTGGGCGGCCATAACCTTACTGAGTGCTTTCGTGCAATCAAATGCACAGAACCTGAATATCTCTTTCATCATCAACACGCAAAAAGACACGGCGCTGATCAGCCCCTACATTTACGGCAGCAACGGCCATTCCGATGATCGCGATGAAAACATCACTGCCCGTCGCCTGGGCGGCAACCGCATGACCGGTTATAATTGGGAGAACAATGCTTCCAACGCCGGCAACGACTGGCAGCACAGCAGCGATTATTATATGGTCAGAGAACTGTCGAGCCAGCAACAGACGATTCCGGGAATTTTGGTGAAAAATTTTCACAACGAATCCATCAACCTGGGTTGCTACTCACTCATTACTTTACAGGCGGCCGGCTATGTCGCTGCGGACACCAGGGGCAGCGGGAATGCGGCAGAAACCGCCCCCTCCTCACGTTGGTACAAGGTAGAGTGGACCAAACCAGCAGCTCTGATCTATCCCCCTGATCTGACAGACCAGACCGTTTATATGGACGAACAAATCAATTATTATATCGACACCTTCGGTCAGGCCAATCAGGCAAACGGTATTCGCGGATACGCGGTGGACAACGAGCCATGTCTGTGGTCCTCCACGCACCCGCGCATCCACCCCAACAAAGCCACCTGCCAGGAGATAATCGATAAAGCCATTGCAGCAGGGCTGGTGATTAAAAACCTGGATCCCGGGGCAGAACTTTTCGGTCCGGTCTTGTTCGGATTCAGTTCTTATACCGATTTTCAAAGTGCCTCGGATTGGAATAAATTTTCCTCCTATAAACATTTCATCGCCGCGTATATTGCCAAAATGAAGGAAGCGGAATTCAAGTACGGCAAACGGCTGTTGGATGTGCTGGCCCTCAACTGGTACCCGGAAGCCACGGGTAAAAACAATCAGAACCAGGATGTACGCGTCACGGAAGACAACACCGATCCCGGAGTTGCGAATGCGCGGGTACAGGCTCCACGGGCGTTTTGGGATGCCGCATACAGGGAGACCAGCTGGATCGGCCAATGGTTTGGTCCCACCAGCGGCAATCCCATGCGGCTGCCGTTGCTGTCAATCATCAACAACGCCATCAGCCAGTATGATCCCGGCGTCAAACTGGCCATTACGGAATTCAACTATGGCGCTGAGAATCATATTTCCGGCGGTCTGGCTATTGCAGACCTGCTGGGTATATTCGGTAAATACGGCGTCTATTTTGCCAGTCACTGGGGTGAGATCAGCGGCTATGTTTCTTCGGCGTACAAAATATACCGCAATTACGATAATGCACACGGGACTTTTCCCGATTTAAAAGTCTATACTCTTTGCTCGGACAATGTCAATGCCTCTTTCTATGCCGCTCGACCCAAAGGAGTAGCCGGGCCGTTGCATATCATTGCGCTGAATAAAAACAGTGCCAAAACCATTCAGGATTCATTTGTCATTCAGAGTGATTGGCAATACGTTTCGGCACAAAGCTATGCTTTTTCAGCCGGGCAGCCGGAAATTCTTGCGCAAGCCGACATCACGCCTGTCGTCAACAATTCTTTCACCTATCAAATGGCGCCCTGGAGTGCGCATCATCTGGTATTACAGCCTTTGGCCAGCCACGTAGCAAGCTCTACGCACAAGCCGTTTGATTTCAACCTTGGCGTATATCCCAATCTGTTCAATAGTTCTGCCGTCATTTCATACAGTCTGCCCACAGCTCAACCGGTCACGATCAGTCTCTACAATCATTTGGGACAGCAAGTAAGGCTGTTGCATCAGGGCAGGCAAAGGGCCGGACTTTATCAGCTGCGCTTGCAGGCCGGCAACCTGGCAGGTGGCATATACTTTGTACGTTTTCAGGGGCAAGACCGGATTTGTGTCGTAAAAGCAATTATGGTGCGTTGATCAGCCTGGTTTTTCCTAACCCGGACAAACCGGAACCGAATGTCGGACACCTCTCGAGGTGTCCGACATTTTTTTACCATTTTGCACAAAAAACCACGCGTAATACCATAATGACTGCGTGAAAGATACACGTAACCACTAATAAAAAAATCATTTCCCCGCTGATTTTACTTGATATTTAAATTTATAATTCTAAATTAGTTTACCATTTATATCAACCTGACTTTCGTTGTTCATACACTCTCATTTTTTGCAATTTCAACTTGACTCAATGAGGAATATCACCTGATATGAGATATTCCGGTCCTTACCAACACAGCAGACATTGAAGGATTAACTCTCTTGTAAAGGAGTGCGGTGCATGAAAGCACGAAGCGTCCTGACAGGGCTATTGCTACTGTTGACCGGCATGAGCGCCATGGCCGGCATCACCGGCAAAATTCGCGGCGTGGTCAAAGATGCCGGCAGCGGAGAACTGTTGCCCGGCGTCAATGTCATGATCACCCATATCTGGCGGGACAACCGCGAACAAGCCGTCAAAAGCGAACTGGGCGCCGCCACCAATATTGAAGGTGAATTCATAATCCTCAGCGTCCCTCCCGGCCTATACTCGGTTACCGCCTCTTTGCTCAGCTATGCCCCGGTTACCCAACAGCGCGTACAGGTGAGCGTGGATCGCACCACCAACGTCGCCTTTTCTTTAGCGCAGAGCATGTTGCAGGGCGGCGAGGTGATAGTTACCGCTGACAAGGATTTGGTGCAATTGGATGTGGCGGCAACAGAAAACTATGTCTCCTCCGAGCAGTACCAGGCCACGCCCTTTGCCAATCGCGTTGAGGACATCCTGGGGCTGCAATCCGGCATCAGCGGCAGCATCATCGAGGGCGAAATTCAGATTCGCGCCGGCGAGACCCGCGAAGTCGGATTCCTGATGGACGGCATGAGCATGACCGATCGCAAATTCAACCGACCGGTCATTTCCGTACAGCCGGGCATGGTGCAGGAAATAAAAATCATGCGCAACGGCTTTAACGCCGAATACGGCCAATCCCGGTCCGGCATGATCAATGTGGTCTCTAAAAATCCTTCGGACCAAACCAGCTTTTCCATCGATTATCAATTCGATCCGAAAAATCGACCCCATTACGGCGCCAGTATCTATGATCCGGTCAAGCGATGGGAATGGCGTTTGCTGGCCGGCCCCATGGCCTATACCGGCGGCGAACTCACCCTGGCCGAAGGTCGTGAAGGAACGAAAAAAACCTGGATCGGCTGGAACAAATATGCGGAAAATTTATTGGCAGATAAAGATCCCAATAACGACCTGACCGCTGATGAAGCTTTCGAGTTGTGGAAGTGGCAGCATCGGCCCATGGCCTACGGCGACCGCAACGGTCATAACCTGGATGTTTCCTGGAGCGGCAAAGTGCCGGTCGTCCCCTGGCGCGCCAATTTCATGATCGGCGGCAAGTACGAGTATCACCCCTTTTCTTATCCACAACCCAGAACCCATTATGATGAACGGCTGGGTTCCATGAAAGTGGTCAACACGTTGACCAACAACATGAAATTGACGCTCAACGGCAATTACAGCGAGGTGCGTTCCGTCACCACCGGTTGGTCCACCAGTGGTTGGAGTGAAGAAGATCGCATGTCCTACAGCGGCGGCGATTGGGAACTTTATTATCCCTATCGCAAACCCACCATGGATCGCTATACGACTTTGATCGGCGCCAAACTGACGCATACGTTGTCGCCCAAAACCTATTATGAAGCCAATCTCAGCCATTTCTACGTCAAATGGCACATGGGACGAGGAGATTCCGCCAGAGCGGCAGACGGACGTTATTTTCATGGCCGTTTGTACCTGGATCCGCAATCGGGCTGGATTCCCAAAGAAAAAGGCGTGGATGACGTGGCTTCGGGCTACCGGTTGTACGGCGGCGCCTATACCTGGGACGATTCCTATAACCGCCGCACCAGTCTGAACGCCAGTCTTACCAGCCAGTTTCATCCGGCACATGAATTTAAAGCCGGCTTTGAATTCAATTACGACATCATTAGCGAAGATCGCGTGCACTGGCACAACGAAGATTCGACGCAGATGTTTCTGCGCAATTTTAAAGTGCAACCTATCGAATTGGGCATTTTTGTCCAGGATAAAATCGAATTTCAGGGCATGGTGGCCAACATCGGCGTGCGCTTTGATTATTTCAATCCCAATTCGGATCGACCGGCCTTGCACAAGGCCTTGAGTTATGCGACGAATCGCGCGATATGGGAAGCTTTTACTACCGGCGTGTATCCGACTACGCGGGGAAAAGCAAAATACTATTTCAGTCCGCGCATCGGCATCTCCCACCCCTTATCGGCGCACAGCAAGATATATTTCAACTATGGCCATTTCGTACAGACGCCGCCGTCGCATGGCCTGTATAGCACGGAGGTGGACGGCGCCATGCCGCGCATGCAATGGATCGGCGATGTGGACCTGCCTTTGGAAAAAACGATTGCTTATGAATTGGGTTATGATCAGGGTATCAGCGATTATTTTCAACTGCACATCGGCGCATTCTACAAGGATTATTTCGACGTTACCAGCGGCATGGTCTATGCCCATTCAGATCAGAGCCTGGTACTGGAATGGCCGGCGTACAACAATTATGCAGAAATCCGCGGCATCGAGATCGAACTGCGCAAAACAGCGGGACGCTTTATCACCGGCTGGTTCAATTACAACTATATTAAAAAAAGCGAAGCGAATCTGGAAATCCCCAACCTGAGTCAGATTCCGATTGTCACCGACGATCCCAATATCGGCCGCAACGGCGTGCTCTGGGGCGTGCCGCGCTCGAACATTATCGATATCCGGCCAAATGCCCGCGGGGTGATCACTTTTTCCGCGCCAAAGAACTGGGGGCCTAAAGTTAAAGGCTATCCTGTGTTGGCCAATACTGATTTGAGTTTGCAGCTTTATTACCAATCCGGCACGCGCAGGCAACATCCCCGTCCCAGCTTTCGCGATCTGCATCCGGATGTCTGGTTCCAGGAATTGGATCGCTATTGGGCCAATATGCGACTGTCGCGCATGTTTACCGCCAGACGTCTGAGCATTGAAGCTTATGTGGACATCAGCAATATTTATCACACCAAGTTCCGCTATCTTCCCGGAGGAACGATCGGCGAAGACTATTACGATGATCTTTACGCCTCGGGGCGGCTGGATCAGCTGGGCACGGACAAAGTGAGCGATCCGATGATCCTGCGAACGGAAAGCGATGATATTTATGAAGGCAAGCTGATCGAGTACGTTGTCGGCATTCGCATTCACTTATAAACAGGACCAGCGCAAGCAAAAAGGATAACGGTGTTGGAGGTTTTCATGTTTACAAAGAGTTACTTTTTACGATTCCTCGTCTTTCTAATCCTGACACTGGTCATCAGCGGCCCGGCGCAATGGAAGAGTCATGAAATCGGCGATTTGTGGTTGAGCATGTTCCCGGTCGGCGCCCGGCCGGATTATGCTCCCATCGCAGACCTGATGACCTATCCGGGCGGTGACTTTTTTCTGCAGACGCGCAAAAACGTCGACAACACCGGTCTCTGGATCGGCGTCAAGGATTGGACCAACAAATTCAAACAGTTTAAAACTTTTTACGTCTCCGAAGGCGGTTATCTGAATTGGGATGCGCAGGACATTTTAAAAAATAACAGCAACCGTAAATACGTTCGCCAGCGCTTGCCGCTGGTGGATGTGAATGATTCCCGCGAGCAGCGCATTCTCGACAATCGCAGCAGCAGCACGTACAAATCGGACATCCCCAGCGATGAATTGATCACCACCAAATGGAATACGGATGTCGGCATTGAAATCACCCGCAACAGTTATGCCTTTGCCAACAAGATGCACGGTTCCTACGTCATCCAGGAGTATATTTTTAAAAACACCGGCAACGTGGATGCGTCTGCGACCATCGAATTGCCCAATCAAAATCTGCAGGGCGTCTATTTCGGCTTTTGGCGCACCTTTGTACCGTGCGGAGATTACGGCCATGAACAAATGGGCGGCGAGTTTGACGAGTGGTGCCACTATTACGGCAACCAATCCGGCGACACACTGCGCGGATTCTGGTATGTATATGACGGCAACAACTTTCGCAAAACTTTTGACGACACCGGCGATCCTTCCGAGGTAAACGGCGAATTTCTTTCTCCTCAGTACGTTTCTTTCGGCGTGCTCTCGGCAGATACGGATGCCGGCAACAACCAGGACAATCGTACACAACCGGCCACGGTCAATTTCTGGCCGCGACAACAGGTGCATTCGCACACCAAAGGCGACCAGGATCAGACCCTGTACTATGATCTGAGCAGCGGCGTACAGAGCCAGGGCTCTGATGTGTTGGGCATCACCTCTCCCTGGGATCCGCAGGTGCAGCGTCCGGACATACTCATGGCTTTTGGTCCGTATGACATTCCTTTTGGCCAGGATGTACGCATTGTCATCTTTGACGCCATCGGCGCCATTGATCGACGAGTGGCCATCGAGCAGGGTCGTCAATGGAAAAACGGCACGTTGCAGTTCCAGGGCCAAACCGGTGACGCGGCAAAAAACGGTTTGCTGGCCACAGGCAAGGATTCGCTTATTCATATAGTGCGCTGCGCCGAGTGGACCTGGAAAAACGGCATTGCAGCGGTGCCGGATGGGCCGGAATCGCCGAATCTGCGTCTGAATGCAGGGCCGGGCAAGGTTGAAGTGGAATGGTATTACGGCAATTATGGCACGCATTCCACAACGCCCACGCTTCCGGATGTCGATACCGGCGTGCAGGATTTTGCCGGCTACCGGCTCTATCGCGCGGAAGAAGCCTATACCAATGTCTATACTAAAATCTGGGAATGCGGCGGCAGCACCGGCGTTCCAGTAAGCAATACTTATATCGATCGCAATGTGCAGCGCGGCGCCAGTTACTTTTATTATGTAACGGCATTCGACGACGGCAGCCAGAATAAAAGCTCGATTGCGCCGGGCCGGTCTGTGGAGTCCAGTCATTACAGCAATCGCAACTATCAATTTGCCGCTGTGCCGTTCCTGGGCGCAGCCAGGACCATGGATTCCATATATGTGGTGCCCAATCCCTTTCATGTTCAGGGTCTGGAATACGGCGGCACCGTGGCTGAGGATTGGAATATCGAGCCGGATATCGGCGCCCGCATCGAAGACCGCATCTCGTTTGTCGGTTTGCCGGCCAAAGCCACGATCCGGATATTTACCAGTTCCGGCAATCTTGTGGCCACTTTGCAACATCCCAATCCTTATAACTTGCGCTCGGTTCCGGAATCATCCGATGAGATGTGGTTTCAAATTACCGATTCCTGGCAATCGTTAAAGAGCGGTGTTTACTTTTATACGGTCGAAGGATGGGATTTGGACGGCACACCGTTGGGCGGCGCCAAGGGCAAGTTTGTTATTATCCGATGATAAAAATGGGCATGACTATCATAACAATAGAGCCGGAACTAGCTGCAAAATATTTGCTTTTTGGACAACCACAAGCTGGCTGTAATCGCTATTAATCAAAAAGAGGAACAGCGATGAAAAAAATCTTAATACTGACGTTGGTTCTGTTGTCCAACCAGGTACTGGCTATAAAAAACAAGGTCGCCCAGAGCGGCATGACCTACCTTGCCATCAGTATGGCGGGCCGCGAGACCGCCATGGGCGACGCCGGCACAGCCGCCAGCAGAGGCATCAACGGCTTGTGGCATAATCCAGCCGTGCTGGCCGACATCAAACGTTACTCGGCGGTGATGAATCAGGTAAATTGGCTGATCGATACCAAAGTATACGGCGCTGCTATTGCCGCTTCCCTGGGAAAGTGGGGCGTCGTAGCGCTGGACGTAACCTATATGGACTATGGCGAGATCATGGGCACCAAGCGGGTCGATAAATCCGTCGATTATCGCGGCTTTATACTTACCGGCGACATCGGCGTACGGGACTATGCCATCGGCCTGGCATACGCTCGCCGGATCAATGATAAATTTGCCATGGGTTTTAAACTCAAGCGGCTGCATGAGCGCCTGGGGAAAGCGTCCTATGTGGTCAGCGAGTACGACGATCCGGTGACCGGTGAAAAAGTACGAACGCGCAGAGAAAAAGACTGGCAGCTCAATGATTGGGGCCTGGACATCGGCACCAGTTACAACGTGGGTTGGAAAAGTCTCACTCTGGCCATGGCCATGCAAAATTTCTCCCGCGACATGAAATACTGGTATGAAGAATTCCAGACGCCCATGGTTTTGCGCATCGGCATGTGCATGGATGCCACCGACCTTTTCATGGATCGAGATAAATCAGTCGGCTTGCTGGTGTCTGTGGACGCCCTCCACCCCAGTGATCATACCGAACAGGTGCACGCGGGCGCCGAATTCAGTTATCTGCAGAATTTATATCTCCGTGCCGGCTATAAATTCAACCATGAAGTGGAATCGTTAACCGCCGGTCTTGGCGTCAAATTCGATTACTCTGGTGTGCAAGGCGAGTTTGATTATGCTTACGGCAGTGCGGATTATTTTGAAGATATTCACCGTTTTTCCATCACATTTTCCTTTTAATCTAACAGGAGGACTTATGCAAAGGAAACCCTGGTTACTGTTTTTCATCATGCTGATCACTCCACTCCTTGCTTTTGCACAAGGAAGATTACTCTGGCAGGACGCGTTCAGCGATGACGATGTGGCGCTGCACAAGCAGGTCGGCTGGAACTATTATGGACCCAAGGACGGTCTGGTTGGCGCGGTGGTCGAACAGCGCGACGCTGCCATGTTTATGCAGACCGGCAACTATGGCGGATTGATCGGCGCCGTGCTGGCGGAAACCAACGGCGTACCGGAACTGGTCTTTGATGCCGAAGGAGATCCCACCGATTCAACCAAAGCGGCCATTAAAAAAGACTATTACAGCAATCCTAATCAATCCATTGTTTTTCAGATCAACTTTAAAAAAATCACCTCTTCCTTTTTCGTGCTGGCCACGCGCATGACTTTTGACAGCGACAGCCTGGATTCCGATCCTACCGAATCTCCGGGCTATGCCCTGTTCATCAGCCCGCTGCAAGGTCAGGTGATGATCGGCAAATATCAGGGGGATATGGCCATTCTCAATCCAACCTTGTGGACCGCACTGGCGCAAAACCTATATGCCTTTACCCTGGACGTGCCGTACTGGGTGCGCCTGTACCTTAACGGCGGCGATGTGAAAGCCAAAATCTGGGAAGGAGAAGTTACCGACGAGCCGGCAGAGTGGCTGATGCAGGGAACCGATACAGAGCCGCGCGTCGAAGGCAACTTTACGCTTTTCGGCATGCTGAGCCCGACCAATGCGTCTGCAAAAGATCAGATCATTATCGACAATGTAAGCGTATACAAAGAGGGCGATGAACTCTGGCAGGACACCTTCAGTGACAACGATCCGGCCTTGCGCGAAAATGTCGGTTGGAATTACTACGGACCCAAAGACGGCCTCACCGGTTCATTGGTGGAACAGCTCGATGGCGCAATGCATATGCAAACCGGCAGTTATGGCGGCCTCGTCGGCGCGGTGCTGGCGGAAACCAACGGCGTCACGGCTCTGGTTATGGATGCAGACGGAGATCCCACGCCAGCCACCAAAGCAGCCATTAAAAAGGACGATTACAGCGATCCCAACCAGGTGATCACCTTTCAAGTGAATTTCAAAAAAATCACCGGATCATTTTTCCTCTGCAGTACCCGTTTGTTGTTTGACAGCGATAGTTTGGATTCCGACCCGACGGAATCACCCGGTTATGCCCTGTTCATCAGTCCTTTGCAAGGCACTTGTATGATCGGCAAATACCAGGGCGATCTTTCCATTCTGAATCCTACTTTGTGGACGCCGTTCGCACAAGGAACTTATGCTTTTACCCTGGACGTGCCTTACTGGGTAAAATTCTATCTTTACAACGGCGAACTAAAGGCCAAGGTCTGGGAAGGCGAGCCAAGCGATGAACCGCGCAGCTGGCTTATGGAGGGCGTTGATGCGGATCCACGCGTGTCCGGCAACTTTACTTTGTTCGGCTTGCTGAACCCGGTAAATCCGCTGGCCAAAGATGAAATTCTCATAGACAACGTGCTGCTCACAAAATCGGGCGGCGCCACAGCTGTCGAACGGCAACCGGATGCAACGCTGCCGCAGGGTTATGCGTTGCAGCAGAATTACCCTAATCCGTTTAATGCGACCACAGCCATGTTGTATCAGCTGCCGCAAACCAGCCAGGTTGAATTAACGGTCTATAACGGTCTGGGACAAAAAGTAGCCGTGTTGGTGCAGACCAAACAGGCTGCCGGCGTTTATCGCGCGACCTGGAACGGCAAGGCCGACAACGGCCAGATCATGCCCAGCGGTCTTTATTTTTACCGATTAAAAGCGGAAGGATTCTCCAGGACCCAAAAGATGATCTTGGCAAAATAGCATCCGTTTGGATTTAAACTAAAAGCAGGTTCCGAGCTTTAGCGATAACCACTATAGTTGTCATGCTGAGCCGCAGAACAGAATAATCCTGACCCGGCGCGATTACTCAAAGCGGCGAAGCATCTGTTCGCCGCTTGATCCTGGCGTGATGACCAAGACAGCGACGCGAACAGATCCTTCGGCCCGCCAGAGACAATGAATGGCGATTTGTAGAAACGATAATGGCGGGCCTCAGGATGCCACCCCTGAGAGGATAAAACAAAACAGCCCTTGTCGCATTAATTTGCGACGAGGGCTGTTTTATTAAAACGGCAGGCGCGTGGTAGAGATCGAGTTGCTTTAAAAAACACTATCGCCGGCCATTACCGCAAATGCTCTTTCAGAATTCTCTGCGTATCCCGGGCAATGGCCAATTCTTCATTGGTCGGTATCACCAGCACTTTGACTTTGCCGGTGCCGATGTCGAAGGCATTGGTCTTGTTTTTCTCTTCGTCGATGGAGATGCCGAGATAACTCATGTCTTTGCAGGTCAGTTGCCGCACGTGTGGAGATCGCTCGCCGATGCCGGCAGTAAAAACCAGAATGTCCAGTCCGCCCAATATCGCTACATAAGCGCCGATATATTTTTTCAAACGATGGCTGAAAATTTCCAGCGCCTGGATCGATTTTTCCTCACCGGCCTCGGCTGCTTCTTCAATTTCACGAAAATCGTTGGTTTTTTCAGTCAATCCCAGCATGCCGCTTTGTTTATTCAGCAGAGCGTCAACCTGCGACAGATCCAGTTTCTCCAAATTCGCAATATGCGGAAGCAGCGCCGGGTCAATGTCGCCGCAACGCGTGCCCATAATCAAACCTTCCAGCGGCGTAAAGCCCATACTGGTTTCAACAGAATGACCGCCATTAACCGCCGTCACACTGGCGCCGTTGCCCAGATGACAGGTAATGATTTTCAATTTTTCGATGGGTTTTTTAACGTATTCAGCAGCGGTGCGCGCAACATAAGCGTGCGAAGTGCCGTGAAAACCGTAACGGCGAATCCTGTACTGTTTATAAAACTTTAATGGCAGGCCGTACATATAGGCTTGATAAGGCAAGGTGTGGTGAAAAGCGGTATCGAACACACCCACCTGCGGCACGCCAGGAAGCAATTGCTCACAGGCTTCCACGCCGCGCAAATTATGAGGATTGTGCAACGGTGCGAATTGAATGCACCGACGTACGCCCGCTTTCACATCGTCATTTATCAACACCGAATCGACAAACTCTTCGCCGCCGTGCACCAGGCGATGGCCGATGCCGTCGATCTCTTTTTGCGATTTAATGACGCCTCGAACCGGATCCATTAACAGACGCAAAAGCGAACAGATCGCAACATCGTGATTGGGAATGGGTTCGGTTTTAATGATTTTCTCGCCGTCCTTGGGCTTGTAACTGGAAATTCCTTCTTTCAAGCCGATCTTTTCCATCTGCCCTTTCGCCAATACCTCTTCCGTATCCATTTCAATTAATTGAAATTTAATGGAGGAACTTCCACAGTTGAGCACGAGTACCTTCATGTATCTATCTCCTGAAACGCAGCAATAAACGGTTGATTGACATTTAATCTTTTAAGGTACGAAATCTGACGGAGAAAATCAAAACGAAAAATGCATATCATTATAATTAATAAGAAAATAAATGAATTCGCTTCATTTTAAATTCCCTCTTTTCAAAAAGAAAACCAATTGCATAATAAAAAAAAAATCCTATCTTTGTTGAAATCTCTAAATTGGGCGATAGGTGCTCGACAAACAACCTTGCGAAGGTTTAAAACCTTCGCAAGGATAATAATCTCAGGAGAATGCATATGGCTGACGAAATGTTGACTGCTGCAAAACTGGCCAAAGAGTGGGCGGTTCCGGAAACAGCTGTGAAAAAGGCCATCAAAGATCTCGGCATTGAACCGGATGCCAAAAAGGGGTGCTGCTGCTACTATGGCCCCAAAACGGCGCAGAAAATCAAAAAAGCGATCTCCAAATAACGACAGGCCGGGTTGTTGCGCAAACGCGACAACTCGGTTCAATCCAGAAAAACAGTTGGAGGAGGCATGGCCCATTTATTCGCCGGCATCGATAGTTCCACGCAGAGCACAAAACTGGTAGTGATCGATGACGACCGCAGAGAGATGATTTTCAAAGATTCGATCAATTACGACCAGGACCTGCCCGAATACGCTACACGCAACGGCGTGATTCAGGGCCTGGAGACCGGCGCGTCGGAATCCGATCCGGGGATGTGGATCAAGGCTTTGGATATCCTGCTGGAACGTTTGCAAAAATCCAAAGTCGACACGAATCAGATCAAGTGCATGGCGGTTTCCGGACAACAGCACGGCCTGGTCACACTGGATCAGGGCGGCAGGCTCACTCGTCAACGCTCCAAGCTATGGAACGATTTCAGCACCGAGGAAGAGTGCGGCATGCTTACGCAAGCGGTCGGCGGCGTCGATGAGATGATAAAAGAGGTGGGCAACAGCCAGCGCACCGGTTATACAGCGGCAAAAATATTTCACATGGTGCGCCACGAACCCGAGGCCTTTGCCAGAACCCGTGTCTGCTTTCTCGTCCACAACTTTATCAACTATTATCTGACCGGCGGCATCGCCGTCATGGAACCGGGCGATGTTTCGGGCATGGCGTTATGGCATCCGCAAACCCGCGCCTGGTCTAATAAAGTCGTCAATGCCGTGTCTCCGCATCTGATGGCCAAGCTGCCCCCGGTACATCCATCGGATCAAACCATCGGCTCTATCAGCGCCGAGTTGGCTAAACGGTTCGGTTTGGATCCGCAATGCCGCATTGATGCCGGCAGCGGGGACAATATGTACGGCGCCATAGGCACCGGCAATGTGGATCCGGGCATCGTCACTGTGAGTCTGGGCACCAGCGGCACGGCCTATACCTGCATGCAAAACGCTTACATCGATCCTAATGGTGAAATCGCAGCTTTTTGCGACAGCACCGGTCGGCATCTGCCGCTGCTCTGCGTCTCCAACCTGGCCAACGGCTATAACGCCATTACACAGCAATATCATTTGAGTCACGATGATTTTAACACGATTATCAAAAAAACCGCACCCGGCAATCAGGGCCGGTTGTTGATCCCCTGGTATGTCGGCGAACGTACGCCCGATGTGCCCGTTGCCGGAGCGGTCTATTTTGGTTTCGGCATAGACGAGTTCACACAGGAAAATTTATGTCGCGCGGTTTTAGAGGGGCATATACTCAATTTGTACGATGGTTTTCGCAAAATGCCCATCAAACCTGCGGAAATTCGTTTGACCGGCGGTTTGTCGCAATCGCCGACCTGGCGCCAAACTATTGCGGATATTTTCGAAGCGGACGCCGTGCCGGTTGAAGGTGAAGGCGCTGCTCTGGGCGCTGCCCTGCATGCGGCCTGGGTTTATTATAAGGAAACCGGAAAAGCGCAATCCCTGGCTCAGCTGGCAGCGCCGTTCGTGATCATGCGGGAGGAAAACCGCTGCACGCCGATTGCAAAAAACGTGGCCGTTCATCGAATTCAAAAACAGGCCTTTCAGGCCCTGAGTGAACGGATGCGCGGGAAAAAATCAACAGCGGATCCATTTGTGCTACGGGAGAAACTACTCACCTGAATTGAGCGATGGCATCATCCGTGCAAAGGTTTCAAACCTGCACAGGTTTGTTTAACACTCATCGCTTTTTTTGAGAACAACACGCTATGTTAACATTTACGCCTGACTGGGCTCGCAGGGTCGTCTGGTATCAAATTTTTCCGGAACGGTTTCATAACGGTGATCCCCGTAACGATTCGGACCTGAACGATTTGGCCGGCGCCTGGCCTCACGATTTAACCGCACCCTGGCAAATCCATCCCTGGACCTCAGACTGGTATGAATTGCAGCCGTTTGAAAAAGCGCATCGCAATCGGGACATCTGGTTTCATTTACAGCGACGCCGCTATGGCGGCGATTTGCAGGGCATCATGGACAAGCTCGACTATCTGCAGGATTTGGGCGTCTCCGCACTGTATCTGAATCCGGTATTCACCTCTCCCTCCAGTCATAAATATGACGGCGCGTCCTATCATCACATCGATCCCAATTTAGGTCCGGATCCTTTGCAGGACCGATTGTTGATTCTGCAGGAAAATCCAGCTGATCCCAAGACCTGGGTCTGGACCCATGCAGACAGACTTTTATTAGAGCTGGTCAGCCAAGTACATCAACGCGGCATGTACATTATTTTGGACGGCGTGTTCAACCATGTTGGTTTGAATTTCTGGGCATTTCGCGATGTGGCGGAGAAACAACAAAAATCCGCTTACAAAGACTGGTTTAAGATAAAATCCTGGGAGGATGGCCGAAAAGGCAAGAAATTCGCTTATCAGGGCTGGTTCGGCGTCAAAGAGTTGCCGGAGTGGCGGCAGGATGCCAACGGCATTGTGGACGGACCGCGGCAATATATTTTTAACTCCACCCGGCGTTGGCTGGATCCGTTTGCCGACGGCGATGTGAGCAAAGGCATAGACGGCTGGCGATTGGATGTCGCGTTCTGCATCGCGCATCCGTTCTGGAAAGAGTGGCGTCAACTGGTCAAATCCATCAATCCGCAAGCCTTTCTGACGGCGGAGGTTATTGACCCCATTACCGTGCTCGAACCTTATCTGCAGGGCGATGAATTCGATGCGGTGATGAATTACAATTTCAGTTTTGCCTGCGCGGAATATTTTATCGATCAAAAAAAGAGAATCAAAACCAGCGAGTTCGATCGGTTACTGGCCGAACTGCGCAACGCCTTTCCTCCGTGTGTGACGGCGGTCATGCAGAATCTCTATGACAGTCATGACTCCCCCCGTTTGTCCACCTTGATTGCCAATCCGGATGGGGTACCCTATCGACAATGGAGCCGTTATCACGAGTGGTCCAATGCCAACAATCCCCGTTACCATTCCGACCGGCCCGGCGACCGGGAAAAACAATTGCAAAAATTGATGGTCATTTTTCAAATGACTTATGTTGGCAGTCCCATGATCTATTACGGCGATGAAGCAGGCATGTGGGGCGCCAACGATCCCTGTTGTCGCCGGCCCATGATCTGGCCCGAGACGCCGCATGCACCGGCGCGATATCGCGCTGATGGAACGATCCTGGCCGATGCGGCGCCGGTAGAGTTTGATGGCGATCTTTACGCTCATTATCGCCGGCTGATACATTTGCGCAATCGCCTGCCGGCGCTGCAATGGGGTGATTTCAGAACATTGCTGACAGATGATGAGAAGCGGATTTACGTTTTTAGTCGGGAATATGCTGGTCAAAAAGTGGTTGTCGCGCTCAACAATTCTTCAACAGCGCAGACTTTTCGAATAAAGTCGGTGGCGGCAGTAAGAGATGTTTTGAATGAAGAATCGTTCACTCCGGATGATCTCTCTGAGGACACAACTTTGATCATCCCGCCGTTGTGGGCGCGAATTTTGATCCAATAGTAATTATAGCGGGTAGTACCGGCTTGAACCGGAAATGGCAACGCCTTACGGTTGGCCTTCAATCGTGGAATGGTGCGTCTATCAATTGCCAAAAATCAGGACTTTTTCTAAAATGCAATTCATAAACCGGAATTTCCCGTGCGACAGCTGCAGCAAGCTTGAACGCCCTTTTTAAAAGCACCGAGGCCGACACATCTCCATGCACCTGATCATATCCGGTCATGATGATTTGCGCGCCCTGGATTTGGGTCAGCCGTTGCAACCGATCCTGCGCGGACTGGACCAATTTAAAGATGGCCTGCAGCGGATCGCGACAAGTGTCGAGACCATACCCCCAGCCGTTAACCGAGTAGCATCCCTCCCGAGTTCGATAGATCAGCGCCACATCGTCATCCACCACGCGATCACCCCGCTCACGGCTCATGGCCGCAACGGTTGATTTGCCGGCTCCGGAAACGCCGGCGAATAAAAACAGCTTTTCCCGATGAACAACGGCTGATGCATGAACGGCCAGTCTCTCGTGTTCCAAATTCCAGATGTTCAGCAACAAATCGATAAAATGCGCGGGTATGCCAAAACGTTCCGAGCCATCGACGAGAATAAAAAACCGGTTCGACCAGTGATTATAGCGAAAGAGGCGACAGTCCAAATCACGAACAGAAGGTGGCCGTTGCAACGGAACGGCATAACGATCATCGAGAAAAACCGGCGTTGCCATGGCGCGAATGGTTTGCCAACCGGCAACGGCCAATTCGGCTTCCGGTGATGCATGGATGATGTCCCGCCAGGCATCATGTAAAGTTTGGATGATTGAACAATGCGTTTCATCACCCGACGGATGGTTGGTAATCTTGTCCGGAGCAACAAGATCGACGTGAAAATCACACCAGGTGGTTTTTTTCGCTAATAAAACACGATTGGCAAATTGGCCATTATGAAATAATGCGGTAAATATTCGAGTGGATCGAATGGACAATTCTGTATAAGCGGAGAAAATCATGGTCTGGTCAAAATCCGGCAGATTGAGAACGAATTCCGCCTACTGATTCCTTCCTTGAGTTACACCTGTATAACAGGTCGCAGCGTAGGGGATAAGACCTTTGGAAATACAGCCATAAACCGCAGAACCGCCGGTGCAAATGCCGCCGCTGGCCGTATGGCCTGTAGCGATACAGTGGTTGCCGTAAGAGGTTTTGGCCGTAGACCCGTTTCCATAACACACCCCCTCAGCGATATTCATAGGGGTTCCGAGGTCCACTGCAATCGGCTTGACATATTTTTTCATTTCATTCTCCAGAAAAATACGAACCGTCGGCGTTTTGACGCAAACCAACATGTGACGGCGGTAAAAAGAAAACCAGTTTACCTTACCAGTTGATAAAAAAATATCGTTGATCACTATGAAAGAATCTACTGCAGCCTAAATATCCTGCTCTTTTTAACTTGGCGGCCGCAGCAACATCTTTGGTCGTTTCAACATCGACGGTGCGCAGGAAAAAGTCCGGCGCTTGCCGCCTGAGCACAGAACCAGAACGGGGCGGTCAGCCGGCCGGTGGCAAAATAGTTTTCCGCAACACAACAGCCCATACAACGTTGTCGGAACAGGCACTCGGAGCAAATGCCCTCCAGACGGTCCGGGATATCGGCGCGTAATTTTAACAGCATCGGATGTTGACGCCAAATATCCTGCAGATGGTCCTTCCCCAAACGACCGTAACATAAATCAGGCGTCTCCATGCCGATACCGCACATGGCCACATGGCCACTGGCCAAAATTCCTAGAATATGGCGTATGGAACAAACAACATCGCTGTTTTCAATCACGCGTTTGATCTTTTGAAAGACCATGGGCCAGCTAAAGAACAAGGGAATCGGAACCTGACGAGACAGCGTGTTCTCGATCCATTGACCGATTTCAATCAGCTGCGGCACTGCCGGAGCCTGTAAAAGTTCGGACATTTTTTGTCCTCGGCCACTGGACTGCACCAAATTGAATTTCACCGATCCGGCGCCCCAGTGCACCGCCAAATGGGACAACTCGGCAATTTCAGCGAGGTTGCCATGATGCAGGCTCATGATGATCTGCGGCCGGAATCCTTCAGCTATGAGCGCCTGCAAACCGGCTACTGCACGCTGATGACTGCCTGAGATGCCGCGAAAAGCATCATGGGTTTCCGGTTTGGCGCCATCCAGGCTGACAGAGAGGCTCCTCACAAAACCGCACTCTTTGAGACGACGGGCCAGGCCCGGCGTCAGCAAAGTACCGTTGGTTTCAATGGCGATCGATAACTGTTTTTCAACCAACAAATCAACAAAGCGGACGAATTCCGGATGCAGCAGCGGTTCACCACCCGTTAATTTCACGGAGCGCAAGCCCAGCGGCATCCCTTCTTCCAAAGCCAGGCGAAACAACTCAAAATCCAAATGCCCGCCGGTTCCGCCATTGGGATGAAACGTCGGCGCCAACCAGCAATGACGACAGGCTAAATTGCAGCCCGCTGTCAAATAAACATAATATTGATGAAGCGCCGGCGCCGCCGATGAAACTGCCAAAGAATCCATTTCGTTTTGCTGCAATCCGTTTTCTCGACCTAAAGAGACCGTTCTTGGCTATCTATGGCAAAATGATTTTCTTCACCTATGAGAATTCGGTAACAATCCAGAGGATTGCGCGAATTCAGATCATGATTGATAAACAAAGCGCCGCCCGGGCAACCACCGGTGCAACGGACCTGGTATCGACACTCTTTGCAGGTGTCCAGACTTTGCAACGGTATATTCACCCGTTGCCGCAGATTTTGCATGATCGGGTGAGATTGCCAGATCATGCCCAGATCATTCACATTGATGCGGCCCAGGTGCAAAGAGCTTAAATTGTGACAGGGAACGATGCTGCCGTCATGCAACACGGCCAGTTTACTAAACACGCCGCCACAGGCGGTCAATCTGCCACAGTTGCCGGCATCGCATCCGTCAGCCAGAGCCTGTGCCATGTCCTCTTGCTGGTGAGCCAGCGCCAATGGTCCGGCAGAAGCGCTGATGCGTCCCGGATATTTTTTTTCCAAACGCGTCAACGCCGTCATGGCTATCTGCCGCTGCTCCCGGCTAAGCCGAATGCCGGATTCATATCGGCCGGTCGCGCCGCAGGGAAAAGCTTCATTGACGCCAAAATCGGCCAAACCTATTTCTTCAAAGAGCAGATGCGCGATATTGTCGAGATCGCACACGTTGTAGCGACTGATGGTCACACGCACCGTTACCGGAATACCGGCCTGCTTGAGCATACGCAAACCGTGCAGGCTCTTGACAAAACTCTCCGGCCGGCTGAGATTATGAATATCCGCCTTGGAGCCATCGATGGATATCTGTATGGCATCCAGCCGTTGCCTGCGTTTACCGCGGTCCAACTGCGCGATGGTCTCTTCCGTGATCAGTGTGCCGTTCGACAAGAGTTGATAGCGCATGCGATTGGCAACAATAGCATCGATCACTTCATAGATATCTCGCCGACAGAAAACCTCTCCGCCGGTTAGACACACCGTCATAACGCCGAGACGTCCGAGTTCTTGAATAAATGTCAACCAGGCGTCCGTCGGCAAATCCGAGCGACTGATCATTTCATCGCTGTAAAAACAATAAGCACAGGATAGATTGCAGCGGCCGGTGACGGCGATATCCACCTGGCGCGGGGACGACATCATATAGTGATTACTCTTTTCTGCAATGTTTCCTATCGTTCCGAACCTAAAAAACCGGATTGCACCAACTCGTCGATAAATTCCCTGATATCGCCATCCACGCTCTCATGCGGCACCTCCTCGAATTCTTGCATCATCGCAGACGTGATGGCAGATACAGGGCAACGCTCGCTAATCTTTTTCCAAATAAACAGGCCGGAAGCGTTGATCACCTTAACCTGATTGGTATCCGGATTAAATAACAAACCGCCGTCTTCGTCTTCTTCTCGCAGTACCACATCCGGATTGCACAGGTACCGGCAAGAGCCTTCCGCAGTCATCAAAATTCCTTTTTATGTGATGCTACTGAGACACAGGGTTGGATGATGCCTTGTTGAGCCAAATGCCGCGTTAGTTCACAGATGTCGGCGACAAGCATTTTTTCTGCTGTCCCATATTCTCCAGCCAGAACAACGGCAATGTCCGCAACACTTCTGGCTCCGTCCATTCTCAACAAGATATCGCGTGCTGTAACGTTTAATTCAAAAAAATGACGGTCGGAAAACCGAAAAATCAGACCACCATCAACAAAATCTTCAAAAGCAACATTTTCCGCTATTCGAAATACATCACTGGGCGCCATCGTTTAAGAGCGAATCCTTTACAATAAAAGCGAATACCTTCTCCCAACGCCCCGGATAGGAGAAACATGATTGATTGCTTAATAATTACAAACGCAAACAATAGACAAGTAAAATATGGCGGACTCGCCGTCTCTCTTATACATTTATTCGGCAGGAGCAATTCCCTTGTCGAGCCGACTCTTCTCTGCATCGGCCTACAATGATGCTGCAGCTAAGGATAATGCCGCTTTATTCACTCTTTTAAATTAGCACTTTGCGGCAATACAGAAACCCAAGTTATTAAATATAATATCATTCAAAAAAAAAACCAAGAAAAAATAAAAATTAAAAAAAATAGTTATCACCAAAAATACAATATTGACGATAATTCGTCATTTTATTACAAATCAGAGGCCAATTGCTTTTAGAAAATCATTTTCATTTGATTTCGTGAACACGAAAACTCTTAAAATCGTAGACGCGCTTTTTTTCACCATAGGTCATGATCAGCTTTTCACTGTCCACATCGGCCTGCAAAAAAGGACCGTCAAAAAGTCGGAATCGGTCATAGGCTACCATTTGACCGTCAAGTTTACGTTGATCCGGAAAAGCAAAATCCAATTGCCGACCATCGGGCGTGCAAAAAGCTACATGAACCTGGCCTGGTTGCAGACTACTGACGGGTTTTGTTTTCCGTAATGCATTGCAGAAATCCGTAAAGGATCCGTTTTCTTGCTGACAGCCGACATGAACAACATAACCATTTTGCAACGGCCAGCTGCGCAAACGATAATTTCGCAACGTCATCTTGCCGTCGTTCTGGTTGCTGCCGGTCGCAAGATTCCACACCAGATTAGGCAATTCATACTCTTCACTCCACTCTACCGGTTGTAAGGGATACCAGCCGATATAGACATTGTCCGCCTGACAAAAAATCCAGCCGCTGGAATCAAGCAAACGCTGCTGTAAATTGGCCGGGAAGAAACCGTCAATATGATTGCTGGTGACGCCTACCGGAATATCATACAGGACCAGTAAGGTGTTCTTGTGCTGAAAGGTGTATTCGTAATAGGAACCGCCCGTCCATTTGTCCGGACTGTTATAGGTGGCTTTGGACGAAGTGATGCCGGCCATGGAGGTCTTGACCTCTTCAGGGAAAAAAGTGCCGATTTCCCGAATGGACCAATAGGGGTGCAAGCCAAAGATCATGGAAAAAGGTTTGCCATACAAGTAGCGCAAGCACCAGGTCTGTTGTTGTATGGGTTGCAGCAGGCTGCCGTGCAGGGAACCTAAAACATAATCCTTTGTCATATAGGTGTATTTGTAAACCGGAGGGTTGCGTTCCGCGCCGTAGCGGATATTATGACGCACCCGTTTGCGTTCCCGATGCTCAAAAGCCGTGGAACGATCGCAGGCAATTTGATAAATCATGTATGGAATTTTGTATCCCGCACAGATGGGATAAAAGCACCAGCCGCTGTTGACCGGATCGCCGGAACCGAAATAAAGCCAGGCAAACCCGCTGGAGGTGGAGCGATCAAAACGCATGAGGTTGACTTCATAGATGCGACTGTGGCCGCCGCCGTATTGCTGCTGCAAATGTTCGACGGCAAAATCAACCATAAAATAATCGGCCAACATGGCGCCCATTTTTTTTATTTGTTGATCCTGTGCATAACCGGACAACAAGGTCGCTGCAACCATATACTCAGCCAGGTAATCGGGAGAATCGAATTCTCCCTGTCCTTTGCTGGTGGTCAACCTGACCCAATCCAGCAGATACTCGCGACTCTCCTGAAGATTTTCGTCGGAACTGCGGCCGTTGAACCATTCGCTGCCGGCCAGTTGCGGCCATTGTTCAGCGGCCAGAAACAGCGTGGCATAGTACATGGCCCAATGATTTTCCGTATCACCCCGGGTCGGCGCATAGGTTTTCCAGGCGCGCCGTACCGCGGCCGCAGCAGCCGGCGACATTTTGTCTCTGCCCATTAGATAGGTGCCGATGCAGGGAAACATCCAGAACATGTCGCCGGTCGGATTTTTCAAAAGGCGAATCAAACCGGAATCAGCCCACGCAATATTTTTTCCGGAACGATACCGCGCTGCGATGGTGTTGAAATTAACCGATCGCATGGTATCATAGGGCGCAAGGAATTTTTTCTTGCGTTCATTAAAACCGCGCCAATAATGAGCCTCAGACAACAGCGACTCGGCAGAGTAGCCGAATCCGACTAGTCCGAGAAGAAATAAAAGAAAATATTTTTTCATGGCTTTTCTTTCATATTGATAATTTTAACACCCCATACCATTCCGCCGGTAATCCCGCAAGATCGCCAGGTTATCCCGCTATCTTCCGAAATAAATACGCCTCTGCCCATAGAACCGGCATACAACCGACTGCACTGATTCGGATCCACAGCCAAGGCGTGGATATCCAATATCTCTAATCCGGTGAAATATTGCCGCCATATCTTGCCGCCGTCCACGGATTTGTATACGCCGGTCTGAAATCCGGCTGCATAGAGAGTATCCGGATGCACCGGATTGAATGCAATGGTATAAAAGGTCTGGTGCAACACGCCGGTATCGCATTTTTGCCAATGACGGCCCCGGTCTGTGGAACAATACAGACCGTTATCTTCGCTGCCGACGAACAGCACCTGCGGATTTTGCGGATGCTGTGCAATGGTACGGATGTGACGCACCTCCAGACCCATCTGCTGCCAGTGTTCGCCGGCATCCGTGCTCTCATAAACGCCGTCTTCAGTAGAAATGAACAAGACCGAGGGACGGCTGTAATCCAAAACCAGGCCGGAAATGAACGATGCGTCAATGTTATCAAGACCGTTGTTGTATTTCGTCCAGGTCCGGCCGCCATCGCGGCTTTTGTAAAAGCCGTACGGCGAACCGGCATACAGGGTATTGGCATCGTCAGGCGCGAAACAGATTTGACTCACTTCGGTCATACGCCAGTCGGTGGTTGTTTTCCAGGTTTTACCATGATCCCACGATTGTTGTACGCCGGTGTGCGTAGCCATGGCCAGCAGGCGGCCCTGATCCGGTCGATAGACATCCATATTATAGACGCGATTGTTGGGTCGGGCCATGAATTGCCAGACCGTGTCTCCGGATGTGCAATAAAAAAGACCGGATAAAGTATGCGATTGCCCTACATGCGTATAGCTGGTGGACAGCGTGGTTACATAAACCTTTGCATCACCGGCATACAACGTGCAAAAAAATAACTGCCCGAGCAATAGACAACCTAATTTCAATTTCATAAAAGATATCCTCTCATGACCATCTATTCTAAAAGTAATCATCCTGGATTAATTGCACAAGAAAAACCTTGCCGCAAGACAGAATTCTTGTTATTTTTCATATCTAAATGCAGCATTTCAGAACAGCGTACATATTTTTTACATTGGACCCGAGATGAAAAATCGCATGATACATTGCAGCATAGCCATCGTGATTTTTTTAATATTGACGGCACGGTGGTTAATGCCCAACCCCCGCGAGATGGTCTATCTGCTCAAGCCCCTGGTGATTCTGCTGATGATCGGTTTAACCCTGTCGTCAACCGGCAGTATTCCTCGCTATCGCACTCTGATCGCTGCAGGATTGCTTTGCTCTCTGGTCGGCGATGTTTTCCTGATGCTGCCGGCCAACCTTTTTCTTCCGGGATTGACAGCGTTCTTTTGCGCTCATATTTTTTTTCTAACCGCTTTTACGATAAAATGCGGCATCATGCAAAATAAAAGCCTCCTCTTGATGCTGCTGCCGGCTGCTCTGATTATGCCGCTTTTCTGGCCGGGTGTTCCATCTGATCTGCGTGTACCCGTCATTTTATACCTGCTGATTATTACGGCCATGACGATGCAAGCCGCCGGCCGTGCGTTGCTGCTGAGGAATAAAAGCGGTTGGCTGGCTATGTTTGGTGCGTTGTTGTTTTTTTGTTCAGATGCGTTGCTGGCTATTAATCGTTTTGGCGTCAAATTGCCCGAGTCCGGCTTGTGGGTGCTCGGCGCCTATTATCCGGCGCAATGGTTGATTGCGTCGTCGGTCCAATATTTCTTCAATGACAAATAACCCAACCCAGATAAACTGGAATGAATAGAATACTACTCCGCAGATTGCGCAGATAGACGCAGAAAAGGCGCCATGTTATCTGCGAATGCACGGCAACGCGGGCGTCCTCATTCACCGCTTTACACCCACGGCCCACCCCGGATCCACGATGGGAATTGCCATCCGGTTCGTGCTGCGTTTGTAGACCTGCAGGCTGGCCCAGCGGGATTTTTGAAACTCTACGGTGTTAATAGTATCCAATACGTTTTTATAAATTACCACGGGATAATCCGTTTTCAATGAATCGATTACCTGATTCAGTCGGGTCAGAATATTCTGATGATAAACGTCGCGGCGCACCCGGGCGAGATTGTCGGCCAGGGTCGGTTGCTCGGTGGGCCGGCTTTTATAATGGTCGATATGGGCGGTAAAAAATTCCGCTGCTTGTTGATCGTCATAGGACACGCCCCGGCCATAACGGCGGCGACTCTCCTCAAACACCCATTTGTCGCGCCAGGCTGACAATTCTTTTTGGACAGAAGGCAGGCGATGCAGTTTTCGTTTTTTTGCTTCTTCTGCCATGCAACGATCACGCACCTGCAGGGCAATTTGTTCGTTCAGAGATGCACGCAAGGCATGCAGATCATGATACGACTTTTTTAAAATACCGGGATCGAATTTGGACAGAAACTCGGCTATGGTCACATCGCCGTCTTTAAAAGTAACCAGATTTTTATTCAATTCCTGACGTACCGCATACAGTACGCTGTCGCTCTCCCGGGCGTTGTTTACACTCTGCAAAAATCCTTGTCGTTCGGCAGGTTTCGCCTTGGCCCAGGCAAAGATGGCGTCTGCCAACAGGCGAAATGCCGGGCCTTTTGTGGTCACATTTTTCGGCGTCATAAACTTTTGCACCCAAAGGGCAGACGCTTTGTTCATTTTTCGGTAAAACAGAATCTGCCGCCAGCTTTCCGCCCGATCCTGGAGTTCGAAATCGGTTACGCCCTGGCGGCGAATATCGGCAACCTGGAACAGATAATAGCCGTTGTCCATCTCTAATGGTTGTGAAATCTCGCCCACAGGCAAATTTTCTATGGCCGCCATCACCTCTTCCGGTACATCGATCCAGGTCAAATAATCGGTTTCAAAATCTTTAGGTTTCATCTGCACTTCCGGATTGCTGCCGAGAATCTCATCCACCACGGCTGCATAGCCTCGCTGGACCATCTCCTGGCGAACCCGGCCGGCAAAATCGGCGTTCGGTTCATACCAGTAGCGCAGTTTCCAGTTGACCTTGGCCTTGAGCGCCGCCTCCCGCACCTCTTCCGGCGTCACGGTAATTTTGCTCTTGACCTCCTGATCAAATAAAGCTTCGACGAGAAGTTCGTCGCTCAGAATATCTTCTTGATGTTTGACATAGTCGGAATTCTGCAGCCCCAGGCGATATCCTTGCTGCGCCAACACCATCTCATTGATCATAAAATTGAGATAAGCGCCTTTGCGATCCGGACCGGCCTTTAAATTGGACAGCCCGAATTCATAATTGCGGCGAAAATCCGTAACCGTTATGACGCGGTCGCCGACCCGGGCCACCACGGTCTCTTGCGATTTTTTATGGCAGGAGACAAAAACAATAAGCGATAGTAGAGAAAGCGCAAGGTGTCTCTTTGACATTTTGAATTCCAATTTTAAAAAACCACGAATTACGCGAATACACACGAATAGAAAAAAACAAGCCTTGGGAACCACAGGGATTCCCAAGGCTTGATGGTTTGAGCAACTTATTTCATCAACAGCATTTTTTTCGTTTGTACGAATTTATCGCCGGCTTCAATACGGTAAAAATACATGCCCGAGGAAACGCGTTGACCGAATTGATCCATGGCATTCCAGCGCACAGAATGACTTCCGGCTGACTGCACTTCATCCACCAGATTGACGACCAATTGACCGCGAACGTTGTAAATGGAAACATTTACATGTACATGTTCTTTTAAACGGTACTGAATCGTCGTGGTCGGGTTGAACGGATTCGGATAATTCTGATCCAATGCGAATTCATGCGGTTTCTCCGTCTCCTCTTGCACGCCGGTTGGAGCGGTCATGGTGGCGGAGATAAAATATGTACCGGTAGCATTGTTGCCGATGCTGGTGGAGCCGCCTTTGAAAACCGAACCATAGTACGGCATGGCAGCGGCGTAATAGGTGCCGGTGTAGGGCAGCGAAGCGCTCTTCACCTGAGAGTAGGTGCAGCTCACGTCGCCCAGGTAATAATTCAGTTCATACCAATCATCATAGTCGTCGCTCTCATCCAGCAAGGTGCTGTCTGCCGTGAACAAACGCATGCCGGTATCGATTTCACGAATCCAGCGCGGACCGGTTCCCGGACCCAGCGTAACCACCAGAGACTGACCTTTAATACCTTCGATAGCGAAAAAGTCGGCATCTGCAGCATCGCCAAACGCCACTTTAACCGGTTTGCCGTCGGTGGCCAATCTGGCAGCGGCGTTAGCCTGTTTCAAACCGTTGTCCGGTTCGTGCAAGGCAGCCACTTCACTGATCAGTTCGCCGCCGGCAGCATGCAATGCATAGGTGCCGATGTTCTGATCGTTGACGGCGCCCACTGGAACCGACAGTTTGAGCAGATAGGCTCCGGTCTCGGGCGGATTAAAACCGCTCAAGCGGAAATCTTTGCTGCCGTAACGACCCATGGGAGAACCGTCAATGATGTTTTCTTTCGGATCAGCTTCCTTGTAAACCTCAAGCATGATGTTTTCCGCCACTCTGGAATCAGCAGAGTTGAAATAATAAAACCGGCCGTGTTCCAGATTCACCTTATACCAATCTTCCAGGTCTGTTGGGGCAAACTTGGCTTGAACCAGACTGCTGTTGGAGATCGGGATCAGGTTGGCTTGATCGGCCGAATTATTCGGTTCCGATTCAGAGACAAAGCCGTTAAGCGTGAGCAGATAATCACCCGTACCCGGATTCCTGTCGCTGGCCGGATCGTTCAACTGTGTGCAATAGCAACTTGTGGCAAGAAGATAATAAACACCGTCTGCAGTCACTTCGATGGCGATCTTGGAATAGGTGCCGGTGTCGTCATCGTTATGGGCAATGGTATCGCCGTTGGCGTTGGTCAAATACAGGAAAGAATCGGTATCGCGGAACCAGGTTTCGCCGCCGACCGGAGACAACTTGGCCTCAAAAGCCTGTCCTTTGGTCAGCGTAAAGCGATAGACATCCATGTCGTTGTACCCGTACGGATCAGCCGGATTATAGAAAGCGCCTTTACGCGGCACGCCGTCCACCGGCAGATCGCCGAGGGCATCGGCTTCGGCGCGGGAATTGTCCGGTTCATGGAACGCGCCGACCTCGGCTAAATCACTGCTGCGCACGCGCAGGTTGTAATTGCCGCCGCCGATCGTCGGACAACTCAATTTAAGGAAATAGGTCCCTGACGCTTTCGGCAAAAATCCCGAAATGCGGAAATTCCTGCTGTTGTAACGACCGTCGACGCTGGCATTGAGCACGTTTTTGGTCGTGTCGCTGGCAGCATACAGTTCGGCGTGTATGTTGGCGCCCAAATCGTTGTTGAACGAATTGATGAAATACATGCGACCGGCCTGCAGCTCCAGCGCAAAGCAATCCACGTCATTTGCAGAAGAGAATTGCGCGATCATCTCTTTGCCTTCCGGCAACATGGTGGCGAGAGTGAAATTGTTATTCACTTCCCGTTCTTTGAACGCCGGAGATGCGGCGCTGGAATAAACCACCATGCGATAAGCGCCAACCGCATTGTTGCCCTTGTGGGTGGGATCCTTGTAACCGCAGGACACGGCGATATAAACGGTGCCGGTTCCCTGCAGAACATAATTTTTAATGGCAGAGAAAACGTTGTTGGCGTTGCGTTCCGGGCCCGGGCGATAGTCGTCGTTCTCCATTTTCGCGCCGCTGGGATCGTACAGTTCCAGGAAGGAATCCATATCGCGCGCCCATAGCATGCCGTCGGTATCCAAAGCGCTGAACAGCTCGACGTCAATGATGTCGCCGGCTTTGCCTTCAAACTTGTACCAGTCCACATCGCCGGCCGGATAAATGGCGCCCACGGTCTTGCTGGAATCGAACTTGACTTCCACAGCGCCGGCCTGGGCATTGTTAGCCGGTTCACTCAGAACATTAATGGTGCGCGGCGTCGTCCAACCCATGCGCAGTTTGTATTCTCCGGTGGTTGTTGCGGTGACCGTGCCCGCAGAGGGGGAAACCTTAAACAAATAGATGCCGTCTTCAGGGGGCGTCCAACCGCAGAAACGAAAGTTCTTGTTGCTGTAGCGACCGTTGACCTGGCTGCTGGCCAGATTTTTGGTCATGTCTTTGCGATTGTAAACTTCCAGATTGATGTTGGCGCCGACAGTGGCGTTGTGATCTGTGGCGAAATAATAGGTTTTGGTGCTTTTAAGATTATAAGCGTACCAATCCACGTCGCCATCGCTGCTGAATTGGGCGTTGATGACAAAGTTGTTGGTCGGGCCGACACGTTGGCCGGTAACCGGCTCGCACAACGGGGTGGCCATTTCCGGAGCGTCATTGGGTTCGCGCTCTTTGGAGCGTTCACCCATCCATGAATAAGCGACATAACCGCCGGTCGAGGGATCCGAATCCGTGCTGACCACATTGGGATCATACCAGGTAGAATAACAGGTTATCATGGTGACATAATATAGACCGGAATAGGGCAAACTGTCCATAACAGTTAAAGAGAAGACGTTGTTTTCCCCAAAATCTTCTTCCTGATCATTTTTGTCGTCATTGACGATAAAGCGGGTGTTGCCGTCGCCGTCCCAGATATCGATGGCGCTGTCCATGTCGCGGGTATGCGGATAGCCCTGCACCGGTTCGGTTTCAACCCACAAACGCATGCCCTGCTCACCCACCATATAAAAAATATCGCGGTCGTTCTCACCATGCGGAACATTGGCCGGATTATATAGCATGCCGTAAAAACGGGTGCCGTCGATGGGCAACGGGAACTGACCAAAAGATTCCTGGAACGTATTGTCCGGCTCATGCAAACCAATCCAATAGGCCGCACCCTGAGAGATGTAGCGAATTCGATAGGCGCCGGTATACTCGGCGGTGATGACGTTAGGATGTGTTACCTTTAAATAATAGACACCCGAGCCGTATTCCTTCGGCATCCAGCCGGCAACGCGGAAATTGCGCCAGCCGGCGCGTCCGTCCGGACTACCGACAAACAGGTTTTTGGTGGTGTCGCCGCTGAAAAAGAGCTCCACATGCATGCTTTTAGGCAGGCTGACCGAGTCCGAGTAGATGTGGTAAATGCTGTCGACGGACATGTTCATCGTGTAAACGTCGACATCGGCGTTGCTGGAAAATGCGGAAAACATCAATGTGTTTTCCGGCATCGGTGTGGCGGTTTTGAAAAAATTGTTCGGTTCGTTCTCGTTGGCCGGCGTCAGTTTGGTTTGCGCCGTAAGCATTGAAACAGCAACCAGAACGAAAACAGCTATTGCACGATACCATTTGTTCATGCGTTCCTCCTAGAGTTGATGGTAAAAAGAAAACAATGGTGCATGATTTAACAAACCTGCTTTATTCATAAAATCAATTTTTATCCGATTACAGGCGCCGATTTACAGCGGCAACTGGCCAGGGCGATCGACAGAACATTTATGATTTTATGAACGATTCAGGTTAAAAACAGAAACCTCCTTTCCCCTGTTAATCACCGAATTGTCATAGTAAAAGTCGAGTACAAAAGTCATTTTGATCCGTATTTCTTTCCCAATCGATTCCCGTAAATGACAAATTAAAATAATAATCCCAAAGAAAATCTCTGCGTGCTGTCCAGGATACCCCAATCAGACCACGAGTAATCGATGCGGAATCCCATAAAACCGCGTCGAAAATATTCCACGCCGCCGCCAAAGGTAAGACCGTTTTGATGGTCTCGTTCATAGAGGTTCTCATATCCGGCGCGCAGATAAAACATGTTGGCAAAACCATACTCAGCGCCGAGATTGATGCTCTCCGTGGCATTGCTGGGATGATTGACGTCGCCGGCAACGGTCAAACTGCCAAAGGCGCCGAGATGGCGGGTATAGGCCAGACCGACGCGGAACAGCAAAGGCAATGAGTAGGCGCCGACTTTATAATTCACCGGTACGCGGTCAAAGTTGGCCAGAGTCTCATCCGGGTCCACCACGGTGGTTAGATGCCGTCCGGCCATCTGGATATCTGTGCCGAAATTGGACACGCAGGCGCCGATGCGCAACCCTTTCAACATGGTGTTGTAGAAAACGCCGACATCCATGGCCAATGCGGAACCGGATTCGCTCCAGATGCGCTGATTGACGTACTTGCCTGAAAGACCAAAGGAAAAGCGATCGGTCAGGGCCAGGGCATAGGTAACGCTGACGGCCAGATCGCGCGCGCCGTACTTTTCACCGGTGCCCTCCGGCCGGTCAACGGTGCGCACCGGAGATTGTCCGTAATCCAGGCTGATGATGCTGACGCCAACGGACGAGCGGATAGCCGGGATCGGCGCCACCAGACCGACAAAATTATATTGGGTATCGACCAGCCATTGACTGTTCATAAGTTCGATCTGGAACCCGGGGGCAAAAGCGATGCCGGCCGGATTCCAATACAGGGCGCTGGCGTCGCTGGCCTGCGCCACATAAGCGCCGCCCATGGCCATGGCCCGGGCGCCGGCGCCGATTTCCAAAAACGTGGCGGCGCAGGTGCCCACGCCGGCCACATCAGTGACAAATTTAGACGAAGTCTGGTCTTTTTCCTGCGCCCATACGCTTACCGAAAGAAGCGCAGCAAACAGGCAAACCAGATTGATTATTTTTCGAAACATGATCCACTCCGCGCTATTCATAATTGCCCCCAGCTGTTCCATTCATTATTTAATGATAGCCAACTTGCCGGCTTTACTGCCGATGCCGGGGACGTCGACATGCCAAAAATAGATGCCGTGCGCCACTTCCAAACCGTCCTTGGTGCGCAAATCCCAACCCTCGCGTCCCTGCTCTTGCAGAGATTCATGTTCAATTTCGCGCACCATTCTGCCGGAGCTGGTGAAAATGGTGATGGTGCATTTGGTCGGCAGATTGACGAAATCGATGCGACGATCACCGCGCCCCACGTCACTGCTCACCAACCGTTTTTCCAAAGTGCTGGCGGCGATATAGGGATCCGGCACCGTATAGATGTTGTTCAGATCGTTTTTCACCTTTTGTTGCACCACTTCTCCGCCAATGACTTTAAAACTGAAAAGGTCATTGCGATCGAATGGTTTTTTGGTCAGGAACTGGTACACATCGCCCGTCTGCGGAAGAATCTGATACATGCTTTCCACACCGCGCGGCAGGGCGAAATTGATGCGCCAGGAGGTCTCGGTATAGATGTATTTGGTCACACCGCCCACGTTAACGATCAACGGTGCAGCTTTGATGGCGATTTGATCGCCGGTGCTCAGTACGCCTTTAAGAGAGTCGGCGTTTTCCGACAATCCGAAAACCACTTCAAAAGGATGGAGCGGATCGGTGATGTCGTACACTTTATAGTTGGTGATGATTTCACGCCCTGGTACGGCAGAATAGGAAGTGTCGGCGCCTGGGCCCAACACGCGCACCTCGTAATCGCGGGGCACGGCCCGGCATTGCGTATCATAGCCGCGCGGATCGCCGATCAGGTTGGTGCGGCCTTTGGTCCATCCGGACCAGGCCACTTTTATGGAATCGTGGTTCATGATATCCAGCTTGAAACCATCGAACAGTTTTTCCGCATACTGGTCGCTTTTGTATTTATCTTTAGCGCGCAACAGCGTATCGCCTTCGGTGACATCCACCAGAATGGCGCCGGCGGTCAGACCGGTCTTAAAGGCTTTATCGAATTTTTCGATGGAACCGTCATCTTTAAAAGTCAATTGATACTCATGATTTCTTTTGATGCTGTCGGCGATCAAAACCTCCACTTTGATGGAACCGGTGCCGAGTCCGCCGGCGTGCACGATGCCGTCCGCCAGCTGCGGCGGAACATAACCGGCAGCTGCCTCCGTGGGTACGACCTCAGCGCAATTACGATCGATAAAAATCGATTGTCCCAGAACGTTGGTTTGAATGACGGCTGCGCATTCGGTGGGACTGTTGGGCGCCAGGTTCTGGCGATCGGACAACCCGCGGCTGTAAAAATCCGCGGCATAGCCTTTATCCACAGACACCACCGCGTAATAATAGGTGCGGCCGTTGGTCACATTGGTGTCTACATACGAGTGCCGCAGACCGGTGTCTTCACCCATATCATAAGACACGCCCAGGTCCAGACCATCGTCCTGACCGCTGCTGCCAATGGGAATGGGATGCGGGCCGATCAGCCCGTCTTTCAAATCGTATTGCACCAATGGTTTGTAGAGCAAGGGATTGCCGAATGCGTCGGAGATGGTTTTGATGTCACTGAACTGCGGATCCGTGCTCTTGTACACCTTGTACATTTCGAAATCCGCTCCGTAAATGGGATCCTTGGATTTTTCCGCATTGTTGTCCCACATCAAGATAACCTTGCGATCACCCACGATGGTGGACAACAGCGGCAGACGCGGCGGCTTGGAGAAATTATAATCCGAATCGTAGATGCGTTGCATGGTGCGTTTATTGCGAAAGATATCGTTCATGTCATTGCCGCACAAACAGGCAATGGCGTATTTCTGCCTGCCCTCTTTGCCCGGATCCAGATTAATGAATCCGCTGCCATAGCTAAAGGCCACATCACGCGTGTACTCTTGATCGATGGCGAATGTACCGGGCTGAATTTCCACGGTCCAGAACTCTTCGTCAAAGGCCAAACGATTATCGACGTCTTTCAGATACCACGAGGTCAAGCCCACCTGATCCGCTTCGTCGTTGTCGGTTTTGCCAAAGTTCGGTTCGCCCTGATCCGGCTTGCCGTTGGCTTCTGTAGCGTTGGCATCAGGCCCCGGATACCCTTCATCGTCCGGACCAATGCCGTCGGAGCCGATATCGTCCCAGATGTTTTCCATATCGAGTTTGCCGTTGCCGTTAACGTCCTCGCCATTGTCCAGAACGCCGTTGTAATTCACGTCTTCCGTATCCCATTTGCCGTTGTTGTCGCTATCTTCCCACCCGCGCCAGTCATTGTCCTCGTCGACAAGATTCCACTGGCTTTCATCCACAACGCCGTCTTCATCGTCATCGATACGGTTCTCGGAAAGACCCGGGCTCTCCAGGAAGGCAAAACCGAAATAGCCGGTGACCAGGCCTTTGTTGGACTTGCCGCTTTTATCCCACACATAGGTGATGTCGTCGACCGTGTCGAAATCGGACTCGTCCTGGCCGCTGGTAGCGCCCACATCCACGTCGCTGTACATGCCGATGATGGATTTGGGTATGGGTTTGCCATAGTTGATGATGTCATATCGGGATATGAGAATGTCCTCGGCCTGCCGCGCCACCCATTGATAGTTGCGCACAGAAATGGTCAGGCCGAGACCGCGACGGCCGTTGGGCCATGGACGGGTATCGGGCGTACTGGTGCCGGGCAGATTGAAAGGATAATAGGTAAACTGATCTATTTCGCGATCGTCCATCACATAGTAGGATTCCTGGTCTGCACGGGTATAATAGCCGAACTCGCCGTTCCAGCGACCGGCGCAGGGACCGGATTTTAACGTATCCACGGTGCTGCGCGGATCGCCTTCATAACTTTGCGGCGGCCAGTCGGTGGGCCAGGTTTCGCGCAGATGACTCATAGCGGCCCACTCGGAAACATTGACCATGCTCTGGTCCAGCAAACCGTTGGTGTTGAAATCTTCTGCCGGTTGCAGAACGCCGTCCCCCTCACCCAGGTCCTCGGTGTTGGGATATCCGTCAATGCCCACGTCTTCGCTGATGCCGCCGATGTCCCAGGTGGTTGAATTCAGGTGATGATTATTGAAATAGCGCGGCAGCGGTTTAAAGTCCCACCAATGGCTTTTATCTGTGGATTGTTTGGCGCTGCTGCGATGAAACCGGGACTCGACAATATGAATGGTGCTGCCCTTGGCGTCCTTGACCTCGCCGCCGATAAAAAAACAGAACACCCAGCCGTATTCGGTACCTGAACCTTTGGGCCAGATCATTTTCCAGTTTGGCGCATTGTCAAAATAGCCGTCAGCCAACTGCCCCTGGTTAACCCAGCCGGTTTCAATAAGATTGCCGTCATGTTTACCAAGACGCACAAATCTCTGCAGACCTGTGGGCGTGGCCGCGCTTTTGGCCAACGCAAACGCCGGATTACGATAGGAAAGATAACTGAGCGGCGCGTCGCCGCCGGGATTTCGATATTGCGCCTTAATCGCTTCATCCTCAGCGCGCAAAGCACCGATCCCAGTCCATAAACCGATAACGCCGAAAACGACAAGCCCTTTTATAAAACGATAACGATTGAATGTAATCACGTTCGCATCCTGTCCTTTTTTTATATTGCTTTCTGATGCACCCTGACGAGGGTTGCCGACCTTGCTAAAGCCAACAGATCTTTTCGTGTTTAAAACCGGACTGCAAGACCGCATTGCACGCGGCGCGGCTCTGACAACCAGGAAGGCCGGTTGTCCCATTCTTGCATGGTAAACTGTCCGCCCTGCGCCAGCAATCGCAACTGCTCCTGTTGATCATAGGGCAAACGGGCGTTTTCGGTGGCGCGACCGGTGACGCTGAACACCGAATTCTCATTCATACGATCGAGCAGATTATATACGCGCAGGAACAGCGTGTAGGTGATGTTGCCCATTTTCCACTGTTTATTCGCTTTGAAATCGATATTGTACTGCAGGGGTTTGCGCGCGCTGTTCTTGAATTCACGATCAGGAAGTTGCAGCTGTTCAACGCTGCTGGGCGAATAGGGCATGCCGCTGCCGGCCGAGCCAATGCAACTGACGCCCCAATCGCCGGGTTTGTTCAGACCCAACACCAGGTTAAGCGTATGCCGTTGATCCCAATCCAGAGGCAGAATTTGCCGTTCCGGGAACTGGATCGATTCACCGCTCAAACGGGTAGCCACTTCGATCACCTGCAAAAAGTTCGGATCCGAGGCGCTGCCGCGTGCATATTGATAGGTATAATCGATCGAGCCTGAAAAGAGACCGGTGCGCATTTTTTCCAGCGACAAGGTAAAGCCCTTGACATTGCCGTAATCGCGGTTGATATAGCGGTAATAGCCGACTGCGTCCACCGTTTTAACCGACTCTAAACCCAACTGATTGCGAATGTCCTTGTAGAAGAGCGTCAAGTCGACGCCGAACTGGCCGTTCAACTCTTGCTGCAAACCGATTTCATAGGCAATGGTGCGCTCCGGTTTGAGATTCGGATCGCCGATGGTGGAAGAAGCCAACAACAGCGAGGTCATGTTCACGTCGACCGGACGTTGAAACAGTTTTTCCAAACTGGGCATCTGAAAGAAATGGCCATAGGACACATGAAAAGCGCCGCGATCGGAAATGGGAAAGGAAAGGCCGACGCGCGGCGACAGCTGCGATTTGGTGGAAGCTTCCTGCAGATTTTCCGTATTGCCGATGAGTTCGGACAGAGTGCGTTTATCCAAAAGTGTTTTGGCATTGGGCTTGAAATAGTCGAAACGCACGCCGGCATTGAGCACCAGTTCACCCAGCTCGACCTTGTCCTGAACATAAGCGGCGAATTCCAAAGGTTTACGACTGTAATCGACAAAATCGCCGTCGGTCGGATCGGCCAAACGCAACTTGGTGGAACCGTAATAGTCATTCCAGTTTCGCCAATACTCCTGCATCAAACCCCAGTATTCGGAAAACTCGAGTCCTTTGCCGCTGATATCCGTGTTGTATTTATAGCTTTTCCAGCTTTCCGTCTCGATCAGGGGTTGACTCTTATATTGAATATCGTGCTGTTTGGCTTCAAAGCCCATTTTGATAAAGTTCCGGCGATCCACCTGCCAGTTAAAGTCGCCGTTGACCATATACACTTTGCGGATGTTTTTGCTGCGACCCCACTGGTTATCGCCCTGTACAAAGCCGGTTTGGTCATCGCTGGCGCCGATGGGCAGGTAGCCGTTATCGCCCGGGTAATCGGCCACATCCGTACTCTCATATAGTTGATATTTGGAATGGTTGTATTGATAAGAAGCGCGAAGGTTGTAGAACAACGAAGCAGAGGGACTGTGACGAAAAGCGAGAAAATGGTGATGGCTGTAACCGGTGCTTTTGGCGCGGCCATCCGGTGCAAAGCGCCAATCGTTGTCGTACCCCGTGCCGTTGCCGCTGGAGCCAAAAAGCGAGTAGGTAACTCCCACCGCCGGCATGGGCGTCCAGGTAAGTTTGCCGGTAAAGGTAAGATGTTCGTTCCTGGACATCGGCACAAAGGCATTGTCGCCGGTTTTCAAGGAATCCGGAACCGGAATGCGTCCATAATCAGATAGCTGATCGGCGTACCGTTGTGTGAACCACTGGCGAAAGGCATTGATTTTCCAGCCGTCGATGGCTGCATAGCGGCGTTGGCCGTACAAGTAACCGTCAGTGGCATTATAACGGGTCGTTGCAAAAAAGCCAAGATTTTTCAGCAAGGGAACCGGGCCGGAAAAAGTGGCTTGCACATCAGCCTCGTTAAGCGGATTGATTTCCTTGATGCCGAGAAAACGATCGCCATGCGTGCTGAGGTTATCGCCGCCGAAAAACTGCACCTCGCCGTGATAATCGGTTTCGGCGTTTTTGGTCACCACATTGATGATGGCGGATTGCGCGCTGCCGTACTCGGCGTTGAAGGTGCCGCTGATGACCTGCAGTTCCTTGATGATGGAGTTTTCAATCGCCACATTGCTGCCGCCGCTCTGTGAAAAAGCGTTGGAAACAGAAATACCGTCGATCAGATAAGCCACTTCGCGCTCACGACCGCCGCGGAAATGGATATCGCCGCCGGATCCTGTGGTAACGCCGGCCTGCAGTTGGATGATTTCCGAAACCTCTTGCACCGGCAAGTCCTGGATCGTCTCAGCATCGACATAAGAGGCTGTGCTGGTGCGATCTTTTTCAATGACCGGTCGCTCGGCCTTGATCACCACCTCCTGGCCCTGCAGGGTCTTGGAACTCAGTGCGATATTTTGCGTGGTGGTGCGATCCACATTGACTTTGATGTCCTCGACTGTGATTTGATTGTAGCCGATCATGGAGAGGGTGACTTTAAAAGTGCCGGGGGGAACATTGATGATTTGAAAGTAACCGTCCGGATCACTGACGGCGCCCCAGGTTGTGCCGACAATCAGAACATTGACGCCGGGTAACCCTTCCTTCGTGTCTTTATCTGTAACGCGTCCGGCAATTTTTCCAGTAGTACCGGCCATGACGAAAGCGCAACAGAATAAAAGCCCGATAAACAAAATTACTACTATTGTTCGCAGCTTCATTGTACCTCGCTTTGTTTTATCGAAAATATGTTAACTTTTTCCTGCTATGCTGTACACGTTTTCGTAAATGCTGTATTCGTCTTAAAAGTTTTAGGAAATTATAACGGTAAACACCGGTTTATCCTTTTGGGATAATAGTCAGGAGGGAAAAAACATTTCGAGCATCATGAAAAGTCATGCTAACGTATCAATAATCAATAAATTGTCTATACGATTAACCAATAATAAAATGCTATTTTTATCGACCTGTATAGTAGATATTTTTTTTTTCACTGTCAAGTAAAAAAACACCGTGTTTTCAATTTGCCGCAAAGTATAGAATATATTTGTTTAATAAAAGATGGAGGTGAAAATAAACCGATTTAGCTAAAATGGATATCCTTGCGAAGGTTTCCAACCTTCGCAAGGAGGAAAAAGATATAATGTCCGTTGTTTAAGGTGCGGATATTTTTTTTGCGGGAAGGAAAAACAGCTTTTGCTTTATTGATTTCTATTGTTTGGTGATATAAATGTCTCCCTGTGTTTCGGCTCTTACGGTGATGTTGTTGCTGCGCACATTGCTCTGTTGCGGACGACTGCCGCCGTCCGGCAGTAACACCGGGAAATCAGAAACCACACGGCCGTTTTCACTATGCGCCGAAATCACATATTCGGCTTGATCAGGCAGCTCCAGCCGAATGGGATTAAAGGTTGTGTAGATATCCAGCACATTTCCCGGCGCCAATTTTTTAATGCCTGATACTTTGATGCTGCTGTTCTCCCCACGAATGCGAATGGAATTATGGCTGGACAGCACGGTGATGTCGTTAAAGGAATTGCGAATGGTTGTTTCTCCTTTAACGTTGTCGACGCGCACAGTAGAGTTGGGTGCATCGATCATGAGGGTGCCGCCCATATCCAACACATCCACCATTTGAAAAGAAGCGGTTATGTCTGCATCTTTGGCAACGTTCACCGCACGTACCTCTGCCGATTCCGAGCGCAAACGCAAAGAACCGCCGATGTTTTTCAGCTGCACTTCATTAAAAGATGAATGAATTTGTGCATCTCCGCCGCAGTCAACGACCGTCACTTTACAGTTCGGCGCTTCCAGATCGAGATGGCCGGCAACAGCAGAGATATCCACTGATGAGAAAGAGCCCCGCACGCGCGCATCATTGAAAATTCGTTTGACGACAACCTCGCTGTTTTCCGTTGTCAGCTGTAATTTACCGGCAACGCTGTCGACGCGCACCGGATTGAACGAAGAGGCGATCACGGCATCACGGCCGACATTCTGCACCGTCACGGTTGAATTTTCGGCTTGCACGGTCAGTAGGCCACGAATGCCGTTTAAACTCACGTCATTAAACGAGGTGGTCACAGTTACATTACCGTTTACCCGACTGCCGGCAACCGGACTGTTTTGGCTGGTAAGAATAACGGGACCGTTGATATTTTCAAACCGTACCTGGTTGAAACTATTGGCCGCAGTCACAGAGCCGGTGATGGACTGCAAATCCAATTCGCCATTGTCGTTTTCTAGTTGTACCGGACCGGAGAAGCCGTTTACTGCTACGCCGTCAAAACTGTTCCGGAGCGTCAACTTGCCGCCGCATTTTTGTATGCGCACCCGACCGGAATTGTTCTTCACTTCCAGATCTCCGGTAACCTGCTCGATGTCAATGTCGCCGAATTCATTCTGCAGTCGCAGGGACTGCCGCAGCGGCACTTTAACTGCCAGTGTCACAGACACCGAAGGGCCGTGTCCTCCCTGCCATAATTTGCGGAAAAAATCAAACAGGCCCGGATTTTGGGCTTGCAGGGCTTGGCGGTCAGGTATGGAAACGATCACCCGGTTAGCCGACGCCTCCGGTTGCACAGAAACAGAACATTCGTTGAGAAATCGTTGTACAATATCGGCGTCCTCCTGATTACGCGCCTGAATGACCGCCTCAACCTGTACTTGATTTTCCGTACTACCTGCAACGGAAATATCCGCCTGCGTACGCTCCAGGATCAACAAGGCTTCAGGCTTCACCGGAAGCGATTGTTGGATGGTGCGTGTTCGAGCGTTTTGCTCTGGAACGACGGCCAATGCCGACAAAGATAAAACCGTTAATAACTGCCAGAATAACTTTTTCATAACGACCTCATGCGGCTGGTTCTTTAAAAAATTGGACGTTGCATTTTTTACTGCTGATTTGACCACGGTTTTTTTAAGTTCGTTAATTGTTCTCAACAAAACGTAATCACCAAAAGCGGATAAAAAATTAAAAGTATTTTATAAAGTATATAGTCCCTTCAGGCGGAGAGTACTCCGGCTAAAGCCGGCACGACATGCGAAAGTCTCTCCCTGGACAACCTCGGTCTCAAAGCCTGCCTTCAGGCGGAGAAATTTCTTGCCAAGTCTCTCTTTGCACAACCTCGGTCTTGAAGCCGTTCATCCCTTGGCAAATGCAGCGACCAGTTGCAGCGTCGCGGCTTTATCCTGCAATGCAGCCAGCAAATAGCGTCGAATATGTGCGTTGGCCGGATTGCCGGTCAGCGCTTCGCGACAACGTCGAATCTGGCCATCAATGGCCTGCAAACGATCGCGATAGAGCGATTGCAGATCAACAGGCAGCGCTGCCCATTGCGGCTGCGCCGCTTTTTCCAAATCATCAATAGCCTGCATATAATCCCGCTCTTTGGCCTCTACCTTTTGCAGCGCACGATCCGCCAACAGACCTTTGGTCGGCGCCGGCAAATGCTGCCAATAATAAAATGCAGCCGTGGCGCACAGCAGGATGACAGCAGCAATGCGCCAAACCCAGGCCCAGGAAGAGGGTCGGACTGGCTTTTGCGGCAAACGATCTTTGATATTTTGCCACAGAACCGGATTTGGCAGCTCGGATTGCCGCAGCGATTGCGCCAGAGCTAAAAGCCGATCGTCCAGTTCTTTGTCATTTCGACAAACCGTACAACTTGCACTATGCGCAAGGAAATCATGTTTAGAAATATGTCCGTGCAAATAACGGTCAAATTCATGGCAGCTCATTGCGATGCTCCGTCGTTCTCTTGCAGCCATTGCCGCAGTCGCTTACGAGCCTGAAAAATGGTTGCCTTGACGCCGCCCAGACTCAGGTTCATAACCCGGGCAATATCCTGGTACGGCCACTGTTCTACGGCAAAAAGAATGAAACAGGCGCGCATCCGTTCCGGCAGCTGCGCAATGGCTTGTTCTAAATGCATGCGCAAATCCCAATCAGTATGAACAGAAACCGTAACAGGCGGTTCGACTGCATCAGCACGTCGTTTCTTATGCAATATATCGAAACAAGCATTCAGCAGAATCCGGTAAATATAGGTGCTGAATTGCGCGTCGCCGCGATAGCGATGCAAAGCGCCGTACAGCTTGACAAAAGCGGTCTGCACCGCATCCTGCGCATCCTGACGATCGTTCAGCAGACGGCAAGCTACGGCCAGCAAACCGGGCGCGTGTTGCAGATACAGTTGTTCAAAGGCCTGCACATCGCCGGCTTGACAGCGTTTTATGATTTCGTGTTCATCATAGCCGTGATGGGACAATAAACAACTCCTGCGCCAAAAGCCTGGTAATCGGATTCATATATTGGACTGTTCAGTGGAGAAAAAGGTTTAATACCAAAACAACAAAGCCTCTGCCGAATCCGGCAGAGGCTGTTACGAATTGCCTAAAAACAACCTTGCGAAGGTTTGCAACCTTTGCAAGGATAATGCATTCGCTCCATTCAGGAATTAAACCGAGCGGAATTAAAAATTAAATGCTCACCTTGTACTCGGCATCGGCTTTTAATTTCGTCAATAAATTGGTGGATTGATCGCGGCGTTTGCTGCGCAGCAGCTGCTGTTCCAATTCGCCCTTGACCTGTTCCAGCGGACGAGTCTCTTTTTTACGATCGACCACTTGCAGAATATGAAAGCCATACTGGGTTTCGACGATATCTGACAGTTGTCCAATCGGCACGCTGAAAGCGGCATCTTCAAAAGGTTTAACCATCTGGCCCTTGCCGAAATTCTCATACAGACCGCCGTTTGATTTAGAGCCGGGGTCTTCGGTATACTGGGTTGCCAATTTGGCAAAATCCTCGCCTGCTTTGGCGCGGTCCAGGATGCCCTGCATCTTGGTGCGTTGCACCGCTTTGGCGGAATCGCTCATGCCCTGGGTCATCAGCAGAATATGACGCACGCTGGCGGTTTTATCTTCATTATACGCATTGGCCAGGTCCTCTTCTGTTACTTTGACGTCAGCGTTCTTTTTATCGAAAAATTTTCGCAAGGTCATTTCCCGTTCCACGTCCTGACGCACAACTTCAAGCGTAATGCCCTGCTCGCCGATGCGTTTGGCAAAAGCTTCCTGACCACCGTTCTGTTTGTAAATTTTCGCGAGGGTGCTGTCCAATTCTGCTGCCGGCACGGTGATGCCCTCTGCCTTGGCAACTTCCAGATAGAGTTGTCGTTCGCCCAGGCGCTCGATATTGTTCTTGAAAAAATCCTCTAATCGCTGTTTTTCCAGGGTCTTCAACTGATCCATATTTTTACCCATATTACGCTGCAGCTCGGTAAAAAAGGTTCCTGGCGTGATTTCAAAATATTTGCATGAAACCAGCGCTTTATTGACGTCCGGATCCATAACCGGATAATTTTTTGCCACCTCTTTGGCCAAATCGTACAACGGTGTTCCCTTTTCCAGGACCACGCCTTTTTTCGCTCCACATCCGTTAAACACCAAGGCCAGAACGACCAAGGCCAACATGACCTTTTTCATGGTAACTCCTTTTGATAAAATAATTGGTTATTGCTAAATATGGAAATTTAGTAATTATATATTAAAAATCATAGCTTTTTCTGTTAATATTCCATTTTTATAAGAGCTTTTTATCGCTGATCGGCCGGTAGATTCGTGCCGGCTGAGCACTGCTGCGGGATATTAATCCCGCAATCTGTGCGAGCGATCAGAGCGGGACAGACATCCTGTTTCCACTCGACACACCATGAAATCTCCAGTGCGATCGAACTTGCGATTTTAATCCAGATATAGGTGAAATAATCCGGACGCGAACAGATTCTTCGCCCCGCCAAAGATGATCCACGGTCGTATTGTTCAAGTTTTTGGCGGGGCTCGTATATTAATATTATTCGATCTACTTCCACGATCAGTACAACGTC
>CAYLWO010000021.1:0-68070 GCA_964387285.1 uncultured Cytophagia bacterium | reverse complement strand
GAACCGGAATGGGTGCGGCGTTTTGCTTCAATGACAGTTTCAGCCATGAGATTTCCTCAAAAATGATATAGGGTTATTATAAAATCGGTCCTTTTTCAGGAAACAGATCTGAAATAGACCGTTCTTCGTGAATACGTTTTATGCCTTCGGCTAAAAGCGGCGCTACGGATAAAAATTCGAATTTTGCCGCTTTCTTATCCTCTCTTACTTCTACCGAGTCGGAAAAGTACAATCGCGTAATATTCGACTCTTGCAGATTTGTTGACGCCTGACCCGACAGAATGCCGTGCGTGGCGGCCACATAAATATGCTTGGCGCCTTTTTCATGCAACAGTTGCGCTCCTTTGCACAAGGTGCCGCCGGTATCCACCAGATCGTCAACCAGCAGAACATCTTTGCCCGCCACATCGCCGATTAATTGATGGCTGACCTCGCAGAGGTTGTGCTTGGTGCGAATTTTGTCCAGCATGACCAACGACGTGTTGAGCCGGCGGGCATACGAACGCGCCATGTGAATGCCGCCGATATCCGGCGAAGCGACCACCACATTGCCGAGGTGCATGCTTTTTTTAAAATGATCGACGAAAATTCCAGAGCCGTATAAATGGTCTACCGGAATGTTGAAATAGCCCTGAATTTGCGGCGTGTGCAAATCCATAACCAGAATGCGATCAGCGCCGGTTTGCTCGATCAAATCCGCCACCAGCTTGGCGGTGATGGAAACCCGCGGTTGATCTTTGCGATCCTGCCGGGCATAACCGAAATAGGGAATGACCGCGGTGATGCGATAGGCGGACGCCCGTTTGGCTGCGTCGATCATGATCAGCAGTTCCAACAGATTATCGCTGGGCGCGTTGGTCGGCTGAATGAGAAAAACATCGGTGCCGCGGATGTTCTCTTCAAACTTGACCCAGATCTCGCCGTCGGAAAAATTCTTTATTGTAATCTGTCCGAGCTCTTTGCCGAAGGCCTTGGCAATTTTGGCAGCCAAAGGAAGATTCGAGCGGCCGGAAAACAATTTGGCTTCACGAAGGCTTCTGCCGGTGCTGGTCATCTTTATGCCTCAATAATTGTCAAGATGAAAGGAATTCGCCAAAAAAAAAGACGAAAACCGAGTCGATCTTCGTCATGTAAATACCGTTCACCAGGAAAACGATGGCTGGGGCGGAAGGATTCGAACCTCCGTATGCGGGAATCAAAGTCCCGTGTCTTAGCCACTTGACGACGCCCCAGTGTTGGCATCAGGCGTCTGACGCCGGATCCCGATGGTCGGTAACAGGTGTAAAGAGAAATCGTTGGCAGGAAACGCCAACACCGAGTAAAGCTTTCTCGGCACGGGCTCGAGTGTCGAACAAACCAAATATGCTGGAGCCGCTGCCGGACATGCGGCTGAAAAACGCGCCGGCAGTTGCGAGCTGATTGCGCAAATGGTCGAGCTCCGGATACTCTTCAAAGACCACTTTTTCCAGGTCGTTAACAAAAAGGTTTTGCCAGGATGAACGGTCATTGCAAAGATCGGTCAAGCTATATAATTTACTGTTTTCTGACCTCTTTGTCAAGTTTAATTTGAAATTTTGGTACGCCCACGATGTAGATACGCCGAATCCGGGGTAAAGAAGCACGCCCCAATACGCACCTGGAATGTGCAGCGCTGTCAGTTGTTCGCCTTTACCAGTACCCAAAGCGGTAGCGCCGTGGATGAAAAAAGCGACATCAGCGCCTATTTGTCCTGCCAATTGCGCCAGGTCACTACGGTCTAATGCCAAGTCCCACAATTGATTAAGCGCTTTTAATGTCGCTGCGGCATCACTGCTGCCGCCGCCCAGGCCGGCGCCGATGGGGATGTTTTTTTGGATATGAATGGCAACGCCTTTGGCAACGCCGGTTCGCTCTTGCAGCAGGATTGCCGCTTTATGTGCCAGATTGTTCCGGTCAGCCGGACACCGGTTATCACTGACGGTGATTTCCACGCCCGAGGGTCGCGGGGAAAAAGTCAATTCATCCTTCAGACTGATCTCCTGAAAGATGGTCTGCAGATCATGATAGCCGTCCGGCCGTTTAGCCATGATCCTCAGGCAGAGATTAATTTTAGCAAACGCCGGAACTGTGATCATGATCGTTCGCGCGCCGCCGTATCAGCTGACCGTTTTGCCGGCGCCGCCTTTTGGCAATAGCATTTCGACGTCGTTATGCGGGCGCGGAATCACATGTACGGAAACCAGTTCGCCGACTTTTTCTGCTGCGGCAGAACCGGCGTCGGTCGCTGCTTTTACGGCGCCCACATCGCCGCGAACGATGACGGTTACCAGACCGCCGCCCACTTTTTCCGAACCAACCAGCATTACCTGTGCCGCTTTGACCATGGCGTCGGCCGCTTCGATGGCTGCCACCAGTCCTTTGGTCTCTATCAAACCCAATGCTTCCATAACCGTCCTTTTTGATTTAGAGATTTTTTTGAAAATTCTATCGTACGTAAAATAGTCAACTTATATCTTCCTTGCAACTTTTTTTTTGCGCGCACCGGCCAAGTTCCTTCTTGCATTTAATTGTCAAGTTGGTTAAATTTATAACTAAATATAAATTGGAGTGCTGTATCCATGACAGCCGGTGTTTTTGCGGCAGCGAAGAAAAGTGTTGATCTACGGTCCGGGCAAGTTCAGTATGACGGATGAAAAACTGGTAGTACTATCAGATGCCCATTTGGGCGCACAGAGTGCAACAGCAGAGCTGATCAAAACGGATTTGCTGCACTCGTTTCTCCGCTCCCGCATTGCGCCGCCCGGCCGGTTGATCATTTGCGGCGATCTGTTCGATTTCTGGTTTGAATATCGTCACGCGGTTCCACGCCGCCATTTCAGCATTCTCGCGCAATTGTCGTTGCTGGTTCGCAGCGGCGTCCGCATCGATTACATCGCCGGCAATCATGATTTTTGGCTGGGCTCTTTTCTGCAACAGGAGGTGGGCCTGCATCTGCATCGCGATGATCTCGAACTGGAACAAGCGGGGAAAAAAATCTATTTGCGTCACGGCGATGGTCTGATCAAAAAAGACTACGGCTATCGCGCATTGAAAAGAGTATTGCGTCATCCCGTTAATGTTTTTTTGTATCGTTTGCTGCACCCGGACCTGGGCGTGCCGTTGGCGCTTTTTTTCTCGCAGATGAGCCGCAATGCGGAGAAAGCGGATTGTTTTAAAACCGACCAGGACTATCGCACTTTTGCTTTTCAAAAAATCGAACAGGGGTACGATCTGGTGGTGCTGGGCCATTCCCATATGCCGGCGTGTATGCCGTATAAGCATGGCTGGTATGTGAACGCCGGAGACTGGATTAAAGCTTTTACCTTTGCCGAAATTGTAAACGGCCAACCCGCGCTGTATCACTGGGACGGCGAGGCGAAAAAAATCGCACCCTAGTCGGGACCGACGTGTAAAAATCTAAAACAGGATGCTTCTTTTTGCTGCAATTAAAAAAAATAACCGCCAACAAATTTGATTATCTGGTGCTGGCGTTGGCGATCGTTCTGGCCATTGCTTTGATGTTTTTTGCAGATCAGAGCGGACAGGCGGGCGTCCTGCAGGGCGCCAGTTTGGAGATCATCGGTCGCCTGGCGGAACCTTTTGCTTCGCTGGGTCGCTGGCGCAATGTGTATCAGGAAAACAGCATGCTGCGGCATCAGAATGCCATGCTGCAAATTCGCAACTCGCAGTTGGCCGAAGCGCATTACGAAAATATGCGGCTGCGTGAAATGGTCGGCTTTGCTCAAGCCAGCCAGGTTCGCCTGATGCCGGCCCGTCTCATCGGCTCCAGCAATCAAAGCGGCATGGCTACCATCATGTTGAATCTGGGCCATGACCAGGGCGTACGGATTGATATGCCGGTGGTCTCCGCCGACGGTTTGGTGGGAAAGGTGATTCGCACGACTGCCGATTATTCCGTGGTGCAATTGCTGACTGACCGCAACTTTCGCGTGGCCGCTCTGGACCAGCGCAGCCGTGTGATGGGCATGTTTCAATGGACCGGATTCGATTCGGGATTGCTCACCGGGGTGTCCCTGAGCGCTGATGTCAGGGTAGGGGATTGGATAGTAACCTCTGGACAGAATTCTCTTTTTCCCACCGGACTCAAAATCGGCCTGGTTTCCATGATCGATGATGCGCATGCCGGTCTTTTTCAGAAAATATATGTGAAACCACGTTTGGATTTCAGCCGGCTGGAAGAGGTTTTTATCATGACCCCAACCGTCAAGCCAAAAGCCGGAGGCTGAAGTGAAGTACGTTTTTTATGCCGCGCTGCTGATTCTGGCCCTGGTCGGGCAGCTGGCTTTGGGCGATTTGATTGCGATACAGGGCGTTAAACCCGATTTACTGATTATTGCGCTGTGTTACATCAGCATGCGGGAAGGGCGCCGCCGCGCCACGGTCTGGGGATTTATCGCCGGCCTGGTGGAAGATCTTTTGACCCCTTCGTTGTTGGGCGCCGGGGCCTTGGCACGATCCGTGTCCGCATTTGTTGCCGGAACTTTTCTGAGCGAACGCGCATTTCATCACTCATACGCCGCTGCGGTGCGCGTAATGGGCATTGCTTTGTTGAACAATCTTTTGCTATTTACCGTATTGTCATTGGCTGGACAATGGATGCCGGCCGCGCTGTGGCTGCGTATTCTCTTTTCCACTCTTTACACCGAACTGGCAACGTTGATCCTCTTTGCCCTGATTTCACAGGAGACCTGGGAAAAGTTGTACAAGACCGATTCTTTGCCTTTTATTTAATTTTTCAGGAATATCGATTTTTGGCCGCTCCTTTGTATAATAAGAATGTGCTGACGGGATTTTTGCTTGTTTTTTTTCTCGGTCTGGTTGCACAGCTTGTCAATCTGCAGATTGTGCAGCGCAATAAATATTTGGCGCATTCGAATCAGAATCGTATTCGCCGGCTTCGCCTGGAGGCGCCGCGCGGCATTCTCTACGATCGCAACGGCCTGGTGCTGCTGGACAACCGGCCTTCTTATTCGCTCAGTGCGGTTCCGCATGAAGTCAAAAACAACGAGCAGGTGCTGCAATTTTTGAGCGAAACGTTGGCCGAACCGGTCGATAAAATAAAAAGCCGGCTCAAAGAGGCTGACAATCCGTTCTTTCCGATCAAGCTGCGCCGCGACATCGATTACAACCTCCTGGTCCGCCTGGAAGAGCGCAAGCTGGACCTGCCGGGCGTGGTTTATGAAGTAGAAACGAAACGGGTTTACCCGGCCAGTTTCAAGGCGCCGCATCTGTTCGGCTATATGGGTGAAATATCCAAGACCGAATTGGAACGTCGCAGATCGGAGGGTTTGGTTCAGGGCGATCTGGTGGGCAAGACCGGGTTTGAAAAAGTTCATGATCGCGATCTCCGCGGGGCGCCGGGTTATGATTTTGTTGAAGTGGATGTAATCGGGCGCGAGGTGCGCGACATTATCGGCGAAGGAGAGAGCGCACCGATACGCGGCAAAGATTTTTATCTCACGATTGATGCGCGCCTGCAGGCGTTGGGGGATTCGCTATTATACGGCAAACGCGGCGCTATTGTCATGATGGATGCCCGGGACGGCGGCGTGCTGGTTATTTGCAGCAAACCGGATTATGATCCGGAAATATTTTCCGGCGTGTTGAGCAACGAAACCTGGCAGGCTCTGGTTAACGATCCGGGCAAACCGCTTTATGACCGGGTTACGCAGAGCGGCTATCCGCCGGGCTCCACATTTAAAATGGTCAGTGTGGCGACCGCCCTGGATGAGCACAAGTGCAGTCCGGAATATACGGTGAACTGCCATGGCGGCCTCACCTTTGGCAGCAAAACTTTTTTATGTCATGGCGGCAAGGGACACGGCCCGGTGAGTATGATCGATGCGCTCAAGGTTTCCTGCAATTCCTATTTTTACAATCTCGGATTAATGATCGGCGTCGACGCCTGGGCAGAAACAGCGGTGCAATTCGGTTTTGGTCAACCGACAGGCATCGATCTGCCTAACGAAGAAAAAGGCGTGTTGCCGGATCGGCGCTATCTCGATCGGGTGTTCGGGCCCAAAGGGTGGAGCAACGGCATGATGCTGAATTTGGCCATTGGTCAGGGTGATCTGTTGACAACGCCCATGCAGATGGCGCAATATGCCATGCTCATTGCCAACCGCGGTTGGGGCTATCGGCCGCATCTCGTGTTGAAACTGTATGATCCCATTCAACGGCAAATGTATAAGGAGCGCATCCCCAAAAAGGAAATAACCGCCGTTTTGCCGATAGCCTGGGACGTCATACATGAAGGCATGTTTCGCGTTGTCAATGCGGCGGGCGGCACCGGCCAGGCCAGCCGCATGCAGAATGTGATGGTGTGCGGCAAGACCGGCACGGCGCAGAATCCGCATGGTGAACCTCATGCCTGGTTCGTCGGTTTTGCGCCGGCCCAAAATCCGCTCGTCGCCATTTGCGTCCTGATGGAAAACGTGGGCGGCGGCGGCGCCTATTCCGCACCGCTGGCCGGCGTGATGTTCAACCGCTATTTCAGTTTAAACGGCAAACAGGCGACGTTGCCGGATGCACAAAAAACCGCCATGCGGTGAGAGAAAGAGCCATGTTGCTTCCAGAGCTTAAAAAAACAAAAATGGATCGCGTCATCCTGATCTGCGTTTTGTTGTTTTCTTTTTTTTCCCTGCTGGCGGTCTACAGCGCCACCTATTCCAGCCCTACCGAGTCGGTGCGCGACAATTTTAACAAACAGCTGGCCTGGATTGGACTCGGTTTGTTGATTTTCTATTTGTCGTCGCGCATTCCACCGGTAGTTTTTTACACCAGTTGTTACGCCCTGTACGGTATTTTGCTGTTGATGCTGGCGCTGCTGGATGTGTTCGGCGCCATTGCCGGCGGTGGTCAACGCTGGTTCGAGTTCGCCGGCATCAAAATTCAACCGTCGGAGTTCATGAAGCCGGTGCTGGTTATTGCCCTGGCTCACTATCTTTCAGTAGAGACGCATTCACCCAATAAACTGCGTCATTTGCTGGTTACTTTTGCCCTGGCGCTGGCGCCCTTTATCCTGGTAATCAAACAACCGGATCTGGGTACGGCTCTGGTGTATTTATCCGTGTTGATTCCCATGTTGTATTGGCGCGGATTGAGTCCGTTCACCATTTTTATCCTGGTATCGCCGCTGGTTGCATTTATCGCATCGTTTCATATTGTCTCTTTTTTTCTGGTCATGGCGTTGATTGCCACGGTGCTGTATCTTTCCCGGCGAAGCAAGTGGGTGTTTCTGAGCGTGTTCGCCATCAACATCTCGGTCGGCTTGCTGGCGCCGGTTTTGTGGAACAATTTGCACGGTTATCAGCAACAGCGCATCTTGACATTTTTGGGATTGGTGTCTGATCCCAAAGGCGTCGGCTATCAGATCATTCAATCCAAAGTGGCCATAGGTTCCGGCGGGTTGCTCGGCAAGGGGCTGCTGCACGGTACGCAGACGCAACTGCGTTTTTTGCCGGCGCAGCACACGGATTTCATTTTTTCCGTGTTAGCCGAAGAGTGGGGATTTTTCGGCTCGTTGGCGGTGTTGATTATCTTGTTCACCTTTCTGTATCGAACCGTGAAAATCGCTTCGTCTGCCCATCATCGTTACGCCAGTTTGTTGACCGTGGGATTAATGACCATGCTGGCTTTTCAAATTATTTTAAACATCGGCATGACCATGGGCGTAGCGCCGGTGACCGGAGTGCCGTTGCCCTTTATCAGTTATGGCGGTTCGGCCATGTTGACCAATATGGCCATTGCCGGGATCATTTGCAACGCCGCCAGCCATTGACGCGGCTGTATTTATTTTAATATGGAGAGATATTATGTACCCTGTGTTATTCAAGCTGGGACCGCTGGAAATTCGTTCGTATGGCTTTATGTTGGCCATTTCGTTTCTGCTGGGCATCTGGCTATCGGTTCAGCGCGCAAAAAAGAAAAACGTCGATCCCAATCAGATCATGGACGTTTCGGTGTTGATCATCATCAGCGCCATTGTCGGTTCCAGGTTGATGTATGTCGTCTTTCATCTGGATGAGTTCCGCGGCCACTGGCTGGATGCCATCAGTCCCATTCAGAGCAACGGGCAAATCGGCATAGCCGGATTGACCATGTTGGGCGGCGTGATCCTGTCGATCCTTACCTGTTGGATCTATTTATGGAAGAAAAAACTGCCATTTTTGGCTTTTGCCGACGTAATCTTGCCCATGTTTGCTTTAGGTGAGGCCATCACCCGGTTGGGGTGTTATTTGAACGGTTGTTGTTTCGGCTTGCCGTGTGAGCACGGACCCTTCTGCGTCATCTTTCCTCATGATAGTCCGGCCGGCGCTTTTTACAGCGATGTGGCCTTGTATCCTACGCAACTCTTTCAATCTTTTTACGGATTGATCATGTTTGCAGTCATGTTGCTCGCAGAAAGAAAAATCCGTTATACCGGATTTCAACTGCATCTGTTTTTCATCCTCTACGGCATCGGACGGTTCACCATAGATTTTTTTCGCTATTATGAAGACTCGATGGTATTGCTGACGATCGCCGGCAAAGGCATTTCGCAAAATCAGGCTATCAGTTTTATTTTTATATTGCTGGGCATCGGACTTGTATTTAAGAATCGTCGTAAGGCGGCCGATGCGGGACCACATTCTGTGCGACCGAGTTAAAAAAATAAAAAAACTCTTGATTTTTAAGCGTAAATTGGATATTTTAACTATATTAAAATAAAAGAAGTTATTCTATTTAGCGCTCTGTTGGCATCTCCTGTCCGGCATCTTCCTGCTCTTCAGGTGTGAGGGGCTTGGTTCCTAGTGGTGAGATTAGAATTCGGTCCAATAATCTGTGGGAGAACACCATGAAATCATGCAAGATTTTGCACTGGTTTTTGATCGTACTGGCGATCAGTCTGTCGGTGTGGATGGGATGCGCCGGTTCCAAAAAGAGTCCGGCTGCCAATGAAGCCGCGTTTTATACGGAATCACAACCGGATAGCGTCAAAACAGAAAAGCAACCTGCGAAAAGTTCTGATGAAGAGGACGTGTTGCGCTTGCTGGGCATCAATAAAGCCAAAGAAGCCGGGACCAGCGATGCCACGACCCAGGACCCTGCTGCTGCAACGGATGCCAATATGGAGGCCACCGTGCAACAGCTGGACGATGAGGTCAAACACAAAAATACCGATCTGGCTGATCTCAAGGCAGAGCTGGCGGAAAGGGACCGCCGCATTGCCAGTTTGCAAGAGCAGTTGAATAGATCGGAAAAAAGCGGTTCAGAACCTCTGGTGTCCGGCGCCAGTTTCAAAGAACGCTACGACCATGGTCGCCGTCTTTATGAAGCCAAAAAGTACCGACAAGCAATCTCGGTTTTCACCAAGCTGGTGGAAAGCGGCGGTGAGAAATCTCTGGTGGATAATTGTCAGTACTGGATCGGTGAATGCTATTACGGCATCAATTATTACAATCAGGCGATTGTCGAGTTTGAAAAAGTATTTACCTACAGCGATTCGGATAAATACGACGACAGTCAATTGAAATTGGGATTGTGTTATTTGCGCATCGGCAATGTGGAAAAAGCCAAGAACGAGTTCGAAAAGTTGATCAGCAATTATCCGGACAGCGAATATTTGCAGCGCGCTAAAGAATACCTCGCCCGTCTGTAAGCCAATCATGTAAAATAAGCAAATGAACCAGTTATCGCCCGGGAGGCCATGGCCCGGGCGATTTTTTATTGATTTTGTCAATAAAATTTAATATCTTATAGAATGCCAATGGCGCAATAAATGCGACGCGGCAGGTGAACGTTTTTTTATTAACGAGGCTGTACCATCATGAAAACCCGGCTCAGAATTCTATATCTTTCATCGGAAGTTGCGCCTTTTGTCAAAAACGGTCGTATCGCGGAAATTGCCGGCTCTCTGCCCAAGGCGCTTTTTGAAATGGGACATGATATTCGCGTGATGATGCCGAAATACGGCACCATCAGCGAACGCAAATATACCCTGCGCGAAGTGATTCGTTTGAAAGAAATACCCATCCAGCAGGGCGACGCGCGCTATGTCGTTAACGCCAAATCCGCTTTTTTGCCTGAAACAAAAGTTCAGGTTTATTTCCTTGATTACAAACCCTATTTCGATAAATTGGATCTTGCCCTGGATGCGAAAACCGCTCAGGAAACCGCGGACAATGCCCATCGCTTTATTCTGTTTTGTCGCGCCGCACTGGAAACCAGCAAGCTTTTACACTGGGATCCACAATTGATTTTCTGCAACGATTGGACCACCGCATTGATACCCTGGTTGTTGAAAAACGAATATCAAGAAGATGCCTTTTTCGCCAAATGCATTTCACTGCTGGCTGTCCATGATTTTAAACGCCAGGGCGCGTTCCCCGAACTGATTTTAAAACAGGCTGGTCTGAACAAAGATGCCGTGGCCTACCAGGAACTGATGCATAACAACCGCGCCAACCTGCTCAAGGCCGGTTTGCTGAACGCCGACATCATCAGCGCCGGCAACGCCATCCATTTAACCCATATTTGGAAAGAACCGGAATTGGCATTCGGTCTTTTTGATGTGCTGAAAAAGCGAAAAGAGCATGTGACGGAGGTTTTGGACGGCATCGATTATACGGTGTGGAATCCGGAGGTGGATCGACATTTGGCTGAAACCTACAGCGTCAATCAACTGAAAGGCAAGCAGACCGTTAAACAGGAATTGTTGAACACCCTCGAATTGTCTTCTCAGGAGAACCGACCGCTGCTGGCTATGTTTTTTGACGGCAGCGAAGGCAAGCAGGGTGATTCGGTTTTTGAGGTGTTGGATCGTATTTTGGGATTGCATGTCAACGTGGCGCTGGTCTTTAATGACGAGGCAAGCAAACGCCGAGGTTTGGAAAAACTTCGCAAAAGCAATCCAGGCCAATTGGCTATTGTAACGGCGCCGGATGAGCCGATGCTGCATCGCCTCATCGCCGGATGTGATCTGACGTTAATGGCGGATTGCACCGAACAACAGATTGCGCGACAAATGATTCATTTACGCTATGGCTCCATTCCTCTGGTAAATAAAATCGGCTGTGTTTTGGAAGCACTGGGCGAATCCGGTGAAGGCAAATGCAAGAATTTCTATTTTGACGAATGTGATAAAAAAGCGGTGTATGAGGCGGTGAAAAACGCCGTTCAGTGCTATCAAGATGATAAAAGTTGGCAAAAGATGGTCAAGAAAGCGTTGAAAATCGATTTTTGCTGGAAAAGCGCTGCAGAAAAGTACCTTAAACTCTTGCAGCGGACAGAAAATATAAAAAAGAAAAAGTAGCTTGCGCCATATCCCTTAACCCCTGTTGCTCAGGGGTATTTTTTTGCATCCATAGTCTGACCTCCGGTGTCCTATAGTGAAACATCATGTTTCGCATCTAGACAGAGCTACTCGACGATAGGCATGAAATTTCCGTTTCATCGGATAAAGCTGAAATTTCAGCCGAGTTCGTTTGTCCGCTGCAAAATTTTATATATTTAATTAAAATAAAAACAGTACATTGTATTAATAGGAAAAATTCGTACTTTAGCGAAAAATCCAGACGGAAAACTTTTCCATCCCGCTGATTCTAATTAGCTTGGCATGCTGTTTGCGATATATACAATTTTGAAAAAGGTGTGGCTAGGCCTATTCAGGTGATGGCATTTTGCCATGTCTAAAGTGGGGTTTGCAGAGCAGGCGATTCATGGATGGTATTGAAATAACGGTTGACCGCATAGGTGTTTTTCAGGATATTGCCCTGTTTCGCGTTCGGGGATATGTGGATACAACCACCTCGCCGGAATTGCAGCGTTTATTGCTGCAAACCATGGAGGAGGGGGTTTGTCAGTTTATCGTTGATCTGGGATTTGTCAATTATGTCAGCAGCGCCGGATGGGGAGTTTTTGTCGGTGAAATACGCGGGCTGCGTGAAAAAGGCGGCGATCTCAAGATCATTCAAATGACGCCCGATGTTTTTGAGGTGTTTGAAATGCTGGAATTCAATCGCATTCTGGCCAGCTATGATTCGCTGGAAGAGGCGATTGACGATTATGAGATCAGCCGGGGTGTGGATCTGCGCTCCTTGGTCACGGTCCGCATGGATGCTTATAAGAGCAATCAAAGCTGGCAGCAGGATACGGTTTTGGATGAGATGGTTTCTCCTCCTCCGCCGGTGGCCAACGAAATCAAAACCATGTCCAGACCGGCGCCGGTCGGTGGACGGCGACAACCGGATGAAATCGATTTACCTCTTACCGAAAAAGTTAAAAAATTGGTCACTGAAAATCCGCTGATGGGCGCCTGGACCATAAAGAAACAGCTCTATTCGCCGCGCTTTGGTTACACACGGGTTGGTTTTTTCAAGCTCTGTTCCTTGATGAAGCGAATCGGTCTGGACAGCAAAGCCAAGCGGTATCGTTTTTATCGTTCTCGTTGAAAAAGCGAACGATTTTTCGAATGGTGATGAATAAAGGAGAGATGCATGCTTCCCGGATGGGGTAAGCGTTTTTATCTGTTGATTTTTTTTCTGTGCAGTTGGGTAGGTACCCTCAGTCTGGTGCACAGCCAGACCTTGCCGACTTTGAAACGGGAGATGCGGGTAAAAAGCGGCGATGCTTTGCAATTGCGCATTTACAGCGGCTATATACCGAGTGACCATAAATTCATCGTGCTTTTTCAGGACTCGGTCAAGCTGGTCGACGGGGACGGCAATATCGATCTGGCTTCGTTGGGCAAGACGCATGTCGCCAATTCCACTACGCGCGAGATCTCTGAAATACTGGAGAACAAATTCAAGCAGTTCATCGAGAATCCCAAGGTTGCGGTTGTTCCCTTGGCACGCGTGACGCTGCGTGGGACGTTCATCAAGCCGGGGCTCTATCGGGTCGATCTGAACTCTTCGTTTTGGGAATTGGTCAAAACGGGCGGAGGCATGCAGAATTATGATCTGCGCGGGGTTTACATTCAACGCAAGGACGAACAGATTTCGCGCGATTTTGAGCAAGCCTATTATGAAGGCGTTTCCCTGGCCGAGCTGGGCATTGAATCCGGCGACGCCATCATCGCACCGCGCATCAATCGTTTGACTATGGACACCATTATGCGTTATTTTACCTTTGGCCTATCGATGCTGACCTTTTATGTGACTTTATTGGATTATAAAAAGTAGTTGATGATGAATCAATATCCGGATGATTTTGATGCTCTCGACGCGGCGCCGAACGCGTCAGCCGGTGGACTCGATTTTGTCAAGTTTTTGCGGGGTTTTTGGCAGCGCAAGTGGCTTATCTTGTTGTTGATGTTGCTGTTCGCCTATCTTTTCCATCGACAAGCGCAAAAAGTCGTTCCTGAGTATAAAACCAATCTGGTTATACAAGCGCGATCTTTTGATCCGGACGCCGAACGTCTGATGACTTTGGACCGTTTGATCGAGATGAAATCGCGCTCCTTCTATGAACAGCTGACCGCGAAATTGGGCTTGGCCCTCTCGCTGTCCGATACGAACGGCAGTGTTTGGGACAATGGTATTTTTGCCGAGTTTTCCACCACCACCACGCCGACGCCGGGCAAATATTTGTTGCGCATCGACGACAGCGGCCGTTTTTTTCTGTTCCAGACGGAACCGCGCGGCATGGTAAACGCCCTGGACAGTTGCAGCGTCTGGGACGTCGTGGATCAAAGCCGCAGCGTCAACGGCTTTACCTTCCGACTGCGTCCTGATTTTGTTGCCATGAAAAAAGAGGTGAGCTTTAAGATCAATCCTTTCGAACAAGCCATCGGTCAACTCACCAGCAGCGTGACGGTCAATTTCAGCAATAAAAGCGGTCTGATGACGCTCACCATGACCGGCACGGACTATCAGACTTTACCGGCGCGGCTGAATCGCATTGCCGAGATCTATCGAAAGGAATCCATCGGCCTCAAGGACCGCGATGTAAACCGCAATCGCAGAAATCTGGAATTGAAAAAAGACGCTGCGGAGAAAGCGCTCAAAGAGGCAGAAGTCAACTTGCGCATCTTTCAGGAGCGTTACCCTCTCTCCCTGGAGCACGAGAAAAAAAACATCAGCGAAGAGCTGGGCACCGTCAACAAGCTGATGCGTGAATTACCGATCTATCGTGAGCAGATTTCCGGATTGTTGGAAAAGCTGAACACGGCGGACCCGGGCGTAGACCCGGAACAATTCCGCCAGTTTATCGTCAACGAATTGTGCCATTACAACCCCATGAGCGAAGAGACCTATCTGAAAGTGCTATCCAACCAATTGAGCCAACAGTTCGCGGATTTGAAAAAACTCGACGCTAACTATGGTGAAATCAGCAAGGAATATAAAACGCAAAAGCAGAAAATAAAAAAAACGCAGGACGAAATAATCGCTTTTGCATCGCAATATCGTTCGCAATTGGTGGAACAGGAAAAGCAGGCTCGTGAAAAACAGACGGCGGTGATGAATCGTCAACGTCAATTGCCCAGCGATGAGAGCGTTCTGGCTGATTTGCAGCGACAGAAAAAGATCTGCGAGGGCAATTATGCAACCATATTGGAGGAAATGCAAAAGAACGACCTGATCGAGAATGTGCAAGGGGAAGAGATCAGCATTCTCGATCCGGCCAGTCGGCCCACTTCTGAAACGGTCAGCAAAACCAAAAAGATCGCCATAGGCGCCAGTCTTGGATTGTTTCTGGGTTTGCTGATCTCCGCGGGCATTGATTTCATGGATAAAAGCATCCGCACGGTGGACGACATTGAAAACTTTTTAAAGCTCCCCGTGTTGGGCGCCATCCCGGTGGTGGATTTTAAGGACATCCCGGAATATCATGATTTTGAAAAAGCCAAGCATATCGACCGGCAATTGGTGACCCATGATTATTCGCCCACGCCCATCGGTGAATCCTATCGCGCCTTGCGCACACAGATTTTATTTTCCAAAAAACGGGAGCGCATTCATACGCTGGTTCTGACCAGCGTCGCACCGGAGGAAGGCAAATCGTTTACCGCCAGCAATCTGGCGATTATTTTTGCCCAACAACGCACCAATACCCTGCTGGTGGATGCGGATTTGCGTCGCGGCGTGCTGCACAACACCTTTCGTATGAAGAAAGAACCGGGATTGGCCAATTACCTGAGCGGGAGCGTCACGCTGTCGGAAGCGGTGCAACAAACCCATGTGCCCAATTTGTCCTTTATCAGTTACGGAACTTTGATGCCCAATCCGTCCGAGTTGCTGGGTTCGCTGCAGATGCAGCGCTTTTTGAACGAAGTGAGGCGGAAATTCGATCTGATCCTGTTCGATTCACCGCCTTTGGAAGCGGCTACCGATGCCGTGGTCATCGGCACACAGGTGGATGCCGTTGCCATGGTGGTGCGCTCCGGAAAGACCCAGCGCAACGTGGCGAAAGACAAGCTGGAGATATTTAATTCCGTGCCGGTGAACCTCATCGGTACGATACTCAACGGCGCAGAGGCGGTGTTGGTGCAGAACTATAGTTATTATCATTATTAAATCGGAACGTGGTGCATGAAGATTTTGGTGACGGGAGGCGCGGGTTTTATCGGGTCGCATTTTTCAGCCCGATTGTTGACTCTGGGGCACACGGTGATCGCTCTGGATAATTTTAACGATTATTACAATCCGGCCCTGAAACGGGACAACATATCCGGATTGGCCGGTCTGCATGCGTATACGCTCCAGGAAGGTGATATTCTCGATCACTCGCTGCTGCAGCGTCTTTTCGAGGAAAACCGATTTGACGCCGTCGTTCATCTGGCGGCCCGCGCCGGCGTCAGGCCGTCTCTGGCTGAGCCGCAACTGTACAGCCAGGTCAATCTGACCGGCACCATCAACCTCCTGGAGTGCTGTCGCCATTTTGACGTCGCGCGCCTGTTGTTCGCCTCCTCTTCCTCGGTTTACGGCGCTAATCAAAAAATCCCGTTTTCTGAATCGGACCAAACCGATGCGGCTGTTTCTCCTTACGCGGCCACCAAAAAAGCGGGCGAGGTGATTTGTCACGCTTATCATCATCTTTATGGGATTTCCGTCACCTGCCTGCGTTTTTTTACCGTATATGGACCACGGCAACGTCCGGATATGGCCATACATAAATTTGCACGTTTGATTGCCGAAGGCAAGCCGGTTCCCGTATTCGGCGACGGTCGCTCCCGACGCGATTATACTTTTATTGACGATATTTTGCAGGGCATGACCGCAGCGCTGGAGCGCTGCAACGGTTTTAAAATCTATAATCTCGGTGAATCGCAAACCACCGAACTGCGGCATCTTATAGAATTGCTGGAAGCCGCTTTGCAGCAAAAAGCCGAGTTGCAGGTTCTTCCGGAACAACCCGGCGACGTGGCTGTGACCAGTGCGGATATTTCCCGTGCAGCGGAAGAATTGGATTATCGTCCCAACACTTCTGTGGATCAAGGGATACCGCTGTTTGTCGATTGGTTCAGAGAAAAGCAAAAGTATTTAACCGTCTCTGGCCGGGTCTAACACATTTAATAAATAATCGGGAGTAGCCCGATCATCCAATTAACTCTGATGCGAATGGGTTATGGTTTCTGAAAAGGAAAAATTTATCGGCAGCATCATGAAGATCGGCGATCTGCTGACGATCACGCTGGCGTTTCCGATCGCGTATTTCATCGATGTTTACATCCGCACCATTGCCCAATTAAACATCAAGGCCTATGGCGATGTGCCGACTTTTGCCGGATTTTTGTATTTTGCTTCCGCTTACTGGCAAATGTTGTTGGTCTTTCCGCTCCTCTGGGTCGGCGTTTATTCCTTGAACGGCGTCTATCAGGGATTTCGCATCCAAACCGCCCGTAAAATGACCTGGAATCTTTTCGTCTCCAGCCTCTGGGCCACGCTGGCATCCGGCAGTTTTATCTTTTTATTCAAGATGGAATTATACAGCCGCCTCTATTTTTCCATATTGACTCTGACCTGCTTTCTGCTGATGCTGGCAGAAAAGCACCTCTTTTTATATATCCTGGATATCATTCATTCCAAAGGCTACAATCAGGAAAACCTGCTGATCGTCGGAACCGGCAAACGTGCGCGTGATTTCATCCGTGCGGTCCATATGCATCGCACCTGGGGATTGCGCATCGTCGGCCTGATCGACGACGAACATGGTTTGTACGGCAAGGAGGTGGAAGGGTATCGGGTGATCGGCCGTTTGCAGGACATCCCGTTCCTCGTCAATCGTCTGGTCATCGATCGCGTCATTTTCGTGGTGCCGCGTCTTTGGTTGCACCGCATCGAGGACGCTATTCTGGCCTGTGAAGAGGTGGGCGTGTCCAGCTCCATCTCATTGGACCTTTACAATCTCCATATCGCACAAACCCGGCAAACCGACTTTAACGGCTATCCTCTGCTCGAGTTTGAAACTTTTCACGCCCGCGAGTGGCAGCTGTTCATTAAACGGTTTGTGGATATCGTCATCTCGGCGCTTGCCCTGTTTCTGTTTTCTCCTTTGCTGCTGATCGTGGCGCTGTTGATCAAATTAACCTCCAAGGGTCCGGTCTTTTTTAAACAGATCCGCTGTGGTCTTAATGGTCGCAAATTCGTTTTCTATAAATTCCGTTCCATGGTGGAGAATGCGGAAAAGCTCAAAGTGGAACTGCTGGAACAAAACGAGATGGATGGGCCCGTATTTAAAATGAAGCGCGATCCACGCATCACCAAGCTCGGTCATTTCCTCCGTCGCACCAGCATCGATGAATTGCCGCAGTTGATCAATGTGCTCAAAGGCGATATGAGCATCGTCGGTCCGCGGCCGCCGTTGGTCAATGAAGTGGAGAACTATAAAATATGGCAACGTCGTCGACTGAGTCTCAAACCCGGCATTACCTGCATCTGGCAAGTCAGCGGCCGCAATAAGATCGGTTTTGATCAGTGGATGAAAATGGATCTGGAATATATCGACCACTGGTCACTGATGCTTGATATGAAAATTTTATTTCGCACCTTTTTTGTTGTTCTGGTCGGTTACGGGGCAGAATAATTCGGTGCGCGCCGTTTTCTTTTAAACCATCACAACGGATATTACAACACACGCTCATTTCGATCGACGTCCGCCAGGAACCGATCAGTAATTTGGAAAGTACAGCCATGCCCGACGGATCAGACCGTTATCGCATACTCATGATAGCCCCTCAGCCGTGGTTTCAGCCGCGCGGCACTCCTTTCAGCGTTCTACACCGCATCAAAGCGTTAACGACCCTGGGCCATCAGGTCGATTTGGCTACCTATCATGTCGGCCAGGATGTTCCCATGACCCGTTTGCGCATATTCCGGGCCGCTCCTATTCCGGGCATTCGCGACGTCAAGATCGGACCATCCAACGCCAAGATTTTACTCGATGCTGCGCTTTACCTGCGGGCCCGGGGGCTGTTAAAGAAAAATCGATACGATTTACTGCATACGCATGAAGAGGCCGGCTTTTTCGGCGTCGGTTTGGCGAGTCGCTTCAGACTGCCGCATCTGTACGATATGCACTCTTCATTGCCGCAACAGCTGACGAATTTCAGGTTTTCCCGCTCGCAATCGCTGATTGCGCTTTTTGAGCGGCTGGAGAAACGGACCATTCAATCGGCCGGCGCCGTCATCACCATCTGTCCGGAGCTCATGCATTACGTACAGGACCGTTTTCCGCAAACCACCAGCGTGTTGATAGAAAATGTGGCGGATAACAGCATCGTTTTTCCGCCGGACAGCAACCAACAGGAACAGATTAAAAAACAGCTGGGCCTCGGCAGGGAAAAAATTATTCTTTATTACGGCACGCTGGAACCGTATCAGGGCATCTCGTTGTTGATCGCGAGCGCCGTGCAGGTTGTTGCCAGTGGTCGAACCGACGTACGTTTTGTGGTGGTTGGCGGTCGTGAAGAGCAGACTCGCCTTTATCGACAACAGGCTCATGAGCAGGGCGTGGAAAAATATTTTTCGTTCGCCGGTTTTGTTGCGCCCCAATGCGTTCCCAGCTATATCGATCTGGCGGATATGCTGGTGTCCACCCGTATGCAAGGAACCAATTCCCCGCTTAAAATTTATTCCTATCTGCGTTCCGGCAAACCGATTGTCGCTACGGATCACGTGACGCATACGCAAATCCTCACTCCGGCGGTCGCCGTTTTGGCGTTGCCGACCCCTGTTGATTTTGCCAGGGCTGTCCTGTGGACTCTGGATCATCCGGATCAAGCCCGCCAGGTGTCAATGGCTGCCGGCCAATTGGCTGAAAAGAATTACAGCTATCAGGATTACCTGCGAAAAACGCAATGGATCGTAGAACAAGCGGTGCATAGCGCGCGACGCAGCCAATCAGCTCTATGAATGAGAGAAAAATATTTGGAGCTTTTCGCTGCGTCCCCGGCTCTGAATTTTTTTAAGAGGAATACATGTGTGGTATTTGCGGCATTGTTTATCATGATGAATCGCGGGCAGTAGCAGCGCCGTTGCTGCAATCCATGACCGATGTCATTCACCATCGCGGCCCGGATGAGGAAGGCCGGTTGCTGCTGAACAACATCGGACTGGGCATGCGACGCTTGAGTATTATCGATCTGGCCGGCGGACAGCAGCCGATTTTCAACGAAGCCGGCGACAGGGCCATTGTTTTTAACGGTGAAATCTACAACCATCGCGCTTTACGCGCCGAACTGCAAGCTGCCGGCCATATGTTTCGCACTCACGCGGATACCGAGGTCATTCTGCACGCTTATGAAGAGTACGGCGTGGATTGTCCGAAAAAACTCAACGGTATGTTCGGCGTGGCCATCTGGGACGCCCAGCGCAAGCGGCTTTTCCTGGCCAGAGACCGGTTGGGCGTGAAACCGATGTATTATTATCTGGATCACGAAAAATTTCTTTTTGGTTCCGAGATTAAATCCATTTTGCAGTGCCGCGATGTAGCGCGTCAGGTCAATGCAAAAGCGCTTGATAATTTTCTTACATTTGAGTATATTCCTAGCCCTTTGTCGATTTTTACGGCGATCGGTAAATTGCCCCAGGCTCATTACCTGTTGCTGGAGGCCGGGCGCATAACCATCAAACCGTATTGGCAGTTATCGTATATGGCCGACCAGCGGGATGAACGATCTTTGACAGAAGAGTTTTTAGCGCTCTTTCACGATGCCGTGAAAATCCGTTTGATGAGCGAGGTGCCGCTGGGAGCTTTTTTAAGCGGCGGACTGGATTCGAGTTCGATCGTCGCGATGATGGCCCGGTCCAGCAATCGACCGGTAAAGACGTTTTCCATTGGTTTCACCAATGCAACGTACAACGAGTTGCCTTTTGCCAGGGCGGTTGCCAGGCAGTTTCAGACCGAGCACTATGAAGAAATCATCACCCCGGATGCGGTGCAATTGACCGAACGCATTGTCGGTCAACTGGATGAACCCTTTGCCGATTTTTCCGTGTTCCCCACGTTGATGGTTTCGGAAATGGCGCGTAAGAACGTGACGGTGATTTTATCCGGCGATGGGGGAGACGAGTTGTTGGCCGGCTATGACGCCTATCTGGCCGATCGTCTGGCGCGTCGGATTGCGCGTATGCCTCTGTGGTTGAGAAAAAAAATTCTAGAGCCGGCGGTGTTTGCCTGGCCGCCCACGGAAAAGAAAAAAGGGTTGATCAACAAATCGCGCCGTTTTCTCGAAGGCATGCGTTTGCCTGCCGCGTTGCAGCATGTGCGCTGGATGATTTTTTTACAGCAGTCGGAAAAAGAAAAATTGTATACGCCCGACTTGCTGCACAGCCTGAAGGACCAGGATCCCTATGATTTTATTCTGGAAAAATTCAGCGCATGCAGCTCGTCCGATCCGTTGGACCAGCAGGAATACGCGGATATCATGACCTATCTGGTGGATGATATACTCGTCAAAGTGGATCGCATGAGCATGTTGGTTTCTTTGGAAGCGCGTACGCCTTTTCTCGATTATCGCCTGGTGGAATTTTGCGCGGCCTTGCCGCCGGCGTTGCGCCTGGCCGGCAAACAGAGCAAATATATTTTGAAACAAGCCATGCGGGGCATTCTGCCGGAGATGATTCTGCATCGCGGCAAGGAAGGGTTCAGCATCCCCATTAAACAGTGGATGAAAAAGGAACTGCGTCCCCTGATGGAAGAGTATCTTGGCGAACGGCGCTTGCGGTCCAGCGGCGAGTTTCAACCCGCTTATGTGCAAAAGCTGATGCACGAACATCTCGCCGGCAGAGAAAATCACAGCCATCGTTTATGGGCGCTCATGATGTATCAAATGTGGCGTGAACGCTATGGCGCCTGACAGTTTAAACTAGAGAAGATGAAACTTGCAACGCGATCTGAAAAAATTAGCCGATCATTCCTTTGATCTGCTCATCGTCGGCGGCGGCATTTACGGCGCCGCCCTGGCGCACGAAGCCTCTTTGCGCGGTCTGGCTGTTGCGCTGATTGAAAAAGGGGATTTTGGCGGCGCCACCTCTTCAAACAGTTTAAAAACGATTCATGGCGGTTTGCGCTATTTGCAGCACGCTGATTTTGTGCGTATGCGCGAATCCATTGTGGAACGGCGCATCGTCATGGCCATTGCCCCGCATCTGGTGCACGCCTTTCCCTGTCTGATGCCGACCTATGGTCATTTTATCAAAGGATCCGAGGTAATGACCGTGGCCATGCTGATGAATGACGTCATCAGTATGGATCGCAACCGCGGGTTGGAGCGCGGCCGACGGCTGCCGATGGGTCGTATCGTATCCAAAGCAGAGGTGCGCCGGCTCATCCCGAATGTGGATGATAAAAATATGACCGGCGGCGCCATGTGGTACGACGCTCAGGTGTATAATTCCGAACGTTTGTTGTTTTCTTATCTGCACTCGGCAGCAGGTCGCGGCGCTGAGATGGCCAACTATGTGCGCGCGGAGAAATGCCTCGTTGAAGGCCGGCGCGTGATCGGCGTGCACGTGCGCGATCAGCTCACCGGAGAAACGTTTGCCGTGCGCAGTCGCATGGTGGTCAATAACGCCGGCGGCTGGAGCAATGATTTGCCGAACACTCTGAACGGCCAAACACAGGTTCTGCGATTATCCACCGCCATGAATATGGTGGTGTCCAGACAGTTGAGTTCCGTTGGCGCCGGCGTATCCGCCAAAATCGAGTTTAAGGATAAGGATGCCGTCATCAACAAGGGATCGCGTTTGCTGTTTGTGGCGCCGTGGCGCAACATCTCCATGATCGGCACCTGGCATGATCCCTACGACGGAACGCCGGATACATTCCGTCCGACAGCCGAACATATTGAAAAAATGGTGCAACAAGTCAATGATGCCTTGCCGGGCGCCGAGCTGCGGCCGGAGGAGGTAACGCTGGTGCATCGCGGCTTTTTGCCCATGACGGCCGTGCATCCGGACTCGGGTGATGTGCAACTGCAAAAGCATTATCGCATTGTGGATCATCAGAAAGATCTGCAGATGGACGGCCTGATGAGCGTGGTCAGCGTAAAATACACCACGGCCCGGGACGTGGCTGTTAAAACCGTGGATGCGATATTTAAAAAATGGGGCAACCGGCCTCCGCGTTCCACCAGCCATATCACGCCCATTCACGGCGGCGAAATGGAGAATGTGGCGGCTTTTATGCAAAATGAAATTGCGCGCAGGCCTGAAGGCTTGAACGAAAAAACCATACGGCATCTTTTGCAAAATTACGGCGCCGCATATCGTCAGGTCATTCGGGATGCCGCTGCAGAGGATTTAGCGCCTCTGGCAGCGAACACGGAGGTTTTACGCGCTGAAGTCCGGCACGGCGTACGTAATGAAATGGCGATCAAGTTGAGTGACGTAGTACTGCGTCGTACAGAATTGGGCACAGCCGGCCATCCCGGTCATGAGGCGTTGGCCGCCTGCGCTGATTGCATGGCGCAGGAACTGGGTTGGTCTGTGCAGAAACGTCAAGAGGAAATTGCGGAAACCGAGGCCGTTTATCCCCGGTAGAATTGCTGCTGAAGACGGTCGCTCGAGTAATAACCTTGCGATTGTCCAAAGTTCGACCTTTGGTTTCAGTATTAAATAAGCAGCAAGAACACTATTATACAAACAATAAATATCTTTATATTTTTAATTAGCATGTAGTTCCGCCTTTAGGCGGTGAAATTTCCGGCTAAGTAGCCGGGACTACTTACCATAGTTATTTTTTTGACAACCTCGAGGATTACGCTTTTGCTCGGTTCAGGTTGCATAAAAAAAGTCTAAAGAGAATCAAAATGGAATCAAGCATGTCCGAAACGCCATGGCAATTAGAGATGTTCAATCGCTCCATTAAAAAGCGAAAAAAGGTGCAGGCCTTGTTAGAGTTTGTCGGTCCGGCCCAGGGCAAGAACTGCTTGTTGTTGACCTGCGGCGACAACACCGGCGCCATGAATTATTATTTTATCCGACACGGCGGCAACTGGTTCCATGCCGACCTGCAGGATGAAAATCTTGCCAGCTTGCGGCAACTGACTCATGGTCGTCTGGTGCATATGGATGAGAGGGGATCCTGTTACAAGCCGGATTCTTTTGACGTGATTGTGGTGCTGGATGTTCTGGAACATATTCGTACGGATGTCGCTTTTATGAAGCGACTGCAAACCAATCTGCGGCCGAACGGCCGCGTCATCGTGACCGTGCCCAATGCCGGCGCGCCGCTGGTGGCCAATCGTTTGCGCAACCGCATGGGCATGACGCCCGACAAATACGGTCATGTGCGCGGCGGTTATACCATCGCCGAGCTGAGCGATGCTTTGCAACGCGCCGGTTATACGGTTACCCGCAGCGGCGGGTACTCACGACTCATCACGGAATTGATTGAGTTGACTATTAACTTTGTCTATGTCCGCGTGATGAACAAAGGCAACAACGAACACAAAGAGGGGGTCATTGCCCCAACATCGCAGCAAGATCTGAAGAAACACGGTCTGTCCTATAAACTGTTCTCAGTCCTGTCGCCGATCCTGTGGGCTGTGTCGCAATTGGATGCGCTTTTTGTCGGCGGTGAACACTATGCGACGATTTCGGAAGCCCGGCTTTAATTCGAAAAGGACTTTGTCATGAAAATACTGGTCACTGGCGCTAACGGTTTTATCGGCAAACACCTGACGCTGGGGTTGTTGCAAAAAAAACATCAGGTCATCGCGATGGACATGCATGACGATCGTCTGCGAGAGCTGCAGGAAGAGGAAGCCTGTCGTGTGGTCGTCGGCGATATCTGCGACAACAAATTGATGAAGGAAATACTGCAGGGCGTGGATATTGTCTTTCATTTGGCCAGTGCGCATTTGCAGCAGACGCTGGGCAATGAGGTTTATGTAACTGTCAATGTAAGTGCGGTGCAGGAATTGCTGCAAGCTGCCAAGGAAAGCGGCGTGCGCCGATTCATCCATACCAGCACCGTAGGCATTTATGGTCATGTGATGAAACCGCCGGCAGATGAAACCGGCCCGTTCAATCCGCAATCGATATACGGTGAAACAAAATTACAGGGCGAACAGGTTGTTAATGATTTTTTTCGTAAAACCCATTTTCCGATAACGATTTTAAGGCCAGCCTGGGTTTATGGACCCGGTTGTCCGCGGACGGCCAAATTATTTCGGACGATTAGCAAGGGACGGTTCATCATGATTGGCCCGGGCGACAATCTGCGCCATCCCATTCACATCACGGACATGTTGACGGCCTATTACCTGGCCATGGAAAAAGAGCAGGCCATCGGTGAAACGTTCATCATCGCCGGCGCCAAACCCGCTTCTACGAAAGAGTTGGCAGAGGCTATCGGTCGTGTACTGCGTGTAAAGCCGGTGTGGTTCAGCCTGCCGCTGGGTTTGGCCGAATTCCTGGCCGGGCCTTGTGAAAAACTGGGTTCGTCCTTTAAAATAAATCTCCCTCTGACCAGCCGGTCTTTGGAATTTTTCAACACCAGCAACGCTTTTAATATTGCCAAAGCGCAACGCTTATTGGGATTCCAGCCCCAGATCGCACTGGAGGAGGGATTGCAGTTAACCTGGAAGGAAATGCAAAACCAGGCATCGTCGCATGCGTAAAAAAATTTTCGTCATCGCCAAACTCATCATGAGCGTCTTGCTCATCTGGTATTTATTGCACAAGATTCCTGTGCAAAATATTTTTGCCAGCTTGATGAATGTGAACTTTAACTGGTTGATCGTGGCATTGGCAATGGCCGGTCTGGGCAAGGTGATCTCCTGTATTCGCTGGCGTTATTTATTGTCTGTCCAGGATATTCATGTGCCGTTTAGCGTACTTTTTTGTTCTTTACTGGTCGGCTATTTTTTTAATAATTTTCTGCCGTCGACCATCGGCGGCGATGCGGTGCGTGCGTACGATGTCGGCCGTTATTCGCGACGCAATATGGCTTCCTTTGTCACGGTGATCACCGAACGGGTTTTGGGCATTCTGGCTCTGGCCGTAATTGCATTAATGGCCGCTTGCGCCGGTTTTAATTTGATCCGCAACGTCGGGCAGGTGCTGCCCATGGTGATGGCGTTTTTTGTCATCAGCGTGTCCGGATTTTTCATTCTCACCAACCGTGTGGTTGTGGGAAAAATAACCGCGCTGATGATCAGATGTAAACTGGCTAAAGTGGCCGGGAAAATCAGCGATGCGTATGCGGCATTTCGTTTCATGCGCGATCACCGCAGCGCCTTGCTGAAAGCATTTCTCATTTCGGCATTGTTGCAGGTAAATGTGCTGATTTATTATTATATTATTTCATTGTCTTTAAATCTGGGCGTGTCGCTGTTTTATTTTTTTTGCATCATTCCCATTGTCTTGCTGGTTTTGCAATTGCCCATTTCCATTAACGGCATCGGCGTGCGCGAGGGATTGTACGTTTTTTTTCTGAGCCTGGTAGGCGTGGACGGATCAGAGGCCATCGCTTTTTCCTGGATCGATTTCGGCATGACCCTCGTCATGGGTTTGAGCGGCGGCGTGGTTTTTGCCTTGCGGCAGCTTCGGCCGGCTCAGCCGGAATAAGCGCTTTGTTTTCCGGCTAAAGCCGGAACTGCATACATTACATGTTGAAATAAACTATTTCTGAAGCCGGAAAGATATGAAATCGGTTTCGGTATTTATGAACCATAAAAAGGATGAACCATTTATGTCAGGTACAGCACAAGAAAGCAAAGAATATTGGAACACCCATACCCTGGGCCTCCAGTATCAAACCGATATGTCCATTGACAAGGGCACGCCTGAATTCTTCGAGCATATTGATCCCGTGGCCAGCCGCTTTCACTGGATTTACAAGATGATGGATGAAGAGTCGGTCAACCTCAGGGGCAAAAAGCTGTTGGAAATCGGCTGCGGCATGGGCCGCGATTCTGCCGAATGGGCGAGTCGCGGCGTATTGGTTACCGCATCGGATTTGACGCCCAATGCCATCGAGTATGCAAAAAAGTTTTTTCAATACAAAGGATTGAAAGCTGAATTCAAGGTGACCACCGCGTTGCATCTGGATTTCCCGGACGCCGCCTTTGATGCGGTTTACGCACGCGGCGTGATCCATTGTACAGCCGCAGATATCCGTCCGGCTATCGCGGAAATTTTTCGCGTACTCAAGCCGGGCGGCCGGGCGCTGATCTTCCATTTTTACAACCGCTGGTCGTGGTTTAATTTCCTGCACAAGTATGGACGTGAGAACATCGAGTTTGTCGATGCGGATCCGCCCTTTAACAACATCTATTCGGTTAAAGAGGTAAAGGCCTTTTTCAATCAGTTTGAAAACGTGACTGCCGAGGTGCAACATTACTACCCCTTCAAAACCCGGCGCACCGGCGTTAAAGCCTGGCTGTTCAACAACATTTTTGTTCCGGTCTATTCCGCCTTGCCGGAGGCCTGGATCAAACCGTTTGGCTGGAAGATCAACATCCGCGCCGACAAACCGGCCTGATGATTTAAGCAAAATCGACTGATCATGGTTCGTGTTTTGACAAAACAAAATCTGCTGATAGCCGGAGGGCTGCTTATAGCCCTCTGGCTGTTTTATTACGCCGCCACTTTGCATGGCCGGCAGGTCAATAAGGATGTGACCGGTTATGATCAAAACGGCTATTTGCAGTACGGACGGTTGTTGCATGATACCGGTTATGCCTATTACGGCGACCGCAACCGGATGCCGCTCTATCCGTTTCTGTTGTCGCTGGTTTATCAGCCCCACTGGACCGAGGAACAATTTTTTCAAAAAGCCAAACTTTTTAATATTCTGTTGTCCATGGCGCTGTTGTTGTGGATCTTTTTTCTTCTAAAAAAGCGGCTGTCGATGTTTGCAGCCGTTAATTTATGGATCATGACCGCGTTCACCGTCTTTGTGTTCAAGGCGGGCTATGTGCAGGCGGAGATCCTTTTTTATTTCATCAATTTTGCGCTGTTCTTGACGCTCTGGGGTATGTTGGTCCGACCGGAATGGAAAACGGCGGTTTTGGCCGGCGTGCTTTTCGGTTTGGGACATTTGACGAAAGCTTCGGTGTTGCCCGAGTTGCTGGCATTCCTCGTCATCGCCATCCTGAAAATTTTTTATACAGCCCGCAGGTCCGGTCGTGCCGCTTTTGCCTGGCGCGGGTTTGCACAGATTCTGACAGTCGGCCTCTGTTTTGCATTGGTCGTTTTTCCCTATATTCGCAATAGCAAAAAAATATACGGCCAATATTTTTATAATGTGAATTCCACTTTTTATTTTTGGTGTGACAATGTGGAAGAGTGGCGGTCCGGACCGAAAGCGCATGGCGACCGCTTCGGTTGGCCGCAGATGAAAGCGGATGAAATTCCCAGCGCAAAGAACTATATACAAAAATTCGGCCTCGATCATATCAGAGTGCGATTGGTCAGCGGCGCCCGGACCTTGTTGAGAACGTGCAAAAGTTCTTTCGGTTTTTTTAAATATCTGGTCATCTATTTCTTGATCGCAACCTTGGCCTTGTGTTTTAATCGCAGCCAGGCGCAGGCGTTGGCAAAAAAACATCTTTTCCTTATTCTGTTTGCTTTCAGCCTTTTTGCCGGATATGGCGTGCTGATGGCCTGGTGGAATTATTTGGGACCGCAGGTGCGTCATGTGCTCGCCCTGTTTCTGCCGTTTATGTACGGAATTTTTACGCTGCTGGAACGGATGCCTAACCGGATGTGGTCTATCGGCCGTCTTCATGTTAATATGTTATCGGTCGTGCATACGGTAACCTCGTTGCTGCTGGCCTATGATGTCTATGCGGTGGTGACGAGTCGCATTGTGAGCATGCAAGCCGGCATCTGAAGCGGAGTATCTATTAATGCAAAGAACGGATCCTTCATGAAAGAAGCAATTTCCATTTTAATTCCCGCTTTTAACGAAACCGGTTCCATCGCCGATGTGATCCGCAACATCCGCCGCGTGATGCAGGATCAGGCCTATGAAATTATCGTCATTGACGACGGTTCCGGGGATGACACGGCCGACCGGGCTCTGTCTCACGGCGTGCGCGTATTGCAGCATAAAGTGAATCGCGGTTACGGCGCTTCCCTGAAAACCGGCATTCTGGCCGCGCGCAATGAATGCATTCTCATTATGGACGCTGACGGCACCTATCCGGCAGAATCCATTCCGGACATCGTTAACGGATTGCAGGACGCCGATATGGCGGTAGGCATGCGCGCGAAGGAGAATATGCCTTTTAGCAAGAGATTGGCCAAATGGCTGCTGCGGCGTTTGGCCCAGCACATCACGTCACAAAAAATTCCCGATATGAATTCCGGCATGCGCGCTTTTCGTCGCAGCCTGGTTATGCGATATTTCGGCGTCGTCTCGGACCGGTTCTCTTTTACCACCACCTTGACCGTAGCGCTGTTGTCTGATAATTATGTGGTAAAATATCTGCCCATAGAATATCACCAGCGCGTGGGCAAATCCAAAATCGTGCCCTGGGATTTTTTCAACTTTATGATTTTAATTCTGCGGCTTTCCATGTTGTTCAACCCGCTCAAGGTGTTTATCCCGATCTCTTTTTTCTGTTTTCTCAGCGGAGCCGTGAAATTTGTTTTGGATATCGTCTTTGCGATTGAAAAGGCCGGCGGCCGCATCGGACTTTTTTTAATCACACAGCCGACCATCTCCACCACCGCCATGATTCTGCTGATCTCGGGTTTGCAGATTTTATTAATTGGCATGATGTCCGATGGCCTGGCGCGCAAAATCGCTATGCAAAATCCGCTGGAATATCGCACCCATGCGGTGTTAGAATTGGCAAGTCAAAAAGAAAAGACGAAATCATGAAGAACCGTTCGGTGCGAACTGTGGCCGCTTTTCGCAATCCACAGCTCAAATATCCCCAGACTTGTCCTTTTGATCCCGGCGTAAAGTTTCCCGAGTACCCCTTTGCCGGAGATATGATCTCACCGGGAAATGAAGTGTATGCAGCGGTTCGGGAAGTTTTGCGACTGTGTGGTCTGGACATTGAGCATTATGGAACGCCGGACTGGAATCCTCTGGCAGATATTGTAAAGCCGGGAAAGACCGTGCTGATCAAACCCAATTGGGTGCGCCATTTTCATGTAGCCGGAGAGAATCTCTACAGCATCATTACCCATCCTTCCGTATTTCGCCCACTGATCGATTATGCATTCAAGGCGGTGGGTCCGCAAGGCCGCATCTGGGTTATGGATGCGCCCAATTTTGATGCTGATTTTAACGCACTTGACCATTTTTGCGGTTTAACCCAACTTTTGAATATTTTGAGCGAACGTGGCGTTCCTCTGATGATCGCTGATCTTCGTTCTCTGATAGTCCGTATCGATAAGGGTGTCGTGGTGGAACGTATATCACGCAACGAATGGGCTAGTGAAGGGGTTGAACTGGACCTGTGCACCGACAGTGAACTGACGGCATTGGGGGATTCTCTCCATAATGTATTTGGGTCCGATTATGATCGCCGCATCACGGCCGGGCACCATTATAATCGCGCTCAAAAAGCCCGTCATCAATATCGGATCTCCCGTCGCGTACTGGAGGCCGACCTGGTGATCAGCGTACCTAAACTCAAAACGCATAAAAAAAATGGCGTTACCCTCAACGTTAAAAACATGATCGGCATCAACACCGATAAAAATTATATACCGCACTATCGTGTTGGTTCACCGGCAAATGGGGGGGACGAGTTTCCGGACACGCCGTCTGTCAGTAAAAAAATTCGTCGCTGGTGCGTAAGGCGGGCAGTTGATTTGTTTTTGGGTCGTATGGGCCAAGTCGGTGAAAAATCGGTGCATCTGTTTATGACGATGTTGTTAGCAGTGCGAAAAATTTTCTCTGCCAATCCCATGCGGAAAAGCGCGGATGCGGTCGATATATTCTATCAGATAGTGCAGGGAGATAGCTATCGTACCGGAAATTGGTGGGGAAACGATACCTGCTGGCGAACAGGCCTGGACATCAATAAATTGCTGTTATATGGAACCGTGCAAGGCCAGATTGCCGAATCGCCGCAGCGGGCCTATTTCAGCGTCATTGATGGCATTATTGCCGGCGATGAGGACGGACCCATGTCGCCAACGCCGCGAGAAGAGGGTGTATTGCTCGCTGGATTTGATCCTATTTCAGTGGATGAGATAGCCTGCCGGGTGATGGGGCTGAAACCCGAGTTGATTCGTGATATTCATCGCGGCCGCCAATTGACCAAGTATCCATTAACCGACGCTGCTTTGCCATTGCTGGTGAAGAGCAATGTCCAAGCATGGACTCCGAAGATCGATTCGACATCGCATCTCCATTTTCGACCCCATTATGCATGGCAAATATATTTTCAGGACCAATTAAAATGATCGAATTTAAATTCTCGGATTTTTTATATATTTCTGATCTGTTTTCTGCCTATCGGCTTATGCGGCGTTCTGAGCATTGGCGGCCCGATCAGTTTAGAAACTATCAGGCAGAGCGTTTGATATGCCTGTTGAAGCATTGCGGCGAGCAAGTGCCTTACTATGAGTCGCTATTTAAACACACGGGCATCACAACCTCGGCGCTCAACAGCGGCAATGTATTTGCATTGTTTGCACGGTTGCCGCTGTTGGACAAAGACACGTTGCGTAACAAGTCCGAACTATTCGTCGCACGCAACGCCAGCCATTATGCTCCCAAAGCCATCAGTACCTCCGGCACCACGGGTACGCCGCTTACGGTTTATTGGGACCGTGGTTCCAATGTTATGGAACTCTGCAGCATGCAACGCTTTTGGCGCTGGGCAGGTTTTCGAATAGGTCAGTCGTTCTTGGATTTGCGCAGCCGGTTCTTTATTGATGATGATCGTCACCTGGTGCGTAAGGGAAAAGTCATTTTTATCCGCAACAGCAAAATCAACGCATTGGAGTTTAATTCCGATTTGATAAACGAGGATACTCTGGCAGAGTATTATAAAATTCTCCTGCACTATCGCCCCAAGCTATTGCGCGGTCATCCTCAGGCGATCCAAAAATTGGCGTTACTTTTAGAGGAACATGGACTGACCGGTTGGAGACCTAAAGTCGTCACACCTACTTCTGAAGCCTTGTATGATTTTCAGAAGAAAGAGATCGAGCGGGTCTGGTCTGCTCCGGTCCTTGACCATTACGGTCTTAAAGAACATAATGCCTTTTTCGCTCAGTGTCTGCAGGGCGGTTATCATATGTTTCCCGAGTACGGCATTACTGAAATAGTGGACGATGCCGGCCGTCCGGTTGCCGCGGGGCAGGAGGGTTGGATCGTCGCTACGGGACTGCATAATTATGCTCAACCATTGCTGCGCTACCATACGCGGGATCGCGGCATTGCTGCCGGAGAACAGACTTGCGCTTGCGGTCGAACTTTACCGCTTATACAGAGTGTCGTCGGTCGTATAGATGATTGCCTTTATACAGCCAGCGGCAAAAGATATTCCGGCTTAGCCTTTGCATTTTTTGATAAAAAGGGTCTGCAAAAAGCACGCCTTGTCCAAAGGGATCTAGAAACGGTGGATGTGCAGTTGGTAGTGACGTCAGAGTTCAACGAGCAAGCACGTCAGGAGCTTTTAAAGATGCTGCAGGCTAAAGTGAACAATGAAATACAATTCAATTTTCTTTATCAGGATGATATCATCCAAGACTCTCCGGGCAAATTCAAATTCGTAGTCTGTTTGTGCAAGCCGCATGTTTGATTTCAGGGATTTTTCATACATGACAAACCAAAGGAAAAAAATCGTCATTCTCGGCGCCGGACCTGCCGGTTTGGCTTTGGCCCTTAAATTGGCGCAACGGCCGGCATTGCAGGCAGATGTCGTGGTTCTGGAAAAAAACGATCAGGTAGGTGGACTGGCTACCAGCTTTACAGAAAACGGTTTGATCTTTGATTACGGCAGCCATCGTTTGCATCCTGCTACTAAGCCTGAAATTCTGCAGGAATTGAAGACTCTGTTGGGTGATGATTTACTCGATCGGCCGCGTTATGGTCGCATTCGTTTGTTGGGTCGCTTTTTGCAATTTCCTCTTAAACCCTTCGAATTGCTAATTAAATTACCATACTCTTTTGTCTTCGGCTTTTTAACTGATTCGCTGTTAAAGCCCTTTACAAAACGGCCTGAACAAAAATCTTTTGCCGACGTGCTGAAAAATGGCCTGGGCAAAACCATCTGCAACTATTTTTATTTTCCTTATGCCGTAAAGTTGTGGGGTCTGGAGCCGGAAAAAATCGCTGCTGTACAAGCACAACGACGCGTGGCCGCCAACAGCATTTGGAAAATGATTGCCAAGGTGCTGTCCAAAGTCCCGGGCTTTAAACGTCCCGGCAGCGGAAGATTTTATTACCCGCGACAAGGATTCGGACAGATCAGCAACGCGCTGGCAAAGCAGGTAACCGAATTGGGCGGACGGATTGTTCTCAACTGCCGGATCGAAAAAATCGAAAAGCAGGATTCCGGCTTTATAATTTTTAATAATGCTGAACCGATTCGGGCTGATTTTATTTTTTCTACTATTCCCCTGACCGCAATGACAAACCTGCTGCAGCCGTCTGCTCCGGAGGGAGTCAGAACAGCTGCTGCAAAATTATCCTTCCGCGCCATGGTGCTGCATTATCTGGTTTTGGGGAAGAAACCTTTTACTCCGTTCGATGCTCATTATTTTCCGGAAAAAGAGGTCATTTTTTCGCGCATGTCCGAACCGGCTAATTACCGTTGCAGCGTCGAGCCTGCAGATCGCACTGGTCTTTGTTTCGAAATTCCCTGCAACGTTGGTGATGATATTTGGCGCATGTCGGAACAGGAATTGACCGATCGTGTGCTTTCTGATCTGGCAAAATGTGATCTGACGGTGACTGGTCGCGTGTTGCACAGCTTTTCCAAACGGGTGCCGTTTATCTATCCGGTCTATGATCTGAACTTTAGCGAAAACCTGCAAGTCATCAATGATTATTTGATAAAAATTCCCAAGCTGATTAGTCTGGGACGTCAGGGATTGTTCGTGCATGACAACACCCACCATACCATCGAAATGGCCTGGCGTGCAGCCGAATGTCTGAACGATGACGGTCGCTGGGATGATGGCCAATGGCAGTGCCACTTGCTTGCGTTTGCGGAAAATGTAGTGGAGGATTAATTGGCATATAGTACCGCCTTTAGGCGGAGAAATTTCCGGCTAAAACCGATACTACATGCCTAATGGAAATCTTGTTGCTGTTGTATGGCGATTCATCAAAACGAGAATACAATGAAGATCCACCAGTCCGGATTAATGGCCATCAGCCTTTTTTTATTGGCTGTGTTAGTGTATGGCCAATTTGGTTTTAACGGCAAGCTGGCGCGTGATGATGCTATCTGGTTATATGGTGGACAACAGATGGCCCAGGGAATTGCGCCTTATGTGAGTATTTTCGATTTCAAGTCGCCGCTGGGACCCATGTTAGCCGGTTGTGCCGTCTGGTTGGCCAATCAATGGGGCGCTGACGATATTTTCTGCGTACGTCTGCTTTTTTTCCTGCTTAGTTGTCTGACTGTTGTGGCACTTTATTACTGGGCCTTGGTTCTGTTTCGTTCCCATGTCCCGGCTATTTTAACCGCTGTGGTTTTCATCTGCTTTTGGGGATTTTGCCGACACGCCGGTTCTGGACCACAAGCGAAAACCGCTATGGTGCTGTTTCAGGTTCTTGCTCTCCATTTCATGGCCGGTCATAGATGGTTTTGGGCCGGCTTGACTGCTAGTATGGCTGCCTGGGCCTGGCAGCCGGCTGTTATTTTTGCTTTGGCGGCCTTGCTACTGTCGCTGATGCAGAACGATCGTTGGCGTGCCTTGCGCAACGTCACGATCGGTGGAATCGTGCCTTCACTGATCATCGTGTTTTATTTTATTGCCAAGCATTCCTTTGCTGAACTCTGGCAAGGAGCGGTGCTGTTCAATTTTCAACAACTGCATCGCGGCATGCCTTTGCTGCAGCATATGAAAACCATGGCGCATACCCTGCTAGAGGCTTTTCCGCATTGGGTGTACGCCATGGCGATCGGTTTTGTGGTGATTTTAATTTTTTATTTTTGGCGCTGGCGCCAAAGCGGCGGCTCTCTAAAAGCGTTGTTGCAAACAGATCCGTTTAGCGGTTTGTTGTTGACGTTTCCTTTACCCGTGTTATGGTCGTTACGCGATTTTCAGGGTTATGATGATTTTTTTATTTTTTTACCTTATCTGGCTGTGGGCATAGCCACCTTTCTGCATTTTTCTTTGCAAAAAATTTCTCATTGTCGTACTTACACTTTATTGTGCCTGGCGCTTTGCGCCATCATTCTCGCGCACAGCGCTTACTTTTACAGGCAAAAACGCAAAGAGATCGGTGGATATTTGTTTAAGCAAAAAGAGTGGGCGCGGCAAATCGAATTGATGCTGTCATCAGGTCAAACACTCATGTCCATTGGTACCCCGGAACTGATGGTGCTGACGCATCGCCGCAATGCGCACCGCTTTTTATATATTGTCGAAGGCATTGATGATCTGATCGATAAGACGACTCTCGGCGGCTTTGAGGGCTGGCTGCGGGAAATCGAAAAAACAGATCCGGGAATTATCGGCTATAAATATGCTCCAGGCCGTTTTATGGACCGTTTACAGGACTGGCTGCGCTCCCATTATATTGAAAAAAAGGTGGGCGACTGGACAGTATATTTGAAACGTACGTAGAAGGATATGATTTATGGCGGAGAAATTACAAAAAGTCAATCGCATGATCACCGACGAGTCCACTTCTTTTTTAGCTCGGTATCAGAACATTGTGCTCGGCAGTCGCAGTTTATGGTATTTGCTAAAATACGAGCTGATCACGTTGTTTTGCGGTCCGCTGCCCGGCGCATTGGGTTTGGCCTTGCGCAAGATTTTCTATCCCCTGCTGCTGAAGAAATGCGGCAAGGGCGTGGTGTTCGGCAAGGATGTGGTTATTCGTCACGGACTGAAAATCACCATTGGCAACAAAGTGGTCATTGACGACGGCTGCGTATTGGACGCGCGCGGCGATCATAATCGGGGCATTGTCATCGGCAGCCGGGTGATTCTCGGTCGCGGCAGCGTGTTGGGTTGCAAGGACGGCAACATCTCTATTGCGGATAACGTGGGCATTGGCGCAGGATCCATGCTGCACAGCGTGGGCGGCAATAATCTGGTTCTGGAAGATTCGGCTTTGCTGGCGCCGTTCGTGTATCTGGTGGCTGGCGGTACGCACACTTTTGAGGACACGAGCGTTGCTATTACCGAGCAGGAACTGGTTTACAAAGGCGGCATTACTTTGGGACGCAACTGTTGGCTTGGCGCACGGGTGACGGTATTGGACGGCGTCACTGTTGGCAATGATTCAGTGGTCGGCGCCGGCGCTGTGGTGACCGAGAACATTCCGCCGTTTTCCATTGCTGTGGGCTTACCGGCCAAGGTGGTCAAGAAACGAAAATAATCAAGTGCAGTTCGACTTTGTATTTTTAAAATTCGGCTCTATTTTCAATCGATCGTATTCTTTTATCCTCCTGAGGCCCGCAGTCGTGGCTCGCTAGCCAATTACAAATTATCTCCCTTAATTACATTAACGAAATTCTGTGATTCAAAACTAGACAGCTTTTTTTTCTAACATGGCAAAAATTGAATAAAAAATGGCATGCTGGTCTGTTTTTATAGACCTCATTTTTTGTATACTGTTTATTAGCGAGTTAAATAAATTATTTACTTGATAAATTTATTGTTTAATAAATATTATAATGTTAGCAAGTCCCCATTTTTAATAATTTTAAAATGTTGGTACAAATGTTGCACATAAGGAAGAGTCAAAGATTTTATCTTTAATTGGTATCTTTAAATAACTAATTGATTTTATATTATTTGAACAAGTTAAGGCGCCTGTTGGTAGGGTGCATCATGAGACAACGAGGCAACAGTATTTTCTTCGATTGTCCCAGTATATCTTGTGCGAAATAAACCTGGTCGAGGAGTGCAGGGATGCGGATGAGGATGGGAAGGGGCATAGCGGTTCTTGGAATGTGGGTTCTTTTGCTAGGACCTGTGCAGTGGTACGACAATCAGCTGGGAGCCGGCCGGGCCGCAGCTCAGGAAAACGAAGAGTACCGTTTTCTGCGACAGAACTATGCCGACTCGTTGATTCAAAACGCCAATTATCCGGAATGGGCGAGCTATCAACTGTGGTTGCGCGATCTGGTGAAACGATTTTTTTATGAAACCATGAAATGGCAAAAAGAAGACGGCAGAATCTATCCCTATTTAAATGAGTGGCGTGTTGACGATGAAGCAGAACTGTTTTTGAATTGGATGCCTTATTACGTTTTGTCCGGTGATGAAAAAATTTACACGGCCATTCGCAAGGCGCTTTTTGTCTATTTGCAGCGTGTCAGCGCCAAACTGGATCATGGTTATTTCAAGGATGCCTATTTCGACACGGAACACACACTCGAGGCCATGATCCTACTGGCGAACCTCACCTATGCAAAACCGGGCGACGTCGAGGTGGTGGCTGCTTTGCGAGACGTGGTGGAGCATTGTCCCAATTTGGTAACAGGGTCAGGGTATGTGCCCTGGTTCAACACCACCACCAAACATTTGCGCAGCCTGCGTCCCGGCACCAAAGAGATCAATGAAAATTGTCCTTACGGAATTGATTGGCCGTTCAATTTACAGTTTGCCAAAATGGCCATGGCCTACTATTACGCCACCCAAGACGTGCGCTATCTGAACTGGACGCGTGATTACCTCGATGGTTGGATCGAGAGCATTGCGCGCACGGAACGGGAATACGGCGCGCCGATGATGCCCTGGGAGGTAAATCCTAAAACCGGCGCTCTGGGCTCCTGCAGCGGCAAATGGTATGACGACGCCTTTGCGCCGCTCTGGGGGTGGGTGCAGGGCAGCTTTGAGTCCATTCGCGACAGCCGCGGCGCCTTTCTGGATTATTATCGTTTGACCCGACAACGCCCGTATGTCGAGACGTTGAAAAATATGGTGAATTTCTGTTTTTCTGTGAGCAATAACAACATACCGGCTATTTGGTATCAAAACGGAGAGTGGACCCACGATAATCGCTCCTTCTGCGCTACACCCATAGCCTATAGCGCCAGTCTTTTGGATGTCGAAGCGGATCCGGCTTATGAGAATCGCTTGCTGGGATGGTTTCGCCGCATTGATTACCCAACCTATGATCAGTACTTTTGGTATTTTCGCAGATATAACGATCTCGCGGCCATTCAAACAATATTGCGGCGAACGGTTACTTCGGTTGCCGGAAATGTTGCTGAATTTGACGGCATGACCTCGCTTCCAGCTGATCCTGATTATTTTCCCGATCTGGAAGGCATGGAAGGATTGACCATGACCGCATTTGGCGGCATGCCTAATGATCGCGGAGAGATGCCCTGGACCGAAGTGCGCTATTTTCACGACGACAATTCTCTGGGATTGGAAGAGGGGGTCGCCGCTTTGGTGCATAGCCGGGATGATACATCGCGTGTGGTTTCTCTGTTCAACACCAACGCGACCACCAAATATGTAAAGCTGCAGGCGGACTTTATTCCCAAAACCATTCATTCCATGCGCATCAATCAAGATCCGGTAATAGCCGTGCGCTCGACGCTGGCGCGGGTAGCGTTGCCGCCGGAACAGACCGTCAGAGTTACGCTCTATGTCGGCGGTCGCGACAGCATTCCTCCGTTGGCGGCCAAGAATTTGCGTATGCTGTCATCAACCGAAACCACCATTCGTTTTGCCTGGGATGCTCCGGACTATGCGGCCGATGGCGAAACCGCGGCGAGCTATATCGTTAAACGCAACGGTGTCGAACTGGCAAGACGGGACAGTCTGCAATTTACCGATACCGGTTTGATTGAGGGCACTGCTTATCAGTATGCAGTGGTCAGTCTGGACCTGAGCGGCAATCTGAGCAAAAATGCCGTGTCTGCTGCATTTTCTACCAAAGCCGATGTGCTGCCGCCTGTACTAACTGCAGCAACGCTAACGGATTCCCTGCACGTGACTTTGAATTTTAACGAAATCGTCACGCTGGCGTCTGTGGTTAATACAGCCAATTATGTAATCTCGCCCTTGGTGACTGTGCAAAAAGCCACTCTGTTGTCAGACCGTAAAACAGTTGTTCTGCAGACCATGAGCCATCATGATGCCGTCAACTATACCATAACGGTCAGCGGCATTAAAGACAGCAGCAAAGCGCAGAATGTTATGAGCGCCACGGCTTTTTCCTATTCCTATTCTCTGCCGGTGCGCATACAAAACATTTCACCGGTGGTCTATAAGGCTCGAAAAACCGTCATTAACGACAGCGTGTATATCGATCGCACCTACAAGATTCAAAGCGTGCCGGCGTTTTTATTGAACCAGTGGCGCATCGTTACCGCCAACAACGACAAGGGACAAACCGGCGATTCGTTCCTGACTTTTGCCGTGAACAAGCATGTGAACGTGTATGTGGCTTATGATCGCGATCTGGTGAGCGCACCGTCCTGGCTGCAGAAATGGACCAAAACCGATCTGACGGTGCAAACCAACGATTCGCCGTTCATCTGTTATAAGAAATATTTTCCGCCCGGCATGGTGACCATTGGCGGCAACTCCGGCGTCGGCAGCAACAGCATGTATCTGGTTTTACTGGAGCCGACTACGGATCAGGCGCCGCCGGCCGCGCCTACCGGGGTCAGCGCTTCTATTTGGAGCGAGTGAACTTGATTAAAAAGCGAGCACGGATTGAATGATATAAATTGATCATGATGGATTTTGTATGAAGTCAATTGCTGTACACTGTTCTTTTGTGACAAATTTGATTATATTTTCTTTTTGTCTGTTATTTTTCGGCAGTGCCACGTTAATTTATGCAAAAGGCTCGGTCACGCTCAATCCGGCGCCAAAATGGGGTCTGGTCGAGATCGTGTTGCAGGGCCCGGATCTGGACGGCAGCGGCGGAACGCCCAATCCCTTTGCGATTCGTTTGGATGCTGTTTTCACCGGGCCAAACGGCGCTGCGTATAGCACCCCCGGTTTCTATGATGGCGACGCTAACGGCGGCCAGAGCGGCAATAAATGGAAAATTCGTTTTGCGCCGGATCAGACCGGATATTGGACCGCCATTACCTCCAGTTCTGAAGCCAGTCTGGACGGCCGCACCTTTGATTTTCAGGTTGAACCTTCTTTTAAATACGGCACGTTGCGCTATGTGGGCGGCTATTATCTGAAATTTCTCGACGGACCCTATTGGTTGAAAACCGGTTGTGATGATCCGGAAGAACTTTTAGGCGAAGGCGTGTTCGGCGCCTGGGAGGATAAAAAGGCTTCTGTGGATTATCTCGCCTCCAAAGGCGTCAATTCCATGTATATGGTTGTGTTGGATTATCCCAAAGACAGTGGGCTGGTCTTTCCCTGGCTCAGCGTCAGCGATCAAACCCGTTTTGATCTGGCTAAAATGAAAAGATGGGAGGATTTGTTTACCCACATTCAAAATCTCAACATGGTGATGAATATTGTTCTGGAAGACGACGGCGCACTCATACCTGCGGATCGTGAATTTTACTATCGGTATCTGGTTGCCCGCTTCGGTTTTTACAATGGCTTGATCTGGAATATACGCGAAGAGTACAACGAGCGATATTCGAAAGACCAAGCCATCAGCTATAGCCATCTTTTGCAGGAAATCGATCCGTACGATCATCCGGTTGCCTTGCATAACGTGAACACGCCGCAGTCGTGGTTCATCCAAAGCGATGCGTTTTGCGTCACCAGCATTCAAACCGATAAACCATCCGCTTCCTTGCCGCCGATGCAATTTAACCAATGGGCTTTACAATGGCGGGAGGCGACGCAGGCAGCAAGCCGACCCATGGCCATCTCGTATGACGAAACCGGCAAGATCAGCTCCAGCGATACCGACGTCCGTTATGCACGAAAAATGGCCTGGTGTTTGGCTTTGGCCGGTGCGCAGTTTGAATTGCACACCTATCCCATGTCTTCCTATCAGCAGTTTGAAAATCTGTGGAACTATGTCGGTGTGTTGAACAATTTTATGCTGCGTTTGCATTTTTGGGAGATGCGGCCGCATAACGAGTTGGTCTCTGAAAACGCTGCAGCTTTTGCCAAAACCGGTTATGAGATGGTGGCTTATTCATGGGACGGTTCGGCGTTTACGGTTGATCTGTCCGGCTATACAGGCAACCTTCCCTGGGAATGGTACGATCCGCGCACCGGAACCTATTATCCGCAAACTCCTATTCCTGCGGGCGGACAACAGTTGTTTACCCCGCCTTATGGCGGTGATTGGGTTTTGCATCTGGGCGCTTATCCGCAAGATCAGCCGTTTAAAGAGAATGCAGTCATTCAGAATATTTTACCGGCCAATTACCAGCTTGATCTGTTGGTTAAAGACAAAACTTGTTATAGCGATCAGACCTGGACGCTGGTAGATGTGCCGGCAGATTTAGCAGACCTGTTTTATCTGCGAACCGCGAATGCGGACCGCAACAATACAAGTGTGAATTTTTTGTCGTTTGACGTTGATCGCATTGCCAATATCTATGTAGCGTATGATTCGCGTGTGGCGCAAAAACCAAAATGGCTGACCGATTATTTTGTGCCGACTGATTGGTCTATCGGCATATCCCATCATAACGTGTATTTGCATGTGTACAGTCGAACCGTTGCTGCCGGTACGGTCACTCTGGGCGGCCATGCGGCGCCGGGTTTTCAAGTTGTGCCTGATTACAACATGTATCTGGTTGTTGTCCAGCCCTATCAGGGCATGCAAGCGGATCCGCATCCGCCCGCAGCACCGTTGGGCGTCACCGTCACCGGAGCTGTCGAATAGAAATGGTTGCCAGGCGAAAAATATTGCACTTTGCTTTGTTTTTAATCATCGCCGGATTTTACTCCGTCTCCGGCCAGAGCAAATGGTATAAAGGCCAGGTACATACGCATACCACCAAAAGCGACGGTGATTTGACTCCGCAACAGATGACGCAAAAATATCGCGACCTGGGCTATAGCTTTGTTTTTATCACAGATCACAATACCGTCACACCCATCGATAATCTGTCCGGCAGTGATTTTCTGGTTTTTACCGGTGAAGAACTTTCCACCGATGCCCATTGGGGCGCGCTCAATTTAAAGACAACCATTGATCCCAGCCGGCTGACCGGGCAACAATGCATAGACCGCATCAATGCGCAGAACGCGATTCCGGTGTTGAACCATCCGCGCTGGTCCTGGATTTATTTCTCCTGTCAGGATGTGCTTAGCCTGCAGAACATCAATCATATGGAAATATTCAACACCATCACCTGCAACTCTTGGAGCTATCCGAATTACACTGATCTTTGGGATGAAGTGCTTTCCAGTGGACGCAAAATTTATGGCATTGCCACGGATGATTTTCATACAGTGCAGAACGAAAATCACTGGTATCTGAATATCGGCTGGATTATGGTGCGCGCCGCCGGCTTGACCCGTGATAATATTCTTAACGCCATCCGCACCGGCGATTTTTATTCTTCTACTGGTCCTGCTTTTACCGAGTTGAAAAATGAGAATGGCCTCATTACCGTCGGCGTGGACAAGAATTGCACGATCCGGTTTATCGGTAAAAACGGCCAGGTGTTTAAAGAGGTGAGCGGAACGGCCGCTACCTATCAGGCTGCCGGTACGGAAGGTTATGTTCGCGTGGATGCTTTCAGCAGCGGCACCAAACATGCCTGGTCCCAGCCGTTGATTTATTACGGCAGTGGAGATATTTCCCGGCGACTGGCATCGCAAGGCGGTGATAAACAGACCGGTGTGGTTGATCAGGCGCTGTCGGCGCCGCTCTCGGTCGTGGTGACAAATTCTTCCGGCATTCCGGTGGCCGGGGATCGGGTGCTGTTTCAGGTCCTATCCGGCGGCGGCAAATTAAGCGGCAGGGACACACTCTCCGTTTTGACGGATGCCAACGGTTTGGCGCAGGTTGCTGCACAATTGGGAACGGTGGCCGGCGACAGCAATCAGGTTTTTACGGCATCGGCGAAAAATGGCGTGAATATCCTTACCTTCAAGGCAACCGCACTGGCCGGAACCGCTGCCAGGTTGACCCTGGTCTCCGGCAACAATCAATCCGCGCCCAACAATCAAACATTGGGCGCCCCGCTGGTGGTGCAGGTTGCTGATGCCTATAACAATGTGAAAAAAAATCAGCCGGTGAATTTTACCGTGAGCGTTGGCGCCGGTTTGGTGAACGGCCAGACCTTTGCTCTGGTAACCAGCGATGACCAGGGCCAGGCCAGTGCCATTTGGCAGCTGGGCAATATCGGCAAAGAACAACAGGTCAGGACGACGATCCCCAATTCCGCCATTCCCGAGATTGTTTTTACAGCTATCGCCTCCTCCAAACCCGCGCGCCTGACCATGATTTCCGGCAACGAGCAAACTGCCAAAGTGAATAAAGCTGTAGTCAATCCATTGATCGTTGCAGTGACAGACTCTTTTGGCGCAGCGATTTCCGGACAAGAGGTTCTTTTTCAAATAGTTGGCGGAGGGGGCAAAATCAATGAAAAATCCTCCTGGTCCGGCATAACAGCTGCTAACGGACGAATCAGTGTCGGTTGGACTTTGGGAACTTTGGCCGGAGGTCAGACAGTTAAAGCGAGTTCAACCCTGAACGGCAAGGCCATTGCAACCACGCCGGATCCGCTCGTGTTTACCGCTGTAGCCTTGCCCGAAGCAGTAAGCAAAATAGTGATACTGGAAGGCAACAATCAGACCGGCATGGCGAATCATGCGCTGTCGCAAAGAATCAAAGTACGGGCTTGTGATGCCTACAATAATGCCGTGAGCGGCGTCAAGGTTTATTTCCGCATCAAAAGGGGCAGGGGATCCATTGCTGAAACCCAACCGGTGATCAGCGATGCCGGCGGCCTGGCTTCCGTGACCTGGACACTGGGCCCAGAATTGGGTGCTCAGCAAATGGAGATATGGCCGGAGACCGTGCAGAGCGGTCTGGTCCTTTGCACAGCCACAGCGAGCAAGTCGGTTCCCAAATCCATAAGCATCGTCTCAGGGAACAGTCAGGGCGTTGTGGCCAATCACACGGCCAAGGATTCACTCGTTGTTATTTTGAAAGACGAAAACAACGGCGCGGTGCAGGGATTTCCTGTCGCCTTTAGCATAAAAGCCGGAACCGGCAGCCTGCTATGCGTCAATCCGGACACTACGGACAGTCGGGGTTATGCGGTGATGCGTTACCGGCCGACCAATGTGACCGGCGTCCATCGCGTCAGAGCGACCTCTGCGGACGTGGGCAAGTATGTTGAATTCGATTTTACGGTTTCGCCGGACGAGGCGGCGCAGCTCAAGGTCCAGACGACGGAAATAAACCAACCGACCTATCAGCTGGATGTTTCGGCAGCCGGCAGTCTTGCCTATGTGGACCGCGATTACACGATTTCTGAATTGCCGGATTCGTTGCGATCGATTTATCTGCTCAAGACCGCCAACAATGATAAAAGCGCGACAGCGGATTCTTTTTTGTCGTTTAATTTGAATCAGCCGACTTTTATTTATATAGCTTTTGATCAACGGGTGACGCCGCCGCCGAACTGGTTGAAGAATAATTTTACGCAAACAAGCGATTCTATCCTATTATCAGACAAGACCAGATTGATGCTCTGGCGCCAGGAAGCCGCTGCCGGAAAAATTTCTCTTGGCGCCAACAAAGCCGCAGGCGTTACGGTGTCCGGCGCGTGCAGCATGTACCTGGTGCTTTATCAGTTACGCACGGTGATCGATCGCACGCCTCCGGCTGCGCCGCAGGGGTTGGTGGTGGTGGAGGAGAGGTGAAGGACGGATTATTTTTTTGAGCAATATTTTTATTATACATATGATTTCTACAGAAAAGGAATTTTAATATGAATGAAATTACGACAATGTTGACAAATGAGCCACAGTTTTTAATTTTAGAAGATAGAGTTTATAAACTTACCATATCTCATCTGCAGCATGGTGATCGATATTTTGAAAGGGGTTTAGAGGGTTATGAAGTCAAAGTAACTAATCCAATTGATGCTTCAGATTTGTGGAGTACTCGTTTAGAAATATGGAAAGAAATATATAATGATTACCCGAACTCGATAGAAGAGCCATTGATTTGGATTCTTATAAGATTTCTATATCGTCATGTGCGATCAATTCCAATTGAGCTTTTAAAAAAGGGTTCAAAAAGTCTAACACTCTTGCCAACTGATGTTAAGGACTTACGGGATTCAATCAGTTCTGACGACATTGCTGAAGATGAGTTGCGTTCTGTTTTATCTTCATGGGCACGTGTCTATTCTGAAGAACCTGTTGAAATAGCAAGTCTATTTGTGTCAACGAATATAAAGTTGGATACATTAAAACGATCATTAAAGTCATTAGTTATTCAAGATCAAATTACAAAAGTCGCCCCGAATAGTTACAGAGTGAAATCTTCATTATTAAGTGGACCTGCTGGAGATCGTTCAATTACATTGAATACGAAATATAATCGAATAAACGCTGAACCTTATGAATATTAATAAAGCCCGTATTTCGGTGGAGATGGACCTATCGCGCGCTTTCAGCGCTTGGGTTTATGCGCTATAAACCTGGGCCTGGCGGCCCAGGCTAAGTTATGTCGCGCCGTTGGCGCTCAAACAGCTGTGCATACTAAAAATGATCTGAAATATTTTAAGCAGAGGAAAAAATTTTATTGAATAGATCTTTATCAAAAAGGTAAAAATGTAGTGAAAACTTGGCATTTTGATTTGATTTGTTACATAATGGGATACTGTACGATTCAAAATTTATCGGACAACAAATTGCACCATGATGCGTAGAGGTCGAGCGCCAAAGGCGCGACCCATTATAGCCTGGGCCGCAGGCCCAGGAGGCAAATAAAAAATCGCTCTAGCCCCAACGGGGCGCGATAGGACAATTTTCGAATGTCAAAGTCAGTTTTTTAGCTGAGCAGAAACTCTCGCGCGCTTTCAGGTGTGCAAAAGTTCTGGGCTGATCGAAAAGTAACTTGGTAAGAAGTAACGGCTTTGCGGAAGTTTCTCCGCCTAAAGGTGGAATGGGATGCAAAGTAAAAATAGTATGCTTCAAGTGCAAAAGTTGGCTAGCGCATACTAGTTGGAAAAGAGGAGCTATGATTTCCCCCGTTCTGTTAGCTGAATGTTACATGGTCTCTTTTTGGGCAAGCCGGCAAGAAAAAAAGAAAATCATACCTGCGATCACGAGTTCGGCCAAAAAGATCGCACATCGCATGACGAGAAGGAAAAGACGCGCGCAAGCTCGTGCGATGAATATAGCGGTCAAAACAGCGCGTTGAATGATCACCTGATTGTCATTTTAATGTATTACGAGTAGTTTTTCGCGCAAAATGATCACAAAATGTCGTTAATCAAAGATGTCCGACATTTGGATCCGGCTTGTCCGGGTAGGGTATAATATGGTATAAATATCATGATTACCCTCAAATCACCCAGATCTCATCATTGCGAACGGCACAGTCGCTGAAAAAAAAGTTGACCGGCACTGAAATGAAGCCATCCCCCCTTAACAATTAAAATGTCATTAAAAACCGCAACATTGAATGGTCGTTATACTAGCCTATTACCCCTGGCGGCCAAAAGAGTGATGCAAACAATCAGGGCTTCTTTTCTTTGTATCTTTTGCACAATGGTATAACGCCCATCAACATCATAATCACCGTGATAAACAACAGTACGGAATTCGGGATCTCTAGAGCATGGCCGACCAGCGCCAGGAGGTAAAAGCGGGGGGTGCGCGATAATAAAACCGCCGCGATATATTTCCACAGCGGGTAACGCGCTACCACAACAAGAAAGCGAAACGGATAAAACGGAATGGGCGCCAGGCCGCCCAGCCAGAGCGCGGTGAAAGGCGCCTTTTTGAACAGGGTCACCAGCCTGGCGACCATTTTGTTGTTCTGCACTTTTTGCGCGACATTCAAATCGGCAATATAATTAAAAGCGGAATAGTTGATGATTTCCGTGGGTACGGTGCCGGCGATGGCCACCAGGCTGATGACCAGCGGAGAGTAGAATTTGGCAAAATAAATTATGACCGGCTCATGCGGCACAATGGCGATGAGGAATTCAGACGGAAAACTGTAAAAGAAAAACACCCACAAGTTTTTGCTTTTATGTGCGGAATCGGAAGTGAACCACCAAACCAGCAAAGCGACAAAAAGCAGCATCTCAAAAATAAAAACCACGGTCCGCCAGGTTTGTCGTGATTTGGGTGATGTCTCCGGCGCTGCTTCCACGTCAGGGGCGCCGCTCGCTGCCTCATTCGCCATATTGGCTGCTCTGGTCAATTCAAGGCGGATTGAATATTATCCTTGACCAGATACCACGCTGATTTTTCAGAATTGGCGCGGATACTGGTGTAGCAGGATTGGCAATCGTTGTGACGGATAAAATCTTTTTTCATCTCTTGCACATTGGGATAATTTTTAATGATCAATCCGCATGGCGACAGCGAACCGTCCGGATTGACAACGATGAACCGTTCACCGGCACGGCAGCGCGGTATTTGCTCATGTTCAAAGAATTCGAGCATATTGTTAAAGACATAATCCGAGGTGCGCACCGTATTGTAGGTGCGTTTAAACTCGCGCAGTTGCTGCAAAATATTTTTAAATTCAGGCAATTCTTCTTTGGTGAACAGATAACTTTTATTGTTCGTGCGCAACCAGGTGTAGGTGCTGAAATTGATTCTGACGCCCCAGTCGCGCGCCTTTTCCGCCATTTTAACCAGATCGCGAAAGTTGTCCCGCTGAATCACGCACGCGAGCGTAATGCATTTGTTGGGCTCGGAGCGAATTTCGGTCAACAGGTTTTCGATGCGCCGGAATAATCCGGGAATTTTGCGAAACTCGTCATGACGCTCGTCCGGATAATCGAATGAAAGCGAAAATTCATCGACGCCGGCTTGCAGCAATTGGTGATATTTCTCCTTGGATAACAGAGCTCCGTTTGTCGTCAACACGATATAGGGCGGCCTGTTGGGCGTGCGCAACGCAGCGATGATCTCTTCCAGATCTTTGCGCAGCAACGGTTCCCCGCCGGAAACCTGCGCAACCACGGGTTTTAGCGTGCGACACAGTTCGCCAAACCGCTCCGGCGGCGCCTTTTCTTCCTTGGCTGGACCGCCCAGATGGCAATGTTTGCACCGGGCATTGCAGCTGCGGGTAACCTCAAAAGAAACGCAAAAGGGTTTTTTCGTCGCGTAATTGACAATCCCCCGTTTCGCCAACATCAGAGTGCGCATGTTTGTACTCATAAAATTGACCTCTCGCTTTCTCACAGACTCGTCGTAGGGTGCATTTTGACTCTTAGCAGATAAATGGAATAGGATTTAACGCCGACCAGAATCGTCGCCAGTGCGCCCGGCAATATGGGCCATTGCGGCAAAAAAATCAATAAAAGAACCACGACCGTCGAGTTGCAGAATTTGCCGATCGGACTGTAGTTCAGCCGGTACACAGTCTTGTCTACTTTATAGAAATAATTGGGTGAAATGATGCCGTATTTCTGGAATTGATAGCTGAGATAGAAATCGATAAAAGCGTAATCGATGAGGTAAATGGCAACGGGAATGAACAATCCGGGTCGAAAATAGATGAAATTCACATAAAAAAACACGGCCTCCAGACGATCGGCAATAAGATCGATTTCAGCGCCGACAATGGTTTCCTGTTTGCACACGCGCGCACAAAGGCCGTCGAGGTAATCGCCGATGAGATGTATGGCCAGGCCGATAAAATTGTAGGTTGGGTTGGCGTGTAAAACAGCCAGTATGAAAAAATAGAGTGAACCGGCAATTCTGAGCAACGTCAGGACATTGGCTTCACTATAAAACGATTCCGGCGCTTTGGGTTTGAACATGTCAAAAGTACCTCAATTGCTGTGAAAACCGAATCTGAGACAGCACGGCAGCTTCCGGGAGGCCAACAAGGACGGATATTTGAGGTTGCCATGTCAGCGCACCATTATGCAGAAATGTAAAGAAATAGTACCAATATACCAAGAAAAAAAACCGGTCACTGAAAGGATGTTTTTTATTTGATGATTGTTCTGGTGAAATTTCTATTGCCAAAGTGAGCGTGCGGATTTAACTTGATCTCCAACCGGTAAAAAGTTATATTGGACAAGTATTTGGAGCGAAACCTGTGCGATGACTTTATCATAGAACCAATGTCCGCTGAGCTATGAAATCACCGGCGATGCCGGCCATGGGTTTTGGGAAAAGCTGGGATTCCGTTTGGCGGAAAGACACCCGCATCCGCACTTGCAGGATAGGGGCGAGTTTGTTGAAAAGTTTGAGGCACAGGCCAGGATTGCCGGAATTCCGGTCCAAAGGGCCGGAGATCGGCTGATCATGCGCTTTGATTTCCTGGTATAAACCAGTGGACCGTCGGTTTATAAGTAAAACCGTTTGTTGCGGAGAAAAAATGTTTGACAAAATTCTGGCAGCGAAAGAACGATTGCAAGGTTATGCCAACAAAACGCCTGTCATGACCTCGCGAACCTTGAATCAAATGCTGGGCGCGTCCGTATATTTCAAATGTGAAAATTTCCAGCGGATCGGCGCTTTCAAGTTTCGCGGCGCCTTTAACAGTATTTCGCAACTGTCGGCGCCGGAAAAGGCGCGCGGCGTGATCACCTATTCTTCCGGAAATCATGCGCAGGCAGTCGCCCTGGTGGGACGTATGCTGAATATCCGCACCATCATCGTCATGCCGCAAAACGCACCGGCTACCAAGCGCGCTGCCACGGCAGAGTACGGCGCGACCATAATCGATTACGATCCGGAAGCAACAACCCGCGAAGAGTTGGCACAGGGCTTGATCGAAAAGAACGGCTATACGTTGATTCCTCCTTTTGATCATGAACAGGTTGTTGCCGGTCAAGGAACGGCTGCGCTCGAATTGCTGGAGGAGGTTGGCTCTCTCGATATGCTGTTGGTTCCCTGCGGCGGCGGCGGTTTGCTGAGCGGCTCCGCCATTGCGGCCAAAGGCGCATCACCTGGATGCAGAGTTATCGGCATTGAGCCGCAAGTCGCTGATGATGCGGCCAGGTCGTTTCACACAAAAATTTTGCATACTATCAAGAATCCACCCACCATTGCCGACGGCACCCGCACTGCTTCGCTGGGTAAAATCACCTTTCCCCTGGTGCTGGAGTATGTAGACGATATGAGAACAGTTACGGAAAAAGCCATTATCGAGGCAGTACAATTTTTGTTTTATCGCATGAAACTGGTTGTGGAACCATCGGGCGCGCTGGGTCTGGCGGCACTGTTGAGTCGTGTGGTTGCGTCCACAAGTCGGGTCGGCGTCATTTTAAGCGGCGGCAATGTCGATGCCGCTACCATGCAAATGATACTGAGCTCATCAAACTCTTTACAAACCGTCTTATGATCGCTTGCTTCCGGCGGGATGGGATTTTTTTTGCTAAAATAAGCATCGACTGTGTAGAGTCTCATCGTTACGGAAACAAATCGTAAAGGAGTGATAAAAATGTGCAAAAGCAATTGCCCTTACCGACGAGGCCTATCTGTTTTTGTTTATTGCATGACGGTTTTGGCCGCGTCACCGGTTTTGGCCGGAGACAGCGCGGCAGCCTCGTTTTTATTGATCTCGCCCTCGCCTGAAGCCAATGCCATGGGAGGGACCTATGCGAATACGGCTTTCACATCGCCCATGGCCGTCATGTTTAATCCCGCGAGCCTGGGATTTTTCAGCCAAAGGAATTTCTTTGGCGTAGCTTCCTATCCAAGCAAAGTCGCATGGTTGCCGGCGTATGGTGAAGATTTGAATTTTGACGCCAAGAGCACATGCTTTGGTCTTACCGTGCCGACGTTTGCCCGGATTCCGCTTTCTCTGGGATTGGCGTTCCATAACAGCCAACTCAATTTAGGAACGCAATACATAACAACCGAAAGCAGTCCGGAACCCATAGCGATGGCCAATAGTTGGGAAGAGTACAAAGGAACCACTTTTAGCGTTGCCGTAGAGTATTACCTTCGTGCAAGTTTCGGCTACACCTACAAGACCGTTGAATCGCATCTGGCCGGCCTAGTGGCCGGCTCTGAATCCGGTCAGGGTCAGGCCAGCGTTAAAGCGCACGACATAGGTTTTTTATTGGAATTACCTGTGTTCGAGGCATTGAAAAAAAGCAAACTGATTCGCAACAGCTCGATCCACGGCGTCGAACCGATCCTGAGTCTCGGTTATTGTTACAGCAAAACAAATATCGGCGACAAAATTTCTTATTACGATGCAACTGCCGGCGATGCCTTGCCGCGCAACCTGTCTTTGGGCGTCCATCTGCAGGCAGGATTGACTTATAAGAGTCGATACCAACATACGACCCTGATGTCATTCAAATGGGCGCGCGAGGTAGAAGATCTATTGGTTCAATACAAGCCGGATGGCGGCTTTGCTTATGCAGCCGGTTTGCATCAAATCAAATTTTGGGAAAATGTCGTGGCCGGTAAGAGCAACGAGAACATCATGGCCAGGCGTGGGTATGAGATCAATCTTTTGGATTTTTATTTTATCCGTCGCGGCAATATGGAAGACCTGTCGGGTATGGTCAGGGTAAACACGAAAGGGTGGGGCGTTGATTTTATCCAGCCGTTGAAAATCGTCGCTGCTTTGCTGCACCTTGATCAAAATCGATACGTCAAGCTGCTGGCTCACTGCTGTTTTGAGCAGAATTGTTCAGAGTATCAAAGTGGCGGCGCTTATCCGTTGCAGCATATGAAATTTAAAAATCTTGTTTTTCGTTTTCAGAATCTGCCGTTAGCCGCGCTGTTTTGAAAAGTGCCCACATGGGTGCGGTGGCAAGTCACCGCTTTGCGTGCGCGGACGCAAAGCGCCGGCGTTCACAAGCCGGGAGGCTTGTGCTACCAAGCAGCTAATTCCTGTCGAGTGCGCATCTGCTGATTGCAAGAGAGGTTCAATTATTGGGCAGGTAGACTTTTGTCCTTCAGCAACTGATCTATTTCCGCGATGCAAAAAAATGATAACCGCCAAGCACGAACGAGAGTTCAAACAGAGCATAGGCGGCTGTGCTGTAACGGTCGTATTTTTGCGTCTGTTGGTAATAATGATCCATACGCGCAGGTGAGGCTGTAGCCAGGTAAGAGCGATACGCCTCATTGCCCTTGTCCCGCAGGCGGATGGTGGCTAATCCGGAAAGCGCAGACACAGCCAGACTCAGAACCATCCAGCGGCGATGTTGACGCAACTGTTTTTCATGTTGGCGAGCATGGATTTGCTGCTGCTGCAACCAGGTCGATTTCCATTCTAATGGAATTTTCCATTGGCTTCCGTCTATGCTGCGCCATTTTTTTTCAATCGTTTCATAACCCTCTTTTTCGATGCGCAACAGCGGTTCGCTGAGAGAATCATAATTCAGCACCAGCGGTGTAACGCCCTGACGCATGTTGTCCATAAACACCGCCGCCCCATATGGTATGGTTTGGATGAAAACCGTTTTGGGAAAGCCGGCCTGTACCAGGACGGTGTCGCCGCTGTCCACGGTTATGGTTCTGAAATAGTCTGTTTGTCCCCATTGCGCAACGTCGGGCCTGGCTACGCGCACCAGGTGCTGTCCTGCTGAAATCGTCCTTTGTAACGGCGTCAGTCCACAGAGGGCATGGTCGATATACACTGTCAATCCGGAGGGATCAGAGCAAACCGCGACTGCCGCACTGTCCGACGACGCTGCACGGCTAAACAGGGAAGTAGAAACCAGCAGCAACCAGACGAGCTTTTTCATGGCGCACCAAAACAATAGAGTTGATCGTCCTCGGTTGCACAAAGCAAACGGTCGTGATGGACGATAGGATTGGTCCGCCATCTTGCGTTTGCGGTATAGGACCAGATTTGTTCACCGGTTCGTTTGTCCAGCGCATACAATGTTTTATCCATACTGCCGAAAATGACGCTGTGTCCGCAGATGATGGGATCTGTGCTGATGGGCGCTTGTATTTTAAATTGCCATTTCAGCGTGCCATCCTCTGCACGCAATCCATATATATAGTGATCGGTGCTGCCGGCCACCACCAGAGAATCATCAACTGCCGCGGATTGGTAAAGAGGTCCGGAGAGTTGTTTTTTCCACTTGACGGCGCCATCCTGCATATCAATGGCATACAGGTTGCCGGTGGTAGTGGTCAGATAACATGAATTTCCACTCAATGCCGGCGTGCTGCGGATGCTGCCTGCGCAGGCTAACGACCATAATGGCTTGAGATCCGGTGTAAAAGCTTCCACATGACCTTGATCTCCTGCCAGAACAATGCGCTCATGCAATAAGGAGGGCGTAGCCCGAGTTGGATTTTTCAACCAGGCTGTGTGCAACTCTTTGCCGCTGCTCGGTTCATAACAGCTCAGACGGCCGCTGTTGGCGGCAATATAGATAGCGCCATCGTTCACCAACGGTTCGCCAAAGCATGGTCCGATGCTCTTGCGCCAGTCGATATGGCCGGCTTGTAGATCATAGCAAAGCAGATTCCCTTCGCCCAGACGTTTCAGAATGATCAGTTTGTCCCGGCAAAAGGCGCAGGTAAAGGGGATGCCGCCGCGAATGCGGATGTTGCCGATGCTTTTCCCGTCGCTCAGTCGGCAGGTCTGCTGTTTGCCGTCCAAGGTGGTAATGAATATCAGGTCATCCAGGGCCAGGATGGACGGCATGACGCCCGCTGAGGTGCGCACGCGCCATTTCAGCGTCAAGGGCCAAGTCAATGGGTTTGGTATAAAACCGTCATGCTGCATGGTGCGGCCCCATTGCGGCCAGGCACGGTCATAGCTGGAGAGAGTCTGCCGCAAAGACAGGGAACTGCAGGCCAGGAATAATAAAAAGGACACGCCGATGATTCGCCGAATCGATTTCATTTAAAAATCCCAACCAAAGAAAAACTGTGTGAACCATTTCTTTTCCATCTGCCACTCTTGGCCGTGATAAAAATGGCGCCAATCATCCACATAAAATTTTCTGCCCAGATCAAAACGCAGCAGCAGCACGCCGCCCAGATTCAAACGGACGCCGAAACCGGTGCTGCCCAGCACTTTTTGTAAATCGCTGTCCCAGGCGTTGCCCATATCCACAAACAGGGCGCCGCGGATGGCGCTGAAGGCGATGCCGCCGAAGGGGAAATGAAGCATGAAACGATCGATGAAGGGAAAGCGCAATTCATTGCTGACCAGAGCCACTTTTGTTCCCCACAGCCGCCAAAAGCGGTAACCGCGCAGATCCCAACTGCCGCCCATGAAAAACGGCGTGGCCTCTTTGCCGTTGTTGATTTGCGTCCACACCCGCACGGCATGGGTGACCTGGGTGCTCAGCCTGAAATACCGGCGATAATCGAACAACAAACTGATAAAATTTACATTCGAGTGTGCGACATCGAGCGTATTGCCCAGGGTTACGTTGAAACGCTGGCCGTCTACCGGACCGGCAACGCCCCATAACGAGTTGTCATGAATAAAGGAAACGAAATTGGAAACCAGTATGGCCTGGCGTCGATAGCCGGTATTATACCATTCTTTATCCGAATAGCGCACATTCAGACTGGCTTCTGTGCGACTGAATTTCGACAACGGATAACTGACGGCGCCAAAACCGCCTACCCGTCGTTCCCAAAACCAGGAATCGTACATATTGTAAAAGCGTCCGGCAAAATGATAGATGCCCAACGCGGTGTTGACGCGTCGCGACAGGTTGGTGCGGGAAACGGCCACGTTAAAGCTCGACAACATTTCGCTGCGCGTGCGCGCCGTATTGTAGAGTAAAAAATAATATTGATAATTGCCCAGCATATCCGAGACCACCAGTTGGGCGCCGCCGGAGGTGCCGAAAATCGGATCCTGGGTGATCTGGCTCTGGGCGATGTCCAGGCTGTATTTGGGCTTGTAGCGAAAATCTTTAAGCGTGTTTTTCCCGGTAATTCGTTTGAACGTCCAGGGATCGTCAGCGGTTAACAAGGTGTCTTTAGCTGTGCACCGGCTTTTTTCATAGCGTGCGGAAGGATCATCCAGTAGGTGGAGATGGTAGCTGAACTTTTCAAAAGCGGTGAAGAGCAAATCACCCTCTCGGGTCCAGGCGGGATCCAGGGCGCCGGTGACAATGTTGGTGATCTGTTTGAACGTGTCGGCCAGGCTTGTTTCCAGATCAGAGACGGAGGCCAGCCAGATGTTCGTGGTGCCGCTGCGGTCTGAGACAAAAGCGAGCAAGCGGCCGTCCGGGGACCAGCGCGGTGATTGATCGTTGAACTCGCCCTGCGTGAGATAGGAAATGCTGCCGGTTTGCAAATTCAGCCGGAAGAGATTATAATAACCCTTTTGTCCCACGCTGCCGCGGTCTGAGCTGAATACGATGGTTTGGCCATCAGGTGAAAAAACCGGATCGCGGTCGTCAAAGCTGTCGTTGGTCAGTTTGAGCAGTTGTCGGCTTTTGCGATCATAAATATACAGATCACAGCGACCGTTGAATGACAAGCCGGAGAAGACCAGACGTTGGTTGTCGCTTGCCCAGGACGGAGAAAAGAGCGACACGAGATCCTCAAAAGCGTGCTGGTGGACGATCTTTTTCTGTTCAAGATCGTAAATATACAGAATGTCCTTTTCACCGCTTTTAGAAACAAAGGTCAGTTCATTGGCGCTGTTAACGTCCATGCTGCTGCTGAGCAAATGGAACGACTCAAATTCCGGCGAACGCTCACCGGCCACGAGTATGTCCGGTTTGGTTTCATGATAAAAGTCGCCTTTACGCAATGCGGCCTGATAGATGTTGGAATAACCGGTGCGATTAGAGATGAACACCACCTTCTGCGAGTCGCCGGTTTGGTAAAAAGCCGGTTTGATGTTGATGCCGTGTTCGGTGAGTTTTCTACTGGTCATACGCGCAGAGTCAAAGGACTCGAGCAGGGGGAATTTTTCTTTTTTTAAATGGTAGGTCCATTTCTCGTCAAAACCGCGATAATCCACTCCGAGGGTATTGCGCATCACATCGCTGAACATTTTCGCGGTCCAGCAATTTTCGATCAGCTGCAGTATTTTATCCTCTCCCCAGGTGTCGGCTATGTACTTTAACACCGCCTGGCCTTCTTTATACATCAGAAAAGAGCCGTTGATCTGATAAATCTGCGAGAGGGGAAAAAGATAGTCGTTGAGCACGGCATCGCGAATAAACATCTCGGCCTGAGTGTCCCATCCCGAAGACCAGTATTCGGCCAGACCTTCCTGGAACCAGAGCGGCGGTTCAGGATGATTTTGCAGTTTGTGTTGGCGTAAAATATTATCGACTTTGCTGTGCGTAAACACATGCACCAACTCATGGCGTATAACGTGTTTGAATTGCGAAATGGAACCGTTGGCCGGCACAACCACCCGGCCTTTGAGGAATTCAAAAAAACCGCCGACGCCCTCGGGAATGAGATAAGAGATGGTATTGGTTTCCTGAAAATGGGCATGGGTGGCGTAAAAGATCAACGGAATGTGCCGGCTGATATTGTGGTTGAATTTACCTTCTAAAACTGCATAGCTCTCTTCGGCGTACTGGGCGCCGATTTCCGCCAGTTCGCGCATTTGCGGATAATAATAAATTTCAAAATGCTCGGTTTGCAGGATGTGCCATTCGAATTGATTGTACATCACTTTGTTGCGGCCAAAATAGTACTGTGCCGCCAGCGATTGCACTAGGGCGAACAAACAGAGGGTTGTGAAACTGATTTTACGATTGGCTGCATCCATGCCATGTTTTTTCCTGTTGGCCGGCAGATGAACGGCACGTACAATGGACCAGAGTTTGTATCCTTTTTCTAACGCCTGGTTGTGCTTTTTTGTTTCCGCTAGAGCGCTTTTTCATAGAATCGATAGGTTTTATAGCGCCGGGCCTGCAAATCCTGCAAGGCGCCGATCATGCGGTCGTTGGTTTCAACGATGACAGAGCATTCGGATTCCGTATAGCCCATTTTCACGCCCTGCTCGATGGTGTTGATATAAAAGGCGATATCGATGCCGCGATGGCGGTGCTCTTTGAGCACGCCCATGGCGATGGTGCGCAGGCGGTGGATGCGGCGGCTGTGCCAGAGAATTTTCAACAAGCCAAAAGGAAAGAGCCGGCCATTGGCTTTTTGCAGGGCGGGATTCATATCCTTGGCTGATAACGAAAAGCCGATGCACTCTCCCTTATAAAACGCGAAATAGGTCAATTCCGGCACCACCACGTGTTTCAACTCTTCGGCCAGTTCCTCGATCTGTTTCTCGTGGAAAGGCACATGTCCCCAATTTTCCATCCACGCATCGGCAAAAATGCGGCCCACCTGTTGGACACGTTGCGGAAAATCTTTCATATTCAGCGGGATGATCTGCAGACCTTCCTGGCGGAGGATGCGATCGCGCACCTTCAGGTAGCCGGGTTTGAGTGCAACGTTTTTATCAACCATAAATGCATACCAATCAATGGTTTTGCGCATGCCGGCCCCGGTCAGGAGGTCATTATAATAAGCAGGATTATAGGCCAGCATCAGCACCGGGCTAGAGTCAAAACCTTCATAGAGCACGCCGCTGGCGTCATAAATGGAAAAACTCATGGGGCCGAGGATGCGCGTTTTGCCTTTTTGGCGCAGCCAGCCTGCTGCGGCATCCAGCAGCATGTGCGCGGCCTGCGCATTGTTTTCGCATTCAAAAAAGCCGAAAAAACCGGTGTGCTGGTCATGGTATTTTTCATATTGGTGATTGACATGGCTGGAAATGCGGCCCAGGGGTTTTTGGCCGTCATAAACCATAAAGTACTGCGCTTCGCCGAATTGGAAAAAAGTGCCCTTTTGCGGATCAAGGAATTTTTTTGTGTCGGCAATGAGCGGCGCCACCCAATAGGGGTCCTTTTTATAGATTTGCCAGGGAAATTTTATAAAGGCGTTCATTTCCGCTTTGCAGGAGACAGGTTTAAGGGAGAGTGGCATAATCGGTCCTTTAGCTAGAGGATTCGCAGCCAGAGCCAGGGTCGCCGGCCGGGAAAAAGCTGCAAAAATCTATTGATTTTTACAATAAAAATTCCTATACTAGTAGGCTAAATATAACCGTAAAGAGGAACAATGGCACATCATAAATCAGCAATCAAGCGCATTCGTCAGAACGCCAAAGCGACCGAGCGCAATAAAGCGTACAAATCGGAAATGAAAACCGCCTTGAAAAAGGTGCGCGCCGCCTCCAATAAAGAAGAAGCGCAAAAGTTGTACAAAGAGACCGCTTCCTTATTGGACAAGTTGGCCGGCAAAGGCATTATTCACAAGAATAACGCTTCGAATCACAAATCCAAACTGGCTTTGGCCATCAACAAGCTCAGCTAGTTTTATCAGCTTGGTAATTTTATGCCGGCTCCAGGGCCGGCTTTTTTTGTTGCGTCGCAGTCAGAACTATTCCAACAATTCATGGAAGGTATCTAACAAGTTCAAGGGCACCATGAAACACGCCCAATATATCAAATGCAGCTTTCTGCTTTCAGAAAATATACAATCCGATAATGCCCATACAATAATACTCTGATCTCTCCATCCACTTCTTGGCGATATTTATACCCCATTTCAGGAAATTGTTTTAAAATTTGCACTTTTTCAAAAATGCCCAAGATGACCTTCGAGCCGCACCAGGATTATTTGTAGCGATATAATCATGTATATCGCAAAGCCATTTATATGACTCTTCTGTCCATCTTATTTTTACCATTTTTGAATGCGGCACTCCATATCTTCATTTGATATGACCCGCCCCTTACGCGAATCTGCAAGTCCTCGATCGACCATGCGTTCAAAAGCAAGTTGTCGCATGATTTCCTCAAAGGTTGCATCGTCAGGCTGCGACTGTATGATTTCAGTCATCTTTTCTTTAACGTTTGACCTATGATACTCCGTAAAGAATAGACTCCATATTTAGTACCTGATCCGATTATGATGATCGGCTTGAAAGCCGGTCCGTCTACCGGGTGCCCTGTATCATATAATTCGGCGCTTCTTTGGTGATGATGATGTCATGGGGATGACTCTCGTGCAATCCGGCCGGCGTGATGCGCATGAAGCGTGATTTCTTTTGCAGTTCGCTGATGGTCGCGGCGCCGCAATACCCCATGGCTGAACGCAAGCCGCCGATCATCTGAAAAATGACGTCGCTGAGTTTGCCGCGATGCGGGACCCGGCCTTCAATGCCTTCCGGCACCAGTTTTTTAATATCCCGTTCTCCTTCCTGAAAATAGCGATCTCCACGTCCACTGCGCATGACACTCACAGAACCCATGGCGCGATATACTTTGTAACTGCGGCCTTCATAAAACATCGATTCACCGGGACTTTCTTCCGTACCGGCCAGCATATTGCCCATCATCACGGTATCAGCGCCGGCAGCCAGGGCTTTGGCAATATCGCCGGTCTGTTTGATGCCGCCGTCGGCAATGATCGGGACGTTGTGCTTTTTACAGACGTCGGCGCAGGTCATAATGGCGGTCAATTGCGGTACACCCGTGCCGGCCACAATGCGGGTCGTGCAGATGGAGCCGGGGCCTATGCCGACTTTGACGGCGTCCGCGCCGGCAGCGATCAGGTCCTCGGCCGCTTCCGGTGTGGCAATGTTGCCGGCTATCAATTCCATGTTGGGATGCGCTTTTTTGATTTGCTCAATGGTTTTTATGACGCCGATGGAGTGGCCGTGGGCCGTGTCCACGCACAGCAGATCCACGCCGACATCGATCAGCGCCGCTACCCGGTTCATGGTGTCTTTGGCCACGCCCACAGCCGCAGCGACCAGCAAACGGCCATGTTTGTCCTTGGAGGCATTGGGATATCGTTTACGATTCTGAATGTCTTTGACTGTGATGAGCCCTTTGAGTTTTTGCTCCTTATCCACGACGAGAAGTTTTTCAATGCGATGTTTTTGCAGCGCTTTTTCCGCCTCCTCCATGGAGGTGCCCATTGGCACGGTGACCAGGTTCTCCTTGGTCATGAGTGAGGAAACCCGTTTATTCAAATCGGTTTCAAAACGCAGATCACGGTTGGTGAGGATGCCCACCAGCTTTTGTCCATCCACAATGGGTATGCCGGAGATATGGTAGCGGGACATGAGCTCCAGCGCTTCGCCGATTTTGCGATCAGGAGAAAGGGTGATGGGGTTCATGATCATGCCGGCTTCGGACCTTTTCACTTTATCCACCTCTTCCGCTTGTTCCTCGACAGAGATGTTTTTATGAATGATGCCGATGCCGCCCTCGCGCGCCAGGGCAATGGCCATGGCTGATTCGGTTACGGTATCCATGGCTGCGCTGACAATGGGGATGTTGAGGGCGATGTTGCGCGTCAGATGCGTCTGCACGTCCACCTCTTTCGGCAGCACGGTGGATTTGTTAGGTATCAGCAGCACATCGTCAAACGTATAACCTTCGCCGATGATCTTGTTCATGCTACTCTCCATTACAAGGGTCCAAATTTTTTTTCTACGGCATCCGTCAAAACGCCGCTTTGCAGCAGTTTGATCATTTCCTTGATATCGCTTTGCAGCAATCGATCTTTCTCCATGGACGGGATATGTTGGCGAATCAGGCGATAAACGATACCGGTCCCCAGGCCCGGCTGCAGGTTCTGGCGAAAATCTGTGGCTTGACATCCGGCCAGCAATTCGATGGCCATGACCGCTTCACAATTTTCCACCACCTCCAGCGCTTTACGGCTGGCATGGGCCGCCATGCTGACGAAATCCTCCTGATTGGCCGAAGTGGGGATGGAATCTACGGAAGCCGGATGGCTTAGCACCTTGTTTTCAGACACCAGCGCCGCGGCAGTGACCTGGGCGATCATGAAGCCGGAATTGGCGCCGCTTTCCAAAGCGAGAAACGGCGGTAAACCGCTCTGCACCGGATCCATAAGATTTTCCAATCGTCTTTCAGATATGCCGGCCAGTTGACTCATGGCGATGGCCAGGGTATCGCAGGCAAGAGAAACCGGTTGGCCATGAAAATTGCCGCCGGAAATGACCTCTTTTTCCTGAACAAACACCAACGGATTGTCGCTGCAGCCGTTCAGTTCCACGCTGATGATCTCTTGCACGAAATCCAGCGCCTGACGCACAGCGCCGTGCACCTGGGGAATGCAGCGCGAACTGTACGCATCCTGCACCTTGCCGCAGTCGCGGTGCGAACGGACAATCTCACTCTCCGCTAAAAGTTTCAACAGGTTTTCTGCGGTTTTAATCTGGCCGCGATGACCGCGGGCTTTTTGTATGCGCTGGTCAAAGGCTGCGTCGGTGTTGAGCAGGCTTTCCACACTGATGGCAGCAGCCACATCCGCATGTTTGAGCAGATTCTGACTGCGCGCCAGGGCATGCGCCGCATAGGCGGTCAAGACCTGAGTGCCGTTCAGCAACGACAAGCCTTCTTTGGCCGCCAATTGCAGAGGCGGCAATTGCAGATGCTGCAGAGCAGCGGCGCCGGTGCTCTTTTCACCGTTGATGGTTGCTTCACCCAGGCCCAATAGCACCAGGGTCATGTGTGCCAGCGGCGCGAGATCGCCACTGGCGCCCACCGATCCCTTACTGGGGATGATCGGCAGGACATCGTTATTCAACAATTTTAATAGATATTCGACCACAACCGGTCGCACGCCGGAATAGCCGGTGCAAAGCGTATTGATTTTCAACAACAAAATGGTGCGCACAATTTCCGCAGGAACGGCCAGGCCGACGCCGCAAGCATGGCTTAACACCAGGTTGCGCTGCAAGGCCATCAATTCATCATCCGGGATATGGACCGAGGCGAGTTTGCCAAAGCCGGTGTTGATGCCGTATACAATGTGACCTTGACGAATGAAATTTTCCACACATGCGCGCGCTGCCGCCAGCCGCTCCCAGGCAGAGTCCGCCACCCGCACTTGCACACGGCGCTGAGCAACAGAGCAAACGGTCGGTAAATCCAGAGAAAAACCATCTATGGTCACTTCAAGCATGTCTTTTTCCTAAAATGGAGGCATAGTTTAGCGAAAATTTGCTAAAGAAACAACTTTTTTTCTCGAGAAAAATAGGTGAGAGAGGAGAGATAGGGCAAAAAAAACGAGGTCCGTCTTCATCTTGAGGACCGACCTCGTTTCTCATTACATCACCCTTTCGGTGCGAAATTGATCGTAGAGCTTGAGAATGGCGGGTACATAATTGCGGGTCTCCGCGACCAGCGAGTTTTGATTGCGATTGGACGCAATCCAAATCTCGGCGCGTTTGGGCCCACCGTTATAAGCCGCCAGTCCGCCGTCCTGTTGATACATGGTCACCAGCTCGCTGAGATAGCGACAGCCGAGACGAATGTTTACAACCGGATCATGGAGCACTTGCTCGCTGGTGGTCCATTCGATGCCTTCCTGCAGAGCCAGATAGGCCCCGGTAGTGGGCATGATCTGCATCAATCCCAGGGCCCCGGCTTTGGAAACTACCTGGGGTTCCCAGGATTTGGCGCTTTCGTGCGTGATGGTGGCGCAAATAAAATCAACGTCCAAATTGGCGTATTTGCGGGTCATCAGGTAGATCTCGTTGGCAATAGTTTGTTTATTTTCTTCGCTCATGTTCTTATTATAGCGAGAAATGATGCCGACGATTTTGTTCACAGATGCACGACGCTCGCTATCGATTGCTGCCAGGCTTTGTTGCTCCTGAAGTAGAACCGATATTTCCGCGGGATGGGTTGACGCTGCGGCATTAGACAGATCAGTACACAGCATGTGAATGCCGAAGACAAGGACAACCACCAGACCGGCGAACAAGCCAACGATCAATTTCGTCGAGGCACGATTTGGTTTCATGATGCACCTCACGACTGGTTGGATTTGGCTTGTTTTTAGTTTATTGCGAATATCAAATTTAGCTACTTGGTGCTTAATGGTATCACAATTTATTTTAGCAAGTTTAGTCATAAAAAGCTTTTAATCCTTAAAAATCTTACACTTGTCAATTTAATTTTCAGTAGTTTTTCAGAGTATGTTCCCCAGAGTTTTGATCTCAACACCTATATATACTGCAAAAGATATGCCAAACATTCAAAAATAGCCTGTAAACACGATAATTATTTATTTTCAAATTTTGTAAATAGATTAAAAACAGTAGTGCTTAGCTTGCTGTGCAGCAACGCTTCCAAATCTTTTCCATAATTGTACAAAGGTACACCAAAAAAATACTATTGACTTGAAATGAGGCATGCGCGCAACGGAATGAATAGGATTTGATTAATTTCAGATCATGAAATCTGATTAGGTTAACAGGGTGAGTGGAAATTAACAGAGAAGAACTTTTATGATTAAATAATTATTTTTAATAAGATTATATAATTAATTTTCCATTTTGTAACAAACAGCTGAACGTATTTCGGCCAGCTGATCACCATGTTTCAGGTTCGAACAAAGCAATGCTGTTACATTTACTTATGTTTAAAATATTATATTAACTAGTTTTATATGTTTTATTTCTATTGTCCTGTCTCATGCTGAAACAGAGATGAAACTGTTTCAAGTCATGTCCAATACCCAGTAAAAAGAGTTGCACGACGACCAGCGAAGCGAAAATCAGCCCCGGCGTCATGATATAATAGAAAACACGGATGTTTTTTTCTGCCAGAAACGGCCCTGAAGGTCTTGATACAAGTCGCGATTGTTCAGGAATAAATATCCGGCTACCAAAACCGGTGAAACCAGACCGATCAACCCCAGCGTTTGCTGAAGAGTGGCCAGCGTCGCATCTTGATGGGCCAGATGACTCGGATAGGCCACCATAAACCAGAGTCCCCAGGGAATGACCAATGACAGTCCATAGAAGAACAGCGTTCTGTTGTATTTTTCAATCATTATCTTTGCTCTTTATTTTCAAATTCTTTATGGGTAGCAATGTCCTAAACTGAGCGATTTGTGCCCGAAAAATAACCTGGCGATGGTTGCAAGCCTTCGCCAGGAAGGTGGAACCTCAGCGATCCAGCCACTCTTTAAAAGCGGGCGACCGCTCGATGCTGACCAGGCTTTCGACGCCGTGGGGCGCTGGCGGCGTCAAATCGACTTTGATGCGGCTGCGCGAAAAGGCATGCATGCCTTTAATGGCCGCCATATTGATGATCATCTTGCGATTAATGCGGAAAAAAACAGCCGGATCAATTATTTCTTCCAGACGATCCAGGGTCAAGTCCAATGAAAATGTGGATTTGCTAAACGTGGTGAGAAAAACACACTTTTCCATGGCAAAAAAATAAGCGATCTCTTTGACCTCTATTGTTTTTATCTCTTCTCCATATTGCAGCAGAAAACGATTTTTGTAGTTGGTCCCGGATTTGCGCAGGGATTCCAACAATCCGGCCATGTCCGTCAGCGCGGGGACAGCGTGCACGGTTTTGTATTTGTCGAGCCCGCGCCGCAGCTCTTCCTTTTTGATAGGCTTTAGCAGATAATCCACACTGTTGACTTTAAAAGCGCGGATGGCATACTGATCATAGGCGGTGGTAAAGATCACCGGCGTCTTGAGTTCCAGTCGATCCCAAATGGCGAAACAGGAGCCGTCGGATAAATGGATATCCATCAGTGCGAGATCCGGCCGGTTTGCTTGGAGCCAGGCCACAGCTTCGCTGACCGAAGTCAACACGGCCATGATCTCTATCGTCGGGTCCAATTCATGCAGCAGAGTTTGCACTCGTTCAGCAGCCAAACGTTCGTCTTCGATAATCACCAGTTTCATATCATTGCGGCCTCAGTAAGGGCAGGGTTACGCTAAAAGTCGCGGCTGTTGCCGAAATTTCCGGCTTGAATTCGGATATCAATTCGTATCGTTTGGTCAGATTGTCAAGCCCGAGTCCAAATTGTTTGTTTTGCACAAGTTTGCGATTCAGCGTGTTCTCGACAATCAGGTGATCGCCATCGGTATAGATGCGAATGGATAAAGGCGCCTCGCTGGTCGCCTGGTTGTGCTTAAAGGCGTTTTCCAGCAGAGTCTGCACAGCTAGCGGCGGCAGTAAAAGGGCTTTGCTTTCCCTATCGATTTTAATTTCTGTAGTGACGCTGCCGCTGAAGCGGATGCTCTGCAGGTAAAGATAGGAATGCGCGTACTCGAGCTCTTCCGCCAGGGTCACTACCGGTTTCTCGATAGCGCTGAGCGTATAACGATAGACCGAGGAGAATTCATCGATGAACGCTTGCGCGCGACCTGCATCCATAGCGACCAGAGAGGAGAGCACGTTCAAGCTGTTGAACAGGAAATGCGGATCCAATTGCTTTTTCAGCGTCTCCAGTTGCAGCCGCAGGTTCTCCTTTTCCAGGCGCTCGGCGCGGCTGCGGTTCATGCGGTTGCGCCGGTGGAGCAGGAACGCTTCGATGATGGCCGTAACGAAAAAATTCACCACAGCAACAAGGAGCACGTTTGTCAGCAACACTTCCGGAAATGGTTCTTTATAGGGCATGAGCAGATGCGCCAGGAGCGTCAGCACGACGCCGAGCATGCCGCCGGAGGCCAGCGCGGCCCCGGCTTGTACCAGCAACCGTCGCAGCAAGGGTTCATCCGTGGCATAAAGCCGGCAGGTCCAGCGGATGATGTGCAGATCGATAAAAATCGCCAGGCCGACGAACAGGCTGGTGAAAACCGAACCGATGAGCAGCCTGCGTATAAAGGCGGCTATTCCGGAAATGGCAATGAATCCGGTGTAATAGTTATAGCTGATCAACAGCAACTGCAGCAGCAAAGAGCTCAGGACGATGCAGAAAATTATTTTCAGATTTCTTTTCATGGTAAGCAATTTAGCAAATTTTGTTGTTTTATGCGTTGTTTTTTTCTCTTCGTGATGACCAAACCGATGAGGGGTTAAAAGGATCAGCGTGTCCGGGTTCCGGTGCCGCCGCCTTTTCATCCTGTTGCAGTTAGACCTTTGTCTCTGGACCGCCCCGGATTAAAAAATTCTGCCGATATTCACACGACCCTCAGCAGCGCCTGATTCAAGCGGCGAGTTCTTTTTACCGTCAGACAAACACTTTTTCCCGCCAACCGTAACATTTATAAAGGTCCTTTTGCTTGGACCGATTCGCCACGAATAGTGCGCCAGCATACCCACGGTCGGCGCTGTGTCATGCGATTCTGTAAAAGCCGAGTTCTCCTCCGGATACGCGCGATGTACGCCGCCGGCAAGCGAAAATCCCAACCGACTCTGCATGGCGCCGCCCGGATACCAACTGAGCCGCAATTGCGCCCAACGATCACGCACGTCGCGTACTTCATACCAGGCTGTGGCAGCCAGAGACCATGACGAGGTCAGGCTATATTCCAATTCCAGCGTGGGATTCAAAGAGATCATGCCCAGTGTGTTGACGCTGACCGCCAGGCGGCCGTTGTCGCAACCAGCTGATTGGGCGTAAAGAGCGATACAACCCGTCAGCATCAGTAAAACCAGAATTTGCTTTTTCATTTTATTCTCCTTTTTTTGTTTGATCAATTAATAAATTGCATATTTCACACTCATGCCGGCGCTCAAGCCTCGCATCACATCCTCGGATGTTTCCACCAGCCACACCGGCGAGGACCAGCGGTAACTGGCAGTGACGCCCAACCAGATCCTGCCGGCCACTCTTTGTTGCAGTTCGACGGCCGGTTCGTTCATGTAAAAATCTGCGGCATCGATTATTTCTTCGGACCAGACTTTACTGCGCCGGTAATCCTTGTCATACTGATAATAAGCCAGACCCTGCGCCATCAGCCAGGACAGGTTGATTTTAGTGTTTTTGGCGATTGAAAAAGTTCTTTCGATAAAAAGACCCGTGTAACCGGCGTAGAAATGATAGGTGCCGTCCGATACCAGGGCGCTCAATTTTTTGTCATAATACAAGCCGGAAGCCGACAAACCGAGGGTCCATCTGGCGTCAAGCGTAACACCCACCCGGAAATCACCCATGCTGGTCGTTTCATCGAACACGGATGCGCTTTTTGCACCCAGACCCAGGTACCCGCCGATGCGGTGTTTGCCCAGGGTGGCGATGGCCTTGTTCTCCGTTTGGCTAAAGACACTGGCGGTCATGAGCATGGCAAGCAAAATGGCAGTTTTTGTTTTCATGATTTTCTCCTTTTGGATTTGTGATTGATCTGTTTTTTTTGACGGCATTAATATAATGAAACAGCGGCCCGGAAAAAAAATTTTGACGACGAACGCGTTTAATGGGGGGATGAGGGTGTCCTGATGATGGATAAACGGCAATATGACTGAGGTGTCTGGCAAATAATCTCGCGGCTGTCCTGACCAGGGTGTCAAATCAGATTAGTACAATGTCGTTGCGCACGAAGGCACTGTTACTGAAAAAGAACAATTCCTTTCTAGTGAAATAGTTTAAAACAATAGTAGTTTAAAAAATAATTCGATATTTATAGAAATAGATTGCATTTTATAAAAATATATGTTATTTTAATTCGATATATATCGAATTAAAAAAGGCGAGAAATGGAACTCGAACAAAGTGTACAACTGTTTGCTGCCCTGGCAGATGATTCACGCCTGCTGATTTTGCGTCGGCTTTTACAGGAGGAACAATGTGTAGAAGAGTTAGCGCAGCAGCTGGGGCTGGCCTCTTCCACGGTGTCGTTTCATCTGAAAAAGCTGGCACAGGCCGGGTTGGTGCGCAAGAATAAAAGGCAGTACTATACAATTTTTACGCCGGCGACTGAAACACTTTCCCGATCCCTGGCCGAGTTGCTCGAATTTAGCGATGTGGCCAGAGACCAGCAGGAATCCCGGCTTGACCGTTATCGGCAAAAAGTGCTGGCTGCATTTTTTCATAACAGCCGGCTGAATAAATTACCGGCGCAATACAAGAAACGACGCATTATCCTGGCTGAATTTGCCGACTGTTTTGAGTCAGGCCAGGAATATCCGGAAACTCAGGTCAATGAGATCATCGGTCTGCGGGCTGAGGATTACTGTACCATCCGTCGTCTTTTGGTGGATGAGGGATTCATGACCCGGGAGGCGGGCGTGTATCGGCTGGTGTCTGGTGCGGACCGTGATGAACAGCTGTTGCCGGAATTGGATTGAATAGGAGAGCATCATGAAGGATCATAAAGAGCTGAAACGTATATACAAGGAAACGCCCTTGCCGGCAGGCATTTATCAAATTCGCAATGTACATAACGGCAAAGTCTTTATTGGCAGCGCGCAGAACATGCCGGGTATATTGAACCGTCACCAGGCGGAATTGCGCATGGGCGTGCATCGCAATGTGGAACTGTTACGGGATTGGCAGGAACTGGGTCCTGAGGCGTTTGCTTTTGAGGTGTTGGATGAACTGGAAATACGCAAAGAGGGCGTGCAGAATATACCTGCCGAGCTAGAGTTGTTGCTCAAATTGTGGCTGGAGCGGTTGCAGCCCTATGGGGAGCGGGGGTATAATAAATTGGCGAAAGCATAGAGCACAATCCGGGAGGTTGTCCAAAAAGTTCGCTATTTGTTCTCAGGATTAAATA
>CAYLWO010000020.1:59053-68183 GCA_964387285.1 uncultured Cytophagia bacterium | reverse complement strand
ACAATAAAGGATGAATCATCCATGTTGCGATTCATGTGCCGCGCCAAGATTCACCGCGCCACCGTCACGGATACGCGCCTGCATTATGAAGGCAGCCTGACACTGGATCAGGCATTGATGGAAGCGGCGGATATGCGGCCGTACGAGCAGGTGCAGGTGCTTAATATCAATAACGGCCATCGCGCCGAAACCTATATCATACCGGGCGAACGGAACAGCGGCCAGGTGATTGTTAACGGCGCTCTGGCGCGCTGGGCGCAAAAGGGCGATCTGATCATCGTTATCGCCAACGCTTTGGCCGGCGAAGAAGAACTGGCGAATTGGCGGGTGCGCGTTGTTCATGTGGATGCGGCCAACAGAATACAAACTGAATAAAAATGTATTTCCAAATTGAACGATATGTGCTCGAAAAACAACCTTGCGAAGGTTGGAAACCTTCGCAAGGTTATAGCAAGCCGGTCCGCTTGCTGTCGCAGATGATAGGGAAAGGAGAATCACCGTGATAGAAAAAGGCGTAAAAATTGAAGAAGCAAAGGGGAAACTGGGCGTTTTGCTCGTCGGATTGGGCGCGGTATCGACAACGGTCATTGCCGGCGTTGAATTGGTGCGCAAGGGATATAGTCAACCCATCGGTTCCCTGACGCAAATGGGAACCATTCGTCTCGGCAAACGAACGGAGAACCGCACGCCGAAAATCAAGGATTTTGTTCCATTGGCCAACCTGAAAGATATTGTGTTCGGCGCCTGGGATATTTTTCCATCCAACGCCTATGAGGCTGCATTAAACGCCGGCGTACTGAGCAAATCCGATCTTGATAAGGTAAAAAAACAGTTGCAAGCCGTAAAGCCGATGAAAGCGGTGTTCGACAATTATTATGTCAAACGGCTGGAAGGCCGGCATGTTAAAAAGGGCAAGAATAAAATGGATTTGGCCGAGCAGTTGATGGCCGACATGATCAAGTTTAAAAAGGCGAACAAATTGAATCGCGTGGTGCTGGTCTGGTGCGCCAGTACGGAAATCTATATGCAGCCTCATGAGGTCTATAACGACCTGAAGAGTTTTGAACAGGCCATGCGTGAGAATCGCATTGAAATCTCCCCTTCCATGGTCTATGCCTATGCCGCCCTGCAAGCCGGCATTCCCTTTGCCAACGGCGCCCCCAATGTGACCGTGGAAATTCCCGCGCTGGTGGAATTGGCCAAGCAGAAAAATCTGCCCATCTGCGGCAAAGATTTCAAGTCCGGCCAGACCTTTATGAAAACCCTGGTTGCGCCCGGTTTGAAAGCGAAAATGCTCGGCGTGAACGGCTGGTTCTCCACCAACATCTTGGGCAATCGCGACGGCGAAGTGCTGGACGATCCGCAATCGTTCCGCAGCAAAGAGGTCACCAAAGGTTCGGTGTTGGACCATATTTTTCAGCCGGAGCTGTATCCGGAACTCTATGCCGATGTATACCACAAAATTCGCATCAACTATTATCCGCCGCGCGGCGACAACAAAGAGAGCTGGGACAATATCGACATCTTTGGCTGGCTGGGCTATCCCATGCAGATCAAAATCAATTTCCTGTGCCGCGATTCCATACTGGCTGCGCCTATCGTATTGGACCTGGCTTTATTTATGGATCTGGCGCTGCGCTGCAAGATGCGCGGCATACAGGAGTGGTTGTCTTTTTATTTTAAAGGCCCGATGCATGCAGAAGGTTTATATCCCGAGCACGATGTTTTTATTCAGCTGATGAAGTTAAAAAACACCTTGCGCCACCTGCGCGGCGAAGAGCTGATCACGCATCTCGGCCTGGAATACTACGACTGAAAGCCGGAAAGATAAGTCTGTTTGAAAAAGCCATCGCATATAGCTACCATACTCAAGACATCGCTGCCGGCTGTTATTGATTTGGCCTCACAAACGATTATGTGGACGATCGAGGCGATTTTTATCGGCCGGCTCAGCGCAGCCGCCTTTGCCGGCGTGGGCATGGCCATTCAGATCATACTTGTGTTCTTTTCCATATTGCTGACCTTTGTGGTTGGCGCCAGTCTGATCATCAACCGCAAACTGGGTGCGCGCGAATTTCGTCAGGCCAACCATATTTTCGGTCAGGCGATGATGATGGGCGTGATGATGTCTTTTTTGTTCGCTCTGATCTGGTATTCCGGCGCCATTCATATTTTCAAGTTGATCCAGGAAGGCGGCACCACCCTGGCGCGCGAATCCGGCGTAACCTATCTCCGCACCGTGGCCTGGTTCGCACCGCTGCTCATCACCAATTTTGTCGCGGTCGGCATTATCCGCGCCATTGGCGAGACGCGCTATTCCATGATGATCAATGTGACCATCAATTTCATCAATTTGCTGCTCTGCCCGACGCTGATATTCGGCTGGTTTGGCCTGCCGAGGATGGAAGTGGCCGGCGCCGCCCTGGCCGTGGGCATCGCGCACAGCATCGGATTTATGATCAGCTTTTATTTGTTGCGCAGCCGCAAGCTGCCTCTGTTTCTCTCGTTTCGTGAAATGGCCACTCCCAAATGGGAGAGTGCCAAAGAACTGTTCAAGTCCGGGCTGCCGACCACCATCGAGCAGCTGACCTGGGCACTGGGACAGTTGGTGGTCACCAGCTATGCCGCGAGCATCTGGGTCGTGGTGTTATCCACGCAAACCCTGTTTATGCGCATTCAGGCGGTGTTGTCCATGGTGTATATGGGGTTTAGTCTCGCCGCCATGAGCATCACCGGGAAAAATGTCGGCGCTGCGGAAAAGGCGCTGGCCATTCGCATGGCGCGCACGGCGCACCGGATCATGGCGGTTTCGGTGCTCGCCATGGTGTCGTTGCTCATCCTGTTCAGTCGCAGTGTGGTCAGCATTTTCACCACCGACGCGGCCACGCTGGATTTAGGTCAAAAGGCCATTTATATTTTCGCCCTGGCGCAGGTGCCCAAGGCCATCAACAACGTGGTCTGCGGAAACCTTCGCGGCGTCGGCGAGTTAAAGTGGTTGATGTGGAACACGATCATTTTTGTTGTAGCGCTTGAAATCGGTTTCAACTATGCAGCCGCCTTTGCACTGGGCTGGGGTCTGTACGGCATCTGGGGCGTGCAGGCGCTGGATGAAACCATACGCCTGTCGCTGAATTTTTGGCGTTTTCATCGCGGCAAATGGCAGAATGCCGAATTGTTTTCGTTGTAGGGCTGCTCTATTACAGGTAATGGGTGCGGATCATACTTTGCGTAGCGCGGCATTGATGCCGCGTTTTCAATCGGGAATTTCGCTCATGCCGGGTTTGTTCATCACTTTTGAAGGCATTGATTATTCCGGCAAATCGTTGCAATGCCGGATGTTCTGCGAGCGTTTGCAGAAGACAAAACCGGTGTTGGCCCTGCGCGATCCCGGCGCCAATCGTATTTCGGAAAAAATCCGCGCCATTTTGCTGGACAAAGAGATGTCGGAAATGGCGCCCATCACCGAATTGCTCTTGTACGAAGCTGCGCGCAGCCAGATGGTAAGCCGGCAAATCAAACCTGCTTTGGCCGAAAACGTCACTGTGGTTTGCGATCGTTTTTACGATTCCACGTCTGCCTATCAAGGGTACGCTCGCGGTTTGGATGCACAATTGGTGCAACAGGCCAACCGCATCGGCAGCTGTGGTTTACGACCGGACCATACCTTTCTTCTCGATATTGATCCGGACAGGGCGTATCAACGTAAAAAGGCTTCTGGTTGCGAAATGGATAGAATCGAACTGGAAGGACGCGCCTTTCAGACACAGGTGCGGGAAGGATACCTCTGCGTGGCCCGGGAAGAACCGGAGCGCATCTCGGTTATCGACGGCGATGCCGGCGCTGATGATATTCATCAAAAGATTTGGAGTGTTTTTACTAGGTTGTTTCCGCTTAATTGGGAAAGTAAAATATGAGAAAAAAACGGTTTGCTTCTCGCCTGCTGTTCATTCCGGCGATACTGCTCATGGTTGGGATGTTGGCCTCCTTGTCAGCCAAAGAGGAGGAAGATCCTTATTATCAGGCCATGAAGAACATCAAGCTCTTCGGGCAGATTTACCGCGAGGTCAATGATCGCTATCTGGAAGAGATCGATCCGGAAAAATTCATTCGCGCCGGCATCGACGGCATGTTGGAGCGGTTGGATCCCTATTCCGTTTACCTGGAACCCGAGGGACGTGAAGAGCTGGAGATCCTCACCAAAGGCCGGTACTATGGCGTGGGTATGCGCATCAGTTTGCGCAATGGATTTGCCACCTGCGCAGAGCCGCCTTTTCCGGGCAGTCCTGCTTTTCGCGCCGGCATTCGCGAGGGGGATCAAATTATCGAGATCGACGGGAAATCCACCAAGGGCGCCAAGCTGTCGGTGACGGCCGCCCGTTTACGCGGCGATAAAAAGGGCAGCGAAGTATCGATCAAAATTCGGCGTCCCGGCGTCGTTGAGGTGTTATCCTTTGTGCTCATTCGCGATGAGATTATTCCGACGGATGTGCAATACATCGGTTTTGTTGAACCCGGCATCGGCCTGATCAAATTGACGCAATTCAAACGCGGCGCCGATGCGCAAATCAGCGAGGCGATTCAAAAACTCAAAGACCAGGGTTTGCAGGGCCTGATCTTTGACTTGCGCGGCAATCCCGGCGGTTTGCTGGATCAGGCTGTTGCGGTCGCCGATCTTTTTGTCGCCAAGAACGAATTAATCGTTTTTACCGAAGGACGCGGCGAATATAAAAAACAGGAATTCCGCGCACAAAAAGACCCCATTTTAGGACAAACGCCGCTGGTGGTGCTGGTGGACGGCGCCAGTGCATCGGCTTCGGAAATCGTCGCCGGCGCCATTCAGGATTTGGACCGCGGCATTATCCTGGGAACGCCCAGCTTTGGCAAGGGATTGGTGCAGACGGTCATTCCGTTGGATCGCCGCGGCGACCAACAATTAAAGTTGACCACCGCCCAGTACTATATGCCCAGCGGTCGCGGCATTCAGAAACCTGAAGTGTTCGAGCATGGTCTCAATTCGGTTTTTTTGAAAGATAGAAGCGACCCGGCCGATGCGGAACAGGATGAAGATGCCGCAGAGGACAAAGAGGCAGCAAAAGTCGACTCGAGTAAATCCGTCAAAGACAGTAAACCGTATTACACCAAAAATAAACGGTTGGTCGCCGGCGGCGGGGGCATCAAGCCGGATATAGAAGTCAAGAATCCGGAATATACCCGGTACGAAATGGAAATTTTCCGGCGCTCTCTCTTTTTCAACTACAGTCTGGATTACATCAGCCGCTACCCGAATTTGAAAAAAGATTTCGTCGTTGATGATGCGGTGTTGACGGATTTCGATGCGTTTTTGAAAACAAAAAATTTTTCTTACCATCCTGACGGCTGGGACCAGGTGACCAAACTGGAGAACACGGCCAAAGAACGCGGTTATCTCGGCGTTTTTGAGCAGTCCCTGCAAACCCTCAAGGCCGAATTCGACAAAGTCAAATTGAGCGAAAAAGAAAAATCCAAGGAAAGAGTGAAATCCTATATAAAAAGCGAGATCATGGCCAAATTGTACGGCAAGGATGCCTACACAGAAGCGCTGTTCAACACGGATGAACAATTGGCGCGCGCCGTTCAGGTGTTGAAAAATGCCGAGGAGTACAATAAAGTTCTGAATATCAAAGTGGTGGCCAATAAATAATTTTGCATAGTACGAGCAGTAGAGATAAAACAAATAAAGGAGGCCTTTATGGCAAAACAAAAGAAATACGTGTACAGCTTCGGCGGCGGCAAAGCAGAAGGCCGCGCAGATATGAAAGAGTTGCTTGGCGGCAAAGGCGCTAATCTGGCGGAAATGGCCAATCTGGGCATTCCGGTGCCCGCCGGTTTTACGATTACTACCGAGATGTGCACTTTTTATTATCAGAACAAGAAAAAATATCCGGCTGACCTGAAAAAAACGGTTGCCGAGGCTTTGAAAAAAGTCGAAACCATCATGAAAGCCAAATTCGGCGGCGCTGAAAATCCGCTGCTGGTATCTGTTCGCTCCGGCGCGCGCAGCTCCATGCCCGGCATGATGGAAACCGTGCTGAACGTCGGTCTGACCAGCAAAACCATTCCCGGTCTGGTGAAAAAAACCAACAATGAACGTTTCGTCTATGATGCCTATCGTCGCCTGATCATGATGTATTCCGATGTGGTGATGGAAAAGGCAGCCGGTATCGAGCCGGCTGAAGGCAAAGGCATTCGCGTGCAATTGGAACACGCTATGCAGGCTGTCAAGAACGCCAAAGGTTACACGCAAGACACGGATTTGACTGTAGAAGATCTTAAGTCACTGGTCGAAACCTTTAAAGCCAAGGTTCTGGAAGTGCTCGGTCGTCCGTTCCCGGATGACGCCATGGAGCAGTTGTGGGGCGGCATCGGCGCGGTGTTCTCCAGTTGGAACGGCAAGCGCGCCATAGCCTACCGCCGCATCGAAGGCATTCCGGATGAATGGGGCACTGCGGTGAACGTGCAGTCCATGGTTTTCGGCAACATGGGCGATTCGAGCGCCACGGGCGTGGCTTTTACCCGCAACCCGGCCACAGGTGAAAATAAATTTTACGGCGAGTGGTTGATCAATGCCCAGGGCGAAGACGTGGTCGCCGGCATCCGCACACCGTCGCCGTTGAACGAAGCCACCAAGAACGAGCAGAACAAACACCTGCAGTCCCTGGAAAAAGGCATGGCCGTGACCTACAAAGAGCTGGATAAAATCCGCACGCGCCTGGAAAAGCACTATCGCGACATGCTGGATATCGAGTTTACCATTCAGGAAGGCCGCTTGTGGATGCTGCAGTGCCGCGTCGGTAAACGCACCGGCACCGCGGCCTTGAACATGGCCATGGATATGTTGAAAGAAAAGTTGATCTCCGACAAAGAGGCCGTACTGCGTCTGTCTCCGCACCAGCTGGATGAACTGTTGCATCCCATCGTGGATCCGTCCGCTGAAAAAGCGGCGACCGTGATTGCCAAAGGTTTGCCGGCAGGACCTGGCGGCGCTTGCGGCCAGATCGTCTTCACAGCTGCCGACGCGGTGGAGTGGGCGAAAACCGGCAAAAAGGTATTGCTGGTGCGCGAAGAGACCAATCCCGAAGACGTGGAAGGCATGCGCGCTGCCCAGGGCATTCTCACCGGTCGCGGCGGTATGACCTCGCATGCGGCGTTGGTGGCCCGCGGTTGGGGCAAATGCTGCATCGTCGGTTGCTCTGCTTTGCATATCGATGTAAGAGCGAAAAAGATGATCGTGTCCGGCAAAGAGTACAACGAAGGTGATTTCTTGACTCTGAACGGCAGCAAAGGCTACGTTTATGCCGGTTCCATCGCCATGATGAACGCGTCGGAAAATCCCCGTTTCGTACAATTTATGAAGATTGTCGACAAACATCGCACCATGAAAGTGCGCACCAATGCCGATACGCCGGAAGATGCGAAAAAGGCACTCGAGTTCGGCGCTCAGGGCATCGGTCTGTTCCGCACCGAGCACATGTTTTACGGCAAAAACTCGGAAGCGCCTCTGTTCTGCCTGCGCAAGATGATTCTCTCTTCCAGTGTTGAAGAACGTCGTCAGGCTCTGGCCGAGTTGTTTCCCTATGTGAAAAAGGACATCAAAGCGACCATGGAGGTCATGAACGGCCTGCCGGTTACTATTCGCCTGCTGGATCCGCCGTTGCACGAGTTTGTACCCCAGGAAGCGGAAAAACGCGCCGAATTGGCTGCCAGCCTCGGCATTTCGGTAGAGAACCTGGCCAAACGCGCCGATGGGCTGCATGAAACCAATCCCATGATGGGCCATCGTGGCGTGCGCCTGGGCGTTACCTATCCCGAAATCACCGAGATGCAAGTCCGCGCCATTCTCGAATCTGCAGTGGAACTGACGCAGGAAGGCAAAAAGGTTTTTCCGGAAATCATGGTTCCGGTGGTCTGCACCAAGAAGGAATTGGACGATCAAAAAGTGCTGGCGGAAAAAGTCTATGCCGAAGTTTGCGCCAAGTACAACGTCAAGGCCATCAAACACATGTACGGCACCATGATTGAAATTCCGCGCGCTGCCCTGCAGGCCGGTTCCATCGCCGAGACCGCCGAGTTTTTCAGCTTTGGCACCAACGACCTGACGCAGATGGGTTTTGGTTTCTCGCGCGACGACATCGGCGGCTTTGTGCCTGATTACGTGGAAAAGAAGATCCTGCCGGTGGATCCTTTCAATGTGCTGGATCAGGAGGGCATCGGTGAGTTGATTCAGATCGGCATCGAGCGCGGCCGCAAAACCCGTCCGGGTTTAAAGGTCGGTATCTGCGGCGAGCACGGCGGCGAGCCGGCTTCGGTCGTATTCTGCCACAAGGTGGGCATGGACTATGTGTCCTGTTCGCCCTATCGCGTTCCCATCGCCCGCCTGGCTGCTGCGCATGCGGCAATCAAAGCGAGCAAGAAAAAGAAATAACGTTGATAAACCTTGCGAAGGTTTAAAACCTTCGCAAGGGTGTTGTTTGGTTTGAGATTTTCCCCGGTTCGGAGTTTCGGATCGGGGATTTTTTTATTCTCCCGCCAAGACGCCAAGGCGCAGAGAAAACAGGAATGCCGTTGTGAGTGGTTTCTCTTTTTTGTCATGCTGAGTAAATCAAGGCATGGATGCCATAATTGCCCCATTAACACGAAAACCGTGTCATTGCGAACGCAGGTGCAGTCGCTGACAAAGAAGAATATCTGCGCTGGAGTGAAGCAATCCCCTGCCAAAGAGCAAATACTCCGCCAGGGCATAGCTTTGCTCCCGAAAAAAAGAGGATTATTTTTCTAAACAGGTATCTGTTTTGAAAGATGCGGCTGGTCGCGTAGCGACCATTGATGGTAGCCGGGCGTTTTAACGCCCGGATGGCAAAAAGCAGATGGCGACGTCGCGTAGCGACGTATGAGAGTTTTCAAACGTCGCTACGCGACGTGAATAGATGTGGGCGATCCAATCCGTGGGTTGAAACCCACGGCTACCGTCATCAGGTCGCTACGCGACCGGATATGGGCAAGTTTCCGCCGGAGCGCAGCAATCCCCCTGGCCAACGCTGTCATTGCGAACGCAGGTGCAGTCGCTGACAAAGAAGAATATCTGCGCTGGAGT
>CAYLWO010000020.1:0-58953 GCA_964387285.1 uncultured Cytophagia bacterium | reverse complement strand
TGTCATTGCGAACGCAGGTGCAGTCGCTGACAAAGAAGAATATCTGCGCTGGAGTGAAGCAATCCCCTGCCAAAGAGCAAATACTCCGCCAGGGCATAGCTTTGCTCCCGAAAAAAAGAGGATTATTTTTCTAAACAGGTATCTGTTTTGAAAGATGCGGCTGGTCGCGTAGCGACCATTGATGGTAGCCGGGCGTTTTAACGCCCGGATGGCAAAAAGCAGATGGCGACGTCGCGTAGCGACGTATGAGAGTTTTCAAACGTCGCTACGCGACGTGAATAGATGTGGGCGATCCAATCCGTGGGTTGAAACCCACGGCTACCGTCATCAGGTCGCTACGCGACCGGATAGGCTCTCTCTCTACGGTCGCAATGGAGATGCCACCGGTGCTGCAGTTGATAGGTTAGATTCGTCTCCCCGGATTCAGCCGTTGTTATCTTTGGTGACGCGGGTTGCGGGATAAATATCACTCGCATTCATTGTTCAACCGGAATTTTCCGGACGATCTTCTTTGCTTTTCGTGTTGAGTATACTATGTCCTATATGCCGTAATGTCCCAAATAACGCATCAACCATGTCATTGCGAACGAAGAATAGATAAATGATAAAGAGGTATATTCCAGTTGGAGTGAAGCAATCCCCTTTTACAACAAGAGGTGCCAAGAAGGCGCAAGTCCCATGCAGGACGCGCAATCAGCTGTAACTGCAGCATCTGTTCGCCGCCTGATTCTGACCAGAATACCAAGACACAGCCGCGCACAGATTCTTCGGCTGCCAAAAACCGGCAGAATGACACGGTTTGTTTTACCGTTGTCATGCGATGCGCATTACGCACGGAATAGGGCATTCGCTGCTGGTGCTATGTGCGTCGAAGCATCTATCAGTGGATCAGGTTTAGAATGGAACGGAATATCATGTGTGGATCTATTCCCTGCCGTACATAAAGAGCGCCATTTCCAGATGCATGACGGTCCATTGTGCGGGTATTACTTCTCCCCGGTGAGTTGTGAACGATTCAGGAACAGGATAGTGATTGACAGGATTATTCATGTATTTAGCTAATTCAGCCAACAGCCAGCTTGCATATAAAAAAGCCAACCTAGCGTGTCGATTTGAAGACAGATTTCTAAATCCATTAATGGGAGTTTGGTCTTCTCCCATTCTGGAACGTCTTCGTGGGAGCGGAAAAGAGAGAAAATTTGCTAGATGTAAATATGCGGTTAGTAGATTGATTGAATTCATAATTTTTTGTAGAGCGAAACCGACTCTTGAATCGTATATTGCCCATTTGTATGGATCCATCATAGCCTATATTTTTGAAAAAGAGGCTATTCTTCTAAGACAGATGTTGCTCCAACTTGCTTCAATTTGATGGTCATCATGTAAAATATTTTTGCTTGTTATTAGTTTATCTTTATCATTTTGATTATTTATTGCTGGCATATGCCCCTATATCATGATTTCATCGAATATTTGATAAAGCAGGTGAATATCTCCTGCTGTATTAATTGCAACTAATCGATTGTGAAATCCCAATCGGCTTTCTATTCCGCCTTGCCATCCAGCACCAACCCATCGATAGCTTGACAAATGTTCTGTCCAATTGATGCTGCCCGCCACGTCTGCTATAACTCCTTGGCCAATTTTGTTTTCATAATTTGACCGATTCATCGGATCAATTGGAGTTAACATTTTTCTTCCTAAAAAAATTAAAAGCCTGTAAATAAACAATCTTCGGCCCGAAAGCCGGACCGAAGATTGGTGCGATTGTTTAGAAAAGCATTTTTGGCTAATGTTACAGAAACAGCTTTTTTATATGCCGCTCGAACAAATTCGTTTCCACGTTTTTGGCGATCACCTGCCGGTGTTTTTTCAGCGCGTTGTAGTATGTGTCGCCCATCTCGGCGGCCACGCGAAAGCCCACATGTATCAACTGGCGAAAATGCGGATTGAACGAAGGGCAGGATAGATCGTGCCGCAAGGCATCGCAGAACTGTTGGCCGGTCCAGGCGTTGACCATCTGCGGCGTGGGCAGTTTGTTTTTATCAATGTCGATGACCGTCGCATACGGCGCACACACTTCGTCAAAGCGTTGCAGGCTGCTGCGATACACCTCCTGTGCAATGGTCAATCCGTCGCCGCCGGCTTCGGCCAGACCGATGACCTCTTCCAGCCAGGTGGTGCCGGCAGTCTTTAGATGCAGGCCTGCGTCATGCTGGCGCAAAGCATCGCGAATGCGTCCGTATATGGAAAATTTATCGCTGCCCGAGTGCACGCTCAGTTTGAGATTTTCAGGAAGCGAAAATTCCTTTATGGCGAATTTGATGACGCAGAGATCCTCTTCAAACTCTTTGCTGAACTGTTCAATGTCGCCGACATAATCCACGCCTTTGTTAAAACGGCCGGTGAATTTCGGCGCGATGGTCTGCGCCGGAATGCCGGCATGGCTGATGGCGGAGAGGATGAACAGCAACTCGGCCGGCGTTTGCGGCTTGTGCGCTTCATCCATGGACACTTCGACGACCAATTGCTCCGCCGGTTTTTGACTGCATATATGTTTGAATATCCTGGCCGCCTCTTCCACGGCAAAGAGAAATTTACCCGCAATATCGCTGAGCGACGCTTCCGTAATTATTAGAGGTTCGGTAATGCCGGGAATGGTGAGTTTGCCCAGATATTTTTTATTAACGGCTAAAAAATCCTGCACCGATGCCGGCGCCGGCGTCTGGCCGATATAGTCCGCCACGTCCAGTGTGAAAAAATCACTGTGGCTGATAAAACCGTCGACGTTTTTGACATTGATATGATCCGCATCCACATAATAAGCGTCGTTCCAGTTCAGCGCCTGGACCGCGGTATCGGCTTCACGACGCGTATCCGCCGGCGAGGTGCCGATCAGGGTGTGCTCGCGATTGGATTTATTCCATACCGGAATGACGGTAACGCCGGCTGCGCGCGCTTTGATAAAAGCCTGCAACTGCGCCTGCCCCTCATGACCAAAGCGGTCGCCGATGCCGATGGTGTATTTTTGGATTTTCATTATTGCACTCCTTCCAGTAATTTTTCCGTAAACGTCGGTTGACTGCCGGCCATTTTCATAAAGATATCCAAAGCTACGATTTCAAAATCCGGCCCTAATTGATCGAGAATCCGTTTAACATGGTCGATGTCGCTCCATTCACGCACATGCACCAGGCAAAAATAAGGCCTTTTTTGGTTGACCGCGGCCAATTCGCGCAGATCCTGCACCGCCTGCTCGGCCGGTCGCGTTTCAGATAAATAATAATCGAATGAGATCAGCGGTTTACCGTCGCGCACGGTAAAAGAGAACGAGGGCGCATATCCGTTCGCCAACCCCAGGATGTCGGGCATGCCGGTATAAAAAGCGTCCACCACCTCTTTGGTCAGTTCGCTGTTGCCTTCAACCGTTGCGCCCTCTGAATAATCCATGATTTCGAATATATTAAGATCCAGTTGTTGCATGAGCTCGTAGGCCTTGGCCACCACCTGTGGCAGATATTTCGGCGGAATGGCTTTAGGGTACATGTAACCGGGACCGCCCAGGGAACCGATAAAATAATCGTTCGGCGTGGCCTGAGAGTAAAAATACTCCAACATCGATGGCGCCAGCCACACCCAGTTCATGGTCACTTCCCACGCATAGGGCATGCTGCCGCGTCCCGGCCGCGTCCATGCCCCTAAACCGAGACAATCGGTCTGAATACAAGAGATGTAAACTTTTTTCCCGGGTGTATATTGTTTTCCGGGAATCACGTTGTGTTGATTTTTAAATTTAAATCCGGGCGTGGCCGGCGTCTGATGGCTGAAACTCAGGTTGGGCAGCGTGTGCAAGCCCTCGACACGCAGAGCAAAGCTGGAGCAGAGTTTGACATGATCCCGTTCCTTATCCTTGGCATAGGAGTGCCAACCCATAACCATGGACATGGATTTCATTTCACTGAGAATTTTTTTCGCCAGACCATACTCTTCCACATCGATCTCTTCGGTGGATAGGTCGGTAAAAAAGGCGGCCTTGAGAATGCCGAAATCGGCGACACCGGGCCGCATGGTTTTTCCGGCTTCGCCGCCCATCCAGACAATAAAGTCCCGGCTGCATCGCGGCCAATACTGTTGATACGCCCAGGTATAGATGTCGATGTCTTTCTGGCCGGTGAACCGGCCTCGATAGTCCGCAATCTGGCGCAGGTTGAATTTCTGCACCAACGGCAGCATCTCTTCAGAAACCACAATGGCCTTTTCCAATCCGGCCAGGGTAAAGGCAACAATAAGAGAGGTGCGTACGTTTTTGTCCCAGACTATGTAGCCCTTGACAAAAGGAAGAAAAGTTTTGAGAGCTTGTTCGGCTGAATCGAGCCGGCTGAATTTGAATCCCTTTTTATCGCGATAAAAATCCAGCATGGCGGGCGTAAAGCGAAAATCCCATTTGGGGCCATAGACAAAGTAGAGCCGGGGTGCGCCGTCATTAACCAGTCCCTGCAAAGAGATGAGCATGGCCTGTTCCGGCAATTTGCCGTCCAGAGTCCAGTCATCGCTCATGTTCATGAAAAAGGCAGACTGCGCCTGATCGCGGATAAAGGTGTATTGCTCCTTTGCCGAACGCGTCGGTCTTGCTACAGTCAGCAACAGGGACTGGTCTTCCTGCATTTGGTAAACGCTTTCGCTGATGCAAGTTCGTTGACCTTGTGAAACCCATATGGAATATTTTTCTTCGATTTTAAATCCCTGTCCGGATTTATCTGCAAGTCGGGCCTGACGCAGAGAGCCCGGCTGTCGGGAAACGGCCATAAAAACATTGTTTGGCCAAACGCGCGAGCGCGCCGTTGTGGTGCTGGCGCTGCCATCCAGGGGCAGCAACAAAGTGTCGCTCAGACTGCGTCCGGTTCCCCAGATTTGAATAACAGATAATATGTCTCCGGATTGCGAGATATCCAAAGTCAGGGTTTTGTATAAACTGATTTCATTGCTTTTTTCCGGAACCAGTTTCCAGCGACCGACAAACGAAGCGGCATGGACTGAGACAACCCATGCAAACAATAAAAAGCGCAACCCTGTTTTTACCCACATAACACAAACTTCCTGTTTTAATCCGGAATGTCAAATCGCAAGATAACCAATGCGCAAACGAATTGCAAGAAAAAAACAACCTGTCTCAGGCCACGGAACGGGCATTATTGCCGTTCATTGCCTGTGTTACAATTTTGTTATTTGCATTCTTGAATAATTTTTTGTATATGATTGAAATCAAAAATTGAACACCATGCATGAGGAGCTGCGGTATGAAACGTTATTGCATCACAATGGTTTTGATCCTGGCGGCGGCGATGGCGCTCGGTCAAAATATGAACAACACTCCGGTTCGCGAGATATCCAATCCTTTGGTGCGTACGCAAGTGCGCGTACCCGACATCCTTGGCCTGCAGACGCTAAAGTGCGACTTGCACATGCATACGGTTTTTTCCGACGGCATTGTCTGGCCGCATGCCCGGGTCTATGAAGCCTGGTTGGACGGGCTGGATGTCATCGCCATTACCGATCATGTTCGCAAGGACTCGACCAAAGACCGATTGATGGGCGACAACAATCGTTCCTATGAACTGGCCTTGACCCGCAGCCGGGAATTGGGCCTGGTGCTGATCAAAGCAGGCGAGATCTCGCGCAATATGCCGCCGGGTCATTTCAATGCGTTGTTCCTTAAAGATGTAAACGTGTTGAACCAAACCGATTTTATGGCCGCATTGGACGGCGCAGCCCAACAAGGCGCCTTTATTCAATGGAACCATCCGGGTTGGAAACGGCAGCAACCGGACACCACATTGTGGTGGCCGGAACATCAAAAGATTTATGACAAGGGCTTGATGCACGGCATCGAAGTCTTTAATCATACCGAATGGTATCCGATCGCTTTGGATTGGTGCCTGAGCAAAAATCTCGCTGTGATTTGCGACAGCGATATGCACGGCGCTACCAGTTTGCAATATAAATTGAAAGAATGGCCGCGGCCCATGACTCTGGTGTTCAGCAAAGACAAAAGCCAGGGCGCCATTAAGGAGGCGTTAATGGCCGGGCGCACAGTGGCCTGGTTCGGTGAAACGTTGGCCGGCAAGGCAGAGTATCTGGAAGCATTGTTCAGGGCTAGCGTGACTTTAAAACCGGTCCACTATGTTGATGAAAAAGGCGGCAGGTTTATTGAAATTGTCAATACTACAGATTTGCCCTGGCGCATAACCGAAGCAAACGGTGCTTTTTCAGAACAGTGGTTACAGCACAGCGGCAGCGCGATTATCAAGATTGGGCCTGCAGTCACCCGGCTGACGCTGGTGATGAATAATGTTTATGTCGGCAGCCGGCAATTTCTGCAAGTGGATTGGAAATTGTAGTATTCTCTTTGCATGTAGAAATGAGGTAAAACGAACGCGGATTGAACGGATAAAACGGATTTCTCATACACTGGAGCCGGTGAAAAACGCTGTTTTTAAGCCGCTTACTTTCGCATCACATGCCGCCAAATCAGTGCCGCAGAGACTAGGAAAATAACGTCTTCCAAAATGCGGCGCAGGCCCACCTGTGATCCTTGCGACTGCAAACTGAAACAGCCGCATTCGATATCCAGTCCGCGGATCATGGCTGAAGCAATGGCTATGATAAAGACCACATTCATCGCTATGGTCAGAAGAGAAGCCCCGTTGAGCCAGCGGCCGATGATTAGCAATAATCCACAGAGCAACTCCACCCAGGGCAAAATGGCGGCCATGGGTCCGATAAAAATATACGGCAGTATGCGATAGTTGTCAATCTGACCGGCAAAGGTACTCGGATCCATGATCTTTCCCACTGCTGCATAAATAAACACCACGCCTAAAAACCAGCGCAGGAACAGCACAACGATCTTTTCTATCTTGTTGTTCATGGCCGGTCTCCCTGATTCAGCTTGCCGTTGCCTGCTTTCCAGTCGTCGACTCCCGCATCGTAAATAGCGACATATTGAAATCCGTTCTGTTTAAGCACCTGCGCCAACAGATGAGAAAGGTCGCAGGGCGGACCATCGCAATAGGTGACAAGCCATTGATCCTTGGGGAGTCTAAGCAACTGTTCCATACGCTCTGAAAGCTCTTCAAATGGCAAAGCCACGGCTTGCGGTAAATGACCGGACTGATATTCGGCCAATGTACGGGCGTCGATCAATATCGCCGCATTACGTTGTACGAGTATGCGCAAGGCAGAGCCACTGATGATCCTGGCCTGTTCCATGTCTCGCGGTTTCATGTGCAAAGAAGGGAGCTCGACGCTGTAAATTGAATCATCAGCTGTGGTCATGGCCGGCCGATGCGCCGACCATTTGGCTGCCTTGGGATGAAATGGCAACGCGGCGATGCCTATTGCAGCAGCTATTGCAATGATATAAATAGATTCCCTGAGGCTTTTGTTCATCTCTTCCTCTGGCTGAAAAGCGCTTTTATTGAGTGATATAGAATCCTTTTGTGGCCTTTATGCAACATTTGTAACTGTCTTAAAAACATTTTATTGATCATTTACGATCATTTTAAAACAGCCTTGAAATGACAAAATTCCGTAATTTTTCTATCTGTTGCAAGGATAATGCCATTATTCAGAGTACAAAAAGGTAATTATATTTTTGAAAATAATCAATTTTTTGTTAAATTGAAAAAATTTAAGGTTAATCATGTCGTTATTCGATGCAAGTTATTTTATTCTTTTTCTTATCATCACGATAGGCCTGATCGTTGGCCGCATCAACGTACGTGGTGTTTCGTTGGACGCTACGGCCGTCATTTTTGTCGCTTTGTTGTTCGGCCATTTAGGTTATCAGACGCCGGCAGAAGTGCAAACCATCGGTCTGCTGTTTTTTATCTTTACCATCGGCATTCAGGCTGGTCCGGGATTTTTAAATTCCCTTCGAAAAAAAGAAATAACGCTGTTGGTTCCGCCGGTACTGGTTGTGTCTTTGGCGTGTTTGTTGACGATTGCGTTGGCCTGGTTGTTAAAATTGGATGCCGGACTGGCCTGCGGGTTGTTTGCCGGCGCTTTGACCAGCACGCCAGGCCTGGCAGCAGCCATCGAAGCGACCCATTCGCCCATGGCTTCCATCGGCTATAGTGTTGCCTATCCATTGGCCGTGCTGGCGGTCGTGCTTTTTATTCGTATCTTACCGCGCCTCCGTCGAGTGAATCTTGCCGAAGAGCATGCACAGTATCAAAGAAGTGAAGCCTCTGCGTTTCCGCCCATTGTGAATCGCAATTTCATAGTGGAAAACAAAAATGTCGACGCTAAATCCATCGGCGAATTGAACATCCGCAGCATGACCCAGGCCACCATCTCCCGCATCTGGCATGCCGGACACGTGGTGACGCCCACGCCGGCCAGCCGGTTATATCTGGGCGACATGGTCAAAGCCGTGGGCGTCCATGAAGCTCTTGAAAAAGTCTCTTTATTGATCGGACCCGAGACCGTGCAGGAGGTGCCGCTCAGTCGCGGCTATGACGTGCAATGGATTCTGGTCACCAATAAAAAAGTAATCAACAAGTCTTTGGCGGAACTGAACCTGCTGGCCAATTACAACGCCACGGTCACGCGCATCCGTCGCAGCAGTGTGGATATCACCCCAACTCCACAGAGCACCTTGCGTTTCGGCGACAAATTAATGGTGGCGTGCGATGTGGACAACATGGCGCAGGTATCCGATTTGCTCGGCAATAATGTTAAAAGCATTTCCGAGACCGATTTTCTGCCGATTTTTCTCGGCGTCACCCTGGGTGTGCTCCTGGGCCGTTTGCGCATTCCCTTTTTTGCCGGTCTCTCTTTTCAATTGGGTCTGACCGGAGGCGTGTTGGCTGCAGCGTTGCTGTTGAGCCGCCTGGGTAAAACCGGGCCGGTCATCTGGACCCTGTCCAGCACCGGCAATCAGGTGTTGCGACAGTTGGGATTGTTGCTCTTTTTAACCTGCATCGGCACCGAAGCCGGTCGCCACATGGGCGAAGCAGTCAACGAACACGGCTTTCAGCTGTTAGGATTTGCTGCCGCAATTACCATCATACCGATGCTGTTGGCTACGTTGGTAACCAGCCGGATTGTCAAACTGAACTTTCTCAGTTTTCTCGGCGCTTTGACCGGTGGCATGACCAGTACGCCGGGATTGGCTGCGGTCGATTCGATGACCGAAAGCAGCGCACCGCACGTGGCTTATGCTGCCGTATATCCCCTTGCCCTGGTGCTCAAGGTCCTGCTTGTACAGCTTATGGCGGTCCTATTGTGATAAAAATCGGTCCCCATGCGGCAATTTGGGAATTTTTTTCATTTTTTATTGTTACATTGTTTGAAATATAATTATAACCCATTTATAAAGGAGAACAGCCATGTTGTCAAAAGAGATGGAAAAAGCGCTGAACGAGCAGATTAACAAAGAGATGTACTCCAGCTATTTTTATCTGGCCATGTCCGCTTACCTGAGCGATCAATTCCTGGATGGTTTTGCCGGATTTTTTCAAGCGCAGGCGCAGGAAGAGTGGGGGCATGCCATGAAAATATACAAACATGTCAATGAACGGGGCGGCCGCGTGGTGCTGGAAAAAATCGACAAACCACAAACGGATTATAAAGATATCGAAGAGATTTTCGACCTAACCCTGGAACATGAGAAATTCGTCACCAAAAGCATTCACGAACTGGTAGATCTAGCCGTCAAAAAGAACGACCACGCGTCCAAGAGTTTTCTCGACTGGTTCGTCAATGAGCAGGTTGAAGAGGAAGCCAATATGGAAGCCTGGGTGGCCAAGATCAAGATGGCCGGAACCAAGGGACACGCTTTGCTGATGCTGGACGCGCATGCCGGACAAAGAGGCAAGTAAGCAGGCAATCAGCACTCAAACACTTTATGCAATATTGAACCCCGATGAGAACGACTTTCATCGGGGTTTTTTACATTCCGACTCTTGCTTTTGTTTCTTACAGTTGAACCATGATTTATTCTTGTTGAGCGCCAACCGCCGGCACCTATTATATCCTGGGCTGTTACAGCCTGTGTGAAAACCTGTGACCAACCCCGGGGTCGCGATTTATGCGACCCCGAGTGTTTCTTAACTCATTGATTATGCGTCGAGAGACACCCGGAGTGGCCGCAAAAAACGCGGCCACATCCGGGGTCTGTTGGTTTTCACACAGGCTGGTTAGGCCCAGGAATTAGCTTAAAAATCACTCTAGCCCCAACAGGGCGCAACAGGACCATTTATGAATGTAAAAAAGGACAATATCTCTGCTAAAATTCCCTTGCATTTCTATGCTATTCTGATTAAAATCTTGTCCAGAATCAGCCATCTGTTAAACCTGCAGAGCAGTCCGGCGCCCTCATTTTTTATTATGGAAGCAAAGGATCAAACTGTGTCGCTTGCACATGCCACTTCAACAACCAAACCAGAACGCATTCGCGTTGAATCCATCGATGCCTTTCGCGGTCTGACCATAGCGGTGATGATTTTTGTCATTGCCGTGGCTGCCGGCAATTATCCCGACCTGCCGCAAAAAGCCTCCTGGTTCGGCAGTCTGCCCGTTTCTACCTGGAATCATGCGGATGTCGGCTGGGAAAAATTTGTCGAGGAAAAATCCGCACAAGGACTGTCAGAGTCGGATATTGAAGAGCTGCCTGAGGCCAGGTTAAAGAACATCGGCCTGACCATCACCGATCTGGTGGCGCCGTTTTTTATCTTTATTGTCGGTTTGGTCATACCGCTGTCTAAAGGCCGTTACGGTGCCGATTGGCTGCGCCATGTTTTCAGCCGCACGGCTAAACTGATAGCGGCCGGCGTTATGTACATCAGTCTGATACTGGGCGTTTCCTGGTGGTGGGGGATTTTGCAGGCCATCGCTATTGCCTATCTCATGGGCTCTGTCGCGCAAAAACTTTCTCCGCGCATGCGTTGGCTGGCCGTATTCGGCGTTCTGGGTCTGCATATGGTGCTGTCTCAGTATGTCGATTGGTGGTTGCAGTTTGGCCATACGCAAGAACCCTTTTGGCGCATCAGCCAACCCGACGGCAGTTGGTCGCGACCGCTGACGGTTCACTGTTTGCCCTGGGTCTCCATCTCGTACGGCGCCATGACCATGATCGGCGCTCTGTTGGGCGAAGCGATCATAACCGGGCAGAGATCGCGCATCATCAAACAAAGTCTGCTTATTGCCGCTGTTTTTATGACGCTGGGTTATGCTATTCATAAAATCGGCTTTTTAACCGGGAACATGAAGCTTTGTTTTAACAAGCCGGATGTAACAGCCAGCTATGCCATGTTTACCTCCGGGTTGGGCGCTCTGGTTTTTTTGCTGCTTTATTACATCATGGATGTGCGGGGTTGGAAGAAGTGGGCTTGGCCGCTGGTAGAGTTCGGCAAGAACGCATTGTTGGCCTACTTTATACAAATCATCATGCGCATTTTTTTTCGCGCTTTGCATCTTGAATATTTTTTTAACAATGCCCTTAGCGAAGCGACGCGCAGCTGGTCGGCTGTTTTAGGCGAGCCCTGGGGCAGCCGGCTGCTGGATAAAAGCGGCTATCACGGCATGTTCTGGGGGATTTTGTGGACACTCTGCTTGTGGTTGCTAGTTCGCTGGTGTAATAATAAGAATTTATACTGGAAATTATAGATCGATGTCGTGACCGTGGGAGGTTAGCGATGAAATCCGATCGGCCGCGCTGGCTGTCTGTGGAGGAAACGCCGTTTCTGCGCAAGTATCTTGATAAGGAAACACCGTTGCAGATTCAGGCGCGCGGCAACACGACGTTTTTGCAGAATCGCAAGCTGGCGTTTTTTTGTTCGCAACGCTGTCCCGGCAGCGTATTGAGCAAAATGTACGATCTGGCGCAGATTCTCAGCCAGCGGCAGGTCACTTTGATCGGCGGCTTTCAATCGCCGGTAGAGACTGAATTTTTAAACCGTCTGCTCAAAAGCGCCAGATCGGTCATCGTCTGTCCGGCAAAATGTTTGAGCACCATGCGGCTCAAACCGGACTGGCAGGAGCCGATGCAGCAGGGGCGGTTGCTGTTGCTGTCGCCGTTTGCGGAACACCAGCGTCGTCTGGATCGTCATCTGGCTCTGGTGCGCAACCGTTTTGTCGCGGCCGTGGCGGATGAGATTTTTATCGCGTATGCTTCGCCGGGCGGTGCGCTTTCCCGTTTGCTTCAAGAGATTAAAAGCTGGAATAAAAAGATGTACACCATTCAGGCAAAAGTTAACGAACCGCTATTGACCCTGGGCGCTGTGCCGCTGCAACCGGCAGAGGTTTTGGATTTATTTTAGAAACGTGTATGGAGATTATAGATCTGGAAAAATATTTTGCTGCTTTTCGACGCAACATTCTGGGCAATGAGCAATCGTTCATTTCGCCCTATGGAACACAACAGCTGATTTATGCGGACTGGACCGCCAGCGGACGACTCTATCGGCCGATCGAGGGAAAAATGATCCGGCAGTTCGGGCCCTTTGTCGGCAACACCCATTCCGAATCCAGCATCACCGGCGGCGCCATGACCCAGGCCTATCACACGGCGCATAAAATTATCAAAACGCATGTGCACGCCGGCCCGGGCGATGTGATTCTGACCATGGGTTCCGGCATGACATCGGTGGTCAACAAATTCCAGCGCATTCTGGGTCTCAAAGTGCCGGAACAACTGTCTCCGCATCTTTGTCTGCCCAAGGATTATAAACCGGTGGTCTTTCTTACGCATATGGAGCATCACTCCAATCAGACCACCTGGCTGGAAACCATTGCGGATGTGATCGTAACGCCGCCAGATCAGGACGGCCTGGTGGATATGAATTTATTGCGCGATACGGTGCAGAAATTCAAGGATCGACCGCTCAAAATCGGTTCCTTTACGGCCTGCTCCAATGTGACCGGCATTCGTACGCCCTACCACGACATGGCAAGAATCATGCATGAGGTGGACGGGCTTTGTTTTATCGATCTGGCGGCTTCAGCGCCTTATGTCGACATCGACATGCATCCGGCGGATGCGCAGGAACGACTGGATGCCATCTTTTTTTCACCGCACAAATTTCTCGGCGGCCCGGGCGCTCCCGGTGTGCTCATTTTCAATTCTGACCTGTATCATTTGCGCGCACCGGATCAACCCGGCGGCGGCACGGTCAACTGGACCAATCCGTGGGGTGGTCATAGTTATATTCGCGACGTCGAAATACGCGAAGACGGCGGCACGCCGGCGTTTTTGCAAACCATCCGTGCCGCTCTGAGCGTCCGACTCAAGGAAAAAATGGGCGTGCAAAACATGTTGCAGCGCGAACATGACCTGTTGCCGCGCATCTTTCGATCTCTGTGCAGCGTCCCCGGCATGCACCTGCTGGCGGAACAGCAGCAGAACCGTTTGGGCATTTTTTCTTTTTATGTTGAAAATATTCATTACAATCTCATTGTGAAACTGTTGAATGACCGGTTTGGCGTGCAGGTCCGCGGCGGTTGCTCCTGCGCAGGCACCTATGGCCATTATTTGCTTCATGTGGATCCTACGCGGTCTCATCGGATTACGGAAAAAATCGAGCATGGCGACCTGTCGGAAAAGCCCGGCTGGGTGCGGTTGTCCATTCATCCATGCATGAGCGATGAAGAGCTCGATTTTCTGCTCAATAGCGTGCATGAAACCGTGCTGCATGCGCCGGAGTGGCAAAAGGATTATGTTTATGACAAGAGCACCAATGAGTTTCACCATATAAACGGCGACAGCATTCCGGACGTGCGCGTTAAGGATTGGTTTGAGTTGGACTGCGTCTGATTTATTTTGCCAAACCCCGACGAAAACAAGGACGTGTGATGCATCGATTTATTGTACTGCTGGCCATTTTATTCTTCAGCAAAAGCCTGCCGGGTCAGAGCAGCGCGGTTTTTATTCGTATCAATCAGCTGGGTTATTTGCCGCATGAGAAGAAAATAGCCGTCGCCTTTAGCGCCAGGGATCAACGCGCACAAAAATTCGAAATCGTCGATGCCGTGAGTGGAAAGCGGATTTGGGGCCCGGTCAAAATCGGCAGGAATTGCGGCCGATTCGGTCATTATGCTTTTCACTATCAATTGGATTTTTCCCAACTGTCACAACCGGGTCGCTATCAGATTCGCATGGACAGGGGAACCTCGCCGGCTTTTGACGTTAATGACCATGTTTACCAAAAAACACCGGCCATCATTTTAGAGTACATCCGGCAGCAACGTTGCGGTTACAATCCCTTTCTGGATCAGGTTTGTCATCGCGGCGACGGCCGCACCATGTATGGTCCCATGCCGGACAGCACCTTCATCGATGTCAGCGGCGGTTGGCATGACGCCGGCGATCACCTGAGGTATCTCATGACTTCGGGCAACACTGTTTGCCGTCTGCTTTTTGCCTATCGCGAGTGCCGCGACCGGTTTGGCGACGCGTATGATTATTTCGGCCATCCCGGCGCCAATGGCGTCAGCGATGTTTTGGACGAGGCCAGGTGGGGACTGGATTGGATGTTAAAAATGCATCCGGCGTCTGATCAGCTGTTTCATCAGGTGGCGGACGACCGCGATCACCTCTATTTTGAACTACCGTTCAGCGACAGCACCGATTATGGCTGGGGCAAGGGCCGGTATCGCGTGGTCTATTACGCAAGCGGACAACCGCAGGGACTGGGCAGGTATCAGAACACTTCCACCGGCATTGCCAACCTGGCCGGTCGTTATGCAGCTGCCATGGCCATGGCAGCGGATGTTTGGGCCAACGATCTGCACATGCCGGGTTACGGCGCGCAATGCCTGGCAGCGGGCCGCGAAGTGTATGAAATGGGTTTGCGGCAACCGGGATGCCAGGAGGGCACGCCCTGTCGCGCGCCTTATCGTTATCATGAAATAACCTGGGCCGATGACATGGAGTGGGGCGCAGCCGAGCTGTTTCGCGCAACCCGGGAGGCCAGGTATTTAACCGATGCCAAACGGTTCGCCCGCCTGGCCAATACCGTCTCCTGGTTCGGTGCAGATACTGCGCGTCATTACGAATTTTATCCTTTTATGAATCTTGGGCATTATGCTCTGCACTCGTTGGTGGATAAAGCTTTTGCCGACACTCTGGCCGGCTATTATGCGCTAGAATTGGCCAGAGTGAAGAAGAGGGCGGAGACCAATCCATACGGCATAGGTCATCCCTTTATCTGGTGTTCCAACAATTTAGCTGCGGCGTTGGTGATGCAGGGTTTGTTGTATGAAAAAATGACGGGTGATGATCAGTTTCATTCCCTGACCACGGCCTCGGTCGATTGGCTTTTCGGACGCAATCCCTGGGGCGCAGGTCAATTCGTCGCTATTCCGGAGAGCGGCGGCGTCACGCCGAAATTTCCGCACAGCATTCTCGCCATGAAAATCGATCGGCCCATCCGCGGCGCCATGAACGACGGTCCGGTGTATGCTTCGATTTTTAACAGTTTAAAAGGCGTGACTCTGCAGCGGCCGGACGCGTTTGCCGCGTTTCAATCGGATTACGTCGTTTATCACGACGACTTTTGGGATTATGCCACCAACGAGCCGACGCTGGATGGCACTGCTGAGGCCTTGTACTGGCTGGCGTTTTGGGCGCGGTAGCTTTCGGTTTCGTCCGCTTAATTTGTAGAATAATAAAAATGATGAATACGGATTGCTCAGATCAATTAAAATGAGTCAAGATAAATAAAAGTTTGTAACCTGTAGAAAATGGTCGTTATGCCAGCTGTACAGCAAAAAAGGCAAATACATCTTAAAAAGATTCGTATCTTAATTCCATGTATCATTACTGTGGCTTGGCTGATAACCGTAATTTTCTCGTTTATTTTATATAGATAGGACAGAAAGAGTAAATAAGCAACATTTTAGAAAATGACTAGGTCTACCCTCGGCGGTTACGGATGGCAGCTTGATCTGCTAGCTATTAAAAATCCGGTTTTTCTCTCCTGTATTCTGAATGACATGGTATTTCTATCCTATGTGCCTTACAAAAATAAAAAAATCCCCGAAGCGAAAACTCGCATCGGGGATTTTTTATTAGTAAAAAGAGAACCGTTATTTCAGCAATACCATGCGTTTGGTCTGTTGCATGCCGTCCGCTTTTAATTGATACAGATAAGTACCGGAGGGCAGACCCTGTGCATTCCAGACAACCGAGTGCCGTCCCGCAGCCTGTTGTTCGTTCACCAGTTCAGCGACCTGACGTCCATTCATATCAAAGACCCGCAGTTCCACCTTGACCTCTGTGGCCAAATTGTAAACAATGGTCGTCTGCGGATTGAACGGATTGGGATAATTCTGTCCCAGCTCGAACGTGGTGGGAGCTTTGCTGACCATCTCGGCCTGGTTGGTCATTTCCACTACCGGCCATTCAATCAGGTTCGTGGTGAATTCCACGATTTGTCGCCAGCTGCTGTCCGCATCGGTTGGCACCAGAATGGCCAGTTTAATGTAACGGGCGCGAATTTTCTGCAGATAAGCGAAGGACTGCCAATTTCCCGTGACGACCTGCAAGGTATCCACAACGGTAAAAGAATCAGCATCGGTGGTGGTGGTCGATACCGACACTTCAATTGCTTTGGCCTGACGCGCGCGTTGCTGTTCGTCATCGATGCCGTTGTCGGTCTTGATGGAAATCTGATTAAACAGATTCATTTTATCGCAGGTCCAAGTGAAAATAGCCCAGGCTGGTCCGGTGGGATTGGGTTCTTCACCGCGGCTGCAAGCTGTACCGTCCCACTCGGTGGTGTCCTGATCAACCGCATTGTCCCACTCCTGGCCTGCTAATGTCGGCGTGCCTTGCACAAAAATGAGGCTGTCGCAATGTTCGGCTGTCACGGTGTCGGGATTGGCATAGAAAAAGTTGTGGAAAAAGTGGCCGCCCGGCTTTATCGTAAAGGCGACAGTTTCTGTGCCGGTTGTAAGAACATAATTGGCCGGCAGACTCGATTTCAACACATACAGTTTATAGTCATTCCACAGCACTTTTTTAAAGCGGAATTGGCCGTTGGCGCCGGTGTCGGTTTGATTGTCACAGCCGTCCACAGCGCCTTTGAGTATTAGCGTTGCTTTGGGAATGCCGACTTCGTCCGCGTCCTTTTTGCCGTTGAGGTTTTTATCGTCATAGACGTAACCGCCTATCTGTCCATATTTCGGTATCAAGCCGAAATTTACGTCCAACTTTAACTCGCCGTCTGCCGGCGTCACCGGCCAGGGGTTTTGACCGTGAGAAAAAGTATAGCCGTAGGGAATGGTGCTTGGATCGAGTTCAACTGTATAAGGAACAATCGGCAGTTCGGTAAAACCATAAAAGCCCAGGATGGTGGGTTTGGTCATATGAACTTCCCGGCCTTTGTACTTTAAACGAACGGTAATGCCGGTGGCGCCCGGTTCGCCCAGGTCATAAGCGCCGTTTTCATTGGTATCGAACCAAACGTACATGCCGATGGTGGCCATTTTTTGCAGAGTAAAATTGATGTCGGTTACTTCCTGGCCATCGCCGACCGTGATGACATCAGCTTCAAACTGGAATGGCGCTTCGTTCCACCATTCATGGCCCAGGTCGATACGATCAGCCACAGCATAATAGGTGCCGGGGAGGACCTTGAAAACACCGTTGCCGATGCTGTAACTGCCGTCAGCAGAAGTTACTATCGTAGTCGCCAAGCTTGACCAGGAGGTGTTGAACAACGTTACAACCGCAGCAACTGCGCCGGCGCCAGTGGATTGCAAAGTTACCTTGCCGGAAATTTTGCCGTATTTTACCAGCGAAAAGTTGACATTGTTGACTGTGTTGCCGTTCGAGATGGCTATCGCCGTGGCTTCACCCAGAGAGGATTTACTATCCCAGTACATGCCCATGTAATCAAGACTGCCGCTGATCAGGCCGGTGGCTTGCACGAAATAAGTGCCATTCAGCGTGACATTGAACTGATAGTCGCCGCTGGCGTTCGTTGTGGTGGTGGAAATAGGCACCCTGACGCCATAAATCAACCTGTATAAGGCCATGCGCATACCGCTTACAGCGGCGCCGCCTGCAGCTCGAATCACCTTTCCTTTGATAATCCCACCTGCTGCCAGCGTCTCCTCTTCGGGCGGCAGCATCGGTTTCTCTACCGTTGTGTCCGGTTCCTGACTCAAACTGCGCAGGTTGTCAATTTGCGCCATCACCTTTTCCGGCGTGTCCATTGTCGGCAGATTCAATCTCGACAAATGGTTATGCAAGGTTTGCACAAAAGCCGGATTGTTCAAATCAACAGAATCTTTCTTGACCGCAGCAGCGAAGGAGGTAATGGCAAAAATCAGAATCAATGCGACAGCTAGTAGCTGTTTTTTCATACTATCCTCCAAAAGGATTTGAGTTATTGATTTGTCTATTCGTTTCTTTATTTGGATAAAGCTGGTCTGACAGATGCAATTGAGCTGCAGCGACTAGGAGGCTAATTCTTTGAGCTATATCACATTTAAAAAAGTAAACAAATTTCAATATAAATGCAAGTAAAAACTGTGTTTGGTTTATTATTTTTTATTTTCGTTATATTTTGCTAGTTGAAATTACACAAAACCTGTTTCGGTGACATAAGAAGAGAAAAATCATTTGTAATTTATGGAGGATGTCTTTATATTAATTTACTGGAGATAGGCTAGTACTACAACGAAATTTAGCGATTTAGACCTCACAGGTTTTTTAAGATGTTTGAGGTCTTGGCTACCGTTTAAAGGCAAGCGCAATCAAGCTTGCCTTTTGCTTAATTTGAATCGAGCAATGTTATATCTGCTCGCGAGGTATCTAATCAATCCATCCTTTAAGAACAGGAGTTTTCATGTTGAAAAGGATTTTAATCTGCGGATTGTTGTCCGGGAGCTTGCTGATGGCCGCCTCTTTTACCAAAGATAATATTCGGGTGCACAATCTGGATAACGGGCTCAAAGTGCTGCTGTTCGAAGATCACGCCATTCCCAACATCGCCTATTACACTTTTTTCCGCGTCGGTTCACGCAACGAACGTCCCGGTTTGACCGGCGTGTCTCATTTTATCGAGCACATGATGTTCAACGGCTCGACGAACGTCAAGCCCGGGGAACTGGACCGGATCATGGAATTTAACGGCGGCTCTAACAACGCCTTTACCAGCGACGACATCACCGCCTACACCGACTGGTTTCCTTCGCCGGCTCTGGAAAAGATGATGGATCTGGAGGCCGATCGCATGCAGGGCTGCCTGTTTGATGCAGAGGTGCTGGAATCCGAACGCGGCGTCGTCGCTTCTGAGCGACGTCTCTCGACGGAGAACGATAATGAAAGCATGTTGATGGAGAGCGTGCGCGCCACCGCCGTCATGGCGCATCCGTATCACTGGGACGTCATCGGTTGGATGAGCGACATTCTCAGTTGGAAACGGGACGAGATCATTGGTTATTACCGGCAATTTTATGCGCCCAACAATGCCGTGCTGGTGGTGGTCGGTGATTTTCAGACCGACGACCTCATCAAACTGATTGAAAAAAAGTACAGTGCCATACCGCGCGGTCCGCAGCCGCCTGCGGTGTTGACCGTAGAGCCGGAACAGATCGGCCCGCGTCGCACCGTGCTCTATCGTGAAACGCAAACCCCCTCTTTTCTTATGGCTTTTCCGGCGCCGGCTTGCCAGGACTCGGCCTTTGCTGCGGTTCAAATCCTTGATCTGATTTTATTACAGGGTGAGAGCAGCCGACTCTATCAACGGCTGGTTGCACAGGAACAATTGGCAATTGAGGTCGGCGGCGGCAGTCAGGAGACCATGGATCCCTTTTTATTCTACATCAACGTCAAACCGCGACCGGATGCGGATCTGGACAAAATTGAAAAAATTGTTGAAGAGGAATTGGCCAGGGTGGCTCGCGACGGCGTGCAGACGAAAGAACTGACCAAGTCTTTGAACGCCATCCAGACCAATTTTTATTCCGGCTTGCAATCCATTGCCGGCAAGGCGCAGGCTCTGGGTATTCAGGAAGTGTATTACGGTGATTTCAAAACGCTCTTTGACCGCATGGCGGTATACCATAAAGTGGATAGTCCCATGATTCAAAAGGTGGTCACCCGGTACTTTACTCCGCTGAAAAAAACCGTGGGCGTGGTTCTGCCGAAAGGAGGCGCACAATGAGAAGTATGACTGCTTGCATTCTTTTGGGTCTGGCGTTATCGGCCTGGTCGCGCCCCAATTTTTCACTGCCGGTTCCGGAAAAATTCAAACTGAGCAACGGCGTTACGGTTTATTATCTGCAGGATCACAGCTTGCCGTTGCTGGGGTTTCGCCTGGTGATCGACGGCGCCGGTCTGGCTGCGGAGCCGAAAAATCTGGAAGGTTCTGCCGACCTGATGGCTGAATTGATGATGAAAGGCGCAGCCGGTAAATCGGCGTTGCAGGTCGCCGAAGCTTTGGATTTTACCGGCGCGCAATTACAAATATCTGCGGCAGAGGAATATCTTGGTCTAAGCGGCCAGGTGCTGGCTGACCACTGGCCGGCCCTGTTGCAACTGGCTTGTGATTGTCTGTTGCGCCCGACCTTTAGCGACAGTGAATTTACCAAAGAGGTGGAGCGCCGCATCGATCAGATCAAAGCCATCAAAGACGAACCCTCTTCAGCCGTACGCTATTATTTCCGTAAAAATTATTTTAACCAACACCCCTTTGGTCATCTCGATATCGGCAATGAAACCGCATTGCAGGCCGTACGCGTTCACGACATTCGAACATTGTACGACCGGGTGGTGCGGCCGGAGAAAACGATTCTGGCTGTGGTGGGTGATTTTAAACCGGCCGAGTTGCGCGCTTTGCTGCAAAAACAGCTGGCAGGGTGGAAGGCCAAAACACCCGCTGCCGGCAAAACCGCTATTCCAGAGTTGCCGGTTCCCCCATCACGGCAATGTCTGCTTATCGACAAGCCGGACGCGACGCAAGCCTATTTTGTACTCGGCGCGCCCGGTTTGGCCATGGGCGATGAAACCACAGCTCCGTCGCAGGTGATGAACACACTGTTCGGCGGTCGCTTCACCTCCTGGCTGAACAGCGAATTGCGCATCAAACGCGGTCTTACCTATGGCGCGCGCAGCGGTTTGGAATTCTGGAAAAACGGCGGCATTTTCACCATCAGTTCTTATACGAAAAACGACAAGATCGGCGAGATGCTGCAGATCACTTTTGACCTGATGGACCAGGCAGTGAAATCCGGTTTCAGCGATGAACAGACCACCAGCAGTCGCAATTATGTCCTGGGTCAATTCCCGCCCAGGTTTGAAACACTGTCCAGCAAAGCACGCGCCTTTACCGATCTGGTGTTTTATGGTCTGCCGTTTGATTATTATGCCGGTTATTTGGCCAGAGTGGCAGCCAGTGCGACAGCATCTGTCAATCGCCAGGCCGGCCGGTTGATGCCGCGGGACCGGTATGTGCTGGTCGTGGTCGGCAAGGCGGACGAGATTCGGAAACAATTAGAACCGTATGGAACCTGGCAGATTCGTTCCATCACGGAGAGCGGTTTTTAATTATTAGAATAGTAAAATAATCCGCAGATTGTGCAGATAGACGCAGAAGTGGCGCCATCCAGATGTTATCTGGGAACATCTGCGTCATCTGCGGATGAGCAGGAGAGTGGCTGATAATGCCTAACGCAGCAGAACTGCAAACAAATGAAAAAACAGCAGCGAAAAAGTGCGGTTATTTTTCCCTATCGCAAGAAGGCGTACTGCTTAAAGATATTGTTGCCATTCTGTGTGAAAAACAACTCGTAATACGCTAACAGGAGCAGGCATGGCAGATGTATTGTTGATCAATCCGCCCAATCGCATGGATGAATATTCCACCGGCAAAGAGATGGTTCCGCTGGGATTGCTTTCGGTAGCGGCGTTTGTGGAAAAATCCGGATACGAGGTCGCGGTGTTGGACCTGGAATTTGAGGATCAGGACGCCGGTAAAACCATAGAGCAGCTGAAACCGCGCGTGGTCGGCATCGCCGGCACCTCTGCCACCCGATTTGAAGCTTTTGAACTGGCACAAGCGGTAAAGGCCATTGATCCTGCCATTGTCACCGTGTATGGCGGCTGTCATGCTTCTTTTACGGCACAGGACACGCTGGATCATGTGCCGGCGTTTGATCTCATCGTGCGCGGCGAGGGTGAAGAAACCATGTTGGAAATTCTCACGGCCCTGAAAGCAAAAAGCGATTTTAGTCGTGTACGGGGTCTTTCCTATCGTCAGAACGACATGGTCGTGCATAACGAATCGCGACCGCGCATCAAAGATCTGGACGGTCTGCCCTTTCCGGCGCGTCATTTGGTGGACATGTCGGGGTATCACCTCAAACTGGATTTGATCAATAAAAAAGCAGCGTCTATCATCACCTCGCGCGGCTGCCCCATTAACTGCTCGTTTTGTTCCGCCAGTTTCATGTTCGGCAAAACCTTGACGCGCCGTTCAGCCAAAAACGTCGTCGATGAAATGGAACAGGTTCTGCAACAATATGCGGTAGGCGGATTTAAAATTTTCGACAGCACCTTTACCTTAATTCCCAAACATGCCGAGGACATTTGCGATGAAATAGTGCGACGCGGTCTTTCGTTCTCCTGGGAGTGCGAAATCCGCGCCAGCAACATCACCTTTGAACTGCTGCAAAAGATGAAAAAAGCCGGATGTTATCTGGTGGACTTTGGCATCGAATCGGCCAACGAAAAAGTGCTGCAGCGCATGAACAAAGGCATCTCCATGACGCAGGTCAAAAAAGTTCTGGATTGGACCAACCAGCTGGGCATCAACCAGAAACCGTTTTTCACTTTTGGTCATATCGAAGAGACCATGAGCGACGCGCAGGAAACGCTGGAGTTCATCAAGGAAAATTTGGGCCGCATGGCCATGCCCAGCATCGGCGTCGGCATTCGTGTGTATCCCGGCACGGAGGTTGAACGCTATGCAATGAGCAACAACCTTTTGCCCGGCTTTAGCTGGTCGCAGCCGTACCATGAAGAACGCAATAAATTTCTCAACACCTCTACCAATATCCCCATTCTTATACAACCGCAAATGGGATTTGACGATTTGCTCTCCATCAAGCAAAAAACCCTGTCCGTGCAATCCTCCAATGTCTGGTTTGTGCTGCGCCGCCTGAGCAAAGCGCACTCGTGGGCTGATTTGCGCAAATATGCGCAGTTTTTTGTCAAGATGGTGCGTCTGAAACTTTTTCATAAAAAGTAAGTCGATGCGATTACGGATTTTTTGTGATTTCGACGGCACTATCGCCGTTAACGACGTCGGCAACGAAGTGTTCACCCGCTACGGCGACAGCCGCCATTGGTGGCAGCTGGTGGCGTCCTGGCGACGCGGTGAAATCGACGGACGGCAATTGTGGCAGCAACAGTGCACGGTTTCCCGGCTGACGCCGGAGCAATTGGATCAGTTCGCCGTCACGCAGCCCATTGATCCGGGGTTCCCGCTCTTTTATCGCTATTGTCAGGAACACGCTTGGCCTATTTACGTTGTCAGCGACGGCATGGACGCTTATATTGAACGAATTTTACAGCAACACGCTATCCACGATGTGCAAATACGTTGTAATCATTTAAAAATCGCGCCTGACGGAAGCCTTGAGGTGACTTTTCCTTATTATGGACACAGTTGCGGCAGTTGCGCCAACTGCAAAGGCTCTCATATTCGCAATGAAAAGCAGGCGGGCGAGGCTACGGTTTATATCGGCGACGGCATGTCGGATTTGTGCGCAGTGGGCGAAGCGGATGTTTTGTTCGCCAAGAAAGAGCTGGCTGATTATTGCCGCAAGCAGGGCAAACCGTTTCTAGAGTATGATAATTTTTTTGATGTGCACGCCAAGATAGCAGAGATGCATGGTTGCTGGTTCTGTTTGTAGTTCCGCATTTATGCGGAACTTTTTCCGCCTAAAGGCGGAACTACAAACGAAAGGAACTACAAACGAAAGGATCAAAAACGAAAGAGAAAATTTGCAAGTGGAACTAGACCCCAGCAGGTTTACGCTCCTGCACGGCTTGTGCTTCCGGATGCAGCGCCTTCTTATCCTCTGAAAGCGGCACCACCAAAACCTTGTCCACACGGTTGCCGTCCATATCCATCACTTCAATGCGCAAGTCGTTCCACTCAAAATGTTCTGCTGTGGAAGGTATGCGGCCCAGTTGCGCCATAATAAATCCGCCGAGGGTGAGAAAATTGCCTTCAGGAATTTTATCGATTTGAAAAACCTCGTTGAATTCTTCCATCGGTAAGAGGCCGTCCAGAAGCCAGGATCCGTCCGTGCGCTGTACTATCATCGGTTCTTCGTTGTCGTCAAGAGAAGGAATGTCGCCGACAATCGCTTCAAGGATGTCGTATACGGTGACGAATCCCTGGACCACGCCGTACTCATCCACGATCAGCGCAACGTGTTGCCGGGATTTTTTAAAAGTCTCCAGCGCCTTGAGCACCGGCGCGCTTTCCGGAATATAGAGCGGCGTGCGCATCCATTTGCGCGGATCAAATTGCTCTTCGGTCATGACGCAATGCAAAATATCCTTGGCGCGGATGACGCCCAGGACGGTATCCAGACTGCCGTCGCAGACGGGAAAACGGGAGTGATCGCTTTCGCGAATTACGCGCTGAATCTCCGGCAGGGTCTCATTGATGTCGATCCAGACGATATCGCTGCGCGGCGTCATCAGCGCATCCACATGCTTGTCGCTGAGATCAAAAACGCCCTCGATCATGTCCCGCTCAGCTTCTTCAAACATGCCGTGTTCGATGCCCTGATCGATCATCACTTTAATCTCTTCTTCTGAAACCGGCTGTTCCTTGACTATGGGAATACCGAATAGTCTGGAGAGACTTTCCGACGACCAGGAGAGCACTTTTACCGCTGGAGCTGCGGCCATGGACAAAAAGCGCATGGGTTTGACCACCAGCTCGGCAACCTTTTCCGGATTGGTCATAGCGATATGTTTCGGCAGCAACTCGCCCAGGATCAGAGAAAAGTAGGTTGTCACTAAAACGACAATGCCAAAACCGACAGCTTCATGATAGGGGGCTAGCCAGGAAATCGGCATCAGCAACGTACCCAGTTTTTCCGTAATGCGGGCGCCGCCGATGGCGCCGGCCATAATGCCGATCAAAGTGATGCCGATTTGAATGGTGGATAAAAATCGTGTGGGTTTATCGACAAGCTGGAGAACCGCTTCTGCCTTGTCATCCCCTTCGTTCGCCAATTGCTGCAATCGGGTCTTACGTACCGATACGACGGCGATCTCGGACATGGCGAAAATCCCATTGGCGAGGATTAACAGAAAAATCAGGATGATATCAAAGGCCATGAAGATAAGGATAGTTTAAGATGATAATAATCAAAGTATTAAAATATTTTCTTTCTTTATAAAATACAGCATTCCGCCTTGATAATCAAGAAAAATTATTTTTGCTGAAAACGTCAGGTCAGTTTGGCCAACATCCAATTGGTCATATACTCGATGACCCGTTTACACTGGGTGTCATTGTGCAGTTCATGATAACAGTCGGGCCACAATTTTAGGGCACAGATTGGACCTGCCTGTTGTGCAAAATGACGGCTGGCTTCAGCGGAGGTGATGCGATCTCCGAGGCCATGCAGCAGGAGCAGAGGCGTAGTCAGTTCTGCGGCATGATCCAGCGCCCATTGGCCGGCATCCAACATGGCCGTGCCAAGTCCGGCGGAAACGCGATTATGCACCAATGGATCACGCCGGTATTTTTCCACCACTTTGAAATCATGAGACAGATCGCGGCTATCGAGACCGTTGCTCATGCTCATGCGCGGCCAAACGGTGCGCAGCAGTTTCCCGGCTGTAAGCTTCCAGGCCGGAGCCGGGCGCGTTGTCAGCAGTAGAGGACTGGTGGCAATGGCGCCGGTCAACCCCGGTTGCCTGCGCAGTAAATAATTGATGACCAGGTTGCCGCCCAAACTGTGGCCATATAGAAAGAGCGGCAGGGTTGATTGCATTCTGACTGTCTGGATCAATTCATCGATATCCTGCATGAGGATTTGATAATTGCGTGCATGGCCGCGCGGGCCGCCTGAATGGCCATGACCGCGCAGATCCATGCCCTGCAGCGCAATGCCGGCGCGGGTGAAGGCGGCTGCGACATGTTCATAGCGACCGCAGTGTTCGCCGAGGCCGTGAATCAGCACCGTGTGCGCGACCGGCTGGCCGTTCGGCGACCAGTGATGAACGGCTAAACGGACTCGATCGGTAGTGGTGATGAATTGAGGGTGATCAGGCAATGGGAATCTTTCTTTTTTGGGGATCCGGATGCTGTTTATAATAGATCGCTACATGTCCGATAATGCCTACCAGTTCCGCGCCGGTCTGTTCTTCGATGGCTTTGCTGATCGTTTTACGTTCTTCTTTGAATTCCACATATTTTATTTTAATCAGTTCATGAGCTTGCAGGGCTTCGTTTACCGCAGTGATCAGCTCCGGCGTCAATCCGTTTTTGCCGATTTGCAGCACCGGTTTGAGCGCATTGGCCATACCGCGCAAATAGGTGCGTTGCGATCCCTTTAGTTTTTTCATAATGTTCCCTCTAAAAAATTCGGCGGAGTGGGCGTAGAACCAGGTAAGCGTTGTTACCGTTTCCGCATCCCATGTTATAAGGATAAGCAGATTTGTGTCCAATGTCAAGTGTTTTTGGGAAATAATTCTAAATAGTCGCATGAGACGCGGCGCATCCGGTCCCCGGTGATTGGCATAAGAAAAATATGGTTTTCCTCAATAGAAAATATTACATTGAAAAGCCGTCTGGATCGGGGCTGTTTATCAAAAAGAAGGAATCCTCCTATGAAGATTCATAGGGTTGTGCCGGAGCGCAAGCTCACGCTGGGAGATATTGATCCTGCTTTCAATCAGGGTGAAAAAGATAAAGTAAAAGGCAAATTGCTAGAGTTGAACAAGGAACTGGAATCCCTGCAAGAGTTGCTTTTTGCCGAGCACGAACACAAAGTGCTGATCGTATTGCAGGCCATGGATACCGGCGGTAAAGACGGCGTGATCCGGCATGTATTCGAAGGAGTGAATCCCCAGGGTGTGCGGGTGGCTGGTTTTAAAAAGCCGACCGCATTGGAAGCAGACCACGATTATTTGTGGCGCGTGCATCCCCATGCGCCGGCAAAAGGGGAGATGGTCATCTTTAACCGCAGCCATTACGAAGACGTTCTGGTGCCGGTGGTGCATGGCTGGATTTCCGACAAAGAACGTCGCCGGCGTTATAAACAGATCAATGATTTCGAACGCATGTTGGCCGAAGAAGGAACGTTGATAATTAAATTTTTTCTGCACATTGACCGCGATGAACAGAAGGAACGTTTACAGGCGCGCTTGTCTGATCCGAGCAAAGTATGGAAATTCAATCCGACGGATTTGGATGAACGCAAATTGTGGCCCGAATATATGAAAGCGTATGAAGCACTCTTACAGCATACCAGCACATCCTGGGCGCCCTGGTACGTGGTTCCGGCAAACAAGAAATGGTATCGCAACTGGGTGGTAGGGACGATATTGGTGAAGGCTTTACAGGAGCTGAAGATGAAATACCCCAAAGCGGATTTCGATCCTGAAACCATAACAATAGAGTAACGGCGATGAACACACAACAAACGCTGCCCGGCGACCGGCTGTTGTCTTTGGATTTTTTTCGCGGCCTGACCATGTTTTTGCTCATCGGCGAATCGACCCATTTATACGCCAGATTGCGTCAGTCTGCGTTTGACGGCACGCTGCTCGGTTTTATCGGCTGGCAGTTGGAGCATCACACGTGGCACGGTTTGCATTTTTGGGATTTGGTACAGCCGTTTTTTATGTTCATTGTCGGCGTGGCCATGCCGTTCTCGTTTGCCAAACGTCTGCAGCGCGGCGATTCGTGGAAAAAGATGTTTTTTCATGCCGGCCGTCGGTCGCTGTTGTTGTTGATTTTTGGCGTCGGACTGTATTGCATCAGCGCCGGTCGCATGACCTTTGAATTGTGGAATGTGCTGGCCCAGTTGTCCTTCACCTATATGGCGGCCTTTTTGCTCATGCGTTTTCCCGCCGGGGTGCAAATGGCCGCCAGTTTGTTGTTGATTGCGCTGAGCGAGGTGTTGTATCGCACGTTTGCTTTGCCCGGGTTTGATCAACCTTTTACGCCGGATCAAAATTTCGGCTCCTGGGTAGATCTGCTGTTGATGGGAAAACTGTCCCACGGTCATTGGGTGGCGTTCAATGCCGTGCCCACGGCCGCGCATACGATTTGGGGAGTCGTCGCCGGACAATGGCTGGCGGGCCATAAATCACCCAAAAATAAAATAGCCGTCCTGTTGGGATTGGGCGTCTGTGCGGTCGCAGTGGGCATGGCCCTGGATCCGATCACGCCCATCATCAAGCGTATCTGCACCAGTTCATTTGTCATCGTTACCGGCGGCTGGTGCCTGATTTCCCTGGCCATGAGTTATTATTTGGTAGATGTCAGGCAATGGCGACGAATACCGAAATTTTTTATCTATGTGGGCATGAATTCGCTGTTCATTTATCTGTTCTGCCATACGGGCGGCGCAGACTGGATTCAAGCCGTACTCAAGCCGTTTATCGGTTTCTTGTTTGGCTGGAGCGGTGAAAACGGCGTACTGCTTTTTCTCTCATCAGCCGTTTGGTTGGCGCTTTGGGCTATCTGCTACTGGCTGTATCGGCAAAAATTGTTCTTTAAAATGTAAAAGTCATGACCCAGTCGCATAAACGAAATTTGTTCGGTTCCTTTAGCCAACTGGTGTTGATTTTTATCGCTTTGATTTTTTTTCCCATATTCGGCTATACGGTTTTTCAATGGTTGGAAAAGAATAAAGCCGAGTCTGTGATCGAATCGATCTACGATCGTCAACTTAAGAGCGTGTTGTTCACCGTCAATCAGCACAGCTGGGACGTGTTCCGGACCTGGATGGATGAATCCGCGCTGGCGGTTGACGAATCCCGCTCCTTGTCGGCAACGCGAGTACGGCTGCAGAGCATGTTGGAGCAGCATCGTCCGTTGGTCGCCATAATGACGGGAATCGGAACTCTGCGTCCCTTAATAGCGATAAAACAGGATACGCTGGGCGCTGCCATCTCCAGCGCGGCCCTGGCGGACGCCTGGCTCTCTTTTTTCCGTGACCGGCCGGAGGTGGTGGCTCGATCCCTGCAGAATGCCCGGGACGGCTATATCCGGCCGATGCCGGTGCCTTTTACAGCGCCGTCTCAGGCCATGGTGTCGCTGGTGCTTTTCCCTATGCTGAAGAGTGGGCAATCTGATCCGCCCTTCATGGGCTTGCTCATTGATCAACGTACGCTGATTGATCTGGTGGTGGCGCCGAAATTCATGGAAATGGGGGAAGAAAATTTTGTCTTTGCCGTGCGCAAAATGCCCGAAGCCCGCTTGTTATATCTTTCTCGGGAAGAGAGCGGCGAAGAGTTTGAGAAATATGAAAATCTCTGGATTCTTCCTGATCTGGAGCTGGATATAAAATTACAGGGCACTACGCTGCGGCAGCTGGCCCATTCACGCATCCGTGTGAATCTGTTTTTTTTAATTGCCGTCAATCTCCTGCTGGTTATCGGCGCTTTGTTTCTGATTCGCAGCGTGAGAGCGCAAATTGGTCTGGCAAAAATGAAAACCGATTTCGTCGCCAATGTTTCGCATGAACTGCGCACCCCGTTGGCATTGATCCAGATGTATGCCGAGATGCTGGATATGGATCGCGTACCGGCAGAGGAGAAAAAACGACGCTACTATCGCACCATCCTGTACGAAAGCATGCGATTGACCAAGCTGATCAATCAGGTTTTGGACTTTTCCAAAATTGAGTCTAATGAGAAAAAGTTTATCTTTGAACCGGTTTTTTTACCGAGCCTGGTTCGAGAGGTCCTGGTGTCCTTTCGCGAGCATCTTGATCGCTCCGGTTTTCGATTGCTGGAACGACTGGATGAAACCGTGCCTCTGATTACGGCCAATGCGGATTCCGTAACGCAGGCTTTGGTAAACCTGTTGGATAATGCGATCAAGTTCAGCGCAGAGAACAAAGAGATCGACGTTCGACTTTATCAGGAAAATGAACATGTGGTTTTAGAAGTGCGGGACAAAGGCATCGGCATAGCCGCACAGGATCATGACAAAATATTCGTCAAGTTTTATCGCGCCGGCGACAGCCTGGTGCACGACACCAAGGGCAGCGGATTGGGCCTTGCGTTGGTCAAACACATTATGGACATCCATCAAGGCCAGGTGCGGGTATCCAGCCGCATGGGCGAAGGCAGCGTCTTTCAATTACTGTTTCCAATAAATATAAAGGGTGGAAAATGGCTCGTATCTTAATCATTGAAGATGAACCGGAAATGGCCAACGGATTGGCTGATAATTTCAGCTATGACGGCTATGAAGCGCACATTGCCGCAGACGGCGAACTGGGCCTCAGCATGGCCTTGTCGTTAAAACCGGATTTGATCATTCTGGACATCATGTTGCCGAAAAAATCCGGTTTGGACGTTTGTCGCGAACTGCGCGGCGGCGGCGTCACCACTCCCATTATCATGTTGACCGCGCGCGGCCAGGAGATTGACAAGGTGCTGGGTTTGGAACTCGGCGCTGACGATTACATCACCAAACCGTTCAGTTTGCGTGAATTGCTCGCCCGCGTCAAAGCGGTGCTGCGCAGAGCGGAACCACCGGCTCCGGCGCCTTTGCCCGTGGCGGTTATCGGTCGCTTGCAGGTCGATTTTAACACCACCAATGCGCATGATGAAAACGGCCCGGTCGATCTGAGCGCCAAGGAATGGGACCTGCTGCGATTTTTTCTGCAGAATGAAGGTCGTGTGGTCCGCCGCGACGAGTTGTTGGATAAGGTGTGGGGATATGACCACTTTCCGGATACGCGCACCATCGACAATTTCATCGTGCGCTTGCGGAAAAAAATTGAACAGGATCCCAAAGATCCTCGCCATCTTTTAACGGTGCATGGACTGGGTTACAAATTGCAGCGCTGATGTTCTGATATTCGTGTTGTGCGCAAACCAAACCGGATGTCTTTTCACACTCAGGAACAGGAGAGGGACAATCGCTCAGACAATATTTTTACTTTTTTTTACGCTGTGATGACACTTGTATGGGTTCCTTTCCTTACTTTAATTTAATGGTAACACGGATCAACCAGGCATCGGAGGGTTTGCAGCGTCGCATGCGAATATGGCGGTACGTGATCTGCGCGATGACCGTCGTCTGCCGGCCGGTTCTTGCCCAGGATCAGGGCTGGACAACGGATCTGTCCGGTGAATGGCGCTTCAGAATCGGCGATCATAAGGAATATGCCGACCCGTTGTTGAATGACCGTCTCTGGGAGGCCATTCAAACGCCCAGTCGTTGGGAAGACGCCGGATTTCCGGGATACGACGGTTATGCCTGGTATCGCAAGCGTGTAACCATTCCGATAAGCTGGCAGGGCCGCAATATCGTTTTGAATCTGGGCCGCATCGACGACGTGGACCAGGTTTTCCTCAACGGCTCCTATATAGCCGGCAGTGGTTTGTTCCCGCCTATCTTTCGCACCGCGGTGGAACTGCGGCGTGAGTATGTGCTGCCTCCTCATCTTATTCACTGGAATCAGGAAAACGTCATTGCGGTACGAGTGTATGACGAGCGATTCAGCGGCGGCATTCTCGAAGGCGCGGTCACCTTGAGCGCCAGGGAAGAACGATTGCAGCTGCTCATCGATTTGGCGGGAGAGTGGGCCTTTGCCGTGGGCGATGATATGAAGCGCAAAAACAGCGAATATGACGACCATGTCTGGAAACGAATCCTCGTGCCGTCCTATTGGGAAATGCAGGGTTTTCCCAATTATGACGGCATCGCCTGGTATCGAAAAACCATTGTCCTGCCGGAAGAACTGGCGGAGCAGCCGCTCCTGTTGATTCTCGGCTATATCAATGATCTGGATGAGGTGTATTGGAACGGCGAACTGATCGGTCGCACCGGGAAATTTCCTTCTCTGAATAATTCGGTTCATATTTATACCAACCAGTTCATTGCCCGCGCCTATGCTATTGATCCCGGCCTCGTTCGTGCGCATGTTAAAACGACCATTGCCGTACGTGTTTATGATTATGGCCGTTGGGGCGGCATTTACAAAGGTTTCATCGGCATCACCTCTGCAGAGCACTGGTTACGCTACGCCAACCAAAAAAGCACCTCTCGTCAATAACCTGATCCCCCATTAGGCACGAAACAGATAAATCCCTTTAAGCACGTTTGGTCTGCCCAATCCCTTCCTTGAAACCAATTCTACTGATCGATCGTATATTAACTGACTCATAGTCATTTTATAGGGGATTTTAATGGGCATTCAGCAACGCAAGGAGCGTGAAAAAGAGCAGCGCCGCGATGAAATACTCAGTGCGGCGCAAGCCCTGTTCTTTAGCAAGGGGCTGCAGACCGCTACCATGGATGAGATCGCTGCCCGGGCCGAGGTGAGCAAAGGAACACTCTATCTCTATTACCGGTCAAAAGAGGATTTGTATCTGGCGGTGCATATGCGCGGCACGGACATTATGTACACCATGTTTCAGCAGGTGCTGGCCAGGCCGATGCCTATCTTGTATAAAGTCAGAGAACTGGCAGAAGCTTATTATCGGTTCTGTCTTGACCAGCGGGATTATTTCCGTATGGTGGAGTTTTTCGAATCTCCTCATTTTCACAAACAGGTTTCCGATGATATGCTGCATAGATGCACGGCTTCACATCAGCGAATCTGGGATACGGCCAATCAGGTGATCGCGCAATGCCAGGCTGAAGGATGGATTCATCCGCGGCTGGCGCCGGCAGAAGTGTCTGTTATGGTATGGGCCTGCATCAACGGTCTGTTCCGGCAAATCGACAGCGCTGATGAGTATTGGCAGGAGCAGATGGGCGTCAATATGCGACATACATTGCAAACCTGGTTTGCCATTTTAATGCAGGCGATCATGACGCGCAAAGCCAAGCGTCATTTTCCCGATCTGGTTGCCTATGATGAAAAGGAGCAAGGATGAAGGATCACAAACGGTTGTGGGGAGCAGGTTTTATCCTGCTCTGTCTGATTATTGTGGGGATTCTTTGGGCGATAAAAAAGGAAAAACCGACTGTGACGGCAGCAACGATGGCCGTCGCCGTGCACGCAGCGACGGTCGGACAGCAGCCGATGGTTGCAACGGTTTCGGCCGTGGGCATCCTCAGCGCCAATGCCGATGTGATGGTCAGTTCCGAAACAGCAGGCCGGATCGTGGCCCTGGCCATGCGGGTCGGTGAGCGCATCAGCAAAGGCGGACTTTTGGCGCAAGTGGACGACGAACTGTTGCTTATTGCCGTGGATCAGGCCAAAGCGCAACTGCTGACCGCGGAAGCCAATCTGGATAAATCCCGGCGAGATTTGCAGCGCGTTGAAAAATTGCAGGCAGCGGACGGCGCTTCTGCTTCTGATTTGGAAGGCGCCCGTCTGGCCTTGCGCGCGGCTGAGGCGCAATTTAAATCGGCAGAAGTGGCTTTAAAATACAGTGAACGCCAACTGGGCGACAGTAAAATCAAAGCCCCTATTTCCGGCTATATCGCCGCCAAGTATATTGAAGTGGGCGAGATGGTGGGTCCGGGCCGCCCCGTTGCCAATATGGTAGATATGGAAAAAGTGAAAATGAAATTGACCATCGCTGAAAAAGATATCGTTAAGGTTAAAAAGGGCCAAACGTGCCGGATTACACTGGATGCATGTCCCGGTCGATATTTCCCTGGCGTTGTCTGGAGCGTGGCTGCTAAATCCGAAACGCCGTCTGCACATGCTTATCCGGTGGAGGTGTTGATGGATAATCCGCCGCAGAGCGGCATTAAAGCCGGCATGTTCGGCCGGGTGACCGTTCAGGTGGATTCGCTCCCCAATGCCGTTGTGATCCCAAAGGAGGCCGTCATCAACAGTGCCGGAGGCGGACAACAGGCGTTTGTAATAAACGATCTGCATGCGAGCCTGCGCAACATCAAGACCGGCGTGATCAGTGATTCTACCGTACAGGTCCTGGCGGGCTTGCAGGTTGGAGAGACCCTGGTGACATTTGGACAAAGCACATTAAAAGACGGCGATGCGGTCCGCATTGTCGAAAATCGCTGACCTGACCTGGAACCATCTCATGAAAATTACTGAAATAGCCATCAAGCGTCCCGCTTTTTTAACCATGATTTTTGTTGCCATGGCCGTTTTAGGCATATTTGGTTACTCGCGCATGGGCGTTGACCTGCTGCCGAAAATGGAGTGGCCCATCGTTTCCGTGGTCACTATTTATCCCGGCGCCGGACCCACGGAGATTGAATCGCTTATTTCCAAACCGTTGGAGGAAGCGGTGAGCGGCGTGGAAAAGCTGGATAATGTTCGCTCTTATTCCTATGAAGGATATTCGGTGGTGCTGGCGCAGTTTGCTTTTTCCGCTGATGTCGGCGAAGTGACCAACGAGGTACAGCGTAAAATCGAGCAGGCGCGTTACAAGCTGCCTGACGATGCAAAACCGCCGCGGGTTGCTAAATCGGATTTGAACGCCTTTCCCATTTTGCGGGTTTCGCTGACCGGAGAACTGCCGGCAAGAGAATTGTACCAACTCGCTTTGGATCGCCTCAAACCGGAACTGGAGCAAGTCGATGGCGTTTCTGCCGTCACGCTTGTCGGCGGAGTGCAACGGGAGATACACATCGAGGTGGACAACGATAAGCTGCACAGTTACGGTTTGTCCATACTGCAGGTTTCCGCAGCTCTGGCGCGAGAGAATCTTGATTTCCCCATGGGACGCATAGTGGAACAGAACAGCGAGTTTATCGTGCGCCTGGACGGAAAATTTAAATCGCTGGAAGCCATTGCTGCCATGGTCATCAGCGCCATTCCAGGTAAAACGGTTTATTTGCGCGATATTGCCGAGATTAAAGACAGCAGCAAGGAGGACTATACCATCAGCCGGCTGAACGATCAGACCTCCATTTCATTGATCATTCAAAAAAGTTCGGATGCCAATTCCGTGGCCACCAGTGATCGGTTGCGGCAACGCATGGAAAAAATGCAGCAAGAGTATCAGGATCGCATCCACTTTACCGTTGCTCAGGATATCACGGAATTTACCCGGCATTCCCTGCAGGAAGTGCGTCGCGATCTGTTTCTGGCTATTCTCATGGTGGCGGCGGTGCTGTTCCTTTTTTTGCACAGTTTTCGCAACTCGCTGATCGTACTGTTATCGATTCCAACCTCGTTGATCTCGACCTTTTTCTTTATGTATCTGTTCGGCTATACGTTGAATCTGCTCTCGCTTATGGCGTTGGCGCTGGTCATCGGTATTTTAGTCGATGACTCGATCGTGGTTTTGGAAAACATCCACCGGCACCTGAGCGCCGGCGAACCGCCCAGGGAAGCGGCCATCAACGGTCGCGCGGAAATCGGTTTTGCCGCAGTGGCCATCACCCTGGTGGATGTGGTGGTGTTTTTACCCATCTCGCTGGTGGGCGGCATGGTGGGCAATATTTTTTCCGAATTCGGCATAACCATTGTATGCGCCACCTTGTTTTCTTTGTTCGTTTCTTTTACCCTAACGCCCATGTTGGCATCCAGATGGATGCGGATCTCTGACGCCGGCGGCGGTGCGATATTGCCCAAGGTTGTGCAAGCGCTGGATCAATGGCAGGTGGATTTGAGTCTTCGTTATGAACGGGTTTTGGCCTGGGCATTGGACCACCGCAAAACCATCATAACGGCGTCCGGCGTTTTATTATTGATCAGTCTCAGCCTGGTCCCGCTGGGATTGATCGGCAGTGAGTTTATTTCTGACGCGGATCGCGGTGAATTCTCCATCAACCTCGATATGCCGTTGGGCGCCAGTATGGAGCGGACCGATGCGGCGGTTAAGCAGGTGGAGGCTATCGTTGCGGCCCATCCCCAGGTTGTGCGGTATTTGTCCACAACCGGAAAACAACAGACGCAATGGAAAAACGCCGAACAATCCAACGTCGGGCAGGTGCAAATCAAACTGACCGATCGTCGTCAGCGCAAACAAACCACCAAACAGATCATGGTTGATCTGCAAAAGCAGTTGAAGGTTATTCCCGGATTAAAGACCAATTGCGCGACCATCACCATGTGGGGATCTGCCAACATGATGCCGTTGCAGATTGAAATCTATGGACCGGATTTGAATCAGGTGGCGGCGTTCAGCGAGGTGGTGGCGGATATCCTGAGCCATACCAACGGCGCAACGGATGTCACCTCGTCGTGGGAAGAGGGAAAACCGGAGATTAAAATCGAGGTCGATCGTGAAAAAGCGGCGCAAATGGGATTGACCCTGGCGGAAATCGGCATGGCGGTGCGCACCGCTGTGGAGGGAGAAATAGCCACCAAATATCAGGAAGGCAATACCGAATATGATGCCCGGGTTGTGTTGGCCAAAAAAGATCGCGTTACCGCTGAGGATGTGGGTCGTATTTCATTGTTGAATCATTACGGTCAGGCTGTGCAACTCTCTCAGGTGACGCGCATTTATAACGGCAAAGGGCCGTCGGAAATTCAACGCAAGGATCGCGAGCGTTTGGTCACGGTTGGCGCCAACATAACGGCGGATGCCTCCCTGGGACAGGTCACCGCCGCGGTGGAACAGGCCATCAAGCAACACGGCATTCCTGACAACATCACTGTATTTTACGGCGGCGATGCGGAAAATATGCGCGATATGTTTTCTGACATGAGCATAGCCATGAGCATGGCCATCCTGTTCGTCTACATGATCATGGTCTCCCTGTTCGAGTCGTATGTGCATCCTTTTACCATCATGTTTTCCCTGCCGCTGGCTTTGGTCGGGGCGCTCGGCAGTCTGGCTTTGACCGGTTTGACGTTGAACATGATCAGTTTGATCGGCATCATCATGCTTATGGGATTGGTGACCAAGAACGCCATTTTGCTGGTGGATTACACCAATACGTTGCGTGAACGCGGCATGGCTGTGCGCGAAGCTCTGCTGTTGGCCGGTAAAATCCGTTTACGTCCCATTGTCATGACCACCGCAACCATGGTGTTCGGTATGATGCCGTTGGCTCTGGCTCTGGGTGCGGGCGCGGAAATGCGACAGGGCATGGCAGTCGTGGTCATCAGCGGTCTGATCAGTTCCACTTTGTTGACGTTGGTATTGGTGCCGGTGATCTATACGTACATGGAATCATTGCGGCAAAAGGCGCCCGGGTTGTGGAAACGTCCGGCGTGGACGCAGTGAATGACGTTCAAGACAAGAGCCGAATAAAGCAATCTGTTTTTCCCTCTTGCATTTTTCCTCAAAACCATGTAACATAAAGGTTAAGGATGCGTAGTACATCCCATAGCGACCGAGGAAAAGACACAAGGATTTTCTTCAGAATCAGATTGATTAAATGAATGGATACGGAATGCGACGAATTTTTTTGTTTTTGTTGCCTGTCTGTCTGTTGGCTAAAAGTCCTTCCAACCGGGCATTGGAGGCTATTTCTCCTGACGCGGCAAAATTCCTGATTAGCTATCTTGCAGCGGATTCCATGATGGGGCGTAATACACCCAGTCCGGAATTGGATCGTTCCGCGGATTTTTTAGCAACCCAGTTCCAGGAGATAGGCCTGCAGCCGGTGAACGGCAGCTATTTCCAGCAGGTGCGCATGAATCGCGTGCATCTGGGTGACACCAATACGGTTACCCTGTTCACCCCGCAGGCCGGGCAAAAAACTCTGGAAATCAAAAAGGATTTTATGCCCTTTGAGACCACGGCGCGCGGACAGGCGCAGGCTGAAGTTGTTTTTGTCGGTTATGGCATCTCCTCACCGGAGCACAACTATGACGATTACAGCGGCATCGATGTGAAAGGTAAAATCGTGCTGGCGCTTAAAGGCGGACCTAATGATCAGAAAGCGGACAGTCCGTTTTCCCCGCAAAAGCGTTTACCGGCAATCAAATTGAATGAAAAAGTGGCTGTGGCCATCGCGCGCGGCGCCGTGGGTTTTATGCTGGTGACCAATCCCTTGCGCTCCAGTTTGTTGAAACCCGCCGGCTTCCCCTGGCCCAATTTGTTTAAAGGATTTCCGGCAGATGCGGTGCCTACGATTCTGGCGCATGAGGAGAAGGAACGAATTCCCTGCGTGCAGGTGGGGGAAGAGGCTTTGAAATCGTTTTTCGGCAGTGTGGATTCTTGCAAAGCTTTGGCGCAGCGCATCGACAGCCTTTATCAACCGCATTCCATGGCCTTGTCCGGACATCGCGTTGATCTGCACACTTCAATCAAAATCCGCACCGAGATCAGCCGCAATGTTGTCGCCCTGCTTCCGGGCGCCGATGAAGTACTTAAAGATGAACTGATTATCGTCGGCGCGCATTATGATCATGTCGGTGTTAAAAAGAATGTGCCGGCTGGACAGGACAGCATTAACAACGGCGCTGACGACAATGCCTCCGGCACAGCCGGCGTTGTGCTGACCGCCGCAGCTTTTGCCAAGGAAAAAGAGCCGCCGGCGCGCAGCGTGCTGTTCATAGCTTTTGCCGGCGAGGAACGGGGACTGTACGGCTCGGAAACCTATGTCGCCAATCCCCTGTTTCCTCTGGAAAAAACCGTGGCCATGATCAACATGGATATGATAGGTCGCAATAAAGTGGACAGCCTGACCATTTATGGCCGGTCCAACGCTCCGGAATTATGGGATATCGCGGCCAAAGAAAACAAACACATCAAATTCAGATTGTCGCCGGGACTGGTAAAAGAATCCGGCGGCAGCGATCATACGCCTTTTAACAAAAAGAAAATACCCACGCTGTTCTTTCATACCGGGTTGCACAGCGATTATCACAATGTCGGCGATGAGGCGGGAAAAATTAGCTATGGCAAACTGGCTTTGGCTGCCAGACTTTGTTATCGTACGGTTTGGCAATTGGCTAACAGTTCCTTCCGTCCGCTTCTGCATGAGGCAAAGAACCTGTAAAGCAGGCTGTTTTTTGAGCATTTCACAAATATTCAGGAGACGTATCCATGAAAAAAATGATGTGGCTGTCCGTTATACTTGTGACCGCGTCCATTGGCTGGGCGCAATCCAAAACTGATTTTACCTACCGCTACAGTTCGGGAAAAACTTTTCATTATGCCACGCAAATGGATATGAAAATGACCATGGACATGAATGGTCAGATCATGAACATTGAAACCGGCGGTCGGATGGTATTGGCGTTGCAGGCGGTTGAAACCAATGCGGAGGGCGATATCACTTTTACCGCCTCTTATGATTCCATGGTTATGCGCATGAAAGGTTTCGGCAAAGACACCACCATGACGTTAACCCCGCTCATCGGCAAAAGAATCAAACTGGTTATCAGCAAATATGGTAAAACAAAGACGGTTGCTCCCATCGATTCGCTGGAGAAGGATCCGGCGGTGATGCGCATGATGAACGGCGACCCCATGCTGTTTATGCGGCGCGCTATTGCCGATTTACCGACCGTGCCTTTGGCTGTTGGTGAAAAATGGACCAACACCGCGCCGGATACGATGAAAACCAGCACTACGGAAATGATCACAACACCCAACATTGATTATGTATTGGCCGGCGACGAAACCGTATCCGGTTTGGTTTGCAAACGGTTAAATCTCAGCGGCACGATGGCGACAAACGGCAAAGGCAGCCAGATGGGAACTGAGTTTTTCGTCGAAGGCGAAGGCAAGTCAAGCGGTTCGATCCTGTATGACGACAAGGCCGGCGTCCTGGTTTCTACCGAAGGCCTTGCAGAACAGCAAAATACCATTGCCGTGGCCGGCGGCGGCATGACCTTTACACAAAGCCAAACCATCCAAAGCAAGATGACTTTGCGCCCGTGATCGATTTTTGCCCGGCTGTGTGCACCTCTTGCAGCCGGGTTCTTGTATAAGAATGACACATGAAATAATCGGCGGTTCCACTGCCGTTTGGCTTCGGATGATGTCCCTTCTTTCAAAAAGAACAATATGAGAATAACAATTATTCTAATTGCATGCATGGCCTTAAGCCAATGGCTGCCGGCTGCAGATAAACAAGCCGGGCGCATGCCGGCGTCCGTATATGCCCAGCGCAGTCAAGCTCTTTTAGCACAGCTGGATAGCACCAGTATGGTGGTCCTGCGCGCAGGCGATCCCAAACCTCGATCTCTGGATACGGATTACCCTTATCATCAGGAATCCAACTTTTTTTATCTGACCGGATTTGAACAGCCGGGCGCCATTTTGCTTTTGCATAAAAAAGGCTTTCCACTCAATGGGAAAAAAATCAATGCGGTGTTTTTTAAACCGTCCCGGGAAAGCAATGCATTTACCAAAACTGAAAAGCCTCAGGCAGAGCGATTCGCCTGCGACACCTTGTTGTCGATGAGTCAGTTTGATAAAGTTTTTGCACAGGCCATGACCGGGATTAAAACGCTCTATTTTTCACCGCCCCAACCTACTTTCGTCAACGAGCCCATTTCCAGCAAACGATATTTTATCGATCGGGACGCTCGTAAACAGCTGACCGCTAAATATGCAGGTCTGCAGGTCAAACCGGTCAACGAACTGTTGTCATCGTTGCGACAGATTAAATGCTCCGAAGAAATACAGGTGCTGCAAAAAGCGGTTGACATCACGGTGGCCGGGCTGGTACAGGCGTTTAAAAGCGCAGAGCCGGGCATGTACGAGTATGAATTGCAGGCGTTGTTGGAGTACAGCTATTTGCGCAACGCTGCCAATGGCCCCGGATTCCCTTGCATTATCGGGTCCGGCCCCAATTCTTTAATTCTCCATTATGACGAGAACAGCCGGCAAATGCAGGACGGCGATGTGGTGGTCATGGATGTGGGCGCTGAATACGGCGGCTATTGTGCGGATATCACCCGCACCATTCCGATAAACGGAAAATTCACTGCAGGTCAGCGCGAATTGTATGAAGTGGTTTTAAACACGCAAAAAGAAACCCTGCAACTGATGAAACCTGGTACGCCGTTCTCGGATGTGGAAGCAAAGGCAAAGGAGGCAACAGCCAGAGGATTGCAGAAATTGGGATTGATCAAAGATGCGAGTGAAGTGCGACGGTTTCTGCCGCACGGCGTCAGCCATAATATCGGCCTGGATGTGCATGACGTGGGCAGCGCCGATACCCTGCGGGTCAATATGGTGGTGACGCTGGAACCGGGCGTATATGTGCCTGGTGATGATCCGGCTATTCCGGAGAAATACCGCAATGTCGGCATTCGCATCGAAGACGATGTCTGGATCGTTCCGCAAGGCCATCGCGTGATCAGCGCCGCTATTCCCAAAGAGATCAAAGATATCGAAAAGATGATGAAACAAAAAGGATTGGGTAACATCAATCTGTAGCACAAGCCTCCGGCATGTGCCTGAAGGTTGGACATTTCAAAATTATTTTTGCACAAGCTTCCGGCTTACGCAATCCGGGAGGATTGCGCTACGAGACCACAGATTGGATTGCATGCATTTGTTTAGAGTATAAGATGATAAAAAAAATAACAGCAGCGTTTTTGTTGATTCTCTCCTGCGCCTGGAGTCAAGCAAAACCCCTGACCTTTTATTTTCTGGATATGGCCGGCGGCGCATCCACCCTGATCGTCACGCCCTCCGAAGAGTCGATATTGATCGATACCGGTTCATTAGAACCCAAGGGGCGAGATGACGGCCGCATTCTGCAAGCCTGCCAGGACGCCGGCCTGCAGCACATCGACTATCTCATCACCACCCATTTTCATTGGGACCATTTTGGCGCCTTGCCGGCGGTGACGGAAAAAATTCCGGTGAAAAATTTTTACGATAAAGGCGCTCCACCGCCGTGGTTCGAACAAAACAATAACTGGTTTAAGCCTCTTTTTGCTGATTATCAAAAAGCGACGGCAGGATCGGCTCGCACGCTGCGACCGGGAGACCTTGTTCCACTCAATGACAAACAGATCAAACTGCAATGCCTGGCAGCGGAAAAAAAGGTGCTGGGATTTTCGGGCGATATCGACGCAGCCGCTGACGGATTTATCCCGGCGCCGGTTGATTCTTCTGATAACGGCCGCAGCATCGCATTGCTCCTGACTTGCGATGATTTTTCCTGTTGGCTGGGCGGCGATGTAACCAAAAATGTGGAACATCATCTCGTGGCGCCCAGGAATCTATTGGGGCAAGTGGATTTATACCAGGTCACCCATCACGGTTGGGATCTCAGCAACAACATCGAGTTGCTGCGAGCGGTACAACCGATCATCGCCGTGGCTATGAACGGACCGCATAAAGGCATCCAGCCGCAGACCTTTGCCGGACTTGCCTCGCTCTCTTCTTTGCAGGCACTCTATCAGCTTCACTATAACGATCAATACGGCGAGGCGGGCAATGCACCGCTTGAATATATTGCCAATGCCAAAGGGCAGGATCAAGGCCGTTATGTACGAGTTGTGGTGAATGCCAAGAGAAAGGTCATGGCCGTGAGTATGGGATCGGCAGGCGATGTAAAAGAATTTCGTTATCACTAATCCGGTTGACTCTAGTCACATGTTCAACATTTTTGGCATTAATGCCATGATTACCCAAATAACACCAAAACCGTGTCATTGCGAACGCAGACACTGCAGCTGCCAAAGGGGAGTATCTGCGCTGGAGTGAAGCAATCCCCTTATACAGCCAAAAGGTTATTCGCAACCTTGCGAAGGTTGCCAACCTTCGCAAGGTTAAGAAATGGAAAGCATGCGAGAGTTTTATGAACATTTTCGGCATTATTATCCTCGCCACCCTGTTGTTAGAGTATGCATTAAATTTTATTGCCAAAACACTCAACCTGAAAACACTCAACAAGCCGCTGCCGGCCGAGTTTAGCGATGTGTTTGACGCCCCTACGTATGCCAAAATGCAGGCCTACACGCGCGTCAATGCCCGCTTTGGTTTCATCACCGCCGCTTTTGATCTGATTGTTCTCTTGATTTTTTGGTTTTGCGGCGGTTTTAATTACGTCGATCAATGGGTGCGTCAGTTCGGTTTGTCAGCGATCTGGAACGGATTGATCTACATCGGTCTGATCATGCTGGGCTCTAATCTGCTCTCACTGCCATTCGATATTTATGACACCTTTGTCATTGAAGCGAAATTTGGTTTTAACCGCACCACGGTCAAAACCTTTATACTGGATATGGTAAAAGGGCTGGCCCTGACGGTTGTGCTGGGTGGTCCTTTACTGGCCGGTGTGCTGGCTTTTTTTCAGTATGCCGGTTCCATGGCCTGGTTGTATTGCTGGATTGTCAGCGCCCTTTATGTTTTGCTGATCACCTTTATCGCGCCTACCTGGATCATGCCGCTGTTCAACAAGTTTACGCCGTTGGCCGAAGGCGAGTTGCGCACGGCCATATTGGAATATGCAAAAAAGGTAAAATTCCCCTTACAGGGCATATTGGTCATGGATGGTTCCCGGCGCTCCAGCAAATCCAACGCCTTTTTCACCGGATTCGGCAAGAACAAGCGCATCGCGCTGTTCGACACGCTCATTGAAAAGCATGCGGTCCCCGAGCTGACGGCTGTGCTGGCCCATGAAATCGGCCACTACAAGAAAAAGCACGTGGTCCTCGGCGTCGTGATGAGCATGGCACACATGGCTGTCATGTTCTATCTGTTGTCGGTCTTTATCAGCCATCCGGACCTGTTTGCGGCGTTTTACATGCAGGATATTTCCTTGTATGCGGGCATGCTCTTTTTCGGCCTGTTGTTTTCGCCGGTTGAATTGCTGCTGTCGCCGTTTATGAGTATGCTGTCGCGTCGCCACGAATTTCAGGCGGATCGTTTTGCCGCCGAAACCTCCGGGCTCGGCGACGCCTTGAGTCAGGCGCTGAAAAAAATGTCGCGTGACAACCTGTCGCATCTGACGCCGCATCCGTTTTATGTGTTCTTGTATTATTCGCATCCGCCGGTGTTACAGCGTATGGAGCGGCTGCGTTCGGTCGAAAATGCGGCCGGACGGATTTAATGAGCGAGTGATGGAAAAGGATGATTTCATCAGGTAATACTTTTTACAGCCAAAATTTTTTTACTTGATACTGCTTCAACTATAGAGGAATGCCCATATGTCGTCGCATCTTTTGCCTGAGGGCGAGGAATTACGTCATGCCATCAAATGGATTTCGCAGCAGTTGCAGGATAATCCTGACCACAAACTCTGGCCGTTGATCAACGAAGCCACTACCCTGTTTGATCTCAATCCGCGCGATGCAGAATATTTGATTCATTTTTATCAAAAGGATAAATCAAAATAAAAAACGGGCCTCGCGGCCCGTTTCAATTAGTGCTTTTTCTGAAACTCTTTCATGAAATCGGTCAGCACCCTGATCGCCTCCAGCGTGACTGCGTTGTACATGGACACGCGAATGCCGCCTACCGAACGATGTCCTTTCAGGCCGATCAGACCCTCTTTTTTCGCCGCAGTCAGAAACTCGGCCTCCAATTCCTCTGAAGCCATGCGCAACGGCACGTTCATCCAGGAGCGGCAATCGGAACGCACGGTACCGCGATAATAGCCGGCGCTGTCGTCCATGGTTTTGTACAACAGCTCCGACTTTTGCCGGTTGATTTTTTCTATGCCGGCCACGCCCCCTTCGGCACTGATCCACTCCAGCATCAGTTTGATGATATAGATGGGAAAAACCGGCGGCGTGTTGTACAGCGAATTGTTTTTCCGATGGGTTTCATAGGCCAACATCGTGGGTAGATTTTTGTTGGCAGTATCTGCCAGATCGTCGCGCAGAAACACCACCGTAACGCCGGCGGGACCGAGATTTTTTTGTGCGCCGGCGTAAATCATGGCGAACTGGCTGAAATCCACCTGGCGGCATAAAATATCCGAGGACATGTCCACCAGCAACGGTTTGCCGTTCACCGACGGGTAGGTCTGCCATTGGGTGCCGAAAATGGTGTTGTTGGAAGTAATGTGAACAAAGGCCGCTTTGGGATCGAGATCAAAGGTCCCCGGATCAGGCAAATAGGAAAAGTTTTTGTCTTCAGAGCTGGCAGCTGCCCGGCCCTTGGCCACCAGATTGGCCTCTTTTAAAGCCCGTTTGGCCCATTCGCCGGTTACCACATAATCCGCAGAACCGCCGGCCGGAATAAAATTCATGGGGATCATGGTAAATTGCATACTGGCGCCGCCGCCGAGAAAAAGAATTTTATAGGCGTCGCTGAGCCCCATCAGTTTTTTAAACAGCGATTGCGTATCCGCCAATATCTGCTCGAACTCTTTGGAACGATGGCTCATTTCCATGACGGACATGCCGGTGTTCGGATATTCCACTAGTTCACTCTGGCATTTCTGCAGGACCGGCAACGGCAATGCAGCCGGACCGGGATTAAAATTGTAGACACGCGCCATGATAATCTCCTTTATTTATCAAAAAAAATTAGTTTTTCTCAAACTTTTTAACAATCGGTCTTGTAGTAAAATTCGTAGTTGACGCAAATACAGTTCGCTGATAGATTCCTCACCCGCTAAAGCGGGTTCGGAATGACACGCTTCTGTTGCTTTCGGGACAATCCGAGGATCACACCATTATAACCGTCCCTGTGTATAATCCTGCAACAGCTGTACAATATCATAACCTATGCGAATCATATTTTCCTTGCTGGCTGCGCCCAGATGCGGAGTGAGCAATACGTTCGGCGCCGACAACAGCGGCGATCCGGTGGGCGGGTCGCTGTAAAATACGTCCGTGGCATAACCGGCGATGTGACCGCTTTGCAGCCCCTGCACCATATCCTCTTCCACAATGGTTTTGCCGCGGCCGGTGTTAACAATGTAGATGCCTTTTTTCATTTTAGCAATGCGTTCTTTGTTGATAAGGCCGCGCGTGCTGTCATTAAGCGGCAGATGCAGTGAGAGATAATCGCTTTTCGCCAGCAACACATCCAGATCCTTTTCCATGCGGATATAGGGCGTCTCGGTTACCAGCGGATCGTATCCGTTAACGATCATGCCGAAAGCCAACGCCCGCTTGGCCAGTTGCTGGCCGATGCGGCCGCAACCGATGATGCCCAGGGTTTTGGCGTAGAGTTCGGTTCGTTCCAGTTCTTTCTTTAACCATTTGCCTTCTATCATGGATTGGTGCGCCACAGCGATGTGGTTCGGCAATCCTATCATCAGGGCAAAAGCCAACTCGGCCACCGCAATGCTGGAGGCCTGAGGCGTGTTTCTGACCTTGATGCCTTTGGATTCGGCATATACCTTGTCGATGTTGTCCAGGCCGACGCCGCCGCGAATGGCCAATTTCAGATTCGGCGCTGCATCGATGAAAGCTTTATCCACTTTGATTTTACTGCGCACAATGACCACCTCTGCCTGGGGCGAATCTGCCAGGTTTTGCGAAACCTGACCGAATTGCCGCAACTTGTCCGGCAACGAGGATTCAAAACCTTCTGCCAATAAAATTAGCATGATTCATTCTCCTTTAAAAATCTGTTGCGGCCTGGCCGCACAGTACAAGACCTCGTTAATCGAGCAGGTGCACCACCAGCCCGCTTTTCAGTTTAGGTTCAAACCACGTTGACTTGGGCGGCATGATCAAACCGCTGTCCGCCACGTGCATGAGCTGCTGCATGGTGGTGGGATAGAGGGAAAAGGCCACCTTGAATTTTCCCGAATCCACCAAACGCACCAGTTCACCGTTGCCGCGAATGCCGCCGATAAAATCGATGCGTTTGTCCGTACGCGGGTCGCCGATGTTGAGCACCGGCGCCAGCAGCTGTTTCATGAGGATGTTGACGTCCAGATTATCCAGGGGATCGTCTTCAACAAAGGTGCCTGTTCTCGGCGTCAATCGACGCCACTGACCGTTCATATACATGCCAAATTGATGAGGACGGTCTGCGACAAATTCACCGATATCCGGCGCGACGTGAAAAATGGATTCTACTTTTAGCAAAAAGGCCTCATCCGCTAATCCATTCAGATCTTTCACAACGCGGTTATACGGCAGAATTTGCAACTGGTTGTGCGGAAAGATGACCGAGAGAAAATAGTTGAACGGCTCTTTACCGGTGTAATCCGGATTCCGCTGACGGCGGATTTGACAAACGTTGCAGGCGGACGCAGAGCGGTGATGGCCGTCCGCCACATAGGTCGCCGGCAATGCATTAAAGAGCGATTGAATCAGTGCGATGCGTTCCGGATCCGTGATCAACCAGAGCTGGTTGACCACCTCGTCCGGCGAGGTGAAATCCACCTCTGCCGGCGTCCGGCAGGTCTGCGCCAATATCTCGTCGAGATGGGAATGGCTGGGATAAAAAAGAAAAACCGGACCGATCTGCGCGTTCTGCACGTCGGTTAACCGCGTACGGTCTGCCTCTTTATCCGCCCGGGTCAGTTCATGTTTTTTAATGCGCCCCTGCAGATAATCATCGACAGACGACAGACAGAAATAACCGGTTTGAGATCGACCGCGCCAGGTTAAACGATAAACGTAAATGGCTTCCTGTTCATCGAGGCGTAATGTGCCTTGCTGAATAAAGCGCCGTAAATTATCGCGGCCTTTTTCATAAACCACGTCCGAGTACAAATGCGTTTTTTCTGGGAGATCGATTTCCGGTTTGTTGACATGAAGAAAAGAAAGGGGATTTCCTTGCGCCATGAGGAGGGCTTCTTCAGAAGAGATTACATCGTAGGGTGGAGCTGCTACCTCTGCAACCAGCTCTTTGGAAGGCCGTAATCCTCTTAGCGGCCTGATCGTGATCATAGGCGAATTCCTTGCTAAGGTTTAACAATATTTACGCTCTAAAATTACGGTAAATTGGCTTGAATAGCAAGAGCAAAAATTGCTGAAAAGTGTTGATTTTTTGCTAGATTTTTCGGAAATTATCTGTTTGACCGCCATTTCATCGAAAATTTCCGATAATTGAATAGACCAGGTTATCATAAATGAAACAAACAGGTTTGATTATATTTCTCACTATTGCGCTCACTTTATATACGTTGCTCAATTTTTATATCATACGGCGTGGTTGGCTGGCGTTGCACGCCTCCGGTCATTGGCGATTGATATTTCTGGTGAGCATAGTAGCCTGCGCGGCAGCATATCCATTAAGTCGCTTTTTAGAACACTCGGCGCTGCGGATGCTGGCGAATCCTGTGTTGTATGTCGGCGCTTATTATCTGGCTTTTATGGCGTTGATGTTTTGCTTCATTTTATTAGTAGATGATATACGCTTAGCGGATTGGGTTGTTGGATTTTTGCCGACGGGGTGGCGTTCCTGGAAAGGGCCTGTTGCAGCCCGGGTGTATCTCGGCCTTGGTCTCCTGGCCATGGTACTGGTTATTATCGGCGGAATAAATGCGCGTATGCTGCATGTGAAAAATCTGCACCTGACCTTGCCGAAGAAGCAGGGTTCTCTGACCTCTATGCGTGTGGCCCTGATATCCGACGTACATATCGGCGCACTCATGCCGCCGCGCCGGTTTGAGTCTATGGTGGAAAAAATTAACGAACAAAATCCGGATATGGTGTTGATCGTCGGCGATCTGTTTGATGAAGATGTGACGCGGCTTAATCAGCAGGAATTGAAGAGGGTTCTGTCCGGAATGAAAAGCCGGTACGGCGTTTATGCGGTTCTCGGCAACCACGAATATTTTACCAACGTAAACAGCTGCATCGCCCTGATGGAGCAAAGCGGCATCACGGTGTTGCGTGATCGTTGCCTAGCGGTTGCGGATGCCGTTTATTTGTTGGGTCGCGACGATTTGCAGGGCAGACATTGGGTGGGGCGGCGCGCCGGCTTGCAGAGCCTGGCGCCGACGGATGGGAGGTTGCCGCTGATCGTGATGGATCATCAACCCCACCATTTACAGGAAAGTCGGGAGGCCGGGGCTGATTTACAGGTATCCGGTCACACGCATCACGGCCAGTTTTGGCCGTTTAATTATATCACGCGTGCAGTGTATGATATCAGTTGGGGGTATGCGCAAATAGGTCGAACACAATATTATGTCTCTTGCGGCGCTGGTACGTGGGGGCCGCCAGTGCGATTGGCCAATCGTCCGGAACTTTTAGTGCTGAACCTCTCTTTTGATCCTCATGCTGATCGGATGGTGCAATGATAGCGGAGACCTTTTATCTAACCGGCGTTCGCAGAAATGCGATCCGGTTCCTTGAGGTGCATCTTTACCCCGAGAGGTTGTCATGGAAAAAACGAATTGCCCCACTTGCGGCGCCCCCTTGCGTCGATTGCATCGTACCGGCTGGATGCGCCATGTGCCGGGCGCCAAGCTTTATGAATGCCATCACTGCGGCGTCTATCGTTTGATGGTGTGCGGTGTTACAATTTACAAGTATAAATTTTAAAGAAGCAAAGGAGTAAACGCTCATGTCTGAACCACAGACGCAAACTTTTGAGTTCAAGGCGGAAATTCAGCAACTGTTGCATATTTTGACGCATTCCCTTTATACGCAAAGGGAGATTTTTATCCGCGAACTGGTGTCCAATGCAGCAGATGCCCTTGACAAGGTCCGGTTCAAGTCCATCAAGGGAGAGTCGATTGCGGATACAGATATGGAATTCGCGGTCTGGATCGATCTGGACGAAAAGGCAAAGACCTTTACTTTACGCGATACCGGCATCGGCATGACTCGCGAGGAACTGGTGCAGAACATCGGCACCATCGCGCATTCCGGCACAACCGAATTTTTGCGGCAAATGGCGGTGCAAAAAGAGGAAGGCCTAAATCTCATCGGCCGTTTTGGCGTCGGCTTTTATTCGGTGTTTATGGCTGCCGAAAAAGTGGAACTCACCACCCGATCGGCCGATGCGGCGCAACCGGCGCATATCTGGATCAGCGACGGCAAAGGCGCCTATGATATTCAACCGGCCGGCGACGTCAAACGCGGCACCACCGTCAAGGTTTTTTTGCGCGATGACGCGGAAGAGTTTTGTCAAAAATTTCGTGTAGAATCGCTGATTAAAAAATATTCCAATTTTGTCCCTTTCCCCATATATCTGAACGGCGAGCAGGTCAACCGCATCACCGCCATCTGGCGTGAACCCAAGAGCCAGGTCACGGAAGAGCAGTACAACGAATTTTTTAAATTCATCGCTACGGAGACCGAAAATCCACTGACGCGCCTGCACTTTAGTTCGGACGCGCCGATCCAGTTCAATGCCCTGCTGTTTGTACCGTCGGCCAGCCGGGAACAGTTCGGCATGGGGCATGATGAAGAGGGCGTCCAGCTGTTCGTCCGCCGCGTTCTGGTGGATAATCATAGTCATGATGTTTTACCAGAATACTTGCGCTTTGTACGCGGCGTTCTGGACAGTGACGATTTACCGCTGAATATCTCCCGCGAAACGCTGCAAGAGAATCAATATCTGGTAAAGATAAAAAGCACACTGGTGGGAAAATTCCTCGGCCATTTACAGGAACTGGCCGGCGCCGACGAAGCCAAGTATCTGGAAATTTGGCGGCAGCACGGTCGCATCTTGAAAGAAGGGTACAACGATTTCACCCAGCGTGAAAAACTGGCCGAGTTGCTACGTTTCAACTCTTCCAAATGCACAGATGAGAAAGAGCTGATTTCCATCAAGACCTATGTGGAACGCATGCCGGAAAAACAGACCGAGATTTATTATCTCTCCGGACCTTCCCGTGAAGCCGTGCATCGCAATCCCATCCTGGAAATATTCAAGGCCAAGGATTTGGAGGTCCTGTATTGTTACGAACCCATCGACGAGTTTACCTTGCCGGGTTTGCACGAGTACAAGGGCAAAAAATTCAAATCAGCCGATCAGGCAGAATTGAAAACGCTGGAAGAGCTAGCCAACAAGGAACCGGCCGCCGATTCGGTTCCGGTTGACAAAAAGGATATGGATAAATTGGCGCGACGCATCAAGGACATTCTGGCCGACAAGGTGGAAGACGTGCGTGTTTCGGAACGATTGGTGGACAGCCCGGCGGTTTTGCTGGGCACGGATACTTTTATGTCCGGTCAGATGCAACGCATCATGATGCATATGCAGCAAAAGGTAGACCTGCCGAAACGCAACATGGAGATCAATCCGCGCCATCCGCTGTTGCGCAACATGCTCGAGATGTACAAAAAGGACGTCCAGGATCCGTTTCTGACGCAGATGGCGTTGCGCCTGTTCGACAGCATTCAGTGGGTGGACGGCTATGTCAGCGATCCACTGGCCACGGCCGCGGGCATGCAGGAGCTGTTGGCTCAGGTTTCCGGCATGTATTTGCAGCAAGGTGGGGAAGAAAAGAAAACGCAATAAAGACGAATGCGACGAATGTCCTGGCCTAGCTCGCACGAGGTTGTCCAAAAGTAACGGAAGCGTGTCATTCCGAACCCGTTTTAGCGGGTGAGGAATCTATCAGCGAACTGTTTTTACGTCAGTTACGAATTTTTCTACAAGGCCGCTTGCCAAATCAAGATTGAGAAAATCTAACTTTTTGGACAACCTCCGATCATATCCAATGGTCGCGGAGCGACCAGCGCCGGTAGCCGGGCGTTTCAACGCCCGGAAGGAAAAAAGAGCAACCACGTCGCGTCGCGACGTCTGGAGGATAATCTGAATCAATCCGTTATGTATTTAGTTTTTTGCCCTGAAAGGGCGCTATAGAAAAGATGATAATAACTTGTACATTTTTAAATTATGCTTGCACCTTACCAGATTTCTTGGCATATTTGGTTTTGCTGAACCATATAACGCTATAATAATTTTAAGGATTTTTATATTTTTCAGTTACATCTAAAAATTTTTTCCCTCTGCCGCCGGAAGACGCTTCTCAAAAATCTTTTTCTGGATCACCGCCTGTGGCATGCCCAGCGCCGCAACTGATGTCGCACGTCCTTTTTATCCTTTTTTAAATATTTTTTTGTTGTTATGGCATTTCGCCATGCATCGAATTTTACCAATTTAGGCTAAAGCTTATGAAATGTAGAAAAGCATCTTTCTTGACCGAAGGATTATACGATCCCCGTTTCGAGCACGACAGTTGCGGCGTGGGCTTTATCGCCCGTCTGGACGGACAGGCGCAGCATGAGATCGTCCGTCATGCGCTGCAGACGCTGATCAATCTGGAACATCGCGGCGCTGTCGGCGGCGATGCCGGCACCGGCGACGGCGCCGGCCTGATGCTGAAAATTCCGGACGAGTTGTTTCGCAGCGACGGTTTGGATTTTTCACTGCCGGAACCGGGTCTTTATGCTGTGGCCATGGTGTTTTTACCGAATCGAAAAGCTTTGGCTGAGCAATGCTCTGCCATAATCGAAAAAATCGTCGAACAGGAGAACTGCGAGGTTTTAGGTTGGCGCAGGGTGGTTACCGCTGACAGCCATTTGGGCGATCTGGCCAGGTCAACGCAACCTCTGGTCCGGCAACTTTTTGTTGCGCCCGGTCGCGTGGCTTTAGCCCATTTCGAGCGCAAGCTCTATGTCATACGCCGGGTGATTGAGAAAGAGATTTTTGACCAATTACATGAAAAAGCGAACGATTTTTATATTTGCAGTTTTTCCAGTCGAACAATAGTCTATAAGGGTTTGTTAACCGGTACGCAGCTGGCCGGTTATTATCCGGAACTGGTTCATGAGCATTGTCTTTCTCCTTTTGCCGTGGTGCATCAGCGCTACAGCACCAACACCATGCCTACCTGGCGTCTGGCGCAGCCGTTCCGTTATGTGGCGCATAACGGCGAAATCAACACGTTGCGCGGCAACATCAGCCGCATGCAGGCGCGCGAGTCCATGCTGGCTTCGCCGTTGTTGGGTGATGATATGGAAAAAATAAAACCGGTGCTGGTGCAAGACGGCAGCGACTCGTCCATTTTTGACAACGCACTCGAGTTGCTGGTTATGGCCGGTCGCTCTCTTTCGCATGCCATGATGATGATGGTTCCGGAAGCATGCAGTGTCAAAACGCAGATGAGTGAAGACAAACGTTCTTTTTACGAGTATCATGCCGCTTTAATGGAACCCTGGGATGGTCCGGCCGCCATGGTTTTTTGCGATGGCCGCTTTATCGGCGCCACTCTGGATCGCAACGGTTTGCGTCCGGCGCGTTACACCACCACCCGCGACGGCATGATCGTGCTGGCTTCTGAAACCGGCGTCATCGAGTTTGCCGAGCAGCGCATTCTGCGCCGCGGCCGTTTGCAGCCGGGTAAAATGTTTCTGGTGGATCTGGAGCAACATCGTGTGGTGCCGGATAACGAGATCAAAGCCAAGCTGTCGCGGCAAAAGCCCTATCGACGCTGGGTCAAGGACAATCGCATCGAACTGCGCGGTCTGTTCACACCGGCTGATGTGCCCTATGAAGAGCCGGAAGCCTTGTTGCGCAAGCAGCACGCATTCGGCTATACCGATGAAGAGCTGCGCATGATCATCACGCCCATGGCCTCCACCGGTCAGGAGGCCATCGGCTCCATGGGCAACGATGCTTCACTGGCGGTGCTGTCCAATCGGCCGCAGTTATTGTTTGCTTATTTCAAGCAACTGTTCGCGCAGGTGACCAATCCGCCCATCGATCCCTTGCGCGAAGAGATGGTCATGTCTCTGGAAAGTTTTGTCGGCCGGCAAATCAACACGCTGGATGAACAACCGAAAAATAATTTCGGTCTCAAATTGCCTCATCCGATTATGACTATGGCTGACATGGAAAGATTGCGCAGCGCACGCCATCCGGACATAAAATCCGTTCACATCGATATTCTGTTTTCGGCCCATGACCGGGGTCACGATTTAGAAAGGGCGCTGGAGCAGGTCTTTTTGCAGGCGACGGACGCCATCAGTCAGGGGTGCAATCTCTTAATCTTGTCGGATCGACGCATCGACCAGGAGCATGCGGCGATTCCTTCTTTGCTGGTGGTTTCCGGTTTGCATCACCATTTGATCGCCAGAGGTTTACGCAACATGGCCGGCATTATTATCGAATCCGGCGAGCCGCGCGAGGTCATGCACTTTGCTTTGCTCCTGGCTTTTGGCGCTGACGCCATCTGTCCGTATCTGGCTTTTGCCACAGTGCGCGACCTGGCTGAAGCCAACCTTTTGGAAAAAAACAAACCGGAAGAGGCCATGGATAGCTATATCACGGCGGTGAAAAAGGGTTTGTTGAAAACGTTTAGTCGCATGGGCATCTCTACTCTGCACAGCTTTTTCGCGTCACAGATTTTTGAGGCTGTGGGCATCAGTCGGGCCGTGGTGGATCGATATTTTTGCGGGACCCCTTCACGCATCGATGGCCTGGGTCTGGCGGAAATCACCCGTGAAACGCTGCTGCGACACCAATGCGGTTTTCCACAGCAGGGTGTGCCGGCGTCTTTGTTGCAAGCCGGCGGCGCTTATCATGTGCGTCGCGGCGGTGAAAAACATTTATGGAGTTCAGAGGCCATCTATAAATTACAACAGGCCGCGTGGAATGACGATTATCAGGTTTTTAAGGAATATACCGCTTTGATCAACGATCAATCGCGGGAAAGAGTGACCTTGCGCAGTTTGTTGAAATTTAAAAAAGGCAAATCCATTCCCCTGGATGAGGTAGAGCCGGAAGAGCAGATCATCGAACGGTTCGTTTCTTCCGCCATGTCTTTTGGTTCCATCAGTCCGGAGGCGCATGAAACCATCGCTGTTGCCATGAATCGCATCGGCGGTCGCAGCAATTCCGGCGAAGGCGGCGAGGACCCCAGCCGCAACACCCCCCTGGCCAACGGCGACAGCAAGCGATCCGCCATTCGCCAGATCGCCTCCGGACGTTTCGGCGTAACCACGGAATATGCGGTCACAGCCGATGAACTGCAAATCAAGATGGCCCAGGGCGCCAAGCCAGGCGAGGGTGGACAGTTGCCCGGTCACAAGGTCAGCAAAGAGATTGCACGGGTGCGTCACACCACGCCGGGCGTGACATTGATTTCGCCGCCGCCGCATCACGACATCTATTCCATTGAGGATCTGGCGCAATTGATTTATGATTTGAAAGCGGTGGCGCCGCAAGCGCGCATCTCCGTCAAGTTGGTGTCCGAAGTCGGCGTCGGCACGGTGGCAGCCGGCGTGGCCAAGGCCAAGGCTGAGATGGTGCTCATTGCCGGACACGATGGCGGCACCGGCGCTTCGCCGCTCACTTCCATCAAACACACCGGTCTGCCGTGGGAATTGGGCTTGGCGGAAACGCAACAGACTTTGATACGCAACCGCTTGCGGGAACGCATTCGCGTGCAGGTGGATGGACAATTAAAGACCGGTCGCGATCTGGCTATTGCCGCGTTGTTAGGCGCGGAGGAATTCGGATTCGGCACCACGGTTTTGGTGACCCTGGGCTGCGTGATGATGCGCAAGTGCCATCTCAACACCTGTCCGGTCGGCGTAGCTACCCAGGACCCGGCATTGCGCGCCAAATTCACCGGCAAGCCGGAATATGTAGAGCGATTCATGCGCTTCATGGCGCGCGAGTTGCGCGAATATATGGCCGAGTTGGGTTTCCGCACCATCGACGACATGGTAGGTCATAGTGAGATGCTGCAGGTGGACGATCAGGTGGATCATTGGAAAGCGCGAACACTGAATCTGCGTCCATTATTGACCCTGGAGGGAAAAAATCCGGTCCGGCGCTGCATTCGAACAACAGAGGAGAGTCATGCTGATTTACTGGATCATGAATTACTGCGCCGCTGCCAGCCGGCCTTGGCAAAGCAGCAGCAGGTGCGCGTGGATTTAAATATACGCAATGTGCACCGCACTATCGCTGCGCGCTTGAGCGGCGAGATTGTAAAACGCTATGGCCGTCTCGGTCTGCCGGACGCTACCATACAGCTCTATCTGAAAGGCAGTGCCGGACAGAGCCTGGGCGCTTTTTTGGCGCCAGGCATCAATATGCGTGTGGAAGGAGACGCCAATGATTTTCTCGGCAAGAGCATGACCGGCGGCCGCATCGTGCTGACGCCGCCCATCGGCGCTACCTTTCAACCGCATGAAAACATCATTGTCGGCAATGTGGTGTTGTACGGCGCCACCGGCGGCGAGGTGTTTATCAACGGCGTGGCGGGCGAGCGTTTTGCTGTGCGCAACAGCGGCGCCCGCGCCGTGGTGGAAGGGGTGGGCGATCATGGCTGTGAATATATGACCGGCGGACTGGTGGTGGTCATCGGTCAAACCGGCAACAATTTTGCCGCGGGCATGAGCGGCGGCATTGCTTATGTTTATGATGAATCGCAATTGTTTGACACGCGCTGCAACCTGGATATGGTGGATCTGGAACCGGTGTGGCGTAAAGCGGATGTGGAGGAACTACACACCATGCTGGAAGATCATTATCGCCTCACCAACAGTCCGCGGGCAAAAATCATATTGGAGAATTGGGACGCGCAGCTGCCGTTGTTCGTCAAGGTCATGCCCATCGATTACCGCAAGTCGTTGGAGCGGATGAAGCTATACGAAGATCAGGACCAGGAAACCGTAGCCGTTACCGAGGAGGTGTTCCATGGCTAAATCAACAGGCTTTATGGAATTCCGGCGGGTGGAACCGGCCAAACGAGATAAAGCGGAACGCATCAGGGATTTTCGCGAAATCGAAATCATGCACCCCGAGCAAAAGTTGAATCAGCAGGCAGCCCGGTGCATGGATTGCGGCGTGCCGCATTGTCATGCGTTCGGCTGTCCGGTGCAGAATCGCATTCCCGATTGGAATGAAATGGTCTATCGCAATCAGTGGCAACGTGCGTTGGCGCTGTTGCACAGCACGGATAATTTTCCCGAATTTACCGGTCGCGTATGTCCGTCGCCGTGTGAAGCGGCCTGCACCTTGATGATTCAACAAGAGCCGGTAACCATTCGCCACATTGAACTGCAAATAATTGAACGGGGATGGCAGGAAGGATGGATTCAGCCGTTTAAGCCGGCTGTGGTTTCGGCCAAGCGTGTGGCTGTGGTGGGTTCCGGTCCGGCGGGACTGGCAGCGGCACAGCAATTGGCTCGTCAGGGACATGAGGTGATTGTCTTTGAACGGGCGGATCGGATCGGCGGCATTCTGCGTTATGGCATTCCGGATTTCAAATTGGAAAAATGGATCATTGACCGTAGACTGGAACAGCTTGTCGCTGAAGGGGTGGTTTTTGAAACCAATGTCAATGCCGGCGATGATTTGTCGCTGCGCTATATGCAGCGTTCCTTTGATGCGGTGGTGTTGACCATGGGCGCCACCGAGGCGCGTGAATTGAATATTCCGGGACGTGATTTGGCCGGTATTTATCGTGCCATGGATTTTTTGACACACCAGAACAAACAGAATGCCGGCGGAGCGGAAACGCAAATATCTGCGCAGGGTAAACGGGTTGTGGTTATCGGCGGCGGCGATACCGGTTCTGATTGCGTGGGCACCTGCATCCGTCAGGCTGCCAGTCAGGTGACGCAGATCGAGCTGTTAGCCAAACCGCCGATGGAGCGTAGCGCCAGCAATCCCTGGCCAACCTGGCCGCAGATTTTGCGCACCAGCAGTTCGCAGGAAGAGGGGTGTGAGCGGTTATGGAGTCTGGCCACCAAAGAGTTTATCGGCAGGGATGGCCGGGTGAGCGGAATAAAGACCGTGGAATTGGAATGGCAGAATGGGATTTGTAAGGAAAAGGCCGGCACGGAACGCATAATAGAAGCAGATTTGGTTTTATTAGCCATGGGTTTTGTGCATGTGGAACACGGGCCCATGGTTAAAGATGCCGGATTATGTCTGGACCAGCGCGGGAATATTTTGGTAGACGATAATTACATGACCTGTGTGCCGGGAATTTTCGCTGCCGGCGATGCAGTATCAGGCGCTTCGTTGGTAGTGCGCGCCATTGATCAGGGCCGTCGGGTGGCAGAAGGGGTGGGGAGGTATTTGGCGGGGAGGTGAGGGATTATTCGAATCCGTACGACGGCATTTAGGCTGTCATGTCCTGACTATCTCCAATATTTTTTGTCATGCTCTGGCGCGTTACAAAAAGGTCCTATTATGGTTTGATTGCTATGCGCACCGAAGCATCTGTTCGCCGCTTGATTCTGGCCAAGACAGCAAGGTTGAGACGCGCACAGATTCTTCGCCCCGCTAAAAACAATTCTTCTGTAACTCGTACAACAATAACGGCGGGGGTCAGAATGACAGAAAAGGAGAAACGTGGACAGCGATGCAATATAGTGAACAAACATTCATTCTTTTTTGTCATGCTGAGGCGCAAAACAAAATGGAGCGGGTATAGTTCGATTGCTGTGTGCGCCGAAGCATCTGTTCGCGATAGGGTTTATCCGGTTTATCAATAATTACAGGCGAACAGATGCTTCTGACTATAAAAAACGGTATTGCACAATAATTGTTCATGTATTAACTTGAACCATGAAAACCTATTATATTTACATTATGGCAAGCACCAGCAAGACATTGTATGTTGGAGTAACCAGCAGTTTGGAACGTAGAGTCTATCAACACAAGTTTAAAGTCAAAGAAGGATTCACAGCCCGATACAATATTAAAAAGTTGGTTTACTTTGAATCGTTTGGTGATATCTATTGTGCTATTGCACGTGAAAAACAAATAAAAGGTTGGATAAGAATAAAAAAAATAGCGTTGATCGAATCCATGAATCCCAAGTGGTAAGATCTAAGTTGGGATTGGTTCGACTGGAAAAATGGATAATTATTTTTTTGTCATAACCATTGCGATTTTTTTGTCATGCTGAGGCGCCACACGCATGAAGAATAAAACCTGTCGATGATTTAGACGGAGCCGAAGCATCTGTTCGCCGCTTGATTCTGTTCAAGACAGCAAGATTGAGACGCGCACAGATTCTTCGCCCCGCCAAAAACGATTCTTGTGCGTTTTTTAAAAAAATGACGGCGGGGCTC
>CAYLWO010000019.1:0-70489 GCA_964387285.1 uncultured Cytophagia bacterium | reverse complement strand
AAAATCCCCACTCACCATAAACGCCGCCCAGAAAGACGGATAGGGATTGATCTGTTCATAAACCACCTTTTGCGCTTTGCGCAACGCCTCGGCTCTGGAATCGCCGGCAGCCAAATAGCGGAAAAACCGTTTGATCAGCACCGCGGTGGCCAGATCATCCACTTTCCACAAACTGGACAAGACCGAAGAGCTGCCGGCAAAAATAAAACTGCGCACCAGACCGATGACTTCATCGCCGCCGCTCACGGTCGCCAATCCGGTTTCACACGCGCTCACCGCCGTAACAAAGGCATTGAGATCCAGACCCATGATCTCATGGCTGTGCAACCGGCCGTCGTTTTTCTTATCCGCGGATAAAAGCACAGCGGACATCATGGGATGCAGTTCGTCAAACTCGCCGTGACAGCTGAACAGCAGCAGCGGCGACGGCGCCGCATCTTTTACCGCGGTCTCGGTCGCCCGTTCATTCAGGTACATGGTCACATGCGGATAAAACCGGGTCAAGCTTTTTACCTCCCGACCGGCAAAAGGCAAATCCATTTTTTCATCCAGCAGTTTGGGATTGCCAAAGGCGGTTACCGGCGACTGTTTGACGGACGACCCGTGGAACGCATCGCCTTTGTGCAGACAATGCGACAGCACCGCAACACTCGGCGCCAGGGAAAGCGAATAACGCAAGCCCAAATAAGCCCCGGTTTCATCCATCAACACATTGAACGGCAGATAGTGCAAGCTGCCGAAAGGCACCATGACCAAATGTTGCACACCGCCCAGGGCCAGGCTGACCGGTTTGATCAGCAAGCCGTACAAAGCCTGACTGGCTTCATTGATCGCCAGTTGTCGTTGCAAAGCCTTGCGCACCGTTGCCACCTGATCCGCCAGTTGTTGTTCCATAACAGCCTGGCGATGGCCCATGATGCCATTTTTTGTGACCAGCCAGGTGAAAAGCTGATCGCTGTGCATATAATAAGCCAGCAAAGCGACGCTGTCCGGCAATCCGGCCTGGAACGCCTGAACATCCGGCGGCGACACCTGCACCAAGTCGGCCAATTTACCATTGCTCTGCGCCAATTGCTGCAAATATTCCGTATAAGCGCTGCGCAAATCCTGCACCTGTTTTTCCGCAGCGGTCCATAAATCCATTCGTGAGGAATCAGACCGGGTGCGATAATAGAGCAGCTCGCTTTCAGCTCGCTGCAACAGGGTTTGCAGACTGTCTCCTCGAGCCAGCCATTGTTCATCCTGAGACCTGGTTAGAACCAGGGCACGATTGGCGACCAAATCGAGAAAACTGCGACTGCGTGCGCGCTCCGCCACCTGTAATGCATCCGCGTAATTGTTCAGATCGTACAGACAGGAGATCAATTGCCCATAGACCTGCGTTTTATCATCCATAAATCCGGCGGTGTAATCTTCCACCTTGACGCGACTGCGCAACCCTTCGATGACCGTGATAGCTTTATACAACGCGGCAACGCCGGCTGTAATATTTTTTTCCTCTAAAAGAATGGCCGCCTTTTCTTTGCAGGCGCGCCAGGTGATCTCGGGCATGAGAAATCGTTCCGCCTGCTCCTCTGCGTTGCGGACATAATAACGGGCCGAGTCCAGGTTGGCCAGACGATGGAAAGCCATGGCTAAGACCAGATTGCATTGCGCTTCGTTGCGCAAATCCTGCAGCGAACGACTCAGCGATAACGCCTGGCGCGCCTGCACCAGTCCGATATCATGATCACCCCTTTCCAAATGCAACGCGGCCAAATTGCGCAAGGAATAAGCCATGCCGCTTTTGCTCGATCTGGCCGAATCAAGTCGCGCCGCCTGTTCCAGGCCGGCGAGAGCAGGCATATATCTTTTTTCACTGCGATGAATAGCGGCGATGTTTTTATATATGGTCGATTGATCAGCCAGGTCTCCGGTCGCCACGGCCAGATCCAATGCTTGTTGGCTGAAATCCAGCGCCTGCCCGTTTTGCCCGAGACTGAGATGTATGAGTCCCATGGTGGACAGAGCAGCCTGTTGCAATTTTTTATCCTGCAATTTTTCAAAAGCGGATAACGCGATCTTTTGTTCGTTTAAAGCCTGAAAATAATCGCCCATTTTCCAATAAAGATTGGCCAGATACTGATGTGTAATCGCCTGTATACGTTCGTCTTTTAATTTAACCGCACGCGACAAGGCATCTGTCTGATAATCCATGGCCACTTTGTACGATCCCATTTTCTCGTAAATCAAACCCAGATTTTGCAAACCTTCCACCTGGTCCGGCGATATGGTTTTATCCAGCTGCAGCAGATTCACGGCCTGTTGCTGGTACTGCAAAGCGGCCGCATAATTGTCCAATAGCATAAAATGAATCCTGCCCAGGTCACGCAGACAGGCTGCTGTGCCGGCAGCATGTTCCAGTTGCCGGTATTTGCCCAACGCCAGCTGATAGAATGAGGCCGCCTGTTTTGCCTGCCCGCCGTGCTCATAAATCAATCCGGTTTCGCGTAAAGCCTCAGCTTCCTGTTCCTTCAAACCCAGTTGTACGGCCAATCGCGTATAGCGATTTTTGTACAGAATCGCCTCGTCGTATTCTTTGTTTTGCATATAAAAATAGGCAAGATTGTTATAGCCGTTAGCCAGGTTGTCGAGGTCTTTGGTTGCTTCAGCTTTCTCCACGACCGGCGTTTGAATTTCAATGGCTTTTTCCCACAACCCGCCGTATATTGCGCTTTCGAGAATCCGCTCCGTCAACAATACACGGCTGGAATCGTCGCCCTGGCGCCGGGCCATTTGCAGCGCTTCCTCATAATAGCGGACCGCATCAACGTACTCGCCAAGATCAAAAGCACTGTGACCGCGTCGCACCATGCTCTCAAAGCCTTCTGAAGCAAATATGGATTCTTCTTCCCGGTTCATGCCGCCGAATCCGTACAATTGAAAACGGGCAGCCTGCGATTGGCCGGATTGCAGTAGTTCTTTTTGCGCAGCAGCCAGAGCTTGTGCGGCCGGTTTGTTCACCAGGTGTTTATAGAAAGAAGAAAAAAAGACACGATCCTCCTCTGCAGTGCCCGGCCATAATGAAAACAATAACGATGAAACGCCGGCATAACTGGTGCTGCGTTCCAACGCCAGCACCGGTTCAGGATCGGTTAACGGTGAAACAGCTTTCTTTGTATTAAGACACAGGACCGAAGAAACCAGATTGGCTTGGTAAAGCTGGCGGGGTGCAAAACGAGCCGGCGCCGAGCGCGGTACGGTGAAGCCGAACAGGGATTGCAGCGGCTCCATATTCTGCCAGTCGCTGTCCACGCGTAGATGAATAATGTCTGCCAACGCCAGACTGCCGGCCTGGCCGCTGAAACTGTTCTCGGTTTGGCCCGGCACCGGATAAAGCACCGCATAGTCGTTTGCAGTAATGGCGTCCGCGATCTGTTTATCCTCGACAAGATAGAGGCGGCGGCCTTGCATGCGTCTTTTGCCAACCGCCTGGTCGTAGGCGGTCAGACTGCTGGTCACCACCGTTGCTGCGTGGTTGAATGCCGCTGTCTGTTGCAATAAACCGGCCCAGGGCAAGAGCAGCAGCGAAGGATCCGGCGCAATAATGATCGCGTTCACGTTTTCCTTCATCAGCGGCGCCAGCAAATGCGTCACAATGCCGGTAGAATCCTTCATCATCTGCGGCTTGTTGCAGCCGGCTGAGCAAGCAGCGGCGATCTGCACACGGGACAAGGGCAATACGGAAAGGGATATATCCTGTGCGGTCAGACGCCACACCCAGGTGCTGTCGTCGTGCAGATAAAAAAACAGGGTTTCCTGAGGACGCAATTTTTGTTGCAGGGTTTTCAGAGATACCGTCTGGATATGGATCAGGGATTCCAATTCAGGAATTTCCTGGCGTACCTGGGCCAACAGCTTGTCATATTCCTTCTGTGTTTCCCGGCGTTGACCCTCCCACTCGCGCAATTGACTCGGAGTAACATCGTTTTGATTTCTGCCGCTCAACAACTTTTTCGACAAATCATATAGCTGGTTTTGCAGATAGCGCGCATTGCTCAAGAAAATTTTGTGACGTTCCTTGCGCAATTCGATCGCTTCGCCCTGCATCATATCATAATAGGTTTTTGCGCGCATGCGTTCGGCAAAAGCGAGGGCGCCCCGTATATCGCCTTCTTTAATCAGATAAGCCACGGCACGGCGATAGGGTTTTTCCATGGCAAAGCTGTTTACGCGCTTGAATGCTCCAAAAGACTCGGGTGTGTTGGCCTCCTGAACATCAATGGCCTCGAGATAATATTCCAGCGGGTCCTGCTGTACCTGCAGCCGCCGCTTACCGGCATCATCGAGACGGGCAACGACGTCGCCCAGCAAAACATCGCTCTGCCAGAGCACCTCATACAATCCATGGCGTAAGGCCAATTTTCTGCTGCGATTGAGATGATGAAAAGCCCCGCTCGCATCGCCCAGTTGAAAGAGCAAATCAGCCGAAGCAAAAGCGGCCAACGCTTCTTCGGCGTACAAAAAGTTTTCCCGGCTGATGCGGATCGCCTCATCCAGATAGGTTTTGGCTTGCTGACTTTTCTGCATCAGCAATAATGTGTTTTGTATAGAAGAACTCGGATCGCCGGGAGCAGGAGATCCGTTTATCTGAGCAAGTTCAGCCAGCAGCAGCAGCAACTGGCAGCGCGTGCGGCTATAGATCGGCAGATTAGGATCTAGTAATTTTAAGGCTTTGTTGATTTTTTGTGCGCTGTATTCTGCTCCGGTCAACACCAGATTAATAGGTTCTGATGCGGCAGTTTGTCGCGCCTGATTCTGCCGATTCAGTCCGCTCATAATCCGGCCCAGAGACAGGCTGTTCAGCACGATGCCCTGAGTGATATTTTCTTTTTCGCAAATATCCAATGACAGCTTGAAACTGCTCCAGGCGTTTTGCGGTTCGCCTTTCAAATAATAAAGATAACCTGCGTTGTTTAAAAACACCGATTCCGACCAGCGGTCTTTTCGTTCCTGGTAAAGTGCGATTTTCTTTTCCAGGAATTGAATCGCCTGACCGTAATCTTTTTGCATTTCATAACTTTCGCCCATAATGGTAAAAAGCAGCGCCTTTTCATCTGCCGTGGTAAAGCGGGTAAATGCGCTGGACAGGTTGACAAAGGGCATGGGAAAATACAAGCCGAAGAATCCCAGCTGCACGCGTTTGGGTTTGACCTTGACGATCCTGACTTTGCCCTGGTCGATCAAATCCATGGCCTTGCGGCTGTAGATCAGGGCGTCCCTGGGTTCAGCCAGCTGCAGATAGTTAAGGGCAATGCTGCGATAACTGCGCATCAAATCGTCCCAGCGTTTATCGCGCAGCTCCATGGCAGCCGCGTTTTGATAGTAATCAATGGCGAGATCGCGGCGGCCATCGGTCTCATAAAGCAAAGCCAGCCGTTTGGTGTTCAGGCGAACATGTTCTTCCTTGCCCTGTTGTTGATAAAGCTTGATCGCGCGCAAAAGATAGTCCGGCCCTTTTTGGGCATCGTCGATGGCCAGAGCACAATGTCCCATATGCTCATACACCAGCGCTTCCCGGCGAGGATCGCCAAAGCTGGAATCATATTTCAGTTTGACATGATAAAATTCATAAGCCTTGGCATAGCCGTATTCGCCCAGGTTGTAATAGTTGTTGGCGAGATTCAGCGCCAGGCCCGCCTCCAGACAGGGGTCTTGGGTTTCGTCATTCAATACCAGCGCTTTGTTCAATTCGTGGATGGCTTTTTCGTAATAGCGTTTAGATCGGGACTCTTCATAACCCATTACCGTACGGTATAATGTTATGATGGGCGCTGTTACCGTATTGTAGGCTTTTTTATGAAATGGCACCGGTCGCGCTTTGACGCGAGCCTCATAATTTTCCATCATCTCATAGTTGTAACTGATGGTCAGATACGGTTGCACCATGGTATAGTCATAGCGCAACGCACGTGCGATTGTGGCGCTGGATTTGTGCACCAGGTATTCCGGGTCCAGACCATCGAGGTCGCCGTACAGCTCGGCCCGCTCGGTACCGCGATAAGAATAGACCAAACCCAGTGCATAGATCAGCACGTTATCGTTGGGATGCTTGCGATTAAGCGCTTCGTACTCGAGTTCGGCATTGCGGATCTGTTTCAGATAATACATGCATTCGATATAACCGCGATGCGCATGCAGATTGCGCAGGTCATAGTCGCGCGCCAGACGATAACGCATCAGCGCCAGTTCATAATCGCGGGAGGCCTTTAGCTGATCGGCGGATGCCAGCAAAGCCTGCAGCAAGGCATCGCGGGTTTCTTCAGCCAGATCCGGGCGTAAGGTTTTTTCCTTTTCAAAGGATGCCTGCATCAGGTTAAAAGCGGCTAAATTTTCACCCAGCTTTAAATGGCTGCGGCTGGCGCCCAATCGAGCGGCATGGGTCTCCTCCACCAGGTTCGGAAATAACGATTCCACCAGTTCATATTCGCGGACCGCAGCCTGATAATCACCGGTGTTGTACAGCAGATCAGCTATGCGCAATTGCGCAGCGGACGACAATAGCGCAACGCGTTGATACTGACCGACAATTTCCCGATACCGTGCGATCTGCGCCGATTCACTGTTTGTCCCCTTAACCAGTAAATCCAGAATACGATCGCGAGCCGGTTGCATCCATTGCCGTTGCTCCGGATAATTTTCAATGACCGCCAGATAAGCAGACACCACCTCTTCACGACTGGCAAAACGGCTGAACACATCTCCGATTTTTAGCTGGCTCTGGCCACAGGCATCGCGTTCGTTCGGATACTCTTTTAAAACCCGATTGTATTCTTTAAAGGCGCGCTGATAATCCTCAATTTTTAGGTACAGATCGCCAATGGCAAGCTGGGTTTCCGCGGCCGGTCCTGGTTGATCCTGATACTTTTTAACAAGACTGTCCAGCTGCTTGCGTACCTGGACTACGGTGTCTCTGTTTGCCACTTTACCCTGTCGGTGCAAACCCAGAAGCGCCAGTTCGGCATAAGCGCAGGTTTCCCGCTCCTGCGGATAACGATGCAAAATCCATTGCCAGCAGATTTGTGCAAGGTCATATTTTTTCAGATACAAATTGCAGAGCGCGATTTCATCATACGCGGCTGCGCAGCGCCGAGTATCTGTTGGAAAGTAATCAATCACGCGTTGAAAAGCGACGCGACGTTCAGATAAACGACGATAATCGTTTTTAGAAATCGGCAACTCGGCATATCCCAATAACAGGGGACCCTGCGCGCGTCGCGTCAACAAAGGAGGCAGAGGGAACACCTCTTCAGCCAATAAAGCTTGAGCTTCCGCATCCGGCATTTTGCGGACAAAACCGCTGTCCGGAACCGACCAGACGTCGAGATTGCCGCCGCGATCAGATGAAAAATAGATACGCCGATCCATGCCGTACCATGGTTGCATGACTTGCTCCGCAGCAGAGGTCAATTGCATGGCGTTGCGCACCATGAACAAATTGAATGAAGAGGCCAGCACAGGAGAGTGCAAAGAGTCGCTGGACGCAATCGGCTCCGGATTCACATCGGCAGCCCAGATAGCGCCGAGATCAGCCGGCGAAAGGAAACCATCCTGATTGTCGTCGAAATCAAACCGTAAAAATACAAGCCGATCCGCCTTGGCAGACCATTCGGGAAAACCGTCCACCGCCTTGCCTGTTGTTACCCGATAGATCGGCAATTCCCGTTCATCCCATATCGCCCGCTCTGCGGGCGTTTCCGGTTTACGGCCGGATAAATTCATCACATAAATATCACCATTGTCCGTCGAGTCGGCACGGAAGGAGGTGAAAGCAAGCAACTCTAGGTTTGAACTCCAGGCCGGATGCGTACCGCCCAGAAACGTCAATTGATTGGTTTTCGCGGTGGTTTCATTCCAGAACCAGATTTCATCGCGACCCGTGCGGTTGGAGACAAAGGCAATTTTTTTACCGTCCGGTGAGACGGTCGGATAGGCATCATAGCCGAGATATTTGGTAATGCGTTGTGGTTCTTCACGCGGTACAAGTTGATCTTCAACGATCTTGAATCGCAGACGATAGATGTCTCCGGCTGCATCGTTGCTTTGCGAAACAAAAGCGATTTCTTTACTGTTAGGATACCAGACCGGATAAAAATCATCCGCTTTGCTAAAGGTGACCTGGCGGGCCGCGCCGCCGCGGGTGGATTGAATCCAGACATCATAGTTGTACATGGCTCGCGACACATACGCCAGCCATTTGCCGTCGGGCGACAGGCGCGGCGACAGATCCACATCCGGGTGTGTGGTCACCTGGCGATAATCGATACGGCTGCCGACGGAAGGAGTCTGGCCATATAGCACGGCGCCGAGCCATACGGAAAAAAGAAAATATATAATTCGTTTGTCGGTCATATTCATGAGATCGATTTTAGATTACCCAAGCTTATTTCCCGGGTTTGGTTTTTTCAACCCATTGCCCATCCGGTGTTTGAATCAGCGTGCCCGGTTCAGAAGCGTCAAAGTTCAATTTGGCAAATATGTCATTCACCTTGGCGCTGCCGGCCTGCGCGGCGGTGGTGTTAACCGCCAGCACGCGTTCAAAAATGATCTGTCGATCGCGATTCTCCTCGGCAACGATCTGGTCCACGAATTGCTTATAGTCGGCCTTTTGCCGATAATCCTCATTGCCCAATATTGAGAGAAAGCCTTTATTGCCTTCGCCCACCACTTTATCCCGCTTCAGTTCATCGACATCGTCCTTGTTGAACTTGCGGTTCTGCACCGCTTCCAACACCTCCTGCTTGGGCGCCGACATTTCGGTCGTGCTGCTGTTGAAAGAACGGGTGGAGGCGATCAACCAGGCGTCGCTTTCAATCTGTTGATAAACGCCCAACACCTGGTTTTCCAAAACGGTTTTTTCGCCGGTGAACGTGATTTCCGGCAGCTTGACGGAACAGGCCATAAACCAGGTCAGGCTGAAAAAACCAATCGAGGTAAAACGAAACCATTTCATAGTTTTGTCCTAAATGATTTCAAGAAAAAGTTTTTTTAATTACCCGTCGACATCCAATCCGCCCGCGCTTTCATTCGATCTAAAAAGTAGCGCAAAGGAATCCGATTCAACGTATAGCTCTCCAGACCTTTGGGAATGTACCACGGTTTGATGAAATTAATCTCGGGATAGATGTGCAAATTGCGAAAATCAAAGGTAAACAGTTTGGGTTTAAAACCGTTGCGAATCAGCATGCGCGAGGTTCTGATGCCGCTGTCCTTGGCTTCCGGATCCATATAGTTCAACAGATTGTCCGCTGCCTTGGGCCCGATGGTGGTGATGTAGAAATAGCCCTCCAGGACCATCTGTTGCTCCGGGTCCAGACCACTGCCGCGAAATTCCAGATTGCCGTTGATGACGCCATCGTCCTTGGGAATGGTCATGTGCCGGGTCAGCAGATAAGAATTGATGTTGGCAAAATGGGCGTTCATTTTATAGTTAGCGGCCGCCAGACGGCCGCCGGCCAGGTCCATGGTCAACCGGCCGCCGACGTTGCCGCCCAATAGCGTAGCGGACAGGGATGGAATCTCGACTCGGCCTTCATCCAACAAAAGTTCGAGGTTGATGTCGTTCAGCACATAAGTCATGACATCCAGTTTTGCAATCGTGATGCGGGAAAGATGCGGCTGGCGATTCCGATAATAATCGCTGTACAACAGATAGTCGATAAAAGCGTTGGTCGGCGTGGCGATCTTGGCCTCGGGACGGCTCAACGGCGCCCCTGCTTTCACGTCATAGCGCTGATGCGTGTACACATCGGCATTCAAATCCGTTAAAGTCACCAGACCGGGTATCGCCACGGACCAGTGTTTGGCCTGGATATCGGCTAGTATATCGATCCATTCGGGATCCGAGACAATCTGCAACTCGACGTCCGTTCGTCCCCTGAGCAAAAAATCACGCACACGAAAACTATCAGGGATGTCCTGATGAAACCCGACACGGGCGTTAAAATTTTGCTCTCTCATCACGGCGTTGAAATCCAAAACCGTTTTAATGTCCGGCATAGCCAAACGGCCGTTTTTTACATCAATCTGCTGCAGATCCTTACTGGAGGCCTCGACGTGGAACTGATTGTTCAGGCAAACCGGCAGGCCATAGCCGGTGGTGGCCAGGCTATCCAGAATCAACGATACCGCGGCGTTAACGCCGGTCGCGGATTCCATATTGAAATCGCTTGTCAAATGAAGGCCGCCCAAAGAGATCAATCGTTCGGGGTCATAGACTGATGTTGCCAGAGTCTTTAAATCGCCGTTAATCCGGTACGTCATTTCTTGTTCAGCCATCACGATATTCGCTCTCACAGCCAATCGGGTTTGTCCGGTAATTTGCAGGTCACGAAATTTTTCACGCAGGCTTGCGGGAACCATATCCAGCAGCGCAGCATGATCCAGCATCACACGACAGGGCGCGATGGCGATGCTCCTGTCCGTGACTCTAATCGCTGCGGCGGCCTGCATACTCAGGACATCGTTGATGGCCAGAGACAGAGAATCCAGCGATACCCGGTCAAAGGTCGTATCGGTCGCAGCCAGGACGCGACCTTCAAGTCGTAGCGCAGGCAACGGTACGGGCTCTTCTTCGCCGGGCATACTCATGGACTCGGCAGTGGCCAGCAACGCCACACGGATTTTTTGCAGCGTTTGTATCGTGAAATTGCTTTCGATCGATAATCGGCCGTCGAGCGGAACGTTCGGTAATTTGGCAAACGGCAAATTGGTTAAAGCCAGTCGTCCCTGACCGCGCATCTGTTCCAGGCTGCTGCTGCCCTGCAGGGTTATCGCTCCTTCAATTTGACCGCCCAGGCAGTTTTTTACCGTAAGCGTCATTTGCGTCTTTTCCGGCAACAACCGTTCATTCAACCGGGTCATGAAATGCAGACGCCCCTGACCGGCAGAAACCGACTGACTATCATTCAGGCAATAGTGCAGGCTGTCCATTCCCGCTGTCGCGGATACAGACAATTCCTGCAACGAGACGCCGTCGCTGCGTCCTGTGGCCGCCATGCCAAAGCCGACACCGGCAAGCGACCAGCTTTTATGGCGATCCAGGATATCTGTTTTGCCTAAACCGCCTTTTATTTGAAAGGAAAGATCGCCGGCTTGAGGCGGCTTTGGCAACCGGCCTTCCAGCGTGGAACCGGTAAACGATAAACTAGATGAATTCGCCGTACCAATGGCCATTGTAATCAATGAATCCTGCAGAACCTGGTGCGCTAACGCTAAGGCCTGCTGCAGAGGTATTTCAGCATGCGTGATGTTTACCTGCAGATAAGGTTGTTGCAAGAGATCGCGAATATTCAGATCAGCTGCAAACCAGCGTTTTTGGTCGACGTCAAAAACGCCGTGCAGGCGACAAACGCCTCCTCTGCCGTCGATTTCAGCCTGCAAACCCAGGTCAAAAGTGGAGGGAATCGAGTAGGATTGTCCGGCATAGGTTAATTGCAACCGAGCCAATCGCAGATCGGTTTGTGTTTGAATTTTGCGAAAGGTGTCGACCACAATATCGCTGGTCAGGTTGAAATCAGAAGAAAAAATAGTGCGCTGATGTGAGGGCTTGTCCAAATAGTCCATTTTGAAATAGGTGTTCTCACAAGCAAGCCGAAATTTGCCGTGCAGGGAACTGTCGTGAGCGGACCAACCTTTTGCCGGCAAATAGAGCTCTTCGATAAACAAATCAGCCCGACCAAGGCAAACGGTCTGGTGATATTGCGAGTCGGCCAGGACAACCTGGAAACGGGCGTTGCGGCAGCGCACGGTCTTGATGTCAAAAGCGATGGGCAGATCGGTCGCCAGCAACGCCGCCAGGTCGATGGTCGTGGTATCCACCATATCGACGAACATTTCTATTTCCGGCTGCTCTAATTGAATTTCGCGGACGATGAATTTTTTATTGAAAATATCCGCCCAACTGTAATGCAGGCCGATTTTTTTTACTGTGAGGCGATGCAATGGGAAGAGATCGAGCGCGTCGTTTTTCGGCAACAGACTGACGTCGCGCATTTCGAAACCGGAAAAAAGACTGAATGTAAAAGACCCGATGTCCAGTTTTCTGTCCAGACCGGCGCTGACATTTTGGATGGCCAGTTGTCTGAGTTTTTCCGAGTTGAAATAGAAATTGGCAATAAGAGAGGCGATGAGCAGGAGCGCTAAACAAACAACAATGGAATAGAAAATGATCTTGGCTAATCGGCGAAATCCCCGCAAGATCGATTTAAATATGGATTTTTTCATGGCCGATCATTTGCTCGCATGTTATTGAAACAAAGTGTCCCTGGAAATAACCAGATTCTTTGGCAATTTAGCATGCAACTCTTTTTCATCCAGCGCATACAACGGCGAAATTTCCAGGCGGTATATGGCCTGGCCATTGCCATCGCGCGGCACCGGAACGCCGGCATTCTCCAACCAGCGGGAATACAGTTCGGTCAACGCGCGACGGGCGACCTCCGGCGAATCCACGCCTTCCCGGTTTTTTACCGGGCTGAACTCATCATCTCGGTCTGTTTCCAGCACGATGGAATGACGGGCGTAAGGCAACGCGTCAAATATGAACTGTTCCAGTTTATAACCGTTTTCAACGGACGGGTAATTCGCTAATCCCTGATCATCCATATAGGGCACTTTTTTGCACGCCACATGATAAGGCAGGGTCACACCCTCATGCAACAACCTTGCTAAAAATTCCAAATTGAAAATATGAATGGCTATGCTGCCCTGAGCAAAGACCAGCCGGCCCTGAGGATCTCTGGCGTGACGCTGATCGTCTGCCAGTTCGGAATATTCCACCACCATCGGTCGCTCGCCGATACGGCAAAAAACGCCCACTTTTTCCTGCGCATTGCGCTTGAGCACCGATTTACTGGCCATTTCCGCATGTTGCGAAACATGATGGCCGAGAAAAACCGGATCGGCAATACGGCATAACGCATTATCCACCTGAAAGTAGAACAAAAACGCGACGCCGTGCTCCTGCAACTTTTCGATCAATTCGTTTCGACGCAGCGCATAGAGCATGCCGCCATGACCATCCGGCGACAGGGCCAATGAATGACGGCTGTTCATCAGCAGTTTACCCTGGCGGTCAAAGGCCGGTTGCGACGCCTGTGTAAAAAAAACGGTGCGATTTTTATCATGACCGAAAAAATCATGTTCTGCAAAATAGCGAACCGTGTCGTCGTGATTGCTCTCGCTGGTCATGATCAGAAACCACAGCGGCCGGCCGTATCGTTTTTCCAGAGCGAGAATTTTTTCCGTATGGATTTGAAAAAGCGAGTGCCCGCTCACCGGTCCGATGGGCAACAGGCCTTTGGGTTCGTCGGTCCCCAGACGCGATCCCAATCCGCCGGCCACCAGAAGAACCGCCACCCGGCCCTGGCGCAGCAAGTCAGCGCCCACAGCTCCGGCCTCTTGATCCCGTCTTTTTTCCTCAGCTGTTTTTGCCAAGGCGATAACCGGAAAAGGCTGTATGGCGTCCAGCTTTTCCTGCTGCATGGAACGATGATTTTTTATCAGCTGTATTTGCTGCTGCAATCGTATCGGATCGAGTGACTCTATTTGATTCAGTAAAACAACTTTTTCATCATCCGTCAATTTCGGCCAAAACTGCAGCACATGTTCCTGCCCGATTTTAGTCAATTCCCCGGCAATCCGTTGTTGTCGGCGTTGCATATCCTGATGCATTATTTCGTCGTCCGTTTTTTACTCTTTTTCGCGGGTTTCAAGGCGATGGCCAGCACCTGGTCCAATCTTTCGACAAAATGAAAGGTCATATCCTTCTTGGCGTTTTCTGGAATCTCATCCAGATCATCGCGATTCTTGGCCGGCAGAATAACGATCTTTAAACCGGCGCGCCGGGCAGCCAGCACCTTTTCCTTAATGCCGCCCACCGGCAGCACTTTGCCGCGCAAGGTGATCTCTCCGGTCATGGCCAGATCGTGGCGCACCGGTCGCTGGGTAAAGAGAGAGATCAGCGCAGTGGCCATGGTGACTCCGGCTGATGGACCGTCCTTGGGAATGGCGCCGGCCGGGATATGGATGTGAATATCCCGCTTTTCGAAATAGTCCGGATTCAGATCATAGTCGGCGATATGCGCCCGGATAAACGACAAAGCCGCTTGCGCTGATTCGCGCATCACCTCGCCCAATTGACCGGTGAGCAACAGACCTTTGCTGCCCTGCATCTGCGTAGCTTCGATAAACAGAATGTCGCCGCCGGTCGGCGTCCAGGCCAATCCGGTGGCAACGCCCGGTTCGTGCGTGCGTTCCGCCACGTCGCTGAAAAATCGGACCGGCCCCAGCATTTCCGGCAACATCGCCGGCGTGATCTCGGCACGGGTCTGCTCGCCCGCCGCCACTTTTTTTGCCACCTTGCGGCACACTGTGGCAATCTGCCTCTCCAGATTGCGCACGCCCGCCTCGCGCGTATAATCGCGGACGATGCGCACAATCGCGGATTTGGCAAAGCGAATCTGATTTTTCTTCAGCCCGTTCTCTTCCAGCTGGCGTGGAATTAAATAGGTGAAAGCGATTTGAATTTTTTCCTCTTCGATATAACCGGGCAGTTCCAGCACCTCCAACCGGTCGCGCAACGCCGACGGAATTGTATCCAGCACATTAGCCGTGGTAATGAACATAACCCGTGACAAATCGAAAGCCACATCCAGGTAATGATCAGAGAAAGAAAAATTTTGTTGCGGATCCAAGACCTCCAGCAACGCCGACGAAGGATCACCGCGAAAATCCTGACCGATTTTATCCACCTCATCGAGCATGAAAATAGGGTTGTTGCTGCCGGCGTTCTTGATGCCCTGAATGATGCGTCCCGGCAAGGCGCCGATATACGTGCGGCGATGACCGCGAATCTCGGCTTCGTCATGCACGCCGCCCAGAGAAATACGAATAAACTTGCGGCCCATGGCGCGCGCAATGGAACGGCCCAGGGAGGTTTTGCCTACGCCCGGAGGGCCGACAAAACACAAAATGGGTCCCTTGCTGTCCGCTTTGAGTTTGCGCACAGCCAGGTATTCCACGATGCGCTCCTTGACTTTTATCAGATCATAATGATCTTCATCCAGAACACGCTGCGCTTCCTGAATATTCAGATTATCGACCGTTGCCTGCGACCAGGGCAAAGCCACCATCCAATCAATAAAGGTGCGTGATACGGTGTATTCGGCAGCGCCGGGCTGCATTTTGGCCAGTCGTTCCAGTTCGCGCAGGGATTCCTTCTCCGCATCGGCCGACATGTTGGCTTGTTTGATTTTTGCACGCAGCTCCTCGATCTCCTGGGAGCGTTCGTCGGTCATGCCCAGTTCTTTCTGGATCGCGCGCAGTTGCTCTCGTAAAAAATACTCGCGCTGATTCTTGCCCAGTTCGGTCTGCACCTTGTCCTGAATTTTTGAACCCATTTCCAGCACTTCCAGCTCACGATTGACAAACACGGTCAATTTCTTCAAACGCTTTTTGAGATCCACCGCTTCCTGGATGAATTGTTTTTCTTCAACGCTCAGATTCAGATTGGAAGCAATCAAATCGGCGAGTTTGCCCGGATGCGTGGTGTTGACCACAACCACCTGCAGCTCATCGGGCAATTGCGGTATCAGGGCGACCACTTTTTGAAACTGCATGGCCACATTGCGCTTGAGCGCCTCCAGTTCGGTGGTCTGCACATACTCTTCCGTCAACGTCTGCACATGTGTGACCAGATAGGGACTGGTTTTAACCACGGCGCCCAATTTAATGCGCGACAAACCTTGCACCAGAATGCGCAAAGAACCATCAGGAAACTTTAACATGCGCAGGATAATGGCAGCGCAACCATATTCATAAATATCCTCTAGCCCCGGATCTTCTACTTCCGGACGTCGCTGTGCGGCGAGTCCGAGGATACGGTGGCCGGCGATCACATCGTTGATCAGCTGTACGGATTTTTCACGCGCCACCACCAGCGGGGTGACGATATTGGGAAACACGACGGTATCGCGCAACGGCAGAATCGGCAATTCGGTTGGAATCGTGTTCTGTTCGGTCTCTACGACTACAGGTTTATCATCCACTTCACTCATACTCTCTCCACGGTTACAATTTCGGTTCCGGATATTCCACCGAAATGGGTACTTCAATAGCTTGACTGTTTTTGGAAATTTTGATTTCCAGAAGACCATCGCTGAGCACCGCGGCAATGTCGTTGTGTTCGATATCTTCCGGAATGGCGACTATTTTTAAAAAAGGTCCGCTGTTGATTTCCATCTGGTGATAATAAACCGGTTGCTCGGGACGGTTCTCATGCCGAATTCCTTTGACCTGCAATTGACCGTTCTTCAGATGAATGGAGATCGCCTCCCGATGAACTCCGGGCAATTCCATGCGTATCACCACATGGTCTTCACATTCAAAAATGTCGGTGTTGGGTTCCCATTGCGTGCAGCCGACTTTATCTTTATTCGCACAAAAAAAGCTGTGCGGTTGTCGCGTCGCCCGCGATCCCTGATCAGCCAACTCGCGCACCACACGAATCACATGCAGGGCCATGTATGCCTCCTCTTACATATTTTTTATTTTTTCCAAATCCTCATCCTTGCCCAGAAGAATGAGGATGTCGCTGTCTTTGATCATTTGATCGGCGGTGGGTATCATGGTCACCTTTTCCGGAATCAGCTCCTTGATCATGATGGTCAGCACGCCGTAGCGATTGCGCAAATCCAGGTTGCCCAGCGTTTTGCCCAGCCAGGGTTCCGGCGCGGCGATTTCAACGAGACTGATGCCGTCCGACAAGGGGATGGTGTCAAGCAGAAAATCACTCTCCATGGTTTTGGCCAGGCGATACGCTTCATCCCGCTCCGGGAAAATAATCCGTGTGGCACCGATGATGTCCAGAATCTTACCGTGATCTTCGGTCAAGGCCTTGGCAACGATCTTGCGCACTTTGAGCTCGCGCAAATACAAGGTCACCAAAATGCTGGCGTCGATATGGTCCCCGAGACTGACGATGACCGCATCGAACTCGGCCAGTCCCAGCGACTCCAAGGTGCCGCGATCGGTGGCGTCGGCGATAATGGCGCGGTCAACATAGGTGCGAATCTTGTCGATTTTGTCCTCGTTGATGTCGATGGCCATGATGCGATGACCGCTCTCCGCCAACGACTTGGCAAGATAGTAGCCAAAGCTGGACAAGCCGATGATGACAAAAGAACGCATACAATAGTTTCCTGTTAATAAGACTCTTCGATTAGGAGCATTAACCGACGATCACTTTTTCTTCTGCATAGCGATAGTTCAGAGATCGACTGCTGGCAATCAACACCGCCAGCGTTATGGGGCCAATACGACCGATGTACATAAGCGTGCTGATTACCAGTTTGCCTACAACCGTGAGATGGGGCGTGATGCCCAAACTCAATCCGACTGTGCCCATGGCCGACAACGATTCAAAAAAAGTCTGCACCAGCAATGTTTCCTGATACGGAGAGGGAACCGCGCTTTCGGACACCAACAAAATCATAACCGCCGACACCACAGCCACCAGCCAGAAGAAAACAATGCCCATGGATTTGGAGACCACCTCTTCAGGAATGCCGCGGCCGAACATTCTGATCTGGCGCTGTTCATGCACACGCGAAAACACCGTGGCGAGCAACACCGAAAAGGTGGTGGTTTTGACGCCGCCGCCGCACGAACCCGGAGAAGCGCCGATGCCCATGAGCAGCATCAGAATCAGCAACGAGCCATGGCTCATTTCGCCGATGGGGATCGTATTAAATCCGGCTGTGCGGGCGCTGACCGATTGAAAGGCGGCAGTCAAGAAACGATGACCCGCCGGCCAACCTGCCAAAGTTTTGTGCCAATCAAAAAAGGCAATGACGAGTGTTCCGCCCACAATAAGAACCATGGTTGTAGTCATTACAATTTTTGTGTGAATGGTCAATTTGCGCCATCCGCCGACCAGGTTGTGCAGATCATATATGACCAAAAATCCCAGGCCGCCGCAGACAATTAAAATCATCACCGTCAGGTTGACGACCACGTCCTGTCGATACGACATTAAACTATCGCTGAACACGGAAAATCCTGCATTACAAAACGCTGAAATGGCGTGAAAAAATCCCAAATAAAACGCCTGTGCGGTCGAAAATTTTTCCATAAAACGGGCGGTCAAGACCAGACCGCCCAGCGTTTCGATGATCACGGTTCCTAATACGGTAAAAATCAGCAATTTCCCCAGATAGGGGACCGGCTGAATGGATACGCTCTGCTCGATCAGATCCCGGCCTTTCATGGAAAAACGGCCGACCAGGATATAAATAAAAAAAGTGGACAAGGTCATGAAACCCAAACCGCCCAGTTGAATCAGAATCAGGACCACCATCTGTCCAAACGGGGTAAAGACCGTGCCGATGTCCACGGTGGCCAAACCGGTCACACAGACCGCTGAGGTCGAAATGAACAACGCGTCGACATATTTTACATCGGTGGCGCAACTGATCGGCCATTGCAGCAGCCAGGAACCAAACAGGATCAATAGAAAAAAACTGATCGCCAGGAGGTGCGGGGGATTGATCTTACGCGTGCTTTTTTGCCAAATTGTGAGTAATAGTTTCATAAGTTGTGTATCAGCCGCCGGAAAAAATAAAAAAAAGGTGAACGAACCGTTCACCCATCATTATAATGAAAAAAAGTCAGAACTAAAAGAGATATTTAAGCCGGGCCGCTAGCGTCTGAAAATGGGGTCCAGATGACGCACAGGACAGGGATAGCCGCCGTTCTGATATTCACAATCGCCCCAGTAGAAACATTGCACCGAGCAGATGGTCTCACTCTCCTTGATCTGATTGACCGGGTAGGCTTTTGCCTCCTGACCGGCCTGGCGCACCAATCGACGGCGATCCAGAAAACCTTTCCAACCACTCTTGCCCTGCAATCCTACAGAAATCAACCGGGCCAGACTTTTGGAGGCCTTGGATTTTGGATTGTCGATCATAAATGGCCGCAGTTCCTTAACCGCTTTGCGCACGCCATCGTCGTACTCGATATATCCCAAAAATTCCAGATTAATAGAAAGCAGTTCTTCCGCTGCTGTTGTCAGAGCGACGCCTTCTTTGATCTCTTCCTGCGAGTGAACCATATTTAGGATCAACGACGGCCTGAAGGAAGCGTAAATGCTTTCTGCGGCGGCGCCGGCCAAGTTGTCAATTTCGCGGATTTTACCAACGATGGATTCCATGGTGGCGCCGATGCGCAGGTGCTCGGCAAAGGCGTCCTGTTCGAACAGGGCAGAGATTTCAGCGTGATTTTTTAAGTGGCGCATTAATTTCCGCATGAGAGCGATTTTCAGAAAACTAAAAGTCTCCTGTATGGCCATGGGTTCCGGCGTGGTCACCACGATGCCCTGATCCGCAGCCACAAAAAAATCGATCACATTGAATGAAGAACCGGCGCCGAGATCCAACAACACATAATCGGCATTAATGCGTCGCAATTCATTGATGAAACGCAACTTTTGCGAGTAGCGCGGATTAGCCAGACCTAACGTACCGCAAGCGCCGCTGATAAGCTTGAGATTTTCAACCGGCGTATCCAGTAAAATGTCAGCCAAGGTGTCTTTTTGCAAAGTATAAAAATGATAAAAAGTGAATTCCGGTTCCAGAATACCCATGCAGGTATGCAGGTTGGCGCCGCCCAAATCTGCGTCCACAATCACCACTTGATTGCCCAAAGCGGCCAGGCCGATGCCCAAGGAAGCGGTCAACACCGTTTTTCCAACGCCGCCCTTGCCGCCGCCGACGGCATATACCGTTCGTTTTGGCGCAGGTTTATCTTGCGGCTGAAACACACGTTCCAACTCAGAAACGGTTGCAGCCTTGACCCACTCCTGGCTGTCTTCGCTGAACACCAGATCGTTCTGATTGAATTCCCCATTAACAGCCAGTTTGTGTAATTCGGATATGGAGTAGGACCTGGACTGTTTATCTGCTATACGTACAAATAAATCACTCATTTTCTTCTGCAATTCCTGTTTTCCAGAAATTCAACACGTTTAGGCTTTACGCACCCGCACCGCTTTAGCCCCCTTTGTGTCTTGACGCACGTCGAACTTGACCTGCATGCCAACGCGCATATCCCCTGGCTTTAAAGTAATATCCAGATCACTGACATGGACGAAGATATCTTCATCCTCAGGCGTATTGATGAAACCCCAGCCTTTTTGTTCATCCCACGCCTTTAACACGCCATAGACCATCTTAGGACCTCCTGATCTTCTGTTTCGCAAGTTTGCTCGAATACCGACCACAGCAAAAAATTAAATTAACAGTTGCAAAAATCATGCCCTGTTTTTATATTGAATCGCCTTTTGTGCTATTGAGGCCGTCGTGCAATTCCTCGTCGGTTCTATGGTCAAACTCCTCTTCTCGATCTCGCCGTTCGAGCAAATTCTCACCATCCTTACGTTTTCGCAGGACTAAAAAACTCAACAAATTGCCAATCGCGGAACAGGCAAAGCCGAACGAGAACACAAGACCGGCTAAAAACAGCAAACCGGCGCTGTAAAAATAACCTGAGAGTAAAACGGCTGTATCTGCGTTGCTCCCGTGCAGGATATGTACTTTAGAAAAATAGATTTGCCCCAAAAAACCGCCAAAGAGGCTCTCCAGGATGGTTTGCCCGCCGGCCAGCAAATTTTGCACGATAGCCTGGCCATTGCCGGCCAGGACAATAAAATCCTCGCCCATGAATAATGCAAATAGCCCATTCATAACCATCAAACTGTTTTTTACCAGCAAGGCGAACAGAACCGTGGCTCCTAGGGTGATGGCCATATTGACAAATTGGTAAAGCAGCAAACGCCAGGGCTGGGCCCAGGTTAACGAAAAGGACTGAAAGACCGCTTCAAAGGCGTCTTCATCAGAGGCGGCTATAATGCCGGGAGTGTGCCATACGGAAACAACCGTCACAATGATTGTATAAATCAGGAACAAGGCGCTTAAAAACCAGAGCGGCGTAAGAATGGCGATACCCGGAGCGCCGACATAGGGCAGTCTGCCGATCCAGCCCAGCACGGCGCAGCCGGCGACGATGAGCAGTCCCAACACCAACAAGGAGAGCGGCGCAAATACAACAGACCGTAATTTGTTAAAAGCAAAAGCGAACGCCTCTTTCCAGGAATAAAAGTGATTTCCTTTCAGAGACATATAGGCCGCGCGCGCCACAGCGGTGTTGGTGAGGAGAAAGGCGATCACCAAAGCTAAAACAGCCAGAGCGTAAACCAAATCGCTATACCAGGTCGCCGGTGTGGTCTGCACAAAATAGTTGGGCAACAAGCCCTCCTGCCGCCACGCTTTTGCCGGGCTCGTGCCGCGAAGAAACAGGCTGATGAACGTCAGAGTAAAATAAACCGCACAGCCCACTGACATGCCCAGCAGTTGTATCCACATTCTCTGCAGGCTAATGGCCAAACGCGGCGCTCTGAATAAATCGCGCAGATCAAATCGTAAATTCTGCACTAGCATTCTCCTTTTAATAAAGACCGCATTCCGAGACAACGTCAGGTTCTTTTTCTCTTTCGCGACCTGGCCTTTCGCGCCAGAATCCTGTCTTCGAGTCTGCTCATAGCCGCGCGTTGTTTTTCATTTGCATCGTCATGACCGAGTAAATGCAGCATGCCGTGCGCGATGAGCCGTGACAGCTCTTGTTCCTCAGCGACGCCGTATTGCATGGCTTGTTTTTGAGCAGTCTCCACGCTGATAAAGATTTCGCCTTCCAGCAATCCGGGTATGGTGGAATAGTCGAGTGAAATGACATCGGTGATGCGACGAATGCCGAAATATTTGCGTTTTAACTTTCGGATAGTTGTATTATCGATAAAATGAATATTGATTTCATAACCGGGCCAACGCTTTTCCCGGCGCATCATGCCTTGGATCAGACGACGGATTTCCGCTTCCGGCAAATCCGTGTGCAGACGGCTAAAAATCCGGATGGATTGAGGGAACAACGGTTTCATTTTTTCGCCTCGGACTCGTCACCGGTCAGTGGAGATTGCGGGTATTCGATGCGGCGATGAAAAAGGCCGTTCAAAATTTTAAAAAATGCGTCGGAAATTTTGGACAAATCCTGCAAGGTTAACGGCGAGGCATCCAGCTCGCCACTGCGGAAGCGTTCATCAACAATATGATCAACGATTTGTCGAATGCGATTGGGCGAAGGATCTTTCAGCGTACGGCAGGTGGCTTCAACGGCATCCGCGAGCATAACCACGGCCGTTTCGCGAGTCTGTGGTCGAGGACCGGGATAGCGAAATTCGGTGTCTGCGACAGTTTCTTTCCGCTGCTCCACGGCTTTTTGATAAAAATAGCTCATCAAGCTGGTGCCGTGATGCTGATGAATAAAAGCTTCAACGATCTGCGGCAGGCGCAAATCGCGGGCCATTTCGCCGCCGCGGCGTACATGATTGAGCAACACCAGCGCGCTCATGGTGGGCGTCAGTTTTTCCTGCGGATTGCGGCCCCGCGCCTGGTTTTCGACAAAGTACTCCGGCTTTTCCATCTTGCCGATATCATGATAATAAGCGCCCACGCGCGCCAGCAAACCATAACCGCCGATAGCCTCCGCAGCCGATTCAGCCAGATTGCCCACCATCAGGCTGTGATGAAAAGTTCCGGGGGCCTGCAGGGCCAGCTGGCGCAGCACCGGATGATTCAAATCGGACAACTCGAGCAAGGTCATGTCAGTGGTCATATTGAACCAATACTCAAAGATCATGATCAATCCATAGGCAAAAATGGGTGCAAGAAAACCGTTAATCAGCCCGAATCCGACATCGCGAAAAATTTCTTTTACCGACAGGTAATTCAGATAATCCTGCACCAAAATAGCTACGAGATAGGCTGCCATGATAATGCCCATGGCGCGCAATATCCATCGTCGGCTGCGCACCCGGCTTACGGAAAGAATGGCAAAGATGCTGACAAAAAAAGATACAAAGGTGATGCCGTATTCCTGACCGCGCATGGCGCCGAAGAGCAAACAGACGGCCACGGCATAAATCAGGCCTACGGAGACGTCAAAAAAAACCACAATGATGATCACGCCCATCGTCACCGGGATCGTCAAGGTCGGCAATCCCGTTTCGTTGGCCACAAAAACAATCACCGCATTGAGCAGAATCGTCACCCCGATGAGCAGTAATTGTTTAGCATCTTCAACAATAACCGGACGTGTTTTATATAGAAAGGAAAGAAAAATGATCATGATCAGCAGCGAGAAGAAGAACTTGCCGATGCTGTAGATAAAATCAGACCACAGTCCCGAAGCCTCCTTGTGTTCCGCGCGCGCTACGGTCAGTGAATTGAGTTTATCGATATGCTCTACCGTAATGCGCTGATGGCTGTCGATAATGCGTTCCCCGGCCAGCACCTGATCCTTGGCCAGTGGAACATTGGCAGCAGCTTCCTCGCGACGCAAATTGGTCTCTGCGGCGTTATAATGCAAATTGGCTGTTAAAAAATGAACTCCGATTTTATAAGCCAGCCGGGCCCTGTTTTCATTCAAGCCGAATTCGGTTCGGAGTTGCTCGAGATATCCGGCCTGCGCATCCAAAAGGCCGCGGTAATAGTTGGCGTCTTCCAATATTTCTCCACGACGATCGCGAACCGAAATCTTGAGCGGCGGCGGATCCAATTTGCTCTTTTCGACATTCAGGATGCCGACGGTGTACATTTTCTCCAGCAGAGACGAAACCGCGTTCTGAATGGTGCGCAAATTCGTCAGTCGCGCGCTCAGAACACCGCCCGGTCTTTCAGCGCCGCCGGCCTGGCCGGCAGCGGTGTTCATCAGCACCGACAAATCATCCGCAGAAAGCGCCACGCCGTTATTATCAAAAAAAATGCGCAAATCATCCAGAGTGCCGGTCGGTCGTTTGAGTTCTTCAAGCAGGTCGGAAAACAACCGTTCCACCGCTTGCAATTTCACCGGCGCAACGCTGCTGTCGCGCTGAAAAACCGGTGCAATGGCGCTGCGGGCGCGCCGAACATCCTGGGCATACTCTTCAGCGCTTTTATTGACCGGAAAAGTGAACGGCGCAATGATCTCCTGTCCGATATAAACGCGGCCGGCGCGTAAATCGCCGTGCTGAAAGGTCGTGCTGGAAGGAAACATGAGAGTGACGAGTGCAGCCAGAATGAACAAGCCGTAAATCTGCCGCTGATGTTGTCTGAACCAGGTCGATTCATTTTGTGCGGAGACCAATCCGCTCATTTCGGCCGAGTCGGAGGTCAGTCGTTCCAATCTTTTACGCAGACTGTTCATACCGCCCCTCCATGCCGCAACGGATCATGATGAAGGAGATTTTTCATACGCTTTGATAATTTTTCTCACCAAATGATGGCGAACCACATCCTGGTCCGTGAGATATACAAAATCGATTCCTTCGATGCCTTTGAGAATGGTCTGAATATGAACCAGGCCGGAATCCATTTTCTCCGGCAGATCGATCTGCGTCACGTCGCCGGTAATAATCGCTTTGGAATTGTTGCCCAATCGGGTTAAAAACATTTTCATCTGCAGGATGGTGGTGTTCTGGGCTTCATCCAAAATGACAAAGGCGTTGTTCAACGTACGCCCGCGCATATAGGCTAACGGGACGATTTCGATGACGCGCGTCTCGATGAGCCTTTTCAACTTGTCCGCCGGCAGCATGTCATGGAGCGCGTCGTACAAAGGCCGGAGATACGGATCCACCTTTTCCCGAAAATCACCGGGCAGAAAACCCAGGCTCTCTCCCGCTTCCACAGCCGGACGACAGAGCGCGATGCGGTCAACGACTTTATCGCGCAGAGCGGCGACGGCAACGGCAACGGCCATAAAGGTCTTGCCGGTTCCGGCCGGGCCTATGGCAAAAACGATATCATTTTGCCTGCAGGTCGACAAATAGTTTTGTTGGCCTGCGGTGCGGGGTTTGATGAATCCGCTCCTGGTATAAACGATAACCTTTTCCGAGTCGGTCTCGTCACGCTCCTGATTTTTTTGTTCCAGACCGGACAAACGGGTCACGGCAAGAATGTCATCGGGTGAAATCAAACCATTGCGATTAGCCAGGAACAACAGTTCATTGATCACCTGTTCGGCGCGCGCCACCTGTTCGGCGCGGCCGCGCAGCACAATCTCTTGACCGCGAGCGACAATTTGCGCATCCAACTCCTCTTCCAGCAAACGAATGTTGGCGTCGCGTGCGCCGAACAGCACCAGCGGTTCAATCCCCTTTATCACGATACGACGTTCGCTGTCGTCTTTAGCAGTTTTATTTCTTCCGGCCAAGCCTGCTCTCAAAGTTAGAATTTCGTGCGTTATGATAATGCATCGTGGGAAAAAAAATACTCCCAATCCTGGTTGCAGAACAACCCGGATTGAGAGTATCGTTTTCAAAACATACTAGAAAAATCCTCAACAACAATCTGCGCAGCAGACGGTTTCGGACTTAGCGCGGGATCACCAACACCGTATAGGGATACAGTATCGTCGGATCATCACCGATAATGGCCTTGTTCTTTTCGTACAACTTGGTCCATTTGGTCGGATCGCCCAAAACTTTGGGGTCAGCAGCGATCTTTTTCAGATAATCGCCTTTGGCCACCAGGTACTCATCCGGACCGCATTCGCGCTGAATTTTGAAAACCTGTTTCGGATAAATCAAATCCGGATCTTTGATCTGATCTTTGTTGTAAGAATAAATGCGCATCCACTGATAGGGATTTGCATAAATGTCTTTTTTGCCCGCAATTTTCCACAGATAATCGCCAACGACCACGGTATAGGGATCATACATGGCTTTGGGCATCTTGTTTTTCAATTGCGCAATCTTGCCTTCAATGCCGGCAATCATGTTCTGCATCTCGGTTAGAACCGAAATTTTACTCTTTTTAGCTTCCGCGAGTTTGGCTTCCAAGGCGGCCAATTCATCGCGTTTTTTGAACAGCTCTTCCGGCGACAGGGCCAACAGGCCGTCGGCCTGAGCGTCCAATGCCTTCAGATTATTGCGATACGCATCCACACCGGCCTGATCGGTTCCGAGCGCTTTGAGAATTTCGCCCCAAACTTTATCGGTCTCGGCTTTGGCTGTGGCGATATCGGTTTTTGCAGTGGCAACGCCTTTCGCGCAATCTTCAGCTGCTTTTTTTGCATTGGCTTCTCTGGTCTGCCAGTCTTTAAGTTGAGCGTTGTATTCATCCATGCTCATCTTGTCAGCTGCAGCCGCATAGGAACCAAACAGCAGCGTAAAAGAAAGCGCAAGCGTCAGAATGAGCAAAACTTTGCTGGAGAACTTCATTTAAATCCCTCCGTAAAGGTTTAATTCAGACTCTTGTTTTCAATTACATTGCAGCCAGTCTCTTTTCAACGGCGACTTTTTCTTGTTTCATCGCCTCGAGCTTTTGCTTCTGCTCCGCTAACTGTTTGTCGAGGTTGGCTTTCTCAGTGTTACAGTCCGAGGACTTCTGCTCAGCAGCCAGAGCTGCGGCTTTGGTGTCCTCCAGGGCCTTTAACTGCTTTTCGTTTGGACCGCGGCTGCATCCGACGATCACAAGCGCCATCATCATGATAACAAATACGGCAATCCGTATACTGGTGGTGGAGAATCGCTTCATCAAGGCTACACCTCCTTTCAAATGAAAAACTCATACCTTCAATTCGTACGGTGTGTTACATGATTTGCTTAGAAATTCAGACGCGTTCACACCATAGTAATGAGCGGTATCTCTCCTTAAACCATTTTAATAAAAAAATGGGTAATTGTCAAGAATATTCGTGTTATAGACGTCTTTTTTTTCATAGAGTTGTCGAATTATATCGACAAATCGCCCTTGACTCCGATATGCAACTCATCCAGCTGGGCCGGCGTCACAAAAGCCGGACAGTTCTCCATCAGGGACATGGCGCTGGCAGTCTTGGGAAACGCAATGACGTCGCGAATGGACGGGCATTCAGCCAAAATCATGATCAGACGGTCAAAACCGAAAGCAATGCCGCCATGAGGCGGCGCCCCAAAAGAGAGTGCTTCCAGTAAAAAGCCGAACTTGTCCTGAGCTTCCTGCTCAGTGATGCCCAGAGCGCGGAACATTTGCGCCTGTGTTTCGGTATCAAAAATCCTGATGCTGCCGCCCGCGATTTCCATGCCCTTCATAATCAGATCATAAGCTCGGGCTTGTACGCGTTCCGGATGCTGAATCAAATCATTTAAATCCCTGGTCTTGGCAGAGGTAAACGGATGATGCCGCGCCACATATCGTTTTTCCTCTTCACTGTACTCAAAAAGCGGGAAATCCACAACCCACGCCAAACCCAGTTCGTTCTCAGGTATCAGTTTTTCCTGCTCGGCGATCTGCAGGCGCAAGGCGCCGAGGAGACTCAAGGCTGCGTCTCGCTTATCGGCGATCAGCAAGAGCAGGTCGCCGTCCTGTGCCGACATGGCTGCGATAATGCGGCGACGCTGTTCATCGCCATAAAATTTGTTTAATGAACTGTCCCAATCGTCGCCTTTGATCTTGATGGCCACCAGGCCTGAAGCGCCGCGAGCTTTTATCCACTCCGTAAGGGTATCGATTTGCTTGCGCGAGTAACGAGCGCCGGCGCTGACGCACAGACCGGCAACCAGACCCTGGTTGGCTGCCGCCTCCTTAAAAGCACGAAACTCTCCTTCGCCGGCCAGACTGGTGATATCGATAATTTTCAAACCAAAACGCACATCCGGTTTGTCGCTGCCGTAGGAGGCCATAGCCTCGCTGTAGGGAATACGCGGCAAAGGCAAAGAAATGTTAATATCCCAGATTTCCTTAAAGATGGCGGCGGTCAACCCTTCAACCAGAGTCATGATATCATCTTCATCAATAAATGACATCTCGATATCGATCTGAGAAAATTCCGGTTGCCGATCTGCACGCAGATCCTCATCGCGGAAACAGCGTACGATTTGAAAATAACGATCATAGCCGGCCATCATCAGCAGCTGTTTATAGGTCTGCGGCGATTGCGGCAAAGCATAAAAACGGCCTTTCCAAATGCGACTGGGCACAAGATAATCGCGCGCGCCTTCCGGCGTGCTTTTGCTGAGTATCGGCGTTTCAATCTCAATGAAGCGTTGCTGCGTCAAATAGTTGCGGGCGATCTGCGCCGTGCGATGACGTATCATCAGGTTTCTCTGCATTTCGGGCCGTCGCAGATCAAGATAACGATATTTCAGCCGCAGGTCTTCAGAAACATTCGTTTCATTGCTGATGGGAAAAGGCGGCGTTTTCGCCGTGTTTAAAACTTCCACCTCCTGCGCCACCACTTCAATGGCGCCGGTAGCCAACTTTTCATTACACATGCCTTCCGGCCGGAGCGTCACCTGGCCCAGAAAAGCGGCGACATATTCGCCGCGTAGTGTTTTCGCCTCTTCATAGGCTTTTGATTCAGGATCGATGCGCACCTGAGTAACGCCGTAACGATCACGCAAATCGATAAAGATCAGACCACCATGATCCCGGCGGCGATCCACCCAGCCCATGATGACAACGGTCTGCTTTTCCGCCTCTTTTCGCAACTCTCCACACGTATGAGTCCGCTTCCACTGCATAAGCTGTTTCTCTTTCTCTTTATTAAATATAGATAAAAAAAATGTCAGGTGAAGATTCGCCTGACAGATTGCTTGCCAAGAAATCAAAAAATCACTGATAAATGGAATCAATCAAGCCGGCTTAGAATCCGAAGGTATAAACCTGTCGGAAAATGGCGTTGCCGAGCCTGCTGTCGATGACGCCGAAATCGTCCCAGCGCGACACACGGGAGAGAATGCAGCGTTCCACATTCTCGTTGCCGAGGGTCGAGGTGACAATTTGCGCATTGGTGACCGTGCCATTGGGTAGAATTGTGAAACGCACCACCACTTTGCCTTTCAAGTCCGGGTTGCGTTTCAATTCCCGCTCATAACAATACTGAATAGCCTGGCTGTGCCGATAGACGATGGCGGAAACTTCAGCCACGTCGCGAGCACCGGTGACGGCGCCGCTGCCGCCTTTAATATCTTCACCCTCTTCGTTCAAAGGAGTGAGTCCGGTTACCTCGATGTTTTCCGTGCGACCGATGCCGTCACTGCTGCCGGCGCTGCTGCCGATGCCGTATCCGGAACCACTGCCGCTGCCGGAAGGCCCGGAGATGATGCCGTCGCTTTTAACGCCGCTGCTGGTGGTGCGTCCGCCGCGTGCAGTGGCAAGCGTCCCCACATCACCGCTGCCGCTGCCGTCCTTGACCGCACTGCGACTGCTGCCGCCGCTGCTGGCCAGGCGATCTATGTTCTGAAAAACCTGATCATAATTCTGTCCCGGCTGGCCGCCCTTGCCCAGGACATCGGTCACGGTTTGATCCTGTGCAGCCTGGCCGCTTTGTGATGAAAGAATGGCTAATAAACCCTGACCGGCCACCTGTTCCTCTGCCTGACGCACGGCGCCGCCGGAAGGACCGGACGGCAGAACCAGTGTGGACCCTCCTCCAGTTCCGCTGCCGCCGCCTGCAGCAGAGCCATCGCCGGATTGTGAGCGACCTGATGATGAGGCCGTACCGTTGGTTGTGCGTTGTGCGCTCGTACCTCGACGGGAAGAGGCCTTCAAACGCTTTTCACTGCCGCCAGGGATATTTCCCAGCAATTGATTGGCCACACGGACCGTTTGCTCCTCGCGATCAAGCACCAGATTGGCGTACCGTTCCTGGATTTGGCGAATCGCGCTGTCGGGTATGGCGGCGGACGGCGGATTCAGCAAAAAATAGGCGATCACCGAAAGATGCGCGATGAAGGAACCCAGGAGAATAAACAGAAATTCACGGTCAATATCTTCAAACGGCTTTTTATAATATTCTTGTGGCAGTACCGCTATCGTAAAAATAACTCCTTATGAAAATGATCAACACACTCAGTCAACACAGCCCAATCAGCCGCCGCGTTGATACACCACCAATCGCATATTGGGAAATTCAGATCGGCCGCAGGTTGCCATTACTTTAAGCAAGGTGCTGAAAGGCAGTTTTTGATCGCCTTGTATGGTGACTTTGCCGGTAAACTTGATCCCATAGGTCTCTTCCATACGCTTGGCTTCCTGTGCATACTTTTGCAGAGCGTCGTACAGCGTAGGGATCCACAAGTCTGTCTTGTTTTCAACCGCACTCAGTCGTTCCACCGGTCTTTCGTTAACCATGATCCATTCACGCGACACGGTCACATCCAGGGCCACCTCCGGCGGCCGTTCCGTGGTCGATTTTGGCAAAGTCAGGTCTTTTGACGGGTGGGTCAGCAATCCTTCCGTATTATAGGTTTTCATTAAAAACACCAGAATGATGGTAAACATATCCATCATCGAAGTGAGATTAAGGCCCACTTTCGCCTCACCGGTGTTATGTCTTTTGATGCGTGAAGGAATAAAAGCCATTTTTATATCCGAACTTAGAGGATGCCGGCGCTAATAACCACTTCGGGAAAAAGCTCATACCCGACGTTGTTTACCTTGATGCTGCGCGCCGCGTCCATGGTGTCCACTAAAGTTTGATAATCGATATTCATTTCTGCCTGAATGACGATCTTGCGCGTATCCATGGGTGATTTGGCGACGCGTTGCTTGAGTTCATAGAGCTTTTGCGTCAATGCTGCAAAATCAAACTCGCCGTTGGCGAGCCGGGCGATCGTAGGTCCACCGCTAGCCGGGTCCCGCAACACCGCCTGATTGCTGGACAGATAAAAGCCACGCGAGGTAATGGAAACCGCAATATCCAATCCGGGTTGCGTTTCTTTTGCCAGCGTCGCCTGGCTGACCGGACCGCCGGCCGCGCGCGGCAAATTCAATTCAATAATGCCGTATTTGACAAACTGGGTGGTGGATAGCAACAGCGGAATTAAAACCACCATCATATTCATCACCGGGAACAGATTCAATTCAACCTGATCCACTTCACGATGACGACGTAAGGAGGGTTTAAAGGCCATGACTAACGGTTCCCGGTTAACAGGTTGATCAATTTGACCATATGTTCGTCGATTTCATCTATAATCTTGCCGGTGCGATTGGTCAAATAGGTATAGAAAAAAATCGTCGGAATGGCGATGAACAAACCGATCAGAGTGGTGTTCATGGCCGTAGAAATGCCGGCGGCCAGCAACCGCGCTTTTTCAGCAGCGTCGATGCCTGGTGCAGAAATGGAACGGAAAGCAATAATCAAACCGTAAATGGTTCCAAGCAAACCCAATAAGGTAGCGATATTAGCCAACATGGCCAGATAGTTGGTGCGCGCCTGCAGTTTGGGAATAATTTCCAGCATTCCTTCGTCTACCGAGTTTTGTATGGAACGGAAATCCACCTGTTGTTTATTAACCACCGCGCGCAGGCCCGCAGCCACCACTTTGGGCAGAGCGCGATCTTTGGCGCGTCCGCACAAGTCCAATGCATCTTCCAACCTTCCGGCCGTGACCAATTTACGAATCTCAGCCATAAATTTTTCCGCATTGATGTCGCTGCGTCCGATGATATAGATGCCGCGCTCGATGGTAATGGCCACCGCAAATACAGCCGGAATGATCAGCGCCCACATGAACAGATAACCCGCCACATCCGGACTAAAATTGCGAATCAATTCAGACATGGATAACCTCCCATAAAACCAATAAATGTTGCCAGTGCATAAGGATCAAATTCTTAAGAATATATTCTTATTTCTTTTCTTTCGCAAGATTTTTTTTGTCCGTCTGCATGCGCTCGCCATTCTCAGCCTCACGGCCGATCTCGGTAATGAACTGCGGACGTTGCTTGAGTTCCCGATCAAAAGACCGGACCATAGCCGGCGCGTCGCCCATCTCCGGTGTGATGCGCTTGGGAATGAGGGTTACGGCGGGTTTCTCAATCACCGCTTCGATGTGAATGTCCTCCAGCGACACTTCACGCACCGCTGTGGTATCCGCAGCAGTAACGACGCGGGCCGTATCAGGCGGCTGTGCCGTTTGCGCCAACGATAGACCGCTGCCGACAATCAAAAGAAACAGGGTCAGCAATAGAACACGCATAATCTTACCTTAAAATATTGTCCCGGTAAATAGTTCCGCACTTTTTTTCCGGCCAAAAGCCGGCACGACATACAACTCTCTCAGTGCGCCGTATCACTCAGCGACGGCATGCGCCAGGCTCTGGTTTTTTCCTCCCACCCTGGTATATGACGCACGCGCAACTCGGCTGAAAACGCGGGGGTTCGACCGGCCACAGCCGTGACGTCCACAGCCAATATATTTTCGCCGCCGGCTAATGCATCGGTCAGATCGATTTCTTGCTCAGCGGGTTCATCCTGACCGGACTGCAACCGTTTGATGAGCTCGTTATTCAGGTAAATGGCCATGTTGTACCCGGCGTTAATAATAATTTTACAGCTCGCCGGCAAGCCTTTAACGGTAAAAAATTTGCGCAAATAAATTCGTGGCGTGGGTTTGTAGCGGTTCGCCGTCGAGTCTGGTGTTAAGGTGCGCTCATACATCCAGATGACATGGCGTTGCGATGAATCCGCTGCCATAGCCGGAACCCAGGCAGAAGCGTCAAAGCCGGCAGAGGTCCAGCCCTCATGATAGGAATCGGTCGCTTTCCAGCTCTCGTCTGTACGTATCTGCATCTGCTCCACTTGCAAACCCAGCAAAGCAGCGTATTTTTCCGGATCCAACGGAGTCAATTGCATTAAAAGTTTCCCCGAGGAGGATTCGAGAAATGCCAGCGCCCGGCTCTCATGATAACCGCGTTCCAGAACCTCTTTTTGCGCTTTGCGCAAAGCAAAAAAGTTGCTTTCAAAAGTGAACAGTCCTTCTTCATATACCGGGTCCTGGGTTTTCAGGAACTGATCTCGCGCCATATCCGCGCGTTGTTTGGCGTTCAGCGCCAACGAATCACAAACCACGCTGAAGCCGACCAGGTGCATGATGATGGTGTCTTGCAGCGCGGCCATAACGACCGGTCCGGCTTGCCATTGCGGCGCTTGCCGGTAGGTTCGTGCATAACCGACAATGGCGCTATCCATAATGGCCTGGGAAAAATCGACCATATTGGCGATATCTTGCGCTACAGCAGCCAAATCATCCAGTTGATCGTCCAACGAGCGGCCGCTGTAAATCATGTTGCTGTAATTGGCGAACTTGTCGGACAAAGCGGAGAGTCCTTCCAGAGCCAAAAGAGTGAACTGTTTTGGCACCGCACTTTGGGTAGCGACCATCTTTTGTTTTGAAAGATCTATCCAGGCAGAGGCATACTGCATGGAATCCGCTGTTGTCACATTCTGCTGATGCGCGGCAAAGGCCTGTTGCAATAAAGGGATGGCGCCGATTTGCAGCAATTTTTTACGGTAGACCAACCGCTGCAGATCGCTCAAACCTGCCGGCGCAGGCGCGCGCAGCACCATGCGGGCGGATTCAAAGCGCAGCTCACCCATTTGAAAGTGGACTTCGGTCAGTTTGTTCTGCGAGCGCTCGATCCATTTATCCGCAATGCGCAATATGGTGTCCTGGCTCACCCTAGCCGGCCAGGCAGCGGAATCAGCGATGGTTTTAACCAGGTTCGCGTAATAGCTCTCCTTCAGTCGAGTCAGACTTTTAACCGTATTGCTGAAAACGCCGGCCGCCCGCTCCGACAGCACCACCGCCGCGTCATTGATCTCTTTTTTGGCAACAATCCGCCGGTTGGCATCCATTTCCGGCAAATCCTGCGCAGCCCAGGTTTCGGCGAACCGCTGATAGGTTTGACCCACCAGATGGGTGGCCTCATAAACCCGCGGTGTCCCATAGGCGGCGCAATTGCTCAGATGACGTACGATTTCCAGCAACAACTCTTTTTTACGCTGTTTGTTGCGATTCATCTCGGCCGGCGGCAGGCGGAATTCGAGCGCATCATACTCTTCCAGCTTGATGCCGGCCAGACTGAACTCTGATTCAGCCGCATAAAATTCGTTGCGCTCCAATCCCTTATTGCGCAGATTTTCGTCGGCGGCCACCGCCCTGGTAAAATCGAGGATCGCTTCACCCGTCCGGTTCATTTGCTGCCAGTGACGACCACGCAGATAAAAAGCCTCTACGGTCCGGTGGGAGCCCGGATATTTTTCTGTAAAGGATAAAAAAGCATCCTGAGACTTGTCGTACTCATTCAGTCGCCGATAAAAAATGCCGATGTCAAAAGCCGCATCATCCGCATAATCATCGCGCGGGAACCGTTGCACAAAAGTCCGGTTGCTTTTGATGGCGTTTTCCCAGTCCTCGGAACGGGAATAGTAAAGGCCGGCGTTGAACAAAGCGTCGCGGGCCTTGGTCGAATCCGTATGCAGGCTGCTGAGTCGTTCATAGGTCAAGGCGGCATTGCGATAATCGTGCACCTCCACATAATCGAACGCCAGGTTGTTTTGCGCATCCAGAACATATCCGGATTTCGGTTGCGTGGCCATCAGGTATTGATAGGTCTCAATGGCACGGTTGAACTCGTTGGCTTTATCGTATTCCAGACCGGCGTTAAACAGGGCCAGGTCGGCAAAAGAACTGGTGGGCGCCTCTTTGACCACGCGGCGATATTCGTTGCCCGATTCCAGGTGTTTTTCCTCTTCAGCCAGCAATTCGGCCGAAAGGTATATGGACTCGGCCATGCGCCGGCGCGCCTTGGATTTCACCTCATCTGGCGCGTCGCTGTTGACGATGCGGCGCGCGATGATTTCCGAACTGCGAAAGTCGGCTTTGCCGAAATAGCTTTCCATAATGGCGTACCGGGCCTGGGCGAACTCTTCGCTGCCCGGAAAATGGCGCAACAAGGTGTTGAAATAACGCAGAGCTTCCTTGTACTGATGGCGTCGATAATAGAGTGCGCCCGCATTGGCGAGAAACATCGGCGTTTCCTTGTCGTGCGGAAACAACTTGATATAGTTGTCATAGGCCTGCGCCAGCCGGGCTTCTTCTGCGGTCAGTTGACGCGGTTCCAGTTTCATCTTTTCCCGAAAGCGGACGCCTTGTGGATTCCTGGTCTCTTTCTGCAGGTCTGCCAGCGAGATTTCCTGCTGAGCAGCCGCCTTTTCTGCCGATGCAATGACGCCGACCGCAGCATCGCGCGCCAGCGCTACGGCATTGGCTGCCGCGTTGCGCTGATAGCGGGAATCCCAATATTGATTGCTGATTTTAATGTATTCATCGAAAGCCGTTTGCGCCTGCTTGAGCTTTGCGTCCAGAGTAAGCGCCATATTCCAGTGAATCATGGCGGCGCTAGAGTCGGTGGGAAAGTTTTCCAAATACTTCCGGCTTGAAAGGACCGCCTGGTTGAAAAATTCCAGCTGGTTGGTTTCCTGGCCGCGATTCAACAACACGGTGATGTTGTCGCGCAAGGCGCTTTCACAGTACAGCAACGCCCGTTTGCGCGCTTCTTTATCCGTGTTTTTATTCCACCAGTCCGAACCCTCATGGTAGGCGTTAAACAACGTTTCACGCGCCATAAATGCGGACGCCTGGTCTTCCATGCGGCGGTAGCACTGGACCATGCGGTTTTGCGCAGCCGGCGCCACGCTCGCATCCGGATAAAGCTGCAGCAGCAATTTGAAGGATTTAAGCGCGTTCGGATAATCTTCCTTTTCACTGAAATAGGCGTCGCCAATGCGCCGCAATATGTTAACGCCGTATGAGCGTCCGCCGATCTGCTGCAAATAACCGGCAGCCCGATCCGAACCGCCATAGTCGAGAAATGAAAGACCGATGTATTCAACGGATTCATCGACCAGAGAAGGATTGGTGTACTTTTGTAAAGGATCCCAGGTTTTGGTTCTTTGCACATCATCGGCCAAACGGGTAAAATAAGATATGGCGCGCGGGTAGTCGTTCGTGCGATAATAGCACCAACCCAATCGATACAACGCTTCATTGTAACGCGGACTTTCAATGTAGGCCGTCACTTTGTTAAAATAGCTGATGGCGGCTTCCACATTATTGACCGGAGGATTGAAATAGTACTCGCCCAGACGCATCAGCGCGTCGGGCATCAGGTTGCTTTGCGGAAATTCCCGGACCAGCTTTTCATAAAAAGCCCTGCTGCTGTCGGGAAAGCCGGCCTCCTCCAACAAAAAACCGATATTGTATACGGCGTCATCGACCAGATCGCCGTGCGGATATTTTTCCACCACGGTCACATAAAGGTCCAGAGCCTGGCTGATATTTTTTTTCGGTTCGCGGGGTTGTTGTATGGATTGGCCGCGCTCATACAGGCTGTACAGCCGGTCATATTCCTGCATCTCGATCAGAAAATCATCCTGCGCCTGTTCATAATACAGCTCGGCCAAACGCATCATCATTTTATCGCCGGACGTGCTGTTGGGTTTGCGGGCAAGGAACAACTCGCCGTCGCGAATGCCGCGTTTGCGCAATTCCAGCCTTTCGTTTTGCAAACGGGTGATTTCACGCGTATAGTAATTGCGAAAACGCTCCAGCTCTTCCAAAGAAAAAGTTTTGAGAACGGAATCCCGCTGCGTCAAAAGCGTAAACGCCGAATCGCTGAGGGTTGTTGTTTGCGAAACAGCCGGCGGCGCAACGATCATACATCCGATGAAAAGCCAAGTTGCTGTTCGAGTAAAGATGGATAGATTCATTCTTTTCTCATTTATTTCCGACTTGTCCGATAAGCCTGTGATGATTTTGCCTGTTTGCAGCCGCGCCGGATTATTGATTGGGCGACCGGTTCAATTGTTCTTCCCAGGCTTCCTCTTCCTGCTCCTTTTCATCAAAATAAAATTTGTCGAAATAGGTCTGTCGTTCCATTTGATCCAATCGGATCTTGCGCGACAACAATTCGTCCTGCAACTTCCGGATATCATTTTCAAAACTCTGCAACCGTTGCTGGATCTCCCCGCGGCGTTCCGCCAACACCGTTTCAATGCCCTTGAGTCGTTCAGCATAATTATCAACGGTGTTAAGACGATTGCTGCGCTCTTTGTAAATCACGTCCGTTAAGCCAAAACCGGAAAAATCGTTCCACAGTTCAGCGTTGGAAGCAGGATCCCGGGGCATCGTCTCCACCACGCTCTTGCGCAAGACGCTTAAACGGTCGCGCAGGTGTTCCAGATCGGTCTGCAATACGGTCAGATCCGTGCGCTCACTTTCGCGGCCGCGATTGCGCCCCACCCGTTGATATTCCGTCAACAGTTCGATATTGCGCTCCAGCCGCCGCTTTTCCAAATCCAGATCGCGATATACGCCGGAAAGGTTGCTCTTTTGATATTCCATGCTCGCTTCTTTGGCGGCAAGCGGAAAATCCACCAGAAACGCCGTGTTGACCACCTCCTGATCAGACCGGTAGGTTTCCAAGACCCGGATCAGACGGGACAGTTGTTTGCGCGCTTTATCCGCCAGGTCGGGACGTTCTTCCCGTTCCGCGGTTTCTATCACCATCTGCAGATCATCCATACGAGCGAAGATATCCAGCCGTTCATCATAATAATCCTGCAAAAGACGAACGCCGCTGTCGGTGCGTTCGTTCATCACGTCCATATAGCCGGTGATCTGTTCTTTTATTTTATCGATTTCCGCATACAGATCTATCTGTCTTTTTTCCAGCGACTCTGTTTCCAGACGATTGAGCTCGCGATCCTGGGCGGTAACCCGATCGCGCTCCTGATTCAATTCTTCCTTACGCGCTTTTTCGTTTTGGCTGCGCACGACATAACGATAGGCGTTCAACGCGCTTTCCGGCTGATTCAACAGCCGCTTGCAATGACCGGCCAGCGTCAGGGCTTCATAGGTGAAATTCGAGGCCAGATAATTATTCAACACCTGATGAGATCGCGCCAGGGAGGTGCTGTAATCGCCGAGCCGCAAACTGGCCCAGGATTGGCCGATTAACGCCTGATCATAATCCTGAAAGCCCTGAGAAACCCTTTCAAAATAGGATAAGGCCGTCTGAAATTCCGCACGTTGATAATAGATCATACCCAGCTTGAGCAGAGCCGTATTGCGGATGTAGGCGGTTTGCAGATCGGTCCAGGGATAAATTTTTTCGTCGGTCAAGGATTGTAAAATGGGAATAGCCGCGGTAAAATTATTCTTGTTCAGATGAACAATAGCCAGCAACAGCTGACCGGACATATAATATTCCGAATAGGGTGGAATCGCGGCCAAAGCGGACATGCTGGCATCCAGATCATTGGCGCTGAAAAAACGATTGGCCGCGAGATAGTGCGCCAGGGACCGTTGTGCCGAGGAAGCCCGTTTTTCCTGCATCAGACTGCTATAGTGCGTAAGAAACTCGCGCTGCAGGCCAAACGTATCGGCATATTGCATGAGCCGAACCAGCGCAGCCGCGCGAAAAGTTCCTGCGCTGGAGTCAGCCGCCAGGTCGCGATACAAGTCACGCGCAGCGTCGTAAGCCTTTCGGTGATAGCGGCATTCGGCCAGATAATAGATCAGCGGGGTAAAGTAGGAATACCAGGATGCATACTGCTCCCGGATGCTCTCAATTTGAAACTCGGTCAGCCGAAAACGGCCGTCGGAATAATTGGCGGCCACGGTCGTGAGATCGCGATTCAACATCCGATCGCGCTCTGCATCCGTAGCGCTTTCCAACATCCGTTTTTGAATGATGCGATATTCCGTTAATCGTGTTTGCATATCCACCAATCGCTCTTTTTTCCAGGAATCAATAAAATCAGAAACCGTGGGATACGCATTTATGGTATAGCCGGCTTTGGCCAAAAGATCGATGACGGTTTTATCCACCCGATTCAACAATGCTGATTTGATCGCCTCTAACCGTTGCGCCTCGGCGGCGCTGCCGCCGGTTTGCAGGGAATCTACCTGCTTCATGACCTGGCTGATTTGATTGGCTTCGTTTTTAAGACGATACAGAGAGGTGTCGGCCATTGGCCCCAATTTGTTCCAACCGCCGAGAATTTTTACCAGCTGGGTTTGTTGTTGCTCTATGGTCTGCAACGCTTCACCGTTGTTTTGCGCGTACGCCATGACTTTGGCGCGCTCCAGAGCGTCATATATATTCAACAAGGAATCCAGTTCACCGGTATATTCATCCACCATACCGCCGACCTGTCCGGCGGAATAAATGCCCTTTTTATAGATGGTGCGATTATCCATAGAGCTGAGCAGGTCATATTTGCTCTGCGTCACCTGATCCAACAGTCGTGCGTCTCCGCGATAGTCAGCGATGCGCTGCAGTTTTTGCAGATCATCATAAACGCCGACCAGCTGCACCAGCTCCTGTTGATAGGCTTGCACGAGCGTATCCCGATAATCGAACACCTGATGAAAACCGTTTAAGGATTTTGCACCGCGACTGGCCACCTCAAGATGTACGTTTTGCACCAATTGCAGCAGTTCCTGCTCACGCGCCAGTAAATCGTTTACAACATCCTGAGTTTGGTCGTTCAAATAAAAACGCAATCGTTCTTCAAACGGGATTTCCGGCAAAGGGGTTCCTGTCTCCTGACCTGATAATGTCGGAATCTGGAGCAAGAGAAGAGTAAATGCAGGGATACATCGATGAAGCAGTATCAGAACCCGACTAAAGATGCCTGACCCGGGGTGAAAGTGGAATCGATTCATGTACTGCCCTTTCCACACGCCTAAATCGAAAACGGCGCTCTACAAAATAAAAACGGCGCCGTATTCATATTCAATAAATTTAAGAGTTTTTTGTTTTATGTCAAGCGATTATTTCAGCCAGCGGCTTTATCCTTTCCGGTCTTAGGCCCGATGTCCGGCAACAGCCAGGCGATTCAATGCACGCGCCAGTGCGGCCTGGGCGCGCGGCACATCGATGTCTTTGGTTTTCTCTTCATGCAACCGCTTCCAGGCGCGTTCGCGCGCAGCCTGGGCACGATGGACGTCAATTTCAGACGATTCTTCAGCTGTTTCCACCAGGATGGACATTTTGTTGTTCATCACCTCGGCAAAACCGTTGCCGGCAGCAAACCTTTTGTCTCCGGACTCGGTTTCCACTTCAATGCTGCCGATCGCCAGCGTGGTCAGAAACGGCGTGTGATTGTACAGGATGCCGAATCGTCCGCCAACGCCCTGGGCTTGCACCTGCCGGACCTGACCCTCGAAAACCACACGCTGCGGCGTAATGATTTCTAGTCTGAATAATTTTTCCATGGTATCTGCAATTTATGATATTAAGTCAATTGAGCCGGATGTCGGACATCTTGAAGATGTCCGACATCTGACTGTCGCTTACGCTTCGCGCATCTTGTCGGCTTTTTCCACCGCTTCCTCAATGGTGCCGACCATCCAAAACGCCTGTTCCGGAAGCTCGTCATGTTTGCCTTCCACGATTTCACGGAAACCGCGAATGGTGTCTTCCAGTTTGACATAACGGCCCTTAAAGCCGGTGAACGCTTCCGCTGTGGTGAACGGCTGCGACAAAAAGCGCTGAATACGTCGTGCGCGATTCACTGTCAGTTTGTCTTCTTCGGACAGTTCCTCCATGCCGAGGATGGCGATAATGTCCTGCAGATCTTTGTACTTTTGCAGAATCTGCTGCACCGTGCGAGCTATGCGATAATGCTCTTCGCCCACAATACGCGGATCCAGAATACGCGAAGTGGAATCCAACGGGTCCACAGCCGGGTAGATGCTCATTTCCGCCAATTGTCGACTCAACACCGTGGTGGCATCGAGATGGCTAAAGGTGGTGGCCGGCGCCGGATCGGTCAAATCGTCCGCCGGCACGTAAATGGCCTGCACAGAGGTGATGGAGCCGTTCTTGGTCGAAGTGATGCGTTCCTGCAATTGTCCCATTTCCGTAGCCAGAGTCGGTTGATAGCCGACGGCTGAAGGAATACGACCCAGCAAGGCAGACACTTCTGAGCCGGCCTGGGTAAAACGGAAAATATTGTCGATGAACAGCAGCACGTCCTTATTTTCCACGTCGCGAAAATACTCAGCCAGGGTTAATGCGGACAGGCCGACGCGCTGGCGCGCGCCTGGTGGTTCGTTCATCTGGCCGAACACCATGGCCACCTTGGATTGCACCAGGTCCTGGCGATTGATGACGCCGGCTTCCTGCATTTCCCGCCACAGGTCATTGCCTTCGCGGGTGCGTTCGCCGACGCCGGCAAACACGGAAAATCCGCCTTTTTGGATGGCAATGTTATTGATCAATTCGGTGATTAAAACCGTTTTACCCACGCCGGCGCCGCCGAACAGGCCGGTTTTGCCGCCCTTGGAATAAGGCTCCAACAGATCGATGACCTTGATGCCGGTCTCAAACATCTCGGCCTTGGTTTCCAGTTCTTCATATTTCGGCGAAGGTCGATGAATAGGCCAGTACTCTGTGGCCGGAATAGGACCCCACTCATCAATGGGATCACCGGTTAAATTGAGCAAGCGACCCAGTGTGCCCTTGCCCACCGGAATTTTGATGGGCGCGCCGGTGTCCTGCACTTCATGACCGCGCTGTAATCCGTCGGTGGAATCCATGGCCACGCAACGGGTCGTGTTTTCGCCCAGATGTTGCGCCACTTCCAGCACCAATCGCGATCCGTCGCTGCGCTTGAGGTCCAGAGCGTTATTGATGGCGGGTAATTTTCCAGAATCAAAATATACGTCAACCACCGGACCAATGATCTGGGTGATACGTCCAGTATTAGCCATTTAAAAAATCTCCTGAGACAAGTTTTTTCTATTCGTTTGACAATTCCAAAACCGAGGCCGCGGCGTCAACCGCGCAAGGCGTTTGCGCCGGTGACGATTTCGTTCAACTCGTTGGTGATGTTCGCCTGACGCGCCTTGTTATAGAACAACACCAGTTCCTTGATCATATCTTCTGCGTTATCGCTGGCCGACTCCATGGCCGTCATGCGCGCACCGAATTCGGAGGCATTGCTTTCCAACAACATACGCCACATCTGCGTGTTCAGATTAAGCGGACACAGCTGATCCAGAATTTTCATCGGGCTGGGCTCAAAGATAAATCCCACGGGATACCGCTTGTTATCCACCGGTTTCGCCGGTTGGATGGGCAACAGCTGTTCCACAATGATCTTTTGCTGCACGGCGGACTTGAATTCGTTATAGATCACCACCACCCGATCGATCTTTTCGGCCTGATACAGTTCCACTACTTTGGCGGTGATCACCTGGGCGTGATGAAATTCCAGGTTGTTAAACAGATCAACGACATGAGCGCTGAGGTTAAAATCGCGACGACGAAAAAAATCATAACCCTTGCGCCCCACGGTCATCAACAACTTTATATCGTTCGCGTTCTGCAGCCATTCGTCCTGACAGCGTCGAATCAGGTTGGAATTAAAACTTCCGCACAGACCGCGATCCGCCGTAATCAGAACATACAGCACCTTATGGCCGCGACGCGCCTGCAGCAGCGGATGTTTCTGTTTGCGTAGCCGCAGGGAAACCTGACGCAACACCTCGTCCATTTCGCGCGCATAGGGCCGGGCGCTCATGAGCCGGCCTTGCGCTTTGCGCAACTTGGCCGCTGCCACCATCTTCATGGCTTTGGTGATCTGCTGCGTTGAGCGAACACTGACGATCTGGCGTTTGATATTCCGTAACGTTGCCATGGCTTACACCGTTGCAGCAAAGGTTTTCATAAACTCTTCGCACGCCGTTTTCAACCGTTGGTCCATATCGTCGGACAACTCTTTCTTTTCACGAATGTCGTGCAACAATTCCTCATAACGGCTGTCCAGGAAGCGATAAAACTCTTGCTCTGCGCGCACAACTTCCGTTACCGGTATGGCATCCAGATAGCCGCGCACGCCGAGATAAATAGCGCTGACCTGTTTTTCAACCGGCAAAGGTTGATATTGATTTTGCCGCATCAGTTCCACCAAACGCTGGCCGCGATTCAATTGCCGTTGCGTGGACTTGTCCAGATCAGAGCCGAATTTGGCAAATGCTTCCAGAGCGCGATATTGCGCTAATTCCAGACGCAAACCGCCGGCAATTTTACGCATCACTTTGACCTGAGCGTTGCCGCCGACGCGCGACACGGAAAGACCGGTGTTCAAGGCCGGACGAATGCCGCTGTAGAACAGATTGGGTTCCAAATAAATCTGACCGTCGGTGATGGAGATGACGTTGGTCGGGATATAAGCGGAAAAATCGCCTGCCTGCGTTTCAATAATGGGCAACGCGGTCAAAGAGCCGCCGCCCAGTTTATCGTTTAATTTTGCCGCACGCTCCAATAAACGGGAATGCAGATAGAATACGTCGCCGGGATAGGCTTCGCGACCGGGAGGTCTGCGCAGCAGCAACGACATCTGCCGATACGCCCAGGCGTGTTTGGAAAGATCGTCGTAGGCGATAACCGCATGTTGGCCGTTGTCGCGAAAATATTCGCCCATGGCTGCGCCGGCATAGGGCGCGATGAACTGCATGGGCGCCGGCGAGTCTGCGGTAGAGCTGACGATGATGGTATGATCCAGAGCGCCGTATTCCTCCAACGTTTTAACCACCTGCGCCACGGTAGAGCCTTTTTGTCCGATGGCCACATAGATGCAGACCACATCCGTGTCTTTCTGGTTGATAAACGTATCGGTAATGACCGCCGTCTTGCCGAGTTGGCGGTCGCCGATGATCAACTCGCGCTGGCCGCGGCCGATGGGAATCATGGCGTCAATGGCCTTGATGCCGGTCTGCAACGGCTCTTTGACCATCTGCCGTTGTACCACGCCTAAGGCCTTGCGCTCAATGGGCAACGAGGCTTTGGCGTTAATCGGTCCCTTGCCGTCAATGGGTTGACCCAGGGGATTGACCACGCGACCGAGCAATTCCGGCCCCACCGGAACTTCCACCACGCGTCCGGTGCGTTTCGCGGTGTCGCCCTCTTTGATCTTGGCGTCTTCCCCGAAAAGCACGCAGCCGACATTGTCCTCTTCCAGATTGAGGGCCATGCCGAACACGCCGTTGGGAAACTCGACCAGTTCCATGGACATGACGTTTTCCAGGCCGTAGACGCGGGCAATGCCGTCGCCGACCTGTATGACCTCGCCCACCTCTTCCAGGTCGACTTGCTTTTCAAAAGATTCAATCTGTTTTTTAAGGACAGATGTGATTTCTTCAGGTTTTATTTCCATGTTGGTGTACCTGTAACCTCGTATAAGGTTTTAATGTATGGTTGATTCCATCTTGGCCTGCTGCAATTCTTTGCGCAGGCGATTCAATTGATGAGCCAGGCTGGCATCGAGCACTTTGCCGCCGACATTGATCACCAGGCCGCCGAGTATTTCCGGATGGACTTGATTTTCAATGATAACTTCAGCCTTAGCCTTGCCGGCCAGCTGTTTGCGCAAGGTTTCCAATTGTTCTTTGGACAGCGCGGTGGCCGATACCACCTTGGCGCGCACGCGCTTTTTATGTGCATCGTAAAGCCTGCCAAGCTCAAAAACGATCTCGTGATATAACTGTTGCCGTCCCTTGCGCAACAGCAACAATAGAAAATGATAAAACAGCGGCAAAGTCCTGCCGGCAATCGCAGCATCCAGTGCTTGCTTTTTTAAACGGCGATCCACTTGCGGTGAAAACAGAAAGGTGCGCAGGTGATCGTCGTCCGTCAATGCCTGAGCAAACGCTGCGACCTCCCGCATGATTTGATCGAGACTGTCATTCCGCTCTGCCAATTCAAAAAGCGCCCTGGCATAACGTCGGGCAACAGGGTTTGGTTTCAATTCAAATCCCCTACTTTTTGCATTGACTCTTTGATGAGTTTTTCGTGGTCTTTCTTATCCAGCGATTTACCGATAAGCTTACCGGTGGCGGCCATGGACAGTTCCACAGCCAGGTCGCGCATGTCAGCCATGGCTTTGTCCCTGCTGAGTTGAATCTCGCGGCTGGCGCGTTGAATCAACTTTTCGGCCTCGGCATTGGCTTTTTGCATGATGTCGTTCTTGCTCGCTTCTGCAGCCTGACGCGCTTTGGCGACGATTTCCTGTCCCTCCCGACGCGCGGCGTCGAGAATGGCGGATTGTTCGGCCAGAGTCTTTTTGGCTTCCTTGCCGGCTTTGTCCGCTAGTTCCAGAGAGCCGGCAATCTCTTTTTCACGTTCATCGAGCATGGCCAGAATCGGTTTCCAGGCAAATTTGCCGAGAATGAACAGCAGCGCAACAAAGGTCAAAATGGTCCATATGATTGCGCCGGTGTTTGGGGTCATGAGTTCCATGAGATAACCCTATTGGTTTTATTTGAAAGCCAACATGATGCAGATAGCGGCGGCGAACAACGCCACGCCTTCGATCATACCGGCGGTGATGATCATCGCACCGCGGATTTCGCCAGCCGCTTCCGGCTGACGGGCTATGCCGCTGATGGCGGCGCTGGCCAGTTTGCTGATGCCATAGGCGGCGCCAAAAGTTACCCCAGCCGCTCCCAGACCGGCTGCCAAAAATGCAAATGCTTTGGGATCCATAAATCCTCCTTGATGAATAATAGTGTATTATGAATGGTTTGTTGGCCGACTAGTGTTCGGACGCCAGCGAGGCGCCTATGAACACCGAAGACAACATGGTAAAAACATAGGCCTGAATAAATGCGATTAAAATTTCCAGGATGCTGGAAAAAACCATTATCGCCCACGGAAAAGGCGCAATGGCCAGACTCTTGAATATAAAAATGATGCTCATTAAAGACAGAATCGTCAAATGGCCGGCAATCATATTGGCAAAAAGACGGATGGTAAGAGCAAAATGTTTGGTCAGCAAACTCAAAACCTCCACCGGCACCATGACCGGCCCGAGCCACCAGGGAATGCCGGGCGGCATAAAAGACTTCATATAACCCCACAGGCCGTGCTGGCGGATGCCGGCAAGCAGCACCATGGTCAAGGTCAGCAGCGCCAGGCCGGCGGTCACGCCAATGTTGCCTGTGGCTGTGGCGGCATAGGGCACCAGACCCATCAAATTACACAGCAGAATAAAAAAGAAAGCGGTCAGCAAATAGGGCTCATACGCTTTGCCGCCATGCCCCAAATTCGGCCGTATCACGGTATCGCGAATGAACAGCACCAGCGCTTCCAGCGCATTGGCCAGCCGGCCCTTGGCCACCAATCCTTTACGGCGGAAAGACAACGTAAAAGCCAAAATCAACAGCAACGACACAATCCACATCATAAGGGTGTGATTGGTAATGGTCAAATCGATGCCGCCAACGGTCGGCAATTTAACCAACGGTCTGGCCAAGATATGATGCAGCATGAAACCAACGCCGGTTTCGCCGCCATGCTCGGCCGCGTGTTGCGCCGCTTCGGCGCCGTGTTCCGCTATTTGCCGGGCTGCGGCGTGGCCCTGTTCAGCAACGTGTTCAACTGCTTCCTGGATCATTTTTCTTGCTTAATTTTTCGTTAACCAACCGCACTTCGTGATATTGTATGTACAGATAAAAAATGACAAACGAAAGTAAAAAACCTGTCACAGGCAGATGCGTACATTTGATCAGGCTGATCAGCATCGCACTAAAGATTGCCAGCCGCAGCAGCATGCCGCCCCATACGACTTTGTAAAAAGTCGCGCTTTTTTTGGAAAATCCCCAGCGTATGGAGATAACGCTGAACAGAATGTTCAACAGGCAGACCAGATAACCCAAACTGTAGGAAAGGATAAAGGGCAAGCTGCTAAAAAATGCAATCGGTATCAATGTCACTGCAAAAACGATTATGGTATGGAGTAAAACCGTGAGCTCGCGTTTTTTATCGTCAGACCTCGTTGTCATCCTTTTTTCTGTCTTTAACAGGATATACAGCCCGATAAATATTCAAAAGACCGGCGGCAGCACCCATAAAAAGGCCCAGGATGGCAAACAAGGGTGTCGTGTGCAGCTTGCCGTCCAGCCACCAGCCGCCGAAAAATCCCAATCCAAAACCGACAGCCAGTTGCAGTCCCAGATCGAGATATTGTCCGTAGGAAGTTGATTTAAATTTGTTCTGCAAAATTCCAAGCCGGATAAACCGGATTTGTTATTTGATAATGGCGTCTTCGTCTCTGCCGGCGGACTCTTTCTTTTTCATTTCGCCGGCTTTGCTTTCCGTCATGGAGCATCTGCCGTCAAAAATCGCACCCTCATCGATCACCAGTTTGGTGGTTTTGATGTCGCCGTGAAATTCAGCTTTGCTCTCCAGGACGATACGCCCCGGTGCGACGGCTGTGCCGAAAATTTTTCCGCCGATAATGAGATTCTTCACGTTGATGTTGCCGGTGATCTCCCCTTCGGCGCCGACAATTAACGTATCGGCTGATTGGATATCGCCCTTGATTTTGCCGTCAATGCGTAAAGAGTGTTCCACTTTAAGGTTGCCCTGAAACACCGAGCCACGCCCGATTATAGTCCCCAATTCCCCCGGCTTTTCCATAGGTTTCATCTTTCGCATCCGTGTTTGATTGAACTGCCAAATCCGGCCTTGCGGTCGGCATCAACTGAGTCTACAGTTTGGACTATTTTTCTTCCCGGAAAGAGGTTCGCTACATCCGGGAGAACGCCAGAATGTACTGTTTGGGATCCAACGGCAGACCGTCTTTCCAAATTTCAAAATGCAGGTGCGGCGCCGAACTGGCGCCCGAACTGCCCACCATGGCGATCACATCCGCTTTGCGCACATAACTGTTGCGCAATTTTAACAACCGCTGGTTATGACCATAGTAGGTGAAATAACCGTTGCCGTGATATAAAATTATCAAATTGCCTAAATCCTCGGTCCATCCTGAAAAAACCACTGTGCCGTCGCCGGCAGCGCGCACAAGGGATCCGCGTGGCGCCGCGATATCCACGCCCTGATGGCCGGAGAGCGTGCCGCGCTCATCAATGGCATAATCCTTTGTTAAAACACCTTCCACCGGCAGGTAGGTCGGGATATCGCGCAAATATTCGTGTAAACCGCTGCGGGCGCTCTGTTGCAACATGCCCAGTTTTTCGCTCTCCTTGATCGCCGTTGCCGCCGGCGCCATGTCCACCGCGCGCGGTCGCTGATCATAGCGCGTCGGCTCCGGAACGTGCGGCGGCGTTTCACCCAAAGACTCTATGGACGATCCGGATGCTGTTGACGATTTGCTTAAACCCAAAGCGGCGCGAATTTTTTCGTCCACATCTTCCAGCGTTTTAAACGCGTCAGCCAATTCATAGATGCGTCGGTTATTGTCGTTCAGCTTTTGATTAGTCTGTTCCAAAGAGCGAACACGATAAAGATATCTGGATAAAGCGGTATAGCTATATAGACCGAAAATCATATGTAATACCAACAACCCGCCCAACACCTTGACGATTTTTACCTGTCGCATGGACAGGCTGTACGCCTTGGGCTCTGACTGGTCGTCGGGGATCAATAATATCTGCAGTCGACGGCGATGACGATTTTTACCGGGCTTGGTCCGGTATGTATCTATATCAAATTTCACTTGCCACTCCGGGCTCTATTCGCCGGAAATCAGCGCAGCCAACCGCTCCAGTTCATCCTGCGAATAGTAATCGACTTCAATAACGCCGCCTTTGCTGCGGCTTTTGATAATCACTTTGGTGGCCAGGCGCGTGCGCAACCGGTTTTCAAGATCCGTAAGATACGCGGTCTGCCCGTTCACAGCTTTGCTTTTCGGCTTGCTCTTCTTCGTCTGGCTGCGCACCAGGTTTTCAACCTGACGCACGGACAGGGCGCTTTTGATGATTTTCTGCCAGACGCGAATCTGCTCTTCGTGGCTGTCCAGAGACAGCAAGGCGCGCGCATGACCCATAGTCAATTCACCGCTCTGCACACTTTCCTGAATGCGTCGCGGCAACTTGAGCAATCGTAAAAAATTGGCCACCGAGGCGCGATCCCGACTCACCTTGACCGCCACCTCTTCCTGGGTGAGTTTGCACTCGTCCATCAGTCGTTTATAACTGCCGGCCACCTCCATGGGATTCAAATCTTCCCGATGGATGTTTTCGATGATGGCCAGTTCCAGCATCTCTTCGTCGGATTCGACGTCGAGAATATACGCCGGAACGGTCTCCAAAGCCAGATCGCGCACAGCGCGCAAACGACGTTCACCGGCAATCAATTGGTATCCGGCGCCGTGTTTGCGCACCGTGACCGGTTGTACCAACCCTTTTTCCGCTATCGACAGTTTTAATTCAGCTAAAGCTTCAGGTTTGAACGTTTCCCGAGGTTGAAACGGATTGGGAGCAATCTTGTTGACCTCAATAAACTGCACGGGTTTGGACTGTTTTTCTTCTGCAGGGACATCGGCAATCAGAGCGCCAAGACCTCTCCCCAGCGCTTTCTTATTCGCCATTTTTTATGATTTCCTCAGCCAAACTCATATAATTTTCACTGCCGGAAGAGACCGCATCGTACAGAATGATCGGTTTGCCGAAACTGGGCGCTTCACTCAACCGCACGTTACGGGTGACAATGGTGTCAAACACCTTGCCTTCAAAATAACGACGCACATCCTCGGCCACCTGACGGGAAAGATTGAGGCGCGCATCATACATGGTCAACAAAACACCCTCGACCAGCAATTTTTCATTCAAATGTTTCTGCACCAACCGGATGGTGTTTAAAAGCTGTCCCAAACCCTCCAAGGCATAGTATTCGCACTGAATCGGAATCAGCACCGAATCCGATGCCGTTAAAGAGTTTATGGTCAATAATCCCAAAGAGGGGGGACAATCCACCAGGATGAATTTATATTTATCCCGAACCTGCTGAATCTGACGCAACAGGCGGTGTTCCCTCGAGATGGCGGAGACCAACTCGACTTCAGCGCCAACCAAATTGATGGAAGAAGGCGCCAGCTTGAGGTACTTTAATTCGGTAGCAATGACCACATCGGCCAGTGCTTCTTCATTGATGAGGACGTCATAGATGGTCTTTTTCATGTCCTTCTGATTGAAACCCAGCCCGCTGGTGCTGTTGGCCTGTGGGTCCATATCAATCAGCAAAGTCGGATACTCAGCTACGGCCAGACAGGCGGCCAGATTCACCGCCGTTGTGGTCTTGCCCACTCCGCCTTTTTGATTCGCGATTGTAATAACCTTCCCCATCCAGGGGCGTCCTCCATAATCCATAAAGGAATAATAAATATAATATAGCCTTTCTCCCGATGAAAATCAAGAAAATGTTTTCCCTTTTGCGAGAATCCGACATTGTACTTGACATTGGTTTAAAAAAAAGCTAACATGATGCGCCTTTTTTGAAATGATGCGGTTTAAAAAGAAGGAATGGAATATGAACCTCTTCAACCGTCTGGTCGTAACCTTTCTCCCCCTGATTCCCAAACCCATAGTCCGTTGGGTCTCCAAACCTTATGTGGCCGGCGCCAAGTTGCAAGATGCCATAGCCGTGGTTAAAAAGCTGAACAGCCAGGGCATGTGCGCCACGATGGACGTTCTCGGTGAAAGCACAACGGATGCCAAACTCTGCGAAGAAGCGGTCAATGATTACCATCGTGTTCTGGACGCCATTCGCACTGAAAAACTGGATTGCAACATCTCGATTAAACTAACCCAACTGGGTCTGCTCATCAGTCCACAAGCCGTTCGTCACAATGTGCGACGCATTGTTGAAAAAGCCGCGGCCGACGGCGTTTTTGTCCGCGTGGACATGGAAGACGCCGGCGTCACTTCGGCTACTATTGAACTGTTTCTGGAAATACACCGTGAATTCCCCAAGACCGGCATTGTTCTGCAGGCCTATCTGCGTCGTTCGCTGGATGATCTGAAAAAACTGGCTGCACAAAAAGTCAATTTTCGTCTGTGCAAAGGCATATACATCGAGTCCCGTAAGGTGGCATATAAAAATCCGCAGACCATTAACGATAATTTTGCCTTGTTGATGGAAACGGCGTTAAGAGCCGGCAGTTACGTGGGCATCGCCACACACGATGAAAAAATGGTTTGGCAGGGGTTGCGTCTGATTGAAACCCTGTCCTTGCGTCGCGATCAATATGAATTTCAAATGCTGTTGGGCGTGGATCCGGAATTGCGCGACATTCTGGTCGCGGCCGGACATAAACTGCGCGTCTATGTTCCTTTTGGTCGACGATGGTATGCCTACTGTACGCGCCGGCTGAAAGAGAATCCGCAGATGGCTTCGCACATCATGAAAGCTTTTTTCGGCATCAGGGGAAAATAGAGCGTCATGTTTTCTCCACAGGATGAAATAGCCGGGTTGCGCGAGCAATTAGCCTATCACAATCATCGCTACTATGTACTGGATGATCCGGAAATCTCGGATGCGGAATATGACCGATTGATGAAACAATTGCTGGCGCTGGAAAAGCAACACCCGCATTTGATAACGCCCGATTCGCCGACCCAGCGCGTCGGTGGTCAGGCTTTGGACGCATTTACCCCGGCGCCGCATTCCATGCCCATGCTCAGTCTCGACAACGCTCTTGAGGAAGCAGAATTTCTAGAGTTCGACGAACGCACCCGGCGTCTGCTCGGGCAACAAATCGTGGACTATGTCTGCGAACCCAAGTTGGACGGCCTGGCGGTGGAATTGACCTATGTGAATGGCCTGCTCGCTGTCGGCAGCACGCGCGGCGACGGCATGGTGGGTGAAAACGTTACGCAAAATCTGCGCACGATCAAAGCGATTCCGCTCAAACTGCGCAAGCCGGTGGCGCGGCTGGAAGCACGCGGCGAAGTGATTCTGTCGAACAAGGCGTTTCAACAACTCAATCGCCGTCGGGAAAAAGATGAAGAACCGCTTTTTGCCAATCCGCGCAATGCGGCAGCCGGTTCTTTGCGGCAGCTGGATCCGCAGATCACCGCTTCTCGACCTCTGGAAATTTTCTGCTACGGCGCCGGCCGCATGGAAGGCATTAATCCGGCGTCTCATGAAGAACTCTTGCAACTGTTCAAAGACCTTGGCTTGCGCGTCAATCCGCTGATCAAGCGGTGTCAGGGCGCCGAGGCGGTGTTGCAGTATCATCGCGAGATGAGTGAACGCCGCGAAAAACTTCCCTATGAGATTGACGGCATTGTGGTCAAAGTCAACCGCTCTACGGATCAGGATCGCCTGGGCGCCAAAACCAAGAGCCCGCGCTGGGCCATTGCCTATAAATTTCCTGCGCGACAGGAAACCACGCAAATTCGCGACATCGTGGTCCAGGTTGGCCGCACCGGCGTACTGACGCCGGTGGCGGTGATGACGCCGGTGCGCATCGGCGGCGTCGAAGTCAGTCGTGCAACGTTGCACAATCAGGACGAGATCGACCGCAAAGATATCCGCATCGGCGACTGGGTGGTGGTGCAGCGCGCCGGCGACGTCATTCCGGAGGTGGTCAAACCGATTGAGAGTCGGCGGACCGGCGCAGAAAAAAAATTCAACTTGCCGGAAATCTGTCCGGCGTGCGGCAGTCGCACCGTTCGTCCAGAGGAGGAAGCGGCGCAGCGCTGCATCAACCTGGCCTGTCCGGCGCAAATCAAAGAACGCATCTGGCATTTCAGCGCCAAGAAAGCCATGGACATTGACGGCCTGGGAGAGAAACTGGTGGACCAGTTGGTGGAATCAGGTCTGGTGCGCGACGTCAGTGATCTCTATTTTCTCAAGGCCGAGCAACTGATAAAACTGGATCGCCTGGCGCAAAAATCGGCCGACAATATCATCCGGGCCATCGATGCCAGCCGCGGTCGTCCGTTGGAGCGCGTGCTTTTTGCACTGGGCATGCGTTTCGTCGGCGAGCATCTCAGCCGTGTGCTGGCCATGCAATTCGGCAGTATGGAAAAACTGGCCAGAGCAACGGAAGAAGAACTGACCGCTGTTGCAGAGATCGGGCCGCAAGTGGCCCATAGCGTGGTTGAATTTTTCAGCGCCCCGGAAAATCTCGCCATCATCAAAAGGCTGCAGCAGGCTGGCGTGCGTATGCCGGCTGCCGCAGGACCAACCCGCCAAACCCTGCAGGGTAAAATCTTTTGTTTCACCGGCACATTGAAAAAATATTCACGCGATGAGGCGGAAGCGCTGGTAATTAATCTTGGCGGCCGGGCGGCTTCATCGGTGAGCGCCAAGACCGATTATGTGGTGGCCGGGGAAGCAGCCGGCAGTAAATTGGCCAAGGCGCAATCATTGGGCGTCGCCATTATCAGTGAAGAAGAATTTGCCCAACTGATCGAAAAAAATCTATGAAAAAAATTACACTCTTATTATTGCTTTTTTTATCCTGTACCGGCGGACGCAAAACCGGAACCCTGAATTTTGTCACCCTGGATGAAGAAATCGCTTTGGGACGCGAGATCACCATTCAAACTCCCAAGGTCATGCGAACCATCCGCAATCAGGAGATTGTTGCATTCTTTAACAAAATGGCTAAAGAATTGGCTGCCGCATCGGATTGGACCGGCCTGGGTTATTCGGTTTTCGTTATTAACGACCCGGCCAGCAATCATTTTTCTCTGCCCGGAGGTGAAATCTATATTTACCGGGGATTGGTGGAGAAAACAGAATACGCTGCAGAGCTGGCCGCTGTCCTGGCGCATGAAATCGCTCATATCGGTCGACGCGATGCCGTGAATCGACTGGCAATCAAATACTCTTACGCCTTTGCCGCACAATCGGTCATCGGTCAAAATCCGGAGCTGGCCAATCAACTCCTGAGCTCACTTTTCACACCTGGAACCATACTGGATTATCCAGAAAAAGCGGAATTCCTTGCCGATGCTTCAGCCGTCAGGTTTATGTGGAAAGCGAATTTCGATCCATCAGCCATGCAAACCTTGATGCAAAAATTACGATTGCTGGAAAAAGAGGCCGGCGCGGAAATAGCGTCATTCCGGCGCACCCATCCTCCGGCTTTGGACCGGCTGCGTCGCATTCGTAAAGAATTGGCTGATATGCCGGTTCACGACGGCTTGCGCCGGGATTTGGCAGATTTTAAAAAAATACGTGAGCAACTCGGACGTATTCCGCAATAGGCATGGTATTTGCAATGCTATGAAATATGAAAAGGGTTGAGTTCAAGAAAGATTCGACCATTGATCGATTTTGAAGCATTTGCTCAAATTTCGACCATCATGTGACATTTTTCCTTCTCCTCCTTACCAAGATGCCAAGCAAAAAACCCCTGGTTTCTCCGCCAGGGGTTTTTTGTATCCTGGAACAAAAAAAGCGCCGTAAAGACGCTTTTTTCGCCGGCGCCGTAATGACCTGAATCGTACAGATCATATGCCAGCGCATAAACCTTACAGATTATTTCATATAGATCATTTGTTTCGTTATGCATTGATTTCCGTGGGTAAGCCGATACAAATACCATCCGCCGGCCACCGGTTGCCCCTGCTCATTGGTGCCGTTCCAGGTTGCTTTGTACACGCCGGCTGCGCATGGCTGGTCAAACAGGGTCGTCACCCGTTGCCCCAACGAGTTGTAAACCGACAGATTGACCCACTCCTTTTTATCAATTTGGAAGGCAATGGTTGTGGTCGGATTAAACGGATTGGGATAATTCTGTTCCAGGGTAAAACCTGTCGGCTCAAGGGTGGTTTTTTCCACTCTAGCGGTTTCGGACAGCAAAAACAGATTATTGATCGCCTGAACAGGCAGCGTAGCATAATTGGCGCCTACCAGTTTGGGCGTTTTGGAAAATACCAGATCAACCCGTTTATTGGTGTCCACTGCCGCATCCACGGAATAACTGATATAACAGACTGCGCCGGTATCAGGCTGAATATACTGACCCGAATAGGTGTGCGTGAGCAGAATAATTAAATTGCCGTCCAAATCATTGTGGCCGATGCTGAATTCACGGCAACGCGGAGACAGCCATACGGAATCCGGTTTCAGTAAATTCGGCATATCGGTGATTTGGATCTGCATATCCGACACCGGATCGCTGTTCTGCAACGACACCGCAATAATGTTGTCTGAACTGCCCGGAGACCCGCCGCCGGGCCCCAGTTTGACGATCGACTCTGCCTGAACCGTTGTTATCGTTATCCCCACAGCCAGGAAAAATCGTATAAAAAATTTCATAACCCCTTTTCCTTTTTTTTGAAAACCCCGGCAATTAATGCCGGCTGCAGCGCCCGCTCTCATGATGCAAATCGGTTGCCGGCATTAATAGCCGGGGTCGATTACACGAGTAACCTTGCAAAGGTTTGCCACCTTCGCAAGGTTGTCCCGTAAGCACAAATCACTCTGTTTACGACTAGTAAATCATGTCAAATATGCCGAGAAAATCAAAAAGATCTATATCACGATCATGATCAATATCGCCGGCCAACATCTCATACTCGGTGGCGTCTCGCTTTTTCAACACCAGATCGCGCATGGTGTTCAAATCATTGATATCAACTCCGGACAAACCGTCCAGATTACCCAGTTCCATAAAGAAAAACTTACCGCCCACCAGTTCTGGAGAGACCAACTTGCCGCTGTCATCGCTGACCGTCACATTTTGCGGGGTCATGGACGCAAAAGTTCCAATGGTGGCCAGACCCGAGGTGGAGTAATTAATCTGTGCAATGGCGCCGTTGCCCGCCGGAATCACCTGGCCGGACATGTGCACCATGGCGACGCGGACGAGACTGCCGGTTTCACGATAGCTCACGGTAAAGCCGGTGGCACGGCCCACAGCGGTAACGCGCTCACCGGTCAGATGATTGGGATCATCGACCAGATCGAAAAACACGCCGCGGATATTTTTTTGATTGTTCATCCACAGGTAGACCACGTTGCCGGTGGTGCTGGGTTCTCCGCTGGCGTCCGGAACGTATAATTTGGCGTATGCGGTAATGGTGAAATAGGCATCGCTCTCATCGGCTTCGGAAATATCAGCCGGATCACTGATGCGGATTTTTGCCTTCTCGGTAAACTGCGCCGGAACGGTCCATTCGAACAAACCGTCATTGGGCGTGCTGGTGGTGATATCGGACCAGGGATCCGCATCCTGGATGCGATAACGAATACGAACACTGGATGAGATAAAACCCTGCCAGGTGATCTGCTGCGTCGTATTGGCCACCCACTGTTCACTGCCGTTGGGTTTGGTCACTTTGGGAACTTGTGCTTCCGCAATGGTGAAATTGGCGTTGCTGACATCCAAAGGCGTGCCGCCGGAAGCATTAGAGATGCGAATACGGCAGTTGGTTTTCGGCAAAGGCGTCAACGCCGGCACGGTCCAGCTATAGGCGCCGGTATTGGCGGTGGAGGCCGCGATCACGGTTGACCAACTGGCGCCCGAATCGATGGACAATTCGATTTTCACATTGCCGGTGAATCCACTGGAGGTCCAGGTGATGTTGCGGCTTTGATTGGCGTACCAGGTCTCGCCGCCGTTGGGCGCGGTCACGGTGATGGACGAAGTGCTGGAAGTTTTTACGGTGAAATCATCGACGTTGTTGGTGCGGCTGCCGTACAGCACAACACCGGAATACAACGTCGAAACGTTGCCGTATCTTTTCGCCGTATCGTTCAAACGCGCATCGAATACGCCGTTAACATAAACATCGAAGTGATGGCCACTCGCATCCGTTGAAGCCACGACTTTCAGGACCGTGCCAGGCGCCGGATTGGGTTGTGTTGGCGTAGCCGAGTTAATGGAGGTGGCACGATCCATCACGCCGTTGACGATCGGATGCAGATCCAGACCGGTATAACGACGCAAGATGCCGTAGCCGTTAGCCGTCACGGTGGGCGCATCCAGATAGATAGCGATCGCGCCTGAATTGGCACCCTCGATATCGCACAGAGGCGAAGCGGCCCACTTGAAAGAAACTTCAGTCGGATTGACCACAGCATTAAAAACAGCCAGATACGCCCATGAGGCGGTGGTAGCGCTGTTGTCCAAAGTGTTGCTCGCAATCACATACTCGGGATCGGCCGTCCAGTTGGTTCCCAGTGTGGCCCGATTAAAATCATCCACCGTTTGCGCCAGGTTGACGCTGAACAGAGCGGAGAGTATTACGAGCAAAAGTGAGATGGAAACTTTGTATCTCATATTTAATTTCCTCACGCTAATTGTCGTTTGTTAAAAAATTTCTTTTTTTCCGTAATCACGGCGCGCTATTTCATCACCGCCATTTTTTTAGTCAATACCGCATTGCCCGCGATCAGTTTGTAAAAATAAACGCCGGACGAAACATATTGACCAAAGTCATCCTGTCCATTCCAAACCACGGTGTAACGGCCGGCGGAACGCAACCGGTTTTCCAGGGTGCGCACCAATTGACCTTGCGTATTATACACCAGCACTTTGGCTTCCACGGAACCCGATACAGAGTTCGGAATTTCATAACGAAGCGTGGTGGACATGTTGAATGGGTTAGGTGAATTTTGCGACAGAGCGTAAGAATCCGGAGCCTGCATTTCCGTCGCTAAAGATTGGCCGAACAAAGTTTCCAAACGGCTGGCGCCCAGGGTGCCGGCGCTGGCTTGCTTGATCTCGATGCGCACCGGCTCTGATAACTGCGCCTGTAGACTGACCGGCAGATTGAGCAATTCGCCTTCGCCCGCCGGCAATGGTTTGCCGTCCGTACTGCACAACACCACATGCATTTCATTGCCGCGCATGGCGGTTTGCATGGTCATATTTTTGCTCAGGGCCGTTTTCCTGGGCGGCGCCAGATAAAAAGATTTGTCATCTGTTTTAAAAACCAACTCGATGCCGCTCACCGGCGCAGAAGCGCGATAGTAAACCGGCACATTCATTTCACCTTTATAGTTTTGCGGCAAATCGGGAATATCCAGACGAATGCTGCCGCCGGCTGCGGTCGGTTCTTCTACGCTTTGTTTGCTCAGCGTACCGGACACGACCAGATCCAAAGCAATGCTGATATCGATGACATCAATGATGCCGTCGCCGGTCATCACGCCGTCCACGATATTTAGATCGCCGGCCCATAATTCGTAAAGCGAAGCCGTGGGCTGAATGCCCAGGGCAATGTCAATGAGACGTAAAACGTCAAACAGGTTAATGGCCGCATCATATTTCACATCGCCCTTGGTGCCGAACCAAAAGTATCCGGTTTTGCTCTTGACGGTCACCGCTTGATTGGTCGTGTTGGATGCGGTGATGGAATCGACCGTCACCGTGGCCTTGGTGCCGCCCGGCGTATTGGCTTTTACCGATACCTGCACATTGACAATGGCCGTAGAGTCCGGCGTCAGGTACGGCGTCGAACCGTTGACCGGCGTCAAGAGGATGCGGGCGCCTTTGCTTACGGTTACCGCATCCACCTGAAAAGCGGATGTTCGCGGCGTTGTGTTGACCGCGGTGATGACCAAAGAGTCCGGATTAGCCTGCAGGCGAAACTTGAGCGCCCGCATGCTGGTTGTATTTTTCAATTTAATGGGAATTAAATAGCCGCCCATTCCCGGCCACCCGCTACTGTTCACAACCTTTAACGTGTCGCCAGGCACGGCTGGCGCCTCCTGCCAGAGCAGGGAGAGCGACACCAAAGCCAGCAACAACACAAGGCTTTTGGATGAATACTTCATTACATCCTCCCAAAAAATAAAAGTGAAAAGGTTCGTCTGATTGTCTCTCGTTGAAACGCTTGCTCAGTACAATACAAATCCGTAAAACTTGCCCTCCGCACAATCACCTCCTCGCTGCAGCATCACGGTCGCATTCTGAAAGATGCTTATAATTTATCTCTTTTATTTAAATATCGTTACAGACAGTACTGTTTTTATCTCTTCAGTCCTGGCCTCGATGCTTCATTGGGGACTGATAAAAGGTCCATATTGCATTACCTCTTTTTGCAACATACATGCCACAGTTCCAGGGCCTCATGATTTCCATCACATTAAGGTTTTTTCTTGAATGCGACTTTATTTTTTGCTAACTTGATGGTTGCACGTGTTCATCATCAGCAAAAAAAGTCGGACTTTTATCATTAAAAGGCGGTTAACCACAATATTATGTTCACATTACGCACCTATAAAGTAGTCCCATCTCTTCCAGAGGAGCTGATATCCTTACGAGATCTAGCCTATAATCTCTATTGGAGCTGGAACCACGATATCCGCGAACTGTTTCGCAGATTGGATAGAGATCGCTGGGAAGAAACCCATCATAATCCGGTCTTATTATTAGGCAGCATAGATCAAAAACGGCTGGAGATTCGCGCCAGGGACGAGGGGTACCTTTCCCACCTGCACCGTGCCACTGAAAAGCTGCGGAACTATCTCAACCGTAAAACCTGGTTCCAGGAAAAATATGGCGACGCAGCAAATTTTCGCGTGGCCTATTTTTCGATGGAATTCGGCATCACAGAGGGATTGCCTACTTATTCAGGAGGTCTGGGCGTCCTCGCTGCCGACCATTTGAAATCAGCCAGCGATCTCGGCATTCCGCTTGTCGCGGTCGGCCTGCTGTATCAGCAGGGTTATTTTAATCAATATCTATCCAAAGACGGATGGCAACAAGAGCTTTATCCGGATAATGATTTTTATAACATGCCCATCAAACTGCTGCGCGATAAAAACGACCAGGCGCAAATGATTTCCGTACCCATGCAAAATCGCGAAGTCAAAGCACAGATCTGGTTGGCCCAGGTGGGCCGCGTACCTCTTTACCTGCTGGATACCAACATTCCGGAAAACAATCCCCAGGATCAGGACATTTCCGATCAGTTGTACGGCGGCGATAGCGAAATGCGTATCAAACAAGAGATCGTTCTCGGCATTGGCGGTTTGCGCACTTTGGAAAAACTGGGTCTGCGCCCCACGGTATGTCATATGAATGAGGGCCATTCCGCATTCATGGCTTTGGAGCGGGCGCGGATTCTGATGGCGGAAAAAAATGTCAGCTTTGCCGAGGCTCAGGAAGCCACCCGGTCCAGCAATCTTTTTACCAGTCATACCCCGGTGCCGGCCGGCATTGATGAATTTGATCCGAATCTCTTGGACAACTATCTCGGCTCGTATTATTCCGCCATGCAGATCAGCCGCGAACAGCTGCATCGTCTTGGCGGCGTGCATCTGCCGGAAACTGCCGGTAAATTCAACATGGCCATTTTCGCCATCAACATGTCCGGCGGCGTCAACGGCGTGAGCCGATTGCACGGTAAAGTGGCGCGTAAAATGTGGAATTATCTCTGGCCGGAATTGCCTGAGGATGAAGTGCCGATCGGCCATGTCACCAACGGCATTCACATACCGACCTGGATTTCGGAGGATATGGCGGAACTGTTCGATCGCTATATCGGTCCCCGTTGGAACCAGGAGCCGGCTATTGAATCGGTGTGGAACAGCGTGCAGGCGATTCCGGATGAAGAGTTGTGGCGCACCCATGAACGACGTCGCGAACGATTGGTGGCGTTTGCCCGCCATCGTTTGAGTCGACAATTGGAAAACGCCGGCGCTAATCCGGCAGAAATTGCCCAGGCCAATGAAGTGCTTGATCCGGAAGCGTTGACCATCGGCTTTGGCCGCCGTTTTGCAGAATATAAAAGAGCGAAATTGCTTTTCCATGATCTGCAGCGCATTGCCAGGATTCTCAACAACAAGGAAAGACCGGTGCAGATCATCATCGCCGGCAAAGCTCATCCGCGCGATGATAAAGGCAAAGCGATTATCCGTGACATCATCGCGACCATCCGCAAGGAAGAGTTCCGCAGCCATATCGTTTTCCTGGAAGATTACGATATGAATGTAGCCAGTTACATGTTGCAGGGCGTGGACGTCTGGCTTAACAATCCACGCCGACCGCGTGAAGCCAGCGGCACCAGCGGCATGAAAGCCGGCGTCAACGGCGCACTGAACCTCAGCGTGCTGGACGGTTGGTGGGATGAGGCTTATCGCAACACCGTGGGCTGGTCTATTGGTCGCGGCGAAGAGTATGACGACAACGATGTGCAGGATAAGCATGAAGCCGAGGCGCTCTATTTTGCCCTGGAACACGATGTGGTGCCGCTCTTTTACGTCAGCAGAAACGGACTGCCGCGCGAATGGATTCGTATGATGAAAAACAGCATTCAACACAACAGCCCGGTTTTCAACACCCACCGTATGGTAGCCGAGTACTTTGGCAAATATTATTGGCCGGCTTCCAATCGCTGTGAACATTTCACTGCCGGCAATTTACAGGCGGCTAAAGCCCTGGCAAAATGGAAAGAACGGGTGCGACAAAACTGGCACAAGATTCAAATCGTCGAGATGCAGGCAGTCGATGGTCAGGAAGTTAAGGTGGGTGAAAATTATCCGGTCAAGGCCGTGGTCAATCTGGACGGTCTAAAACCGGACGAGGTCAAGGTACAGGTTTTTTATGGTCCCCTGGATGCAGACGGTTACATCATTCCGGGACAGACGCAAACCATGACTGTCGAGGAAAAACTCGGCAACAACGCCTATCGTTTTACGATGGAGTTACCCTGTGAAATAACCGGGCAACAGGGATTTTCCGTTCGCGTCACGCCGTTTCATCCGGATATGGCCTTTCAACACGAAACCGGATTGATTACCTGGTATAAAGAATAGTTCGTTATTTGTTCTCAGGATTAAATAAACAGCAAGAGCAGTAATATGCGAACAATAAATAACCTAATATTTTTAATTAGCATGTAGTTCCGCCTTTAGGCGGAGAAATTTCCGGCAAAGCCGGGACTACTTACGAAAGTTACTTTTTAGACAACCTCTTTCAACGCGCGGACGCGGACGCGCGAAAAGCGCCGGCAAGCCGGCGCACTCCAAAACGGGTCATGCACTTATCCCATAATGGAATAACCGCCGTCCACCACCACGGTCTGTCCCTGCATTTGCGACGCCAAATCACTGCACAAAAAGAGCACGATATTGGCCACGTCTTCCGGCGTGGTTAAGCGACCGGTCGGCGTACGTTCCGCTGAATGACTCAACATCTCGTCCCGATTGGGAAAGTGCTTGAGAGCGTCAGTGTCGACGACGCCGGCAGACACGGCATTGACGCTGATCTTTTTTGACGCTAGTTCCAGCGCCAAATGGCGAATCAACGATTCCAGCGCAGCCTTGGATGCGCCTACGGCTGCATAATTGGGAATGGCGCGCACCGACCCCAGGCTGGAGACCGCAATGATGTGCCCGCCCTTTTCTCCCATCAAAGGAATGGCCTGCTGCGTCAACGGCAACAAGGTGCCGGCGTTGATATCCATGGTCCAGTGCCAATGCTTTTCCGTCAATTCCAAAGCCGGCTTGAGTACGCCGGAAGCGGCATTGCTGACAAGAATATCCAGGCGGCCGAAGGTTTTCTTGATCTCATCAATCATCGGCGGGATATTCTCCTGTTCGCCTACATTGGCGCGGATGGCCAGTGCGCGCGCGCCGGCAGCGCGAATGGCTGCACAGGTTTCCTCCGCTGCCGTTCGTTGCCGCAAATAATTGATGGCGACATCGCAGCCGGCCTCTGCCAGTCGCACGGCAATTGCGCGCCCAATGCCGCGCGAGCCGCCGGTAACCAGAGCTGTTTTGCCGGCAAGATTGATTTGAATTGAGGACATTTTTTTACTCCTGATTTTTTGTATTTACTTTGTACTTGTTCATTAAAAAACGAGAATAGCTAAAAATTTACATTCCCGTCTAGCGCAACAGCACCATTTTTTTCACCAGATCGATTCCCGGTCCCTGCAATCGCGCAAAATAAAGGCCGGCGGCGGGAAAAACGCCATCTTTATTCTTTCCATCCCATTCCAACGTGTACAGTCCTGCAATAATTTTCTGTTCCATTATCACAGCAACCTCCCGGCCGATGCAATCGAAAATTTTCAGAGTTAAAGGCGCCGGTGATTTTTGTTCAGCAACCCACAGTTGCCACCTGACTATTTGATGCTCATTCGGTGCAAAAGGATTTGGATAACTTTCTGTTAATCCGGTACAATCGATGGTCAGATCGGCGGGCAGGGATTGACCGCTCACGGTCATTTTTTTCAACAACCAGCCATCAGGATCAAAAACGACCTGCGTCGGCTGTTCGTCAAGCTTGAAGGAAAAAGCATGCTGCCTCTGTGTAAGCAATAAGGTATCGCGTAGCACCCGGTATGCGGTCCGGATTTCCACCTCCAATCCGGTTTTAAAAACCGGCATTTTTTCCTGCTTTTGCTCAATAACCAGGGTCAGTTCAAACGCATGATTTTCTGTCCGACGGCTTTCCCAGACCACGCGCAAATTCGGCAATCCTGCCTGGTAAATCCACTGCTGAAAAAACCATTCCATCTCTTCTCCCTGCACCTCGGTCACGACTGCGCTAAAATCCTCAGTGACAGCATTAGCGTAACTATGGCGTTGTCCGTACAATCGCAAGGCGTGAAAAAAACGTTCCTGGCCCATGATGAATCGCAACATATGCAATACCCAGGCGCCTTTTTCATATACCGTGGCGCCCCAGGCGTAAACCGGATCATAAATGCTGAAATGCCCCCTTCTGCCCGCCTCTACAAGATAGGCGGTCTGAAACTGATTCATATAGGCCTGTAATGCCTGCTTGCCATGCAGATGCTCTTCCCATAATGCTTCGGCATAAGACGCAAAACCCTCGTTCAACCAGATATCCTGCCAAGTGGACGGGGTCACCCAGTCACCCCACCATTGGTGCGCTAATTCATGCGCCACAATGTCCTCATACAGACCATCGCCGGTAATTAAGGAGGAGGAGAACGAGGTCATGGTTTGATGTTCCATGGCGCCGCGCATGGCTGTTTCCACCATACCGTAAGAAGCAAAGGGATAGGGACCAAACACGGTCTCGAAAAATTCCAGCATGCGGCCGGTATTAGCCCAATCAATTTTGGCCCTGGCAGCATGTTCTGGCCAGGCATAATAAAAAAGAGGAATCGTCTGGCCGTTCAGAGAGACGGCCTGATCTGTAAACGCGGAGAACTCGCCGGCGGTGATGGCCATTAAATAAGTGGCAATGGGAACGGTCGTTTTAGCCTTGATAAAGGTGATGTCGCTGTCGGCAACGACCTCGTCCGTCCAAGGTTCGTTCGATACGACAAACCATGGTTTCGGCGCGGTCACAGTTAAAAACCACAACGCTTTGTCCGATGGTTCATCATGACACGGCATCCAGTAACGGGTCATGGAAGGTGGATTTGAAGTAATGCCTTGACCGACGGTATAGACAAATCGATCGCTGAAGAACATGCCGCCATAACCACTGTTGCCCGGATGACCGTGATAATAAACGGTGAATTGCAGGGTATCCTGTTTGCTCATTGACCGGCCCAGATTCACCTGAACCCGGGCATTCGTTTGCTGAAAGTTCAATAGTTGATTTTTGCAGACCAGAGAATCAACGGTCAAATCCATCAGATCCAGATAAAAAAAAGATATCGTTTCGATCGGCTTGAGCGTCACTTCTACGCTACCCGACAGAGCACGCTGCTTCGGCAGCAGCGTCAATCGAGTCCGATAGACCAGCACATCGATGGGATTTATCTCTGCCCAATTTTTATTTAACGGCACGACCAGCGTCGGATTTCTATACTTGCCCTGACTCCATAACGAGGTTGCCAGCAACAGCAATCCCCAAAATTCCAGATGAGGCCGTGTCATGAATTCCGTCTTTTTTTGCGCTGGATAAGCGAGACGCCCAAGCAGAGCAGAAAGAACCAGATGATCACCGCAAACCATTTGATGGGCTGATCAAAAATCAGAGCATAGTACAATCCGATCAGGCCGATGAATGAATAGAGCCAACCGCGCTTGCCGAATCCGTCGGCATTCTGCCAGAGCTGTTTAACACTTGGCAACATAACCCGTCATCCTTTCCAGCGTTCAAATATTTTATACACCGCCACGCCAAACGCTACGGATACATTAAGGGAGTGTTTGATCCCGCACATGGGCAGATCAACGGCCATATCCGCCATGGCAACCAATTTATCAGCAACACCGTTATATTCATGACCGATGACCAAACAGAGCGGAAACCGGTACTCGGCGCAGCCATAATCGATGCTGGCAGTGGTTTGCTCCAAAACGACGATTTGATATCCGCGTTGCCGCAATTCTTCTATCACCGGCACCGCATCCGTATGATAGGACCAGGGAACGGTCTCTTCCGCACCCAGACTGGTCTTGCGAATTTCATCCCGCGGCGGCGTGCCGGAAATGCCGCAGAGATAGAGGTGCTCCACCGCTACCGCATCCGCTGTGCGAAACACGGCGCCCACGTTGTGCAAGCTGCGAATGTCGTCCAGGATTACCGCCACCGGCATACGCAGACGTTCGCCGGCATCAGGGGACTGGTCGTGTTGTTGTTGCAGCTCTTCAAAAGAAAGTTTTCGCATGATCCAACCGGCTTTCATTTTCCACGTCTTGCCAGATTATTCTGTCTGGCATAAGCAAACAAGGCTATCAACTGACTGCGCGTCAGATGTTCGGTTTCCACTGCAAACGCAGAGGAACGATACAGACTCCATTGCCGGCGCAAGGCCTCGGCAATGTCCAGCTGTTCATAGAGGCGGCTGGCCGGGGGGATGTAAAAAACCGATGGCCCGACCAGAACATTGAGGCCCAGTAAATAGTCGATGCTTTCCTTGACCTCATCATAGGTTTGATCCGGCAGGCCAATGATCACATAGACGGTGATGAAAAAACCGAGTTTCCGGGCTGCGCGTACCAGCTCGTCAAAATCGCCTTGCCTCGGTCGCAGATGTTGCTTCTGCAATGCTCCGTCTTGAGTGACAAAAGAAAGATTGAGCTCTTTGAATCCGGCCGCTTTCATTTGCAGCAACAGCTCTTCATCCAATACGGCATGGCACAACCCGTTCATGGCGGTCAACTCGATGGGACGCAAATGGGGATCATGTTGCACCTCATGTAAAAACTGCAGAAACCATTCCCGGTTCCAGGCCAGATTATCATCTTCAAAATTAAAAACACGAACTTGTTTGTGCAGAAAATTCCAATGCATCTCCTCCAGAACCGAGTCAATGGTGCGATAGCTGATCGCCTTGCCGAACATGGCGTGCACACTGCAAAAATCACATTGAAACGGACAACCACGACTGGCGTTAATCGACACACTGCATTTCTTACCGATTCGGTAAGCGCCGTTTTCCAACAACGCGTGCGCCGGTTGCAGGCTGCGCCAATCCACCGGATCAGCCGGCAGACCATCGAACGCATGCATATAGCCCGGCAATGCCGTCTCAGCCGGACCGGACAAGACCTGTTGGACAAAAGGCAATTTTTCTTTAATTTCCCGGTCGAAAGCGGTCGCATGATGTCCCCCAAGAAAGATAGGGACATTCAGCTGTTGATGTAATGCCGTTGCCAGGCCGGCGGTCTGATCAAAATAGGCTGTGAACTGACTGGAAATGCCGATTAAATCCGGCTGCCAAAAAGCAGCTATACGAACGAGAGCACTATCTTCAGCGCCAAATCGGTAATAGCGTTGAAACAAATAAGGATTTTGCCTAAACAAAGGCGTCAGATAGCCCAGTTCCGCCGGAATCGGCCGTTGTTTTTTATGTAGAGGAGTAAGGCTGTCCAGTATTTTAACCTGGTGACCGCGCTGTTGCAGAACAGCTGCCGCATAAGCCAATCCCAATGGATAAAAACGAATGGGCGTAGTATAAAAGTCCTCGATAGCCGGCTGTATTAATAGAATGCGCATATTTGTTAAATTTTATGGAATTTTTTGCACTATCATGATGTTATTACTGGTTGTTGTAAATGGTATAGGAAAATATTAACTTTTACGATTAATTGCCAGTCAATTCAAGCGGAATGGAAACAACATGAATATTCTTCTCGCCTACAGCAGCGGCTACGGCGCAACACAGGAAATTTCCGACAAAGTGGGACAGATATTGGCGGAAGAGAGATCCTTTCATGTCCAGGTGCAATCCATGGATCAGGTCACAAAAGTGACGGACCAGGATGTTATTGTTCTTGCCAGCTCGGTGCGTGCTGATATGCCCCTGGCTACGATTCTGGATTTTTTGGCTCGTTATCGTGTGGAATTGGCTGAAAAAAAACTGGCGGTATTCCTGGTGTGTCTGATGGCCAACTGCACAGCTGGACGGGAAAAAGTCAAGAATGAGTATTTATCCGTTATCAACGAGAAATATCCGGAACTGCAATTCATCAGCGCCGAGGCGTTTGGCGGTAAAATTGATTTCGATAAATTGAATCCGGTGATGCAAATGCTCATGCGGCGCGTGTTGGAAAAGACCGGCATACCCACCCAAGGAAGCGTGGATACGCGCGACTGGGCTTTTATCGCGGAATGGGCGCAAGATCTTAAAGAGAAATTGCTCGCCGCCTGAAGAATCAGACGCCGAACACCGGCATATAGATGGATGCCTTGGGCATAATATATCCAACCGCACGAGCCGAAAGCTTTGCCGCAATTTCCCGCCAGGCCTGGTCTATCGACCGTACTCCTGTCATTCCCGTTTTTGCCACCAGTTCAGGATCCAGTTTTGATAACAGAAAAATTTGAGCTTTTTCTGCTTTCATGCGTATTGCCAGGGCGGTCTGTCCATTGATCTTGTAATCATGCAACAGTTGCTTACCCATGGCGACGGAATCTGCGGCATCAAAATAGGGCATGCAGGTTTTGGAACCCACTCCCTCTTCGCATTCAGCCAGTAAAACAATAAAGCCATCTTCTTTTACCGCCTGAAAAGCATGGTGCAACGATTTGTGCGACTGGATTAAATTGACATCTGCAGGAAAACCGCCGGCGCTGGCTACAACAACGTCCGCCTGTTCCCTGATCGGCAGACGATAGGAGACATCCACCTGCGCGCAGGCGCGTCGGTGCACGCTGAGCAAAGGACCGGCTTGCGCAAAAACCAATTCTTTTTGCGGATCGAGAACGACCTGAACGGACAAAAGATTGCTAAAACTGTCGCCCACCTCGGCCAGGTCCTGAAACACCGGATTGTCCTCCAAATGGCCTTCCCGGCAATTCTGATGAAACGCAGCGCCGGCCGCATCAATGGTGCGCTGATGATTGACGCGAATGGATTCATAACCGGCCACGCCAGGGAAAAGCATTTTCGGACCGCCGCCATATCCGGCAAAATAGTGAAACAGCGTACCGCCGATGGTAATGATAAAATCCGCCTGTCGCACTTTGTTGTTCAGGTAGACCGGCGTACCCATACGGGTTTGACCCCAATAGTACAATGCGTTGGTATCGTGGCTGTCGTGCTGCATCACCGGATAATCGTGATAAATATCGGCGCCGACCAGATTACGAATGATTTCTTCCGGCTGCAGGACATGGCTGCCATTCGCAACCAGAATCTCTATTTGCGGATTGAACTTGTTCGTTAACGCCGGCAGCAAACCCCGTAAAATTTCATCGAGCCGGCAGCGGCGCGTGTGATCCGGAACAACGAGCAGAATCCGTTTTCCTTTCTGCAAACCGGATTCAGACAATTGTCGCAACAAATCATGAATGACATTGATCAAAGAAACTGAAGGTTGCTTTGCCTCCATATCCGGTTCCAGCGTACGCCAATCAACGCCTGCAGGCGGCGAGAACTCGATATAGGAATGACCATAGTCGAGTCGCATATTGCTCAACCCTTGCTTTAGTTTGTTCTCACCTGATAGAAACCTTGCGAAGGTTGCCAACCTTCACAAGTTGTTTATATCGCTCAATTCCGGCATCAGGTTAACAGGCTCAACACCTCTTTACCGTGCTCCTCGGGTTTGACCTTGTGGAACACATGCTCCAGTTTGCCGTTCTTGCCAATAATAAAGGTTTTTCTGATCATTCCAAAATACTTTTTTCCATACATACTTTTTTCACCCCAGGCGCCGTAGGCCTCGGCGGTCTTGTGCTGCACATCAGCCAACAGCGGGAAATTAAGATTGTATTTCTTGATAAATTTTTCATGCGACTCTAGACTGTCGGCGCTCACCCCCAGGACCACCGTGTCTTTATCTGCCAGCCGTTGGCTATAGTCGCGAAACGAACAGGCCTCCCTGGTGCATCCGGAGGTGTTGTCCTTGGGGTAAAAATACAATACCACGCGTTTTTTGCCTTTGAAATCCTTGAGACGAACCACACCGCCATCACTGGACGGCAAGGCGAAATCAGGGGCTTTAGCCCCGGGTTGTAAATCAGCCATATCTTCCTCCTGAAAATTTATCCTGGAAAAGGCTGTAAACCTTGTCAAGGGTGTTTTAAAAAGCGCACACGGAAGAAACGGATTCCCTTTTGCATGGTCAGGCCTCCGCGTTCTTGGTGATCTCTACGGTCAATAAAGCTTATCATCATATAAAACATATTTCGAACCTGAAAATTCCCCAATCAAATAGAATTTGATTTCCTGCCGGGAAAAATGTATATTCAGCATTATTTATTTTCATCAATAAAGGAGAATTTCATGTTAAAAAATGCGAGTCTGGTTTTGCTGTGCCTCATTACTCTGGCGCCGGCGCAATCCACAGATAATGTAACGCCCTTTCTTGGCCGCTGGGCTCTGGATTTGCCGGGCGGCGCCGGTTGGCTGCAAGTTCGGCAGGAAAAAGGCTATCTGGACGGTGATCTCCTCTGGTACGGCGGCAGCGTAGTGCCGGTTGATCATATCTTTTTGGACGGCGAAACACTGGTTGTTTCGCGTACGCGTAAACTGGAACGCAACAAGGACGCAGCCGGCAAGCCGGAGCGCACGCACATCGCCGCCGAATGGATCGAATGCAGTCTGTACCAGGACGTGCTGGTAGGCACGCGCTATGCGGCGGCCAATGACGGCATGTCCGTAAGCAAGACCAAATTCACCGGTAAAAAAATTCCCGACTTGCCGGCAGCGCCGGACTTGAAAAAAATCAAATACGCTAAACCGGTCACATTGTTCAACGACAAGGATTTAAGCGGCTGGACTCTGACCAGCTCGGAAGCGAAAAACGGCTTTAAAGTTGAAAACGGCGTGCTGGTCAACGATCCGGTGCAGACCGAGGGTCAGCCGCACATCAACTATGGCAATTTGCGCACCACCGCCGTGTTTGAAGATTTCAATTTGAAACTGCAGGTCAACATTCCCAAAGGCAACAACAGCGGCATCTATTTGCGCGGCATTTATGAAGTTCAGGTCTATGACAGCTATGGTCTGCCTCTGGACTCGCACAACATGGGCGCTATTTATAGCCGCATCACTCCCACGTTAGCTGCAGAAAAACCGGCCGGCGAATGGCAGGACGTCGACATGATTTTATGTGATCGTCATGTCACGGTCATTCTGAACGGCAAGACCATTATCGATAATCAACCGCTCCTGGGTTGCACCGGCGGCGCTTTGACAGCCGATGAATTTGTGCCTGGTCCAATCTATTTACAGGGTGATCATGGCCGGGTGTTGTATCGCAATATTGTATTGACGCCGATTATAAAATAGCGGTTATCAACAGCACGGTTAGTGCGTCCATAAATGTCCGATACCTTGAGTGACTGTCGTAAAAGTAACAACCCCTGAATTGCAGCCTATTTCGACAGCAAAGGGACAGCCATGCATAAAAGAATCTGCATAAGCATTCTCATCATTCTTGTTATTCTGTCATCCTGTTTATTCAGTCAAACCATA
>CAYLWO010000018.1:62608-83304 GCA_964387285.1 uncultured Cytophagia bacterium | reverse complement strand
TACAAGGCCGCTTGCCAAATCAAGATTGAGAAAATCGAACTTTTTGGACACCTCAGGGATTTTTTTGAGCAACAATCGCAACTTTTATGAATGTTGAATTCGCAATGTTACGTCAGGTTGATCAATCGACGATAACAGTGTATTCCCCTGCCATGAGCTCTTTCTGGAATGCATGGCCATGGACCTTGATCGAAAAATAGGGTTGTTGCGGATTCTCGATCGACACACGACTGTTTTCCGGCACCGTGATCTCAAACCGTGCTCTAGTTCCATGAGGAATGGAGAGCCGATACTGAACGGCATTACCGGTTTTTTCCCAACGGCAATGGATGCTGCCGTAAGGACATTGATACGTGCAATGCACATAATTCAGGCCGGACGGCAACTGCGGGCGGAGAAAGAATTTTTTGAATCCCGGATTTTCCGCATCCGGCCTGATGCCGGCGAGACAACTGTAAAACCACTCGGACACGCTGCCGAACATGGGATGACAATTTGAATAAACATCTTCGCTTTCCTTCCAGGTCTCCCAGATGGTGGTGGCGCCGCGATCGATCATATAACCCCATCCCGGATATTGCCTGCTGTTGACTATATTAAAAACCTGGTTTACTGGAGCCGTTGAAAGAATCCATTTCGTACCAAAAATTCCTGTGGTAAAATGACCGTCAGGTCCTTGCGCCAGCGCGATTCGCAATGAATCCTGGGCGCTGACTTTATCCTGATTGGTTAAAACATCCAGGTACAGCAGTCCGGCGAACAACGTTTGTTTGTTGCAGGGCAGGTGGGAATTGGTTTGCCAAAAACGTTTTTTTATTTTTGCCGTCAATCCTTTGGTCAGTTTAGTAAATTTTTTTTCATTTTTTTTATCGCCCATGAGACGGCTAAAAGCCGTCATGATGCGGCTGCATTCCAGATAGTGCAGCGAGCCGATGACCTGTACGGGAGTCGGCGCCAGAGCCTCGTGATCGCCCAGGCCTTTGTCAACGATAGCGTCAGGATGTAATCGTTTCACCTTATCCATCCATTGCAAATCGGCTGAATACATTTCTTTGACCAGGGCCGTATCGTTGTAATAGAGCCAGAGTTTATATTGCGTTATTAAAAAGGCTGATTCCCAGGCGAGTCCGCAATACGCAAGCCCCACAAAAGGCGCAGTGTCGATAAAACAGCTGTCGTTGATGGCGTCGATCCAGTCATATACGGTTTTGCGATAAAATGCATGCATATCGAAATTGCAGATATAGGCATCTGCCGTCGCATTGAGATCGCCGCCATAGCCGAATCGTTCACGCGCGGGACAATCGGATTGCACGCTGAGCAAATTGTTTTTGAACGTCCGTACGGCCATGCGTTGTATCCGGTTCAATAATTCTGCAGAGCACTCGAATTCATTGGTCTGTTCGACAGCGGTATTGAACGCCAGACCACGAATGTCGGCGAGTTCCGGTCTGTATTTTAGTCCGGATATTTCCATATAGCGGAACGTGTGAAAAGTAAAATCCGGCGTAAAGACGACGTCGCGGGATTTGCCAAAGATATAACTATCGGTTTGCCAGGCCACATCCGGAGCGCCCGGACCGCCATGGCCTTTCTTTTTAATCTGACCGCACACCGAGGTCATGGGGTTCAAGGTTCCATCCGGATAGATGCGTTCACCGAAGCGTAATCTGACCGTATCGCCCGGTTCGCCCTTAAACTTTATGGCATATACGCCGGTGAAATTTTCACCCATATCTACGATAAATGCGCCCGATGTGTCTGTGGTGATTGACACCGGCGTGAGTTTATCGGTGTTCCTGATGCCAGGGGAAAAAGATTTTTGCAGTTTCCCATTGAGCTCCTCTTGTACCACTGCATGCTGCCACAACCGGTCGTCATAACCTGCCTGGTCCCAAGCCGGCAGTTCGTGACCAGCGTCATAGCGGACGCCGATGTAGACGCTGTTGTGACGAATGGCGCCATAGTTATATTTCCAACCTGAATCCGTGAGAATTTCCTGCGTCTGGCCGTCTGTAAAGGTGATTAACAAGCGTGCTATGAATGTGGGTCTGCCGAGTGTGAGATGTTTTCGCAAATTAAGATGGCCCCACATATTCAGAGGCAGAGGATTATAAAAACCATTGCCCAAAATGACGCCCAGGCAATTATCACCTTCCTTGACAGACCCGGTGACATCGTATTCATTATAATAAATTCGCTTCGAAAAATCGGTCCAGGACGGTTCCAGGGAGGATTCGCCGATTTGCTGGCCATTCAGGGATGCCCGATAGTATCCTGCCGCGGTGATGCGCAGCAGCGCCTTTTTGATTTCGACCTTTGGCAAAGCAAAATCTCTGCGGAAATGCGGTGCAGGATCGTCCAGATAATAAAGACTGTCGTTGGCCGGAAGCAGTTTATTGTCAAAAATCCATTCGGCTTTGCTCAACTCTTTTTGGCATTTTGCCTGACCCCTGCAGTGGGATGATGTAAAACACATCAAGAGGCTGGGAAAAATAAACCATTTTATGAACGGTATCATGGGAGAGAACCCAATAGTACGATGTTGTCGGTGAAAATTATTTTCAATCCGTTATGTAAAAATAGTAATTCCAGAGGGGAAAACAAACTGAAATTCGCTTGCAAATGTGCCGATATTTTTTTACTATCGGTGAGACATAACCAACCGCTAGCGGTTATTGATTTCGGAAAAACATCATGCTGCCAATTTATCTCGACTATAACGCCACCACACCCATTGATCCTGAAGTTACCGCAGCCATGCTGCCTTATATGGTTACGGTTTTTGGCAATCCTTCCAGCACCCACTGGTTTGGACTGCAGAGCAAAAAAGCGGTCGAGATCGCGCGTCAACAGGTCGCCGACCTGCTCGGTTGCCACGCCGATGAAATATTCTTTACCAGTGGCGGATCTGAAGCCAACAATCTTGCGATCAAAGGCTACTGTCTGGCCCATCGCCACCAGGGCCGCCATCTGATCATCTCTGCGGTGGAACACCCTGCAGTCAGGGAGGTGGCCGAACACCTGACAACTTGCGGTTTTACCGTGAGCCTGCTGCCTGTTGACCGCTATGCCATGGTATCGGCAAAAGACCTCAGAGCTGCCCTGCAACCGGATACGCTGCTGGTGAGCGTGATGCATGCCAACAATGAGGTCGGCGCCATTGAACCCATTGCTGAACTGGCAGAGATCGCCTATGCAGCCGGTGTTGCTTTTCATTGCGATGCAGCACAGTCTGCAGGAAAAATCGCTGTGCGCACTAATGAACTGGGCGTTGATCTTTTATCCATTGCCGGGCATAAACTGTATGCGCCCAAGGGCATTGGCGCGTTGTACGTCCGCCGCGGCATTACTCTTGAAAAACAGATGCACGGCGCCAATCATGAACGGAATCTTCGTGCCGGCACCGAGAACGTGCTGGAAATTGTCGGCTTTGGAGCAGCATGCCGGATCGCGCTTCGCGATCTGGCCGTCAATACAAACCGTTTGGCTGTGCTGCGTGAACGACTTGAGCACGGCTTGTTCAGCCGGCTGGATGATTTGCGGTGTAATAATCATCCCCACGCGTCATTGCCCAATACCCTCAGCATTTCTTTTCATAACCTCGAGGCCAACGCCATCCTTGCGCAATTGCAGCAAGTGGCTGCTTCGGCGGGTGCCGCATGCCACAGCGACAGCATCACGATTTCACCGGTGCTTGAGGCCATGCAGGTGCCGATGGAATGGGCCATGGGCACTATCCGTTTTTCTGTGGGAAAAATGACGACCGATGAAGAGATCGATCAGGCGGTGCAAGCCATCTGCCAGGTTGTCGATGGATTGCGTGGCCATGTTGCGGCCGTGCAAGCGGCGGTTCCTGACAGCCGGGCGACCGAACTCATGCACTATACCCATGGACTCGGCTGCGCGTGCAAGTTGCAGCCGGCAAGCCTGGAACAGATTCTCAAACGCTTGCCTAAACCAACGAATAAAAACCTGCTGGTCGGTACAGAGACCGCTGATGATGCGGCGGTCTTTCGCCTGAATGATCAACTGGCCATCATAGAAACAGTCGATTTTTTTACTCCGATAGTCGACGATCCCTATCATTTTGGGGCCATTGCTGCAGCCAATGCGCTCAGCGATATCTATGCTATGGGCGGTGAACCGCTTTTTGCGCTCAATCTGGTCGCTTTTCCCAGCAACCGGCTGTCGATGGAATCCCTGGGAAAAATCCTCCAGGGTGCGGCGGACAAAGCACATGAGGCCGGCATTGATATTGTCGGCGGCCACAGCATCGAGGACCCGGAACCAAAGTTCGGCCTGGCGGTCACCGGTCAAATCCATCCGGATAAAATTTGGCGCAATGTGGGCGCTCAACCAGGCGATCTGCTCATCCTGACGAAACCGCTTGGGCTCGGTATTTATTCAACTGCCATGAAAAGGGGTTTGTTGGATAATGCAAATGTGAATACGGCCATCGAGGTCATGAGCGAACTGAATGAGGCGGCGGCAAAAGCCGCACAGCAGCATGTGATTCATGCCTGTACCGATGTAACCGGCTTTGGCTTACTCGGCCATCTCCTCGAAATGACCCGGGGTAGTAAAGTGGAGGCCCAGGTAAAATGGGAAAATGTGCCGCTGCTGGAAAAGGCCTGGGATTTGGCAGCGTTAGGCAGTGTGCCGGGCGGCACGCAGGCCAATCTGCGTCATGTTGCTGCGCACGTCGAATTCGCAAGTGATGTTCCGGAAATTGCCAGGTTGTTGCTGGCTGATGCCCAGACCTCCGGCGGTTTGCTTTTAGCTGTGCCGGCTGATACAGCACAAAAGCTGCTGGTAAAATTGCAGGCAGTCTGCCGTGGCCCGGTAGCGATCATCGGTTCGTTTTCGGGGTCGGACCAAGACAAGCATTTAAAAAATATAAATATAAGCAAGTGATCAGTCCATGGATAAACATGATTTCCCCCCAAATGGGTCATGGTCTTTTAATTTATAAATATCAAAAGGTTGTCTTGGTCCGACCCGCTACTACCGCACAAATCATCCGCTTTAGTGACCTCGAGTTTGTTGCCAAAACCAACGCAGCTTTTTTTGTACGCAAATTATCCAAATCCCTTTAACAACTGAACCGTCATAACGTTTGCAGTTCCAGTTGAATCGGAGATTGATCTTTCTATCTTTAATCTTCACGGCCGGTGTATTCGGCACTTGGCAAAGAAAAGATATGCGACCGGTCAATATCAGATAGTATGGGATGGAAGGGAGGAACGCGGTCAACAAGTCGGCAGCGGAGTGTATTTCTATATCATTCGCGGCGCAAATCGGCAGATAATTAAAAAATGCATATTGGTAAAATAGCAATCGAGAAGAAATACTTTATATCGCATAAATTACATGTTGATTTTTATCCACTGATCAGGGCTGGGCTGCCGGCTTTGTGTGCGCTTAATCCCGATGGTTCTTTAAAATGGTCGCGCGACCTGGGTCAGCCCGCTTATTCTCCTGCCATCGGCCAGAACGGCAACCTCTATGTGTTGGATCCAAAATTAAAAGTCAGTGCCTTTTCGGCAAACGGCGCCCAGCTGTATACTTTTAATGATTATGATTTCCCCAATTTCTATAAACGGGATATGGGTCAACGTACGCCTGCTATTGCCGCCGATGGCACCGTGTACATTGGCGGCATGGGATATGGGGCCGGTTATACCGGTATGTTTAATGCCGTATTGACCGCCAGTCAGGGTTACGCCGCCGTTTTACCTTGGCCGCGTTTTCGGCATGATAATAAAAACAGTGGACGATTCTCTTGAGGGGGTGGAACAGGAAAAATCGCTGGGGAACATAAAGTGAGCGCAATTTGATTAACAATAAGCAGCAATTTGGAAGAGTGAAATTGTTTTAATGTTTTTATATATTACTTGCTTTTAAATTTAGATTGGTTTAAAATGTAAATAGAAATTTAGGGGTGTTTTTTTATGAGCAAAAGATGAACTGAAAAAGGCGTAATAAAGGTGAATGAATACTTTTATTACGCTTTTTTTTCTACAGATCAGGATAGTATGGGAGTAATAAAATGAAAAAGTTACTTTTCTCCTTGCTCTTATTTGACATTTATTTTTCCATCTCTATTGGTCAGCAGACACAATTGCAATCCTCGGGATTTCCCACCTTTACGGAGATGGATTTAATCCAAGCACCGGCAACAAACACATATATGCCGCCATCTGAGAAAACATGGGATATGGCAACAGAATATTCTTCTTCTAAAAATCCAAATGGAGTTTGGTCTTATGGCAGAAAATGGAGTGCAGAAAGCAAAACAATCGATCTTTTCCGTGTAAGGTGGGGAAGTTCAGGATGGTACATGGGAAATGCAGGGCATGGGGGACCGAGCTTACAAGCCGGTATCGGACTTTGGGCAAAAAACAACTCGAATGGTTTGCCTGTGGTAAGATGGACTTGTCCTGAATCAGGCCATTATCGAATGAATGCATCCTTTATCGGAGGCGACTCACGTGGTGTGAATGTTGTGGTTTACATCGCTTTAAACGACTCGGTGATTTTTACTGACCTTGTTTCATCTACTTCGGATTCGGCGAATTATTCATTTATTGAATTGTCCCTTAAAGAAAAGGATTATATCGATTTTTTAATCAAATGGAATGGAGGAACAAATTCTGAATATAACTGGACGCGAATCAATGCTATCTTTAACAAATACGCCACAACATGCATGGCTGCCATTCCTGATACATTTTGCGTTGCTGGGCAGATATTTAGACTTCCTATAAAAATATACAATGCCGACTCATTATCTCGATTCAATTGTCGGCTACACTTTAATAAAAATATTTTACAGGCTCAAAAGATTGAAAAAAGCGATTTAACAGCTTATTTTTCTCTTGCTGACTCTTTGTACTCAGGTCAGGCTGCATTCTCGTTGAATAATGCGCCTGAGCCATTCAGCGGCAGCGGCGATTTAATTTATATTACATTTCTTGTCAATCCCGCAACAATGAAAGGAGATACCTGCTCCATTGCTATTGATCAAATAGCTGTTCTTGATGAAAAAGCCCAATTCATTCCTGTGATTACCAGGAATGGTCGGTTCACTGTTTCGGATTTCAAAAAAGAAAAGATAAGCTTCGGGTGTTTTCGCCAGGATACCATAAAAACACCAGGCGCCAAAAAAGTTTATGAATTTAACGGCCAAGCCAATGATAAGGTGACGATACGTGCCACAGAATTGGTAGGTGGTAATTTTGATCCCAAGATAGAGTTATATGATAATAATAATAAACTGCTCACACAAGCATGGTCAGGTGTGCAGGCAAATGTCATTGATTTTGCCCTTCCTGCCGCCGGGAGTTATTGTATCTATATTTCGGATGAAAACGGAGTCGATAAAGGAAGCTATTGGCTCAGTCTTGAATGCCGGCAATATTCAAAGTCCATTGCAAAACCACTCAGCTATGGCAGCTATGTACAGGATACTCTAAAAACTCCGGGTGCGATGAGGGCGTACAAATTTGAGGGTCTGGCCGATGACAAAGTGACCATACGTGCCACAGAATTGGTAGGTGGTAATTTTGATCCCAAGATAGAGTTATATGATAATAATAATAAACTGCTCACACAAGCATGGTCAGGTGTGCAGGCAAATGTCATTGATTTTGCCCTTCCTGCCGCCGGGAGTTATTGTATCTATATTTCGGATGAAAACGGAGTCGATAAAGGAAGCTATTGGCTCAGTCTTGAATGCCGGCAATATTCAAAGTCCATTGCAAAACCACTCAGCTATGGCAGCTATGTACAGGATACTTTGAAAACTCCGGGTGCAATGAGCGCATACAAATTTGAGGGTCAGGCCAATGATAAAGTGACCATACGGGTCACAGAATTGGTAGGTGGTAATTTTGATCCCAAGATAGAGTTATATGATGATCATAATAAACTGCTCACTCAAGCATGGTCGGGTGTGCAGGCCAATGTCATTGATTTTTTACTTCCTGCCGCGGGTAATTATTGCATCTATGTCACTGATGAGAATGGAATGGATAAAGGCGGTTATTGGTTCAGTCTTGAATGCAGGCAATATTCAAAGTCCATTGCCAAACCACTCAGCTATGGCAGCCATGTACAGGATACTTTAAAAACCCCAGGTGCGATGAGGGTTTACAAATTTGAGGGTCAGGCCAATGATAAAGTGACCATACGGGTCACAGAATTGGTAGGTGGTAATTTTGATCCCAAGTTAGAGTTATATGATAATAACAACAGGCTGCTTATACAGGCTTGGTCCGGCATACAGGCTAATGTCATTGATTTTCTACTTCCTGCCGCGGGCAGTTATTGCATCTATGTCACGGATGAGAATGGAATGGATAAAGGCGGTTACTGGCTTAAACTGATAGCACCCATCCCCTTGGTGCTTGAAAAATCATTACAGAATCAAAAGTTGACCGGTCAGGGGGATGAAAATCGCTACCAGATAATCATCAATTCGTTAAGTTCGGTAATAGTCCTTGTACAAAAAACAGGTGAGTGGAATGCAATCATGCGGATTAAAAAAGGAGAACTACCGTTGCTTGAACCTTATTTATCTACATCAGGCGCCGGTAATCTCAAGCTGGTCTTCACCGCCGCAAAAACCGACACCTATTTCATTCAACTCCAGAGTTTGTCAACTGGCGGTCAATATTCTATTGTAGCAACAACGCAGGATATCAATACCATATATCCTGCAGCGCCGCAAAATCTTGTCGTAAAAAGCAGTGAGCAACAGAATTCACTCACCTGGATAACCGATCCGACAAGCGACGTTCTGCGATACCGTATCTATCGGAGCACGAGTTCACCGGCAAATGCTTTATATGACAGCGTCGCAGTGAATACTAATAGTTATATTGATACCAGAATTGAAAAAGGAAAAACTTATTTTTACCGAATCACGGCTATTGACAGAAAATTGAACGAAAGCTTGTCTTCAAATGAAACGAACTCATTCATAGCGCACTTTGCTGATTTGATTGTATCAGCAGTTCAGACCGCACCGACGGCATGGTCAGGCCAAAAAATGATAGTTAATTGGGCTGTCAAAAATATCGGCCTCGATGGTACAAAGACACCGGATTGGCATGACCGTATCTATCTTTCGCCACATGCGGATTTCGCTGCCGGCGATTTGATAGTATTAGGCACTTGCAGCAATTTCAGCTACTTGAATATCGGTGAAGCTTATAAGAATATGGTTGAATTCACCCTTCCTCGCGGCATCTCTGGCGAATATTTTATCCATGTATCGACAGATGTTGATGAAGTGCTTGCTGAAGTAAATGAACAAAACAATCATGTCTCCTCTAGCGCGATCCAAATCAAGTTGACGCCGCCGCCTGATCTTCGCATCTCCTCAGTAACCACTCCGGCAAATGCGTTTTCAGGAGAAACCTTGCGGATTAATTGGACGGTTAAGAATGCGGGACCAGGCATTACCGAAGAAGTCGAATGGTTTGACACGGTATTTCTTTCAAAGGACGAAACCTTTGACTTTATTTTTACACTCAGACCTGGCATTATTCGTGTTGATGAACTGTCATTAGGTACGCACCGACACGCCGGTGCACTCCAGTCCGATTCAAGTTATGCCGCTTCGTTGGATATAGCACTACCACAAGCAATTTATGGAACCTATTATCTTTTTGTGTATACAGACATTGCCAATGAGCAATTTGTTGCCGAAGATGGCCAGGTCTATGAATATAACCAGAATATGAATAACAACCGCGGCAGGATGATACAGATTACCCTGGCGCCGCCTCCTGATCTTGTCGTGACGGATATCATTGCTCCGGACACAGCTAGTTTTGGACAACTGCTCAACGTGCAATGGACGGTGCAGAATCAGGGCCCGGGCGCGCCATTTGAAAGCGGATGGAACGATCAATTATATATTTCACCTTCCGATTCGTTTATCGCCGGTTCTGCCATATCTCTTGGCGTCTTTTATCACAATGCACCACTGGCCCCAGGTGCAAGTTATACTCAATTGGGTACAGTGAAAATTCCCGGTGGACTGGCAGGCCGCAAATTTTTGTACGTAAAAACAGATGACGATAATCGCATTTTTGAGCACACTTTTGATAACAATAATTTTCTTCGCAAGATAGGACCGATCACAGTCAACACTCCTGATTTTGTAGTCACAAGCATTAAAGCGCCGGACGATGCCGGTTCAGGCAAGCCTGTAGAGATTGCATGGACAGTTCAGAATCAAGGCAAAGGTACCATTTCAGATATCACTTGGTCTGATCGAATATATCTTGTCAGAGAACCGACATTTGATCGAGCACTGGCGATACCTCTAGGGATTTTTGCACGGTCTGGCAAAGTACCGCCTGATTCCGCCTATATTGAACGGCAAAGTGGTTCCCTGCCCAATGGAATATCAGGAAAATATTTTATTTTTATCGAAACGGACTGTAATAATGTCATTTATGAGAACCTTGCGGAGAATAACAACATCACTCTCTGTGCAAAGCCAATTTCGGTTCAGCTATCCCCTTGGCCGGATTTACAGGTGGTCGATATCCAATCCGCAACTCTCTTGACGGCAGGTGAGCGGATGACGGTAACCTGGACCGTGCAAAACATCGGCAACGGCGATGCCAGTACACCGGCCTGGACGGATAGAATCATGATTTGTTCTGGTACAACCTTTGATCCTGCCAAGGCTATTCTGTTGGCAAGTGCTGGGTATGCAAAACCACTCGGCGCTGGGCAAAGTTATACGCAATCTCGTACCGCAACTCTGCCGACCAGCTATAGCGGAACTTACTCTATTGTGGTGCAAACCGATATAGAAAACAGTGTTTATGAGCATACAGATGAAGCAAACAACACCAGTCAGGCAAGCCAGCTTTACATCCGTCCGTATCCGCCCATTGATCTGACCATTGCTGAATTTAAACCGCCTAAAACCGGCAATTCAGGGCAAGCGCTGGCACTGAATTGGATCGTCAAGAACAACGGCTCAGGCACTACTATAATTTCTGACTGGTTGGACAAAGTTTATCTGTCTCCGGATTTGAATTTAAATCCTGCTGCAGATTATTTACTTTTATCGTGCAGACATAGCGGCGTGCTGAGGCCCGGAGAAAGTTATACTCAGGCAACCGCTGTTACGTTGCCGGACGGCCTTTTTGGCAGTTTTTATGTATTCCTCTGCAGTGACGCTGATGGACAATCGACGGATGCCAATCGCAGTAATAATACGATGGTCTCATCTATACCGCTCATTGTTTCATTGACCCCTTCGCCCGATTTAGCAGTCGCTCAACTTGTAGCGCCTGGCCAGGTGCGTTCCGGACAACCCATGCTTGTAAAATGGAGTGTGCTGAATAAAGGCCCGGGCGTTACTACAAAATCGGTTTGGTACGAAGCGATCTTTCTATCTGCAGATGCCAAACTTGATAAAGGCGATATGTGCATAGGCACTTATAAAAGAAATGGGGCCTTGGCAGCCGACGCTTCTTATTCGGATAGTCTAGAAGTTGATATCCCTGTTTTCGCGTCCGGCGCCTATTTTTTAATTTTTAATAATGATAGCAGGAATGATTTATATGAGCATAATGGCGAAGACAATAACACGGCTGCCACCGGCCTCGCCGCCATTCAATCCCTGCCTGCTGATTTGGTGGTTAAAGATATTACCGTCCCAGCCAACGCTATTCCCGGAGAGAATGCCACAATCCAATGGACTCTTCAGAATCAAGGGGAGCACCGTGCCACCGGTCGTTTACGCGATGCGGTTTACATCTCTTCTGACACAACCTGGCAGATCGACGATCCTCTACTCGGGGTGCTGGACCACTCTATCGACTTGCTTTCGGGCGGTTCGAAAATATTTAAGATGTCGGCCAATCTGACGAAACTCTATAAAGTCGATGACCTAGGCAATATAACGGAACCGTTGCCGGGCGTTGCTCCGGGAGCCTACCATGCCATTGTACGTACGGATATACGTAATAATATCCGTGAAAGCGACGATAGCAATAACACTCTAGTTTCCATAGATACGATGGAGACGGATATACCCGAACTGAAATTAGGAATACCGAAAAAAGCCAGGTTGGCTAAGGGAGAGATGAGGTACTATCAAATAGAGGCGCCAGCAAACGGCAAAACGATGCGTATACGCTTTGACAGCGCAGAAGAAACCGCAGTTAATGAGCTGTACTTACGATTTGCAGATGTGCCGAGTAGAACCGAGTTTGATTATAAAAGTGATGAACCGCTGAAAGCGAATCAACAGATTACAGTGCCCAACCAACGGGAAGGCACCTATTATTTAATGGTTCGTAACAGCGCTATGAAAAAGGATTCACTGGAATTTTCTTTGTCAGCCAACATTCTTGAGTTTGGAATTGAGAGCATCGATCTTCACGAAGGCGGACAGGGGGGAGAGGTGACGATTCGGATACGTGGAGCAGAATTTACTCCTAATCTAGCTGCAAACCTGTTCAATACGGAAACACGACTTGCTAGCAAGTCTATATATTGGATCGATCCGACAGAAGTCTATGCTACGTTTGATTTAAAGGATATGAGAATTGCTAATTATAATATGGAAATCAAGCAGATGGAAGCCCGAATCGATTTTAATACGAATGCTGAACCACACTATAAGTTTAAGATAGACTCTACTATTTCGACTCTGCCAAATATTTTTAATGTTGTTCCATTCAATCCGTCTCCTATGACGATGGAAATTAATGCACCGTCTCAGGTTCGCGCAGGACAAAAGTTTGAAGTACTTTTACAAGTTTCTAATCAATCGAATAATGATATGCCAAGTCCTTTATTACTGCTTTATGGAATGCCCAGCATCGATGCAGCGATTAATGGTACTGTGTCAGAATATAATAATATCTATCAAATATTAGCTATATCAAAACAAGGTCCGGCCGGCTTGTTGCGTCCAGGTGAATCTACAACTGTACCTATTAATATCATTGCACCTGTTCAGATGGATACGTTGCATGTAACAATTATTCAAGCAAGTGAATCTAAAATTCCTCTCGATTTTGCTCAAGAGATGATAAATTTAGGTATTTCTGAAAATTCTGTCAATTGGCAAAGTTCAGTTACGTTTTTGAATAGGGCTCTACAAAACGATTGGGGAAAATATCAGCAGCTATTATCAGCAACCGCTACTCGTTTGCAGCGAGAAGGTGTATCGGATTTCAATTATGAAGACCTTCTTATTGCATTATTAAATGAAGTTGATCGGGATACTACATTCATAATAAAAGATAAGAATTTAACGCACAACCCGTTTAATCGCGGCGAAGACTTTATTATTCATGCTGATGATATCACCCAATTTTCTAAAGTGAAGACAGAATGGGATTGTAACCCGCTTCTTTTGCTATCTCTTCGTGATCGGCTGCGCGAATTTGGTTCATTACTTACTCAACCACCTTGCTTTGCTGTTACTGCCGCCCGACATCTTTCGTTGTTTCTTGACAAGAATTCTGCTCCGCAAGTATATAGTAATTATTCGCTTGTGGCAGGTGAGTTGCGGCTTCATGTTGGAGCTAAACGCAGCTATGCGATGGTTAGATATGATGCAGAAGAAAAACATATCAAGAAACAAATCGAAATTGATTTTAAAACCGGTCATCCCAAATCCAATATTTATTTTACTGACATACAGGTGGGCCGACCTCCGGACTTTTATGTCGCTTTAGGTCCCATTCAAAATGCCATCCCACTAATTCCGCCAGGTTCGGATTTAGCATTTGCTTTTGGTGGTATGAGAACACCATGGGAAGGTAACGTGTATCATATTAATAAAGAAGGAGAAAAATGTTCGAAAAAGGGTGAAAAAAAAGTTACCTATTCAGCTACAGTGGAGTATCTGTTTAATGATCTTTATGACTTTCATTTAGGATTATCCGCTCTGGACGATGCGGCCGCTAATTTAAATTTCTGCGGATGGGCGTCTACCTATTTGACTTATATTCATATGTCCGAGAAAATTAAAGGCGATATAATTGTAGATGATGAAGGATGCTGCGAAAATGACACTGATTGCGACGGCATCCCGGACGATAAGGATGATGATATCGATGGTGACGGCAAAAAAAATGGTGATGATGATGACGTAGATGGCGATGGGATGCCAAACGGCAAAGACCCGGATGTCGATGGCGACGGGATACCAAACGGCAAGGATCCGGATATTGACGGCGATCGAATTCCAAATGGCAAAGATCCGGATGTCGATGGCGATGGAATTCTAAATGGTGAAGATAGAGATGTCGATGGCGATGGAATTCCAAATAGTGAGGATGATGATATCGATGGCGATGGTATAGCGAATGGAAGTGATTCAGATATGGATGGAGATGGCATCCCCAACGACCAAGACAATGATATGGATGGAGATGGCATCCCCAACAATCAAGATCCTGAACCTCGAGGCCCTGGCAGCAGACCGGGCGCTAATATACCTATTGGTCAACCCCGTGATCCCAATGACATCTGGGGACCAGAAGGTTACGGTGAAAGGAGATGGATTACCTCAACGCAAACGCTGTCCTATACGATCCACTTTGAAAACGACCCGAACCAGGCGACAGCGCCCGCCCAAATTGTCCGCATCACCCAACAACTCGACAGTACTCTGGATGCACGCAGTTTTCGATTGGGAAGCTTTGGTTTCGGCAACTCTATTTTTCAAGTGCCGGAAAATTCTGCCGCTTACACCAAACGGTTGGATTTTTCTGATTCTCTTGGCTTGTATGTGGATGTGAATGCCGGTATTGATGTCAACACCAATAACATCTTTTGGACCTTTACTTCGATTGATCCGGCGACCGGTGAAGTGCCGGCTTTTGCAGGATTTCTAAAAATCAACGATGCATTCCATCACGGAGAGGGTTTTGTCAATTATTCCATTCGTCCTAAACTAAACAGCTGTTCCGGCGACATCGTGCATGCCCGCGCAAGCATCATCTTTGATATCAATGCACCGATTGAAACGCCGGGAATTTTCAATACTATCGATGCCGGTGTTCCGCACAGCCTCGTTACCGCACTAACTCCGGTCTTGAATGTAAAAACATTTACGTTGAAATGGGCCGGCACGGATGATGCCGACGGATCCAGAATTCAAAGCTTCAAGGTTTTTGTCTCTGAAAATGGAGGTCCCTTTGAACTGTACGAGGATACGGCATCGGATACATCACTCGTCTTTTCGGGAGATTGGGGCAGTACCTATCGTTTTTATACCATTGCCACGGATTTCGCCGGCAATGTCGAGCCGATAAAGAACAAAGCAGATGCATCGATAACGCTTGATCCGAGAGCAACCACTGTGGCCTCCAGTGAGGGAGTCCTGCCTGAAAAATATGCTCTGTTCCAAAATTATCCCAATCCGTTTAATCCGAGCACGACATTTCGTTTTGATTTGCCGTCGGCTACTCATGTAAAGCTAAGCATTTATAATATTTTAGGACAGAAGATAAAGACGCTATTGAATAGAAACATGATTGCCGGTTTTCATTCGATCCAATGGAATGGTACAAATGATGCGAGTGAGGAGGTTGCCAGTGGTATGTATTTATATCGGTTGGAAGCAATTGTTCAAAACGCTTCGTCGACGAATCGTTTCATTCAAACCAAAAAATTGCTTTTATTAAAATGACCATCTCTAAAATGGAATGGTGATTGACCATTATCTCTTTTCCGGAACTTACGGCGTAGTGTTTGAAAACCATATTATTGGAGGAATCATGAAATCCTTTTATCCTCGTTTGTTACTAGGGGCCCTTATTTTTATCGTCCAGCCCGGCATTTTTCACATTTGTACGACTCTCCCTCATTCGAACGGGTTCGAAATGTTATTCGCATCCGACATCGGTTCGCCTACCCAATCTATTTCTGCAATCAATGATATTTTGGTGAATGATGACAATCAAAAAGCCGGACATCATGCTTCGGTCAAGACCGCCAGTGATACTTCAGGAAACCAAATAATCGTCTGGGAAGATTACCGGAATGGACATCCGGATATTTATATGCAAAGATTAGATACCTTTCCATATCGAAATGAAAGAGTAAACGACGACCATGGCATGTTTGATCAATATAATCCCAACTTGGCCACAAGCAAGTCTGGTCGATTTGCTATCGTTTGGACCGATTATCGCGGGGTAGGATCTTGCCTATTTTTGCAGAATTATGATGCAAATGGCCAAAAATATGGTTCTAATCATCAACTCACGGACGTCAGGCAAGGGATCGGCGTCTCATATCCTTCGATTGCTGAAGACTCTTTGGCAAGCGCCATTGTGACCTGGGGAGAGAATCGCACTGATGATGATGGGGACATTTATTACCAAAAAGTATCAAAAGATGGATTAATCCAAATCAGTCGGACGAAAGTGAATACAGATGCAACTAGTCAGGTGCAGAGTGAGCCACAAATTGCTGTCAGCAGAAATGGGGACTTTATTATTGTATGGGACGATTTCCGCAATGGAAATTATGATATTTATATGCAGGCTTTTCGCCGGGATGGAACCCCTAAAGGTACTAATAAACGCGTTAATGATGATATCGGGAGCGCGGAACAATATGGAACAGATATTACCATAAACGATGAGGGCTATGTTTTAATCACCTGGATTGATTATCGAAACAACACCCAGGGCGAAAGTATCTACGCGCAATGCTATTCTCCTGATTTGCAGTCAATGGGAGCCAATCAAAAGGTAAATGACAGTGACTTTCAGTATGAGTACGACGTAAAACCTCTTGCGTTTATCGATTATTGGGGCATGTTTCAAATCGGCTTTAAACAAAATGGACGGTTCTATTTTCAAGTACTTGATAAGCAGGGAAATAAAATTTCTAAAAATCAGGTAACCGACCAAAATTTTCAGTTTAATGCTTACGAAGGTCCTATAGCTGCAATTGGCAAGTTGAACTCCTTTGATTTGATCTGGGTAGCTATGGAAGGCAACATATGCAGGCAAAAATTTAATTCTTTCTATCGGATGGATGGTTTTCAACAAGAGGTAAATGATGATGCAAATTCAGCAGAGCAATCCGATCCGTCGATCGCTTCGGATGCCTCCGATCATTTTGCCATTACTTGGAAAGATTTCAGAAATAATCTAAACTCTCCTGATATCTATATGAAGACCTATTCTTTAAAAGGTCAGGCTTCTATAAAAAACATCAAGGTAAACGATGTTTCACTTGACGTAATTGGGGTATCTCACAAGGTTACAATGGATCGTTCTGGTCATAGTGTGGTTACTTGGACTAATTCACCATATGAAAATGGAGATATTTATCTACAAAGATTTGCTATAAATGGTGAGCGAATTGGCGTGAATGAAAAAGTAAACGATGATATTGGAAAAAGTTCTCAGTCGTGGCCTTGTATTGCTGCGGATAGTATCGGAAATTTTATAGTAGCCTGGCGAGACCGGCGCAACAACAATGAGCGGGATATCTATATGCAGCGTTATTCCTTTTCCGGCCAAAAGATAGGCGTCAATAATCTCGTGAACGATGATGGAAAAGCAGCAAGTCAGGCTTATCCGGCTGCTGCAATGGATGATCAAGGGAATGCGATCATAACCTGGGATGATTATCGTAATGGGAATGGGGACATCTATTATCAGAAATATGACAAATCTGGCAACAAAATCGGTAAAAACAACCTTGTCAATCAAGATTTTACTGCAACATATCAAGGTGCTTCTGCTGTTGCCATCGATAACGACGGCCATATAGTCATTTGTTGGATCGACAGTCGAAATGGCAACAATGATATTTACCTGCAGCGATTGACTTTTGCAGGGGATGGCCTGCAAGGAATCAATCAACAAGTAAACGACGATGCGACGGGTCTGCCACAAGGAAAGCCTTCCGTTACAATCGGGGAGAATGGTGACTTTATCATCGTCTGGGAAGATTATCGGAATGGAATCGGGAATCCGGACGTTTTTGCGCAAAAATTTTTCGCTGACGGCCGCAAGTACGGTACGAATCATCGACTGGTCAAAGATGGCGAAGAATTAGCTCCACAAGCAACGACAGCATCAGAGAAAATAATCCTTACCTGGCAGGACAACCGCAGGAGGGCTGGATGGGACATTTTCTACAAGACGACGGATTGGACTTGGGGAGGCATCTCGAAGAATAAACCAACGGCCAGAATCGCTGCATTACCATCACAAATCACTCTTGGTGACTCGATTATTATTGATGGATCTTCTTCCTTTGATCTTGATCGGGATTCGTTGGAATACTGCTGGAATTATTCATCTCCATTGTTGGATTTTCGAGGAGCAGGGAGGATAAGTTGGTCAGAACAGGATACCGTAGCGGGTTACTTTAGGTACCCGCGAGCCGCAACGACAGTTTATAAACCTTGGAGAGCAGGAGACCATAATTTGAGTCTCATTGTCAACGATGGCAGCCTTGCAGATACTACTTTTACAAATTTTTCGGTAATTCCTTTTTTGCGTAATTTACAAATCGGCCACAATCAAAATATAAATGATTTGCCTATCCATCCATCTTATTATGGATATTCTGATTTTAAATATTTTAATAATCAATTATGGCTCAACGTCGGATTAAATAGTTTCGTGATACTGCATCCCGAAATCTCTTCTGCTCCTTTTTGGTCAGTAGATCTTATCGGTGCTGGTTTGCGCGATTTTTATGTAAATGATTCTTTATTGATAGGATTTGATAGTTTTCATAGAATTCTCTTCTTTAAGATTGGTACGAGCCAATCCTTTTCTCCATTTAGTACCATTCAATTAGGCCAACTGAATGGAAAATGCCTTTATGTTGCAGATAAATATCTTTTTATCTCATTCGGAATAGATGGACTACAAATCTATGACTTTTCTGATCCCCGATCTCCTAAAATGACCACCTGGTTTAAAAATTCAATGAACTGGGAGAACTTTACCATTAAGAATCAAGTCTTGTATTGTTTATCAACAAAAAGCCAAAGCTTGTTGCTGCTGGACATAAAAAATATTTCCACGCCGAATCTTCTGAAGGAGTTTATATTACCTGCCCGATGTTCAAAAATTAAGCAATTAGACGGGAGCTTTTATATGTTCGGCAGCGATACCCTGCTGATCTATAATTTGGACAATCCGGACATGCCTAATTTACTTGGTAAAATAGTTGCGGATAAATACCTTAATCCGGATAATTATATCGTGGATGTGTGGAACGATCAAAACAGGATAGCCATTGCCACGATAACAGGTTTTAATATTTTGGATATTACAGATATTGATAATCCAGTGTCTGTAGCTGAGTTTATTTCCGGTTATCCGACAAAGACCATTTATTTAAAGGGCGACAACTTAATCTCTGTGCAATGGAATTGGTTAGGAAATAAAGGATATTATGAAGGAATATTGGATTTTAAATTCAGTAATACAAGTGTAGAAATGCGAAACGGGAATCCTAATGTGTATACTTTGCTGCAAAATTACCCCAATCCATTTAATGCATCTACTACCATTCGTTTTACTACGATGGAGCGTTGCAAAACGAGGTTGCGAGTTTTCGATTGTATAGGACATGAAGTAGCCAAGCTGGTAGATGAAATGAAGGAACAAGGCGAATATGCAATACATTGGTCTCCTATGAACTTGCCAAGTGGTATCTATTTTTATCAAATTGAGTTAGAAAGCTCAGAATGGCAATCTGCGGTTTCTCGCAAGAGTACAAAAAAAATGATTTTGCTAAAATGAGTGCCAAGGTAAACTGTTCCTTTTCTATTCGGGTGAGTCGGGAAAGCGAAACCCGACGAGGTTCCGAACGTGGTAACACTCTGACGCCACGTAGCGAGGAGTCGGTATGAGGCTGGTAACGGCCCTATACTAAGCGGCTCGACAATGTAATCTGCAAGGATGCTACGTTTTCGGGGTCGGACCAAGACAACAATTTAAAAAATATAAAGATAAGCAATTGATTAATCCGACTATAAGCATGATCTCCCCCCAAAATGGATTACGGTTTTTTATTTCTTAAATATCAAATGGTTGTCCTGGTCCGACCCAGTTACTCCCGCACACGCCATCGCGTTCCCATTAAACAGGTCTTTTCTCCCTCTTTTTCAGCCTGATAGTAGACTGTCAGAATATCGCCATTCGGCAACTCTACAGAGGCCGGATAGCCCAGGTCGCCGTTGTAATGGCCGGCCAGTTTGATTTCGTTGGCAATATCCCAGGTGCGGCCCTGATCGTCACTGAGGCAGGCATATTCGCCAAATGCCGGCATGCGTCGGCCATACACGGTGAGTATTTTTCCACTCTTTAATCGAATCAGGTGAGGCGGATAACCCTGGATAACAGTCGGAGTCATGGCCGTCCAGGTTCTACCGCCGTCAGAGCTCTCTGCCTGGCGCAACAGACAATTGGACTCATCGCGACGTTTGGCTCCAGGCGCCGGGTCAGCATGAAAACGAAATTGCGCCACGATACGGCCGTCATTGGTTTCAACGGCAAAGGGCTCATGGAATTGTTCGATGCGATCTGGAGGCGTGGGCAATAGATCGACGACGTGTTGCCAGGAGCGTCCATGGTCACGCGACTCTTCTACTGAAACAATATGTTTTCCTGCACCTGTGACCGATGCGGCGCCATCGCCGCTCCAATAACGAC
>CAYLWO010000018.1:34136-62508 GCA_964387285.1 uncultured Cytophagia bacterium | reverse complement strand
CTCTGCAGGAATTTTTTCATCGTGCAAGGCCCAGTAAAATTGCGGCGATCCGGGCGTCAGTTTGTCGCGATTCTGAATGGACTGTGTATAGGCAACAGATGTAAACCATGTTACCAACAGATCGCCGTTGGGCAATTCGAGGATGCCGGCGTCGCGGTCATCCAGCGGTGTGTTGCATATGGAAACCGGAGCGGTCCAGGTTTCGCCCCAATCTGTGCTTTTAATCATCTGCACTTTACCCCAGGGACACACATGCTCGTCGCGATCGCCGGAAAAAACGGCAACGAGTTCGCCGTTTCTGCGCAAACACACCGATGGCCAACCGATATAACGTCCGGGTTCCTTGCACAGCGCTTTGGTCCATAGCAACTGTGCGCGTTTTTGCTGTATGGGTGCGCCATGCATCTCTTTTTGTACCGCTGCTTGCGCATAAATTTCACAACTGAGCAGGCAGAGCAGTGTGGCCATTGTTCGTTTTTTAAATTTCATGCCATTCTCCGTAAAATTTTGTTTGCCTGAATATGAATCAGCAATAAGCGAACACCGAAATTTTGTGTTTTCTGCTAATTGATTATTCTCATGCTAACGATAGAAATACGATTCCCCAGGGAGAGAGGGGAGGCACCGTCACCAACAGGTCTGAAGATTCTCTATATGTTTTCAGGTTAGTTTTCCAGGCTCCTTCTGCCGAGTACATGATTACGGCATCTGATTTTGCATGACGAAGGCGAAGCGATAGTGTTTGCGTTTCGCCAATGCTCACATTCAAGAGCGTAACACAGTTAAGCGCGCCGGTGTTTTTATCCAGGCGCGGAAATACCGCAACCTGAGCGCTGGTTTCGAGTATGGCGGGCAGCTTGCCATGAGCCACCCAGTCCGCCATTTTCAACAGCTGTATTCGTTTTGCCGTGGAAACGATGTTTTGAAAACCGTTGTAACCAAGAACGCCAACGCGTCCACCAAGCTCATTTTCATAAATAGCCGTTGCGCATCCCAGTATTTCGTCTTTTGGGGCTAACGTGTGCATTTCGCCAAGCGTGCGCTGTTTGCCGGCGCTGAAATGCAACTTGAAAAAAGCGTCTTCAAATTGACTCCAGCGCACCTCTTTAAAGATGCCGTTGAGCGGATCGCCCGTAAGCACCTCACAGGCGCCGGAATTCTTGATCCATTCGCCGCTGACGCCTACATCAAATCCCGGATTTTTTTTCTGAAGATGGGCTATTGCCGCACCGTCAAGCAGCACGCCGGTGGAAAAAAGTTGCTGCAATTCTGTGTTCGTCAAACCATCGGCAGCTTCTGCGGTTAAAAGGGAAGCGCACGCCAGCGGACTATCAGGGCATAAGGGAAGGCCTAAAGCGGCAAGTTGCATGGCTTTGTCGGAATGTACCTTCCAACTCTCCCAGGGCTTATCCTGCTTATCGATCGGTCTGGCTGTGTGATGTGCGCCGAAAGTGATATCCAGGCCGCCAAGAGCACTGTTGGCGTTGTACTCGACCATCAACTGCCAGAGAGGATGCCACGATGCAAATTTTTCCAGAAAAAGCTCCATCCATTCGGGTCCTTCGAGATGGGCATCATTCCAGAGTGCATAAGAGAGTGAGTTGCAACCCATGGCCAGATGCAGCGTTGATTCAATAGCAGTTCCGCGCGCGCTCTTGCCCATGGCGGTGTGATTGGTATTCTCGACCTCGGGACATATCTGTTCGACGGCGTTGCCGGCGCGCTCCACCTGTCTGGCAATGCCCAAACTCTTTATGAGAACGGCGCGTGGTTCATGATCCGTATAATAGCCATGTCCCAATCTGCTGCCAGGTTTTTTCCCGCTCGCTTTTTCCATGGCGTCAAATATTTGCTTCAGATCCGGACCATAATAACTGTTCCAGTCCAGCGAACATTGTTGCAGGCCCATTCTGCAAGCCGGTGCTCTTTTCGTTGCTGCTGCCGAGATGACTGTGGCGATATCAGCCAGGCTTGACATGCAAAATTGCACCCAATCCAGCGCTAGTTGGCGATAGTGATTCGACTGGACCAGTTCAGTGACCAGTTCTTCGCGCGTCCAGGGTCGTCCCTGAAAAAGTGCAAAGTCTGCGAGACAGTGATCGCAAAAACAACCGTATTGCACAGGCGGATGAGCGTTCATGCGCAAATCATCGTCGATCCATATGGAACTGGGTTTTATGGCTGATGCATAAATATCCGCAAGCTGTCGCTGATATTCTAAAAATTCTTTGTCGCGCGGGCAATTACAGCTCGGCGCCAGAGCGCCGTCATGCCCGACGAGTCGCTGTTTGCCGGCAGCCATTACAGGGTAGGTATATGTTCCGCCATGGCCGATGGTGTTGGCAATTTGCAGACCCGGTGCTATGGACAGCTTGCGGATCTCGTCTGCCGCCTTTGCCATCAAGTCGGCAGATTCGCGATGTTGTTCAATAGGGGGAAAACCCATTTCGGTACAGAACCATACTTCATTGCATAGGCCTGGTTTGCTTTGCATTAGTTGCAGCATTTCTGCTAGCATCATGGGATCGCGATGATGTCGCGGATGCAAGCGAATTATCAAGAACGGGAAAGTTTTGGCATCTATAGTTTTCTTATTGGGATTTCCTTGTACCTCAGGCAGGGATGGGAATATCATGGTCGACGATGAGAGCATCGCACCGCAGCTGATCTTCAGTGCATCCCGACGGGTAACGTTGGATAAAAGAGATTTTCGATTCATGACGCCTCACGAGGTTATATAAGGGCGTGGTCGCATTCGCTGGTATTCAACTAATGGGGAAAAATAGCCATCCTGTGATCTAAAATCAAGAAGAAAGCGTACATTGAAAGTTGTTGATAGCTTTGTCCTGAAGAACGGCAATTCGGTTTTTTTCACGAAATATATGTAAATTTTTGTACAAAAATCATTATATTGAACAAAATAAAGATCAAGATGGGGAGGCAATGAATGCCCGGCTGCAAAATTTTTTTGCTGCTGCTTTTTTTTGTTTTGTCATGGAGCAGTTGCAGGCAAAAATCGCCGACCGACAATGAGCAAAATACGCCGGCGGCAAGCAAAAGCCCGAAACGAGGCATTGCCTTTGATCTGGTCCTGCCGGCTGATTTTAATGCCCTGGCCAAAGGCGTCAGCTGGTGGTATAACTGGGCGCCGACGCCGAACACACAAGTGCCGGGCAACTATTACCGGACTTTTGGGATGGATTTCATTCCCATGCTCTGGGGCGGCAATACCAGTGCGGCTGATCTGCAAAAGGTGAAGAATTTCATTCTCGCTCATGCAGAGATAAAATATTTATTGGTGATGAACGAGCCCAATCTGAAAGACCAGGCCAACCGCACTCCGGAACAGGCAGCCGGCGATTGGCTGCGATATGAACAGGTGATCAGCGACTTGGCCGCTGCCGGCAGAGCCATTGCATTGGTAGGCCCGGCTATTACCTGGGGAACCATGACCAATTATTCGGATCCGGTGGTCTGGCTGGATGCCTTTTTCAATGCCTATAAAGCGGCAAACAGCGGTCAAGAACCCCGCATCGACTATTTGGCGTTTCACTGGTATGATTACGGCCTCAGTGCGCAATTGGATCGGCTGAAAAAATATAATAAACAGATATGGATAACCGAGATGGCCAACTGGAATGCACAAATCAATTCCTACAGCAAGCAGGCTAGCCAGATGCAGGAAATGGTGGCCGTTTGTGAAAATCGCCAGGATGTATTTCGCTATGCCTGGTTCTACGGTCGGGGCACATTCCCGGACAATCACTACACCTATTTGTTCACCATGAATGCAGGCGAACTATCGCAGTTGGGCGAGCTGTATATCAATCTTCCGTATGGGAATACTCTCAATGTCTCGATCGCGGAATAAAAAATTAACAGTTATCCTGTTCACCCTGGCCGCATTGCTTGTTGGTTATTGTTTGCTGCTCATTCCTGAATCTGCTGCGCCGATCGAAACGGCTGTGAACAAACCCGTGCTCAGCGAAGCATTTGCCTGGAAGCAGGATGCTTTTTGGCATAAATTGGAAAGCGAATTTTTGGCTAACCGCAGCCAGGGCTGTATGCAAACGCAACAAAAGATCGACGCGTGCCTGGTTCGGTTAAAAAAGAATCTGCAATATCTCACCGATGGCCTGGTGGCTGCGGATGATCCGGTTCTCCACGATGTTGAAATATTGATATTTCAATTGGCGCCCTGTATCGCCGCCTGTCCTTCTCAGTTAGCGGCATTCAGCAATCTGGTCGCCGAGATTCGTTTGCAGGTGAAACGGCAATCTTTGCATTGGGATCTGACTGAATTACAAACGCGCACGAGACTGTACCGCCTGCTTTATGGCGGCAGGGCTGCGGTCGAAGAGGTGCTTTTGCAAGCGCCTAGACAAGACTCTTTGCCTGCTTTGGCTCTGGGCAGGGAGGAGCCGTCGCGTACGCCCTGGGCAAGCATCCTTGGCGTTAAAATTCATAGCGGTGATATTTTGCTATCTCGGGGCGGCGCAGCCACATCCGCTTTGATAGCGCGCGGCAATGATTTCGCCGGTAATTTTTCGCACATTGCATTGGTTTATGTACATCCTAAAACGCATCTGGCCAGCATAATCGAGTCTCATATAGAACGGGGCATTACGATTTCAACTTTGGAAGATTACCTGCGTGATGTCAAGCTACGGGTCATGGTTTTGCGCTTGCGCGCCGACCTGCCGCAGGTGATGGCAAATCCGCTTTTGCCGCATCAGGCGGCTGAACGTGCGTTAACCCGGGCGCAACGAGAGCATATCCCCTATGATTTCACCATGGACTTTGGCGATACAAGCAAGCTGTTTTGCTCTGAGGTCGCTTCTTATGCTTATCGAAGCCATGGCGTCAATTTATGGATGAGCCTGTCGCAGATATCCTCCTCCGGTCTGCGTCGCTGGCTGGCCGGATTTGGCGTTCGGCATTTCATAACGCAAGAACCATCTGATCTGGAGTACGATCCGCAATTACAGATTGTAGCAGAGTGGCGTGATCTGGAAACGTTGCGCAAAGATCATATGGATAATGCCGTGACAGAAGTTATGCTGGACGGCGCCAATCTTGGTGAACCTTTGCGTTATGATCACTGGTTTTTGCCGATTGCTCGTGTGATCAAAGCGTACAGTTTTGTTTTGAATTGTTTCGGCAAGATCGGCCCGGTTCCCGAAGGAATGAGCGCAACGGCCGGATTGCGCAACCAATGGTACACGCGCCGGCATGCAGCCATCAAAGTCAGGGTTTTTGAAGAGGCGAAACGATTTGAACAGGAGCGCGGGTATCCGCCTCCTTACTGGCGATTGGTAGAGATAGCCGGACAGGCCAAGAAGCTGTTTGAATGACTGGGCACTTCGATAACGACTGAACCTTAATTATTGATGACAGAGTATTACTAGGGTTTCAGCAAGGAGGTGTACCATGAGTACCACGCATGAACTATACCGCTGCTCGAATCGCGGTGCAATTATGTCCGGTGTCAAGGGCAAATGCCCCAAGTGCGGTAGCTTTCTTTGGCTGGATACCAGGACGAGAGAAAAAGAGCCAACCATTTTTGAAAAAATACTGGGCGGCGTACTTGTCATCTTTGTGGTTGTTGCCGTGGTTGTCTTTGCTGTAAGCGCTTTGTATAAAATTTTTGGACCGGATCCACCGCCACAAGATCCGCACTGGACGAAAATGCCTGATTTAAGTAAAGTCGGTCCGGAAAAAATAGATGTCTTGTTTAAGTCATTAAGGCGCTACGGTGAGGGTTCCAGATGTAATGCCGCTTTTTATCTAGGAAAGTTAAAAGATCGACGAGCGGTGAAACCGCTGATAGATGCATTAAACAAAGATGAAAGCTATAAAGTCCGTGCATCTGCCGCCGCTGCGCTGGCAGAGCACAACGAACCCCGGGTGATAGAGGCTCTCATTAAGGTAATCAATGACACAAGTATTATCAAGACCAGGTTCGGTACAACTCAAGTTCGATCTGCTGCTGTAAAGGCACTTGGAAAAATAGATAATACCAGAGAGTATACGGCGATACACGCCGCGCTTTACGACCCGGAAATTTCAATTCGGACTGAAGCGATACAGGTGATCGGGCAATATGCGGCCAGGAAAATTAACCGTGATGACCAGCGTGAGATTTTAATTGGCTTTTTAAAAGACAAGGATCGTCAGATCAGAAGTACAGTAGCAAGAGTACTCGGAGAAACGGCCGATTCATTGGCGGTGGAGCCTTTGATAAATTCGTTGCGTGATCCTGACGAAAGGGTAAGGAGAGAAGCTGCCGAAGCCCTGGGAAAGCTAAAAGATCGGCGCGCAGTATTGCCGCTCATCGCTTTATTGGGAGCCAGTGTGCTGTGGGTGCAGATTGATGCCGTCCGAGCGCTGGGCGAAATTGGCGACCGGCGTGCGATCGGTCCACTGAAAGAATTACAAAATAAAAAACCGACTTATGAGGATTTACGTAATGAGGCTAAAAATGTAATTCAGCGATTTTATAAGCAATGAGCTTTGTTAAACTCAGGATTTCGACTGATTATCAAAGTAGAAAAGCATTTTCAGACACCACCCGCATTTTCCTCTAATTAACCTTGATTCCTTGTTGAAATTTGCGCAATTTTTTCGGTTATGAAATCAATTCATTTTTTCACTCTTTAAATAGGTGGGCTTATGGTCGACACAACCACTGTATTGGCAGGGCAGACGATTGCCTATACCTGCTATGTATTGACGGTTATGGCTTTGATGGCCTGGTTTGCCATGAATGTAACCAAGGTTGGCAAGGCTGTAATCAAACCGGCTGTATTTTACGCTTTTGTAGGGCTGCTGGTGGTAATCGGCGTTTCGTTGCACATCATTACCCACGAAACCATCCCCTGGAAATCCATGGATTTGCATCGCGCCGAGATCAGAGCGGATAGAGAATTCAGCATTAGCGTCGCTAATCATGAATTCAAACTCCCGTCTGAAAAGTTGATGATCCGGAAAGGAGAAAAAGTGCGCTTTACGGTTACTTCCAGCGATCTGACCTACGGATTTGGTTTGTTCAGACCGGACAACTCGATGCTCTTTCAGATGCAGGTCCTGCCTGGGCACGTGAACGATATCCTCTGGCAATTCGACCGGCCAGGAACCTATTCCATTCGTTCTACCGAGTATTCCGGCTGGAAAGGCATTAACATGTTCCTTCGTGATGCCGTTCAGGTTGTTGAATAACCCTAGCAGAAAGCGAGCTGATATGAACCTGATGCAAACACTCCTCCATGGCGAACAGGGGTTGTTCAAAGCGGACACTCTGACGCCCATGCAGAAATTGACTCTGCGTTTTGTCGTTATCGGTTTGGTCTACTATTTATTTGTCGTGCTCGAAGGGATGATCATGCGGATTTATGAGGTGACGCCGATTCCACTGGTCACCCAGGAGCAATTTTTTGCCATCATGACCGCTCATCCGCTGGTGGGAATATTTGGTTCCACCTATGCCATCGTCTTTGGCGCTTTTCTTTTTCTGGCGCCCTTTTTAATGAAAAAGCCGTTGTGGAGCATCAAACTCGGCAACTGGATTCTTTGGCTTATTACCGGCGGCACCTTTGTCTTTTGGTTCTCTGGATTCGTTTCGCATTATTCACCGCTCTATACGCTCTACTGGCCTCTGCCGGCGGATTTCACCCAGTTCAGTGTTCTCGGTGGAACTTTCTTTATCGTCGGCATTGCGCTGGTCATGGCGGGCACTGTTTTATGGGTCATTAACATTTTCAAAACCATCACCTATACGCCGGAAGGATGGGATAAACAGCCCGCCGGACAGTTGATTAAATCAGCGCTGGGTTTGACCGGTTTGAAAAATCTTTTCTCGAAAAACAAAAAAGAACATTTGGTCTCACTTCCGGTCGCTGCAATTGCACGCGGCACGGTTGACACGGCACTGAACGCCGCGGTCATTCTTTTCACCGGCGTGCTGATCCTGGTTTATATGATTGCGGCTCTTCTGGGTTATGATTTGAAGCATTCTGCCGTCGACGCTCTGTTGTACAAGAATTGGTTTTGGTGGGGACTGGATCTCATCGCCGACGGGCTGGTGCTGATTTTTGTCGCCGGCGCATGGTATTTATTGGCTACCATGATCACCGGTAAAAAATTATTTATGGAAAACATCGCCCGTGCCGCTTTGTTCATCGAAATGGTCGTGTCCTGGACTGTCTGGTCGCACCATCTCATGTCGGATCAGGCTCAACCCGGCATCTTGAAAATTCTTTCCGGCGAGATGGTTACTGCTTTTGAATTGATCACGCAGGGTTTGGCTTTTGCCATTACCCTCATCACGCTATGGAGTGCACGACCGCTGAAAATGACGAATCCCTTGAAATTTTTGTTGGGCGGCTTGCTCGGTTTTGCCCTGGCCGTCCCTGCAGGGATTATACAGGCGGATTTGGGCTTGAACCGTTTGCTGCACAATACGCAATGGATTGTCGGGCCGCATGTGCATGTGGCTGTGCTGGTCGGATTAACCATGACCCTGTATTCCGCCATCTATTTATTATTGCCTATTTTGACCAACGGCGCTAAACTGTACAGTGATAAACTGGCGAACTGGCATTTCTGGCTGCATCTTCTCGGCGGCATCGGCATGGGTGCATTCATGGGCATGGCTGGTTTACATGGCATGTTGCGACGGACCTTGTATTTCAACGGCGAATTTAACCTTTATATGATTTTAGCCGCTCTGTCCGGTGCGCTGCTGTTGCTCGGCTTTCTGGTGTTCTTTTTCAATATTGTGATGACGGTCGGCTTGCGCGGCGTGTGGGGCATTTTTACGCCGGCTAAAATTAAAACAAAAGAGTTGTTGCCAAAAGCGACGAGGTAATGTCTCTGCTGAATTGAGCGAGTGCATGATCCTCGAAGGTTGTCTTTCGAGCACAAACCGCTAAACTATGGCTTTCTGTTAAACGGTTTTATTTTGAGTGTATGGCGGTATTTATACCGTGATTTCCGACCTGTTTTCTATCCTAAACAAGGTGAGAGCAAGTAAATGTCAATACTGCTCTCACTTTTTTTATTTACTCGCCAAAATTGATTTTTGTGATCTAAATCATACAAAATGTTCGGTTTGATTATTATCTTTCGCATGCAAGTGTTTTACCTTATTACGCAAAAAATGGCGTAAAATGCAAATTTGCAAATAAAACTCTTGATTTTTTCACCCATACTACTTATTATTGAGCAGATTTTTACTGCGAATAATCGCCATTTTGCGATAATGTTATGTTTTGATACTGCCATTACAAGATTTACTATTTATTTTTTCATCATTTATCCTCACTGAGTGGGGAGGATGATAAATTATTAATTGATTTTTAATAAGTTATTTCCAGGCGTTATCATTTAGCGCTAAATTCTTAGCTTTTTCCCCCAGTGACAACCTTATCTCTGGCGACTAGGAGATCGTCATACGCCAAATTTTTTGGATTGTCGCTTATTTGCACCGCACCTGTGAGATAGACAAAATACAATTTCTGGATTTGCCAATGTTTCGGCTACATGCTTGAGAAAGAGTGCCGCCACTTTTTCTGCCGGTATGGTTCTCCTTTTATTATTTAAACTGTGAGGAGGAGAAAATAATGCAGCCAGCTGTCACGATTATTTATCAGTTTTTGGCCGGTGAGGACGGCCAAACGCTGAGTGAATATGCATTGATACTGTTACTGATTGCTTTGGTAATGGTCGCGGGCCTGGTATTGTTTGGGCAGCAAATCCTGGCCTGGTTTTTTCAGGTTGTGAACAGTTGGCCATAAAATTTTTGCATGAACCAGTGCACCGATAATGCCGACGTTGATCGAGAGGAGGGATGCGAATGATGTAAACGATGCAAAGTCTTTAATTGTTCAGATTCTCATCCAAAAAAAAGGAGTATGCTATGCAAACCATCATGAATTTTTTCCGCGGTCTATTTGCTAAAGAAGAGGGACAAACTCTGGCTGAATACGCCCTGATTCTGGTGCTCATTGCCATTGTGGCGATTGTAGCGCTGCAACTGCTCGGTCTGAATATCCTTGGCGTTATCAACAATATCGCCGGCGCACTATAAAGGATTTCTCTATTCAGCAAGAAATTATTTACAAGAGGAGGGCCTGGATGTGCCGTTTGCAAAAATAGTGCAGATCACAGGCCTCCTTTTCGTGGTTTTCATTGCCGCAGTGTGGGACATTCGCAGCCGACGTATTCCCAACTGGCTCACATTTCCGGCACTCTTTTCCGGCCTTGCCCTGCATTTGGCCTGGGCTGGATCGGCAGGATTGTGTACATCGTTATCTGGCATGGCGGCCGCTGCACTCCCGTTTGCGCTTGTTTATTTGTTAGGCGGCATGGGCGCTGGCGACGTCAAGCTGATGGCTGCGGTTGGCGCCTGGTTTTCCTGGCCAGCTGCCTGCGTGGCTCTGCTCGCTACCGTATTCGCCGGGGGTTTTTTAGCCCTGGCAAAAATCAGTTGGCGCCATTACACGCGCAGTCGTCCTCATCCTGAAATGGCCGGGGAAAAAGTACATCGCTATTCCGGAATACCTTATGCCGTGGCTATTGCCATCGGCGCCAGCTGGACTATTTTTGTAGAGGTATATTTATGAAACGATTCTGTAAATCAGAACATGGTCAGGCGTTAGTAGAGTTCGCCATTATCGTCCCTGTTTTTGCGTTGCTGCTCTTCGGCATCATTGAATTTGGTCGGTTGTGGGAGACCATGAATTTAATGACCAGCGCTGCCCGGGAAGGCGCGCGTGTTGCTGCAGTGACAGCTCCTGATGTCAGCCGCGTGCGTGCCAAGGCGCTCAATCTGGTCAGCAGCAGCGGCCTTACCGCAATTTCGGTTAGCGTTTCCGGACCTGGCGGGGCCAACGAGGTCACGGTAACGGTCAGTGGATCCTATACGCCGATCACCGGCGCCGTCATCCCTGGTCTGCTCGGTCCTTTTCAACTTAGCCGCAGCACCACGATGCATTGGGAAGGCTAACTCGGAGAACATGCCATGAACCTGCTCAAGCTAAAATTCATTATCCCTTTGGCGATTCTGGCTGCGTTGTTGGCAACGCTCGGAACCTGGTCCTATTTACAGAATCAAAAAAGTATTCTGCAACAAAACAGTGACGATGCCGTGCGTCCGGTTATGGTCGCCAAGGTCAATTTGCCGGTCGGCGCCCGCCTTGACGAAAGCATGATGGAAGCAAAAGATTTTCCAAACACCCTCATCCCCGAAGGGAGTTTTTCCCGGGCCGTTGATTTACTGGATCGCGTCTGCAAGTCCGAACTCTATGTCGGCGAAGTAATTCTTGAAAGCCGCCTGGCCCCTGTCGGCTCCAGCGGCGGTTTTTCTGCGGCCATTCCTGCAGGGATGCGGGCCATGACCGTAGCGGTAAACGTGGTAAGCGGGGTTAGCGGCTTTATTCTGCCGCATGCACGCGTCGATGTGCTTGCTACCGTTTCCTCTGCCGGTAATAAAGAAGAATCGACCACCACCACCATTCTGGAAAATATCGAGGTGTTGGCGGTTGACCAGAATGTCAATCGCAAAGATGAAGATCCCATCACAGTAAAATCGGTCACGCTGCTGGTAACTCCTGCTCAGGCGGAAAAGTTGGCGCTGGGCAGTTATGAGGGAAAATTACAATTGGTGCTGCGCAATGCCGCGGATCAGGTTGAGGCGACACCCACCGGTGTACGTTTGAAAGAACTCATCAGCAAGAAAAAAACCGCGTCGCCGTCGAATTTCACCGGAGTTGCCTCTACGGCAGTTCAGGCCAGTGCTGATACGGTCAAGGAGCCTGCTAAACAGGTAATCCAGGTATATCGTTCCAATGTGCGTTCCGAAGTCATCCTGGACAAAGGAATTGCTAAAGAGAACAAATCGCAGAAACCGTAATGGCTGCTTCGGAAAGGAGATCTACATAATGAAGTTATTTGTACGCAGATATGCCTTTGAAAAAAGCCGGCGGAACATGGGCGTGGTTAGCATGTTTTTGGGTTGGGCCCTCCTTACCGCTGCAGTAGAACCTGATCTGTTGACAATTGAACCGGGACATTCGCAGGTCCTTGAGTACAAGGTTATCAGCAAGGTTTCCATTGCCGATCCCGACATTGCAGACGCCAGCGTGATGTCCGCATCCCAACTCGTACTCATTGGCAAGCAGGAGGGTTCCACGACCCTGATTGTCTGGAACGATCAGGGCGAATTTCTGCAGCAACGCATACTGGTGCGCAAACCGGTAGCCTTGCATCAGGTCATGTTGCAGGTTCGATTTGTCGAAATCAACCGCATTGCTCTTAGGGAACTGGGTTTTGATGTTCTTTCCAAAGCCCGCAAGATCGGCAGCGAAACCGTAGATGTCGGCAGTTTTGCCGGCAAAGTCGTCAGCCCGGGAGATCCCCTGGGATTCAGCGATGTGGTGGATATTTTTGTCGCCGTGCCGACGCAAAATTTGACGACCATGATCAAAGCTCTAGAGGAGAAGAATCTTCTCACAGTGCTGGCCAAACCGAATCTCAGCGCGCGCGAAGGCGCTGAAGCCAGTTTCCTCGCCGGTGGTGAATTTCCCATTCCCATCGTCTCCGGAGCGTCCGGTATGCAGACCGTGACCATTCAATTCAAAGAGTTTGGCATAAAACTCAAATTCACGCCGTTGGTTCTAGATTCCAACATGATCAATCTCAAGGTGTCGGCCGAGGTCAGCAGCCTTGATTTTGACAATGGGATCATTCTTTCCGGTTTTCGTATTCCGGCTTTGTCGACGCGCAAGACCGAAACGAACGTGGACCTGGAAGAGAACAAGCAACTCATTCTCGGCGGACTCTATTCGCAGGAAGAATCCAAAACCATTTCCAAAACACCCTTGCTCGGCAGCCTGCCCGTATTGGGCAAACTGTTCAGCAGCGAAAGGTTCAGCAATAAAGAAACCGAATTGATGATCATGGTATCGCCGTCGATTATCAGGGGTGTGCAGCAATTGTCATCCGGAGGACTGTAACGATGAACATCAGATCATTCTTCCATAAATGGCTCTGCGATGAGCAGGGCAATGTCCTGGTCCTGGCCGCGACCTCGCTGATCGCTATGCTGGGCATGGCTGCACTGGCTGTAGATGTCAGTTATGTACTGACCGCGCGCAACCAGTTACAGTCCGGGGTAGATGCTTCTGCTCTGGCCGGCGCCGCCGGTCTCCTGACCAGCCAGACTGAAGCTACGCGGCTGGCTACAGATTATGCTGGTCGCAACCGTTGCATTAACCAGGCCTTAGCTGTCAACGCGGCTGACATCACCTTTCCCGCGGCCCGAAGGATTCGGGTCCGTTCTGCCCGTCAGCTGCCGCTTTTTTTCGCTCCGATACTGGGATTGCGCACCGTGACGATCAACGCCGCGGCCATGGCGGAATTGGGTTCGTTGGTCGGCGTCCGCCGTCTTAGACCATTTGCCGTACCTGACGGATTCCCGCTGCATAATCCGGTTTTGGTTAAATCCGGACAATTGGGTGCTCCGGCTACCAATCCCAGTTTCTATTATCCGGTCGACTATCCACCTGTCAATCAGGGTGATCCGGAATCCGGTGCAGATGTTTACCGGGACAATATTGCCGAAGGTTGTGATTGCATTGTACGCATCAATGATATTTTGCAGGTGGAACCCGGCAATATGGCAGGTCCGACGAGACAGGGCGTCAATGATTTAATTGATACGGATGCCAACGCTTATTGGGATGGAAGCACAGTGGTCAATTCCGGTTATTCGGGCCTGACCAGCCCGCGTATTGTTATTCTGCCCATTTATGATCCGGCCTATCCTCCAGATTCCGGTCGCAACACCATCACCGTGACCGGGCTGGCGGTTTTTTTCATCGAATGCATTTCCGGCGGCGGCGATGTGTATGGCCGATTCATACAGAGATTAAGTCAGGGAGTTTGGGGAAACGGCAACACGTTTGTTTATGGCGTCCGTCTGGTCGAATGAGGAATCAAGTTGTTATGGATAAAGTAATCTCCTGGATCTATATCAGCAGCGGCGCCAATGAATCTGACGCGGTTTTTCACAGTCTTAAACAGCTTGAAAATTTTCGCTTGTACAGCCAAAGCACCAACTGGACCTCCGCGCAATCTTTGTTAAGCAAGTTTCATCCTGATTTTGCCCTCATCGATTTAACCGACGGCAAGGAGAGTTTAAAGTGGCTGGGCAAGTGGAGCGCCATGTTTCCGCAGACCATTTTCCTTTGTTCAGCGGCCAGTGCAGAAGCTGAACTTATTGTTCAGGCCATGCGTAATGGCGCCCATGAATTTCTTTTGCCCCAGATGTCGGGCGATGAACTGCAAAACGCGGTACTGGCGGCGCAACGCCGACTCAAGGGCGGAGAACACCAGGCGCAAGCGAAAGTGATTTGTTGTTACGGCGTCAAAGGCGGCGTCGGCACAACAACGCTGGCAACCAATCTCGCCGTACATGTTGCCAAAGAATATCACAAACGGGTGCTTTTGCTCGATCTGAAATTGCACCTCGGCAACGCCGCTCTGTTTCTGGATCTTAAACCACGAATTTCATTATTGGATCTTTACGAAAACATATCCGCTCTGGATCCGGCCACATTGCCGAATACCTTGACCCGTCACAGCAGCGGCGTGGTCTTTATCTCCGGTCCGGAAAATCTGGAACAGGCGGACACGATAACGGCATCAGCCGTTGGCCAGATTATCGAATTGCTGCGTTCGGAGTTTGACTATATTTTTATCGACAGCGACAGCCATTTTAGTGAAGTGACGATTCGCGCTCTGGATGAATCAGACACCATCCTCACCATCGCGCAACTGGATGTAGCAACGGTTTACAATCTGAGGCGCGCCCTGGCGCTGTTTCAGCGGTTGCAGTACGATCAGGACAAGGTGGCGGTGATCCTCAATCGTTATCCGCAGCGTATGACCGATGATCTGGAAGTGATCGAAAAGTCAATCGCCACGCCGATCCTGTGCCGGTTGCCGTTGCAGGAGAATGGCGTCATGACCGAAAGCGTCAACACCGGCGAACCGTTGATATTAACCAGACCGCAAAATCGTTTTAGCCAACAAGTGGTTCAATTACATCAGCTGTTAAGGGGTGATTCCGAAGCGTTGGCCGAGTCTACCAAGGCGCTCAAGTCCGGCTTTCTAAAACGATGGGGAAGATGATGGGAGCCAAACGATGAATCTACTGCAACGCTTAAAAGTCGGCGATGCCTCTGAAGTCAAAAAACCTTATACGCCGGTTATCGCGGCGCCCGTGAACGAACCCAAACCGGTTCGTCCTGATCTGCATGCGCTGCATGCTTATTATGAATTCAAGGAACGTATTCACCGTCGCCTGATTGAAAAGCTTGATCTGGTCAAACTGGATACCATTCCCGCTGAAGTGTTGCGAGTCCAGGTGCGCGAAGTGATTGAAAGCTTGCTGCAAAGTGAGGAATCCGATGCCCATGATTTGAATCGGGACCGGCTGACCGAGGAGATATTGAATGAAACATTTGGATTGGGACCGCTTGAACCTCTGCTGCTCGATCCCACGGTTTCTGATATTCTGGTCAACACCCACAGCCACGTCTATGTTGAGCGCTTTGGCAAACTAGAGCCGACCAACACCCGTTTTAAAGACGATCTTCATCTGATGCATATCATCGAGCGGATCGTTTCCAAGGTCGGCAGACGCGTCGATGAATCGAGCCCCATGGTGGATGCGCGTTTGCCGGACGGTTCGCGCGTCAATGCCATTATTCCGCCGCTGGCAGTGGATGGTCCGATTCTCTCCATTCGTAAATTTGGTTTGCAGCGATTGAATATGGATGATCTTTTGCGTCATCAAAGTTTGACGCCGGCCATCGCCGAGGTGTTGTCTGCTGCGGTGCGGGCACGGTTGAATATTCTTGTCTCCGGCGGCACCGGCTCCGGGAAAACGACCCTGTTGAATATATTGTCCAGCTACATCCCCAGCAATGAACGCATCGTCACGGTGGAGGATGCGGCTGAACTGCAACTGCAACAAACCCATGTCGTTCGCCTGGAGACGCGAGCCGCCAACATCGAGGGCAAAGGCGCGGTGGCGCAACGTGAACTGGTGCGCAACTCTTTGCGTATGCGGCCCGATCGCATTGTCGTGGGCGAGGTGCGCGGCGCAGAAGCGCTGGACATGCTGCAGGCCATGAACACCGGCCATGACGGCTCTTTGACGACGCTGCACGCCAATTCGCCGCGCGATGCCTTGCGCCGTCTGGAGACCATGGTGCTCATGGCCGGCGCCAACCTCGGCGATCGCGCCATGCGCGAACAAATCAGCTCCGCCATTCATATCATCGTGCAAATCGCCCGCCTCAGCGACGGCACCCGCAAAGTGATCAAAGTCTCAGAAATTGTCGGCATGGAGGGTGAAACGGTCTCTCTGCAGGATATTTTTATTTTTGAAAAGTTGGGTATTCGCGACGATGGTCAGGTGATCGGCACTTTTCGCGTCACCGGCATTCGGCCCAAATTTATCGAACAGTTCGAAACTTCCGGGATCAAGTTGCCCGATGGGATGTTTGAACCCCGATTTGAATTTAATCAAAAGGAGGAAAACATCGCATGACCCTGGTCATTATCGCTTTTTTCTTCTTTTTCCTTTTTCTCCTGTTAAGCGCTTTTTTGCTGATGTACGAACGTCGTCACGGCAGCAAAAACAAAATCAGCAGGCGCTTGCTAGAGTACTCTGCAGATATGGGATTGAAAGCGGAGCAATTGCCGTTTGTCTTGCGCAATGAGCAGCTCAGCAATATTTCACTTCTGGATCGTTTTTTGGCCCGGCTGGATTTTCCCCGCAAATTACGCCTGATGTTGGAACAGAGCGATTTAAAGATTACGGTCAGCACGGTGCTGCTGACCATGGCTTTGCTCACGGTCATCGGCATTTTGGCGACGCGCCAATCCGAAAATTTTCTGCTGCGCGTTCTCGTTACGCTTGTTTCAGGCAGTTTGCCTGTTTTGATGATTCTCTACCGTCGCGCCCTTCGTTTACGCGCTTTTATCCGTGCTTTCCCCGACGCTTTGGATATGATGACCAGTTCTTTGCGCGCGGGTCATGCTTTAAATAAAGCTCTGCAAATGGTCGGTCTTGAAGCGCCGGACCCGATCGGCGTGGAATTTCGCAAGACCTTTGAAGAAAGCAATCTCGGTTTGCCCTTGCGCGAAGCGCTCCTCAACCTCACGCAACGCATCAACAGCCTGGATTTAAAGCTGTTTGTCACTGCGGTTTTGTTGCAACGGGAGACCGGCGGCAATCTCGCCGAGATCCTAGACAAAATCAGTTATACCATTCGCGAACGGTTCAAGTTGATGGGACAAATCCGCACCTTTACCGCGCAGGGAAGAATGACCATGTGGGTTTTGGGCAGCATACCGCTCGTGTTCATGATTATCATCAACGCGCTTAATCCCGGTTATTTCGCTCCCATGCTGGAAGATCCCAGCGGCCGCAAAATGCTCATGGCGGGTTTCGTGATGCAGGTTGTCGGTTTTCTGGTCATCCGCAAAATCATTCGCATCAAATTTCAATAGGGAGTGTTATGCAGTTGTATCTGATTTTAGCGACGACTTTTATTACCGTTTTTCTGCTGATGTTTACCGTGCTCCGTGTACTGCGCAAAAAATACGATCCGACCATCCGGCGGGTCCGCGATTTGACCAGGGATACGAGCGGCGCAGCAGATCAGGCCGAGTACGATTCGGTTAAACGATCCAGGCTGCCGGCAGGCCTGGAAAAAGCGTTGGAAAATCTGCAACGCCTCGGCGGCATTGACCCGGCGAAAGATAAAACCAAAACCAAAAACACCCTGCAGGAAGCGGGCATCCGCCATGAATTTGGACCCATTCTGCTGCTCGGAACCAAACTGAGTTCCGCTTTCTTGTTGTTTGCCGTCTATTACGCATTTCTGGCCAGGTTGCTGCCGCAGCCTTCCCAGGTCATCCTGATGGCGGTCTTTGCCGTACTGGTCGGTTTTTGCTTGCCTGATCTGGTTTTGCGCTATGTCATTGCACAAAGAAGGCAGGAAATCGGCGAAAGCTTGTCCGATGCTCTCGATCTTTTGGTGATTTGCATGGAAGCGGGTTTGGGTCTTAACGCCTCTCTGTTGCGCGTCGCTCAGGAACTTGATCTGCGTTCACCGATACTCAGCAAGGAATTGCTCATGGTTACGCAAGAAATGCGCACAGGTCTGTCACGGGAAATTGCGATGCGCAACCTTTGTGTGCGCAATAAAGTCGAAAATCTGCGTATTCTTGTCGGGGCCTTGATTCTGGCAGACAAGCTGGGTACCAGTCTGGCTGATACTTTGCGCGCACAAGCCGATTCGCTGCGCACGCGGCTGCGCCAATCAGCGGAAGAACAGGCGGCCAAGTCCGGAATAAAAATGTTGATTCCACTCGTGCTTTTTATTTTTCCAGCTCTGTTCATTGTGGTCCTTGGCCCGGGTTTTCTCAGCATAATAAAAAACTTTGCCGCCATGTCCGGACAATGAGCATTTCAAAGGAGTATGCCCGATGAAAAAGTTTTGTGTTCTCTCGGTTCTTATCAGTTTTTTGATATTGTTTTCGGCCTGCGCCGGCAAGTTGCATCGATATCAAACGCCGAGCACCATGCCGAGTATGGTGCTTATTGAAGACCAGGTCTTTTCGCTCAGTGAAAAACTGCTAAAACCCGACTTTGTCGAGCTCCACCTTCGCGATGGCCGTAAGATAAGCGGAAAATTTCTTTCCTGTGATCGAGAACGGATCGAGGTGTGTCCCGGTTATACCTATGAATCCCGCAGTGTGCAGAGCACGCCGAATAAAGGAAAATTTCTTGCAGACGCCGGTTCTGCCGTCAAAGTCGATCGTCGTCAGATCTTTGATAAAAGTCAGATATTACTGCTGAAAATCTGGTGACCCATGCCGGTCTGCAACCGATCCACCGGCCGTTGTTTGCCCCATACCCTGTACAGCGCAGAGAAGTGGCATCATCGGCTGCTTGGATTCCTCACCCTCGGATCGGCGTCAGAGCCGAAAGCGCTCTTGATCCGTTCCTGCACCGGCATACATACTTTTACCCTGGATCAACCTCTTGGCGTTGCCTTTGTTGATAAGGGCGGAAAAATTCTCAGATTGGCCGAGCACGTACCTCCACGCCGCATCCTACCCTACGTGGCCCGAAGTAAAGCTGTGTTGGAATGGCCTGCGCATCCTGCGATGTCCGGCCATCTGCACATCGGGGATCATTTGGAATTTACGGTTGATGCCCCTGTTCCCGAGCTCACCTCTGCCTGGTCGCGGTTTTTCCATCATATTATTAATTACTGTCTGGCGCTTTTTTGGCTGGGATTTGTTGTCACGACCGTCATCAAGTGGATGCATAATCCTTCACTCCCCGGATTGGGTCTGTTCATCTACAACACTCTGCTCGTTTATTTGTTTTTAACCAGAAGGCCGAGTGCAGCCATATCGCGAAAATGGTCTGATTGGCTGGCGGCCATCGCAACCGTTCTGATATCATTCTCTTTGCGAGCAGCGCCCATTGAAATCCGTTGGTTGCAAACGATTTCAGTAATCGCACAAACCTGCTCGCTTATGGCCATTATCTTTGCATTAGCCAGTCTGGGAAAAAGTTTCGGCATTGTGCCGGCCAATCGCAACATAAAAACGAAGGGCGCCTATCGTTGGATTCGCCATCCGCTCTATGCGGCCGAACTCTTTTTTTTATTCTCCTTCCTTCTCGGCAATCCGACGCCGGCAAATATGATTAAGGGTATGCTGGTTCTTGTTGGCCAGGTGATCAGAGCTTTTGCCGAAGAAAAGTTACTGGAAAATGATCCGCAATATTGTTCATACAAAGCACGGGTGCGATATCGGTTTATTCCCTTTGTGGTTTGAGAGGAGGGAATATGGCAAATTTTTCCTCACGCGTTCATATACTGCTGGTCATCCTCTGTTTTTCTCCGTATTTCAAACTGTCCGCTGACGAGTCCATCTGGCTGCCGGCTCATCGGTTGTATGGCAATAATGTGCTGCAAATTCTTTCCACTCCTGCCGCTGAATGGCTTGCAGTCACGCCTCAGGGTATATTTTTTTCCCATGACGAGGGTGAACATTGGCAGCTGCGCAGTCAGGGCCTGAATCAGGCGATTCCTGACGAACTCGTACGTCATCCCGATGGAACGCTTTTTCTCGCAACGAGCGGAGCTGGTGTTTTTGCTTCTGAAAACCAGGCAAGAAACTGGTTTCTACGCAGCGACAAACTGCCCACTTTTGTGCAATGTTTGTGCATCGATTCTTCCGGCGTCCTCTTTGCCGGAACTTTGCTAAGCGGCGTTTATCGCTCGGAAAACAAGGGCCTTTCCTGGCAACATGTGGACAGCTTGAAAGTGAGCAATATTACCAAACTGTTCGTCGATCGGCAAGGCCGCTTGTATGCCGGCAGCAATGGACAAGGACCACATCGCTCCGATGATCACGGAAGAACCTGGATTGCGATCAATGAGAATATTCGCACGGCCTATGTCCGGGCGTTTGCACAGGATTCAAACGCAACGCTCTACCTGGCCACGAACCTAGGTCTTTTTCGTTCTGTGAATGCGGGAGCGTTTTGGGAAAGCATCGCCACGGGTCCTGGAAAACAAGCTGCCCTTTCCCTGCGTTACGACCGGAAAGGCGCTTTGTTTGTCGGTACAACAAACCACGGTCTGTACCGGACCTCGGATCTTTTCGCGTGGGAGCAAGTCGGTCTCCTGAATTTGCAGATTCAGGATATTATCATCGATGGTCAAACAGATCCGGTTATCGCCACGAGCATGGGTTTATTACGATGGAATCATGCACGCACTGAATGGCTGGATATCAGCACGGGATTGGCTTCAGCAGCCGTCCATACAATCCAGGAAGATAAGCAGCAACGGCTGTGGGCTGGCGGCTATGGCGGCGTTTATATCTATGACCGCCATGCTGCACAATGGCAACGGCAAATGCCTGATTTGGACCTTTTAGATAGTTATCGATTTAGCTTTACGAAAACCGGTGGAACCTTTCTTGCCAGTCTAAGTGGTGTTCACTACCTGCCGGCCACCGGCAAGACCTGGGAGCCGCGCCAGACAGGTCCACTCAATCTGCACGCCGTGGCGCTGGCCTGCAACGAATATGGGGATCTTTTTTCCGGCCTGTGGAGCAGCGGCGTGCACTATTCAGCAGATCAGGGTCTTTCCTGGAAACCACGGAATTCCGGTATTCCTGATACGCGCATTCGTTCCCTACTGGTGAGCTCTGACCAAACTCTGGTCGTCGGTTCGAAAACAGGCCTGTTTTATTCACACGACAACGGCAACAATTGGACGAAGGCAAATTTTTCTGATGAAGTTTTGGCTCTTTGTCAGGATGTATCCGGTCGGTTGGCCGTTGCGACTGTTCAAGGTGTTTTCTGGGTTGACTTGCATGTCGATCCCTGGCAAATGATCAAGTCAGTGGGTTTGTCCTCCTCCATTCCGGCGATCGCTTCCGGCGCCCGGGGGTTGTTTTATGCGGTTTCCGGGAAATCGCTTTATCGGATTATAACAGATGATTCGCTCTGGTATAAAATTCCAACGCCTGATACCCTGGGTGAACTGAGCAGTCTGTGCATCGATCATGCCGGATTCCTTTGGCTGGGGAGCAAAGAGGGTTTTATTATGCAAAGCGCCATTCCTGTTCGACTGAAAGCGCCGCAATGGGTAAAGCCGGCCAGGGATACATCGCTGACGGTGCCAGAACTCTTGTGTTCCTGGAGGTCCGGCGGCGTTGCCACGACTTTTGAGATGCAACAGAGTCCTGATTCCCTGTTTTCTTCAATACATCTTTCTATCACGACTTTAGACACAAGCCGGCTGTGCACATTTTCTCCGCAGGCTGGAATATATTTTTGTCGCGTCCGTTGCGTGCATCCATTGACTAACAGTGACTGGTCAGAAACGAGACGCGTACAGGTGATCTCTTCTGCTCATGTTGCTTCAACCTTGCCTAATCCAAAAAACGTTTCCCTGTACGCCAATTATCCCAATCCATTTAACGACCGCACGATGCTGTCTTTTGACGTTCCAGTTGAGACAGATATCGAACTTCTCATCTATAATCTTCAAGGTCAGTGTGTCCGCCATCTGCTGAAGAAAAGATATTCGAGCGGCTCCCATACAGTACTCTGGGATGGCAGGGGAGACCACGGTCAGGAGGTCGGCAATGGAATTTATTTCTATGTTCTCCGTTGTGCAGAGCAGCAGCTTTTCAAAAAATGTTTATTGGTCAAGTAGGCATCAAGAAGAATAAATTCATAATGAATAATTTATTCTTGATTTTAATCTGCTCATTGGTTGTTTTCCGGAAAACAAGGTGGCTTTATGAACAAAAGTCGCTTGGGGCGCCTGAAAATTTGCTTGCTCTTGTGGGCAGTGCTTGTCACTGCCGGTTGCCTGATGTGGAACTGCCACAGGAAAAAGCCGGTCGAACCTGGCTATACAACTAGTACATTGACGATTACTGTTGCAGTATGTTTAATGCGGTGTTGACCGCCAGTTACGGTTACGCCGCTACTTCGCCCTGGCCGCGATTTCGGCATGATAATAAAAACAGTGGACGGCATGGGGGGCTTTGAATCAAAGGAAACGCGTTACTCGATTCCTTGAAACAGAATAGAATAATGAATGAATTTTTTCTTTGTAGTTTGATTTAATATTTATTATCATGTAGCGTATGTTTACCTGGGTCTCTATCCTTTTTCGATCTTTCTTCTATAAAACATGAATAGAAGTTTCGTTTTGACCAGATCGCCTGTTTTACAGATGCGACCATTGATCTCGGATAACCGACCAATCCTATGATAAATCAAAAGGTAGCTTATGAAAATTGTGCATTTCATCATCAGTACATTCCTGTTTGTTTCCACTATTTATGCGCAATATACTGCAAGTAACGTTCGTGAATATAGGCATTTTTCTGAGCAAAACCCTATCATGGACCGAGTGGTAACGGTGGACGATGCTGTAATTTTAGCTGAAAAATTTACCAACACATCGATCTTTTATGCAAGGCCGGTAAATCTGCGAAAGGCGATCTCGCATGCACCGTACGAAATTAAGGATGAGCAGACTCAACAGGTAATGGGGTATGCGTTTTCTTATGATCCGAGCGGATTTGTGATAGTTTCCGGTTTCTACAATGAACAACCGATTTTGGCGTACAGCTGTACATCCACCTGGGAAGGGAATACAAGCCTGCAGAAATCAGTCAAGGAATTGATTAAGGGTAGAAACGGCGGTTTGAGCAGGAACGGGCTGCGCAGCAAGCAGAATTTTGCACTATGGCAAAAATATTTATCACTAGAAAGCATTTTTGATGCGAACCTGCGACAATGGCCTCCCTTCGGCACGACTCGTTCCGGTGGTTGGATTGAAACGGACTGGTCCACAATGATTCCTTATATTGCAGCAACTTATTTCCCCTCTTTTGGCGGAACCACGCATGCCGGTTGTGTGCCGGTTGCCATGTCGCAATTAATCAATTTTCATAAGTATATAGGAGATGTAAGCTTTAGTGATGTTGATAGATATTCAAGTCCGCCATTCAACATACGAATTGACCAGGACAGCGCTTTGTACCACTTTCCATCATTTCAACGATTGAATGGCTATTTAAATGCTCTCAAGTATCGTTACCAGAATAATGTACCCATAAATAAACAGGATGTTGGCGCGCTGAATTTTGCTGCAGCAGTTGCTGTCCAGGCTCAATTCAGCAGCGGTGCGACAGGTGCCTATTCAAATTATATCTATCCGGCGCTCTTAACTAAATTTAATTATTTCAGTGCTAAATGGGGTAGATTCGGCGACCAAGCTTTTGGATTATATTCGATCATGAAAGAGAATATTATGAACAGGTTGCCATTTCTCATGACAATGGCAGCTGGCGGCCATGAGGTCATAGTGGATGGCTATAATAGCGCCGGATTTTTTCATTTTGTCGGGCTTGGCTCCGCAGAATTATGGTACAGTGTGCCTTATACCGACCAGATCGGGGTAATAAGCGACATCACTTTTGACGTCATACCCAGAATCATAGATGATGTTAATTTAAAAACAAATTCAAAATCAGTAACATTGGAACATTTTATTCTTGGCGCGGAACCGATCTTCTCGGCCATAGATGTGAAAAATGAATCAGCAGAAGCAATCGGTGTCGATTCAATCTGCGTGCCATTGCCATATCAAATTAGTATAGATGGCATTAATTATGCTAATGTCTTTAAGGATATTACCATTCATTCCAGATCCAATTTAAAAATTTTTATTAAATTTAGCGCAAGTCTCATAGGCAGATATGATAAGGAGATCGTGATTTATGGAAATACAAAAAATAATTTGATCGTTGCATTATGCGGATACGCATTGCCGCAAAGTGGCACGATTGTTGAGGGCTTGCCTTATTCAGACATCATGTGGGATAAAGAGCATTCTCCATATTACATTCTGAACGATCTGTACATATTAGGTCATTTGACAGTTAAGGCTGGCGTGGTTGTCGATTTCCTCGGACCGTATAGTCTAACTTTAGGACTCAGTTCTGATGGCAGAACAGGACAACTTTCCATACTCGGAACAGAGACCGACAGTGTTATTTTTAATTCAAGTTCTACTGACGGATGCGGACCGATTTACTTTTTATGCAATGAAACCGCGAAGAATAGAATATCTTTTGCCCGATTTTCCAATTCGAAAAATATTTATGGAGTATCGACCGGGGCTACGCTGTGCGGCGGCGCAATCGCTCATCATGGCGGCAGTCTTTTAATTGAAAATTGTCTTATCGAAAATAACTGGGCAACTATTGGCGGCGGCATCTTCTCGAGAAATGGGGACTTGCAGATAATAAATTGCATCATTCGCAATAATCATGGATTCGGTTACAGTCCTACCGGAGTTAATGGGGGTGGTGTCTCCGTTGTACGGGATAACAGCAATGTGGACGATGTGATAGAAATTGTCAATTCGATCATTTATGGAAATACCAGTTTTAGAAACGGTGGCGGAGTCGCTGCACAGGGCTATGGCCCTTTAAAAATGGAAATTCGAAATTCCATCATCTATGGTAATTCGGCTGAATCCGGAAAAAATATTTTGATCAGCGGCGACGCTGAAGTACTTGTCGAATATTCAGATATTGACACAACCGTTCATAATTGGCTTGAGGGCCCGTTGAACTGGGGAAACGGCAATATCGCAGTTGATCCGGGATTTATTGATCCTGGTAGAGGTAATTTTTATTTGCTTCCCGACTCGCCTTGTATTGATAAAGGCGATCCTTCAGCTGTGTTTAATGACGTTGAAGACGCTTTAAATCCGGGATTTGCCTTGTTTCCTGGTTTAGGAACCGTCAGAAACGATATGGGTGTTTTTGGCGGTAGCTTTGTGACCTATGGCACCGTGGTCGATGAAAGTCAGGCTAACACTCCTTTAAAATATAGCTTAGCCCAGAACTATCCTAATCCGTTCAATGCCACCACCAGGATTTGTTATTCGATTCCGGCAAAGTCGTGGGTCACCTTAAAGCTTTATGACCTTTTGGGGCGAGAAATTAAGACATTGGTGCAAGGGTCCCAGTCTCAGGGTGATCATGAATTAACTTTGGACTGTTCCACTCTGACGAACGGAATTTATTTTTACAAGTTACAGAGTGGTGATTTCACTGAAACGAAAAAAATGATGTTGATCAAATAGTCAAGGTCGAGGTTTTCTAAAAAGTAACTTTCGTAAGTAGTTCCGGCTTTAGCCGGAAATTTCTCCGCCTAAAGGCGGAACTACATGCTAATTAAAAATATTAGGTTATTTATTGTTCGCATATTACTGCTCTTGCTGTTTATTTAATCCTGAGAACAAATAACGAACTTTTTGGACACCTCGTGAGCTGTAACAGGACATTTGTCCCGCTCATTTACGGCAGGACGAATGCCCTGTGATGGTCATCGTTTAATATTAATATTGATTCATCTGGATTTTTTCGCTAATTTTTCCCGAATGTAAATCGTATAATTTTAATTCTTCTAAGATAGAGACCCCCATGCCGGAAAAGGAAGCCGCTCAGCTGCTCACTCTGACCGAAGGCAGCGTACTCAAAGCAATCGAGATTTTACAAAATCAGCTCAACACCTTGTACATGCGCGCGCAGGTGCTTATGAGTTTGGCCGGCGTCACGCTCAGCATTACCGGTTTTTCCGGCCGCGCCATCGCCGGCGCCAATCCGGTTTCACAAATTCTCGTGGTGCTCGGATTAACCGTAGTATTATTCAGCGCCATTTGGATTTATGTGCGCGTGATGAGCGTTAAATGGATTACCGCAGAAATACTGCCCGACACCCAGGCATTTTTGGCCGGCGTCATCAGACGCCGGAATAAAAAGACCTTCGCGTACTCGGTGGGTGGGAGAATTCTGCTTGTTGGCTTACTCATTTATTGCCTGGCGTTTGCGATTATGCTGTTGCATGTGTGATGGCCGCTGTTTTGTCTCTGGTATTTCCCCACCGCAATCATGGCCTGATTGCGAAAAAAATCCTTGTTGCTGCTTTTTTGAACGATACTCTCCGCCTGGCAACCTGCATCAGCTTGGTCACTCACATAAATCCCATTGCTATCCAACATAAACCTCCTCTGCCGGAAAGCGAATTTTTGCCTCCTTTTGTCGCGTTACCATGGCCATGCCGATTGTCAGCGGTCCGACGCGCCCGATAAACATGGTTATACTAAGAATTATTTTGGCGAATTCTGAAAGATTTGCTGTAATCCCCATGGACAACCCCGTATTGCCCAATGCCGAAGCGCATTCAAAACATATTTGCATGAAACTCCCTTTTTCCGTCAAACTTAACAAAAAACCGACGAAAAGAAAGAGCATCAGGGATAATATGAGTATGGCGCATGATTTGGAAATATTCTCTATTGAAATTCTGCGGCCGAAGACATTGCACTCCTGCTTTCCCAAAAGTTGCGCTCTGGTCGCCAGCAGCACGATGCCCAGGGTTGTGGTTTTAATCCCGCCGCCCGTACTGCCGGGAGAAGCGCCGACGAACATCAGGATCATGATGACAAAAAGCGAGGCTGTCGGCAAAAGACTGATATCGATTGAATTAAATCCGTCGGTCGTAGATGCCGAGATCACCTGAAAACTCGACAATAGTATTCGACGCGGCCATGATTCTGTTCCCCATTCTCCCGTTATCATCACGAGCAAGGTCGCACTACTGATGATCAAGGCCGTCAGCAGAAGAGAAAGATGACTGTGTAAAGTTATTTTTTTCCTATAGTTTTTTTTGCGTCGGCTGCGCAGAAAAGTTGCCAAATCATCCATAACGGTGAAACCGATGCCGCCGGCCAGCGACAGCACATTAATGGTCAGGTTTACAGGTATGCTGTATTTGTATTGCATCAGACTGTCGGAAAAAGTCGAGAAACCGGCTGTGCAAAATGCAGAGATGGCGTGAAATAGACCGTGATAGAACGTACGCAAGATCGAATGACCGTCATAGAAACAAATACAGAGTAAAATAGCGCCCATGATTTCAAAGACAAGTGTGAATACAATAACTTTGGAGAAAAAAGAGTTGGTAATGCCGATGGCGGCGCCGGCCATGGATTCCTCGCCAATCTGTTTTTGCTTGATGGAAAGTCTCTGGCGGATAAGCGAAAAAAGCAACACAAAGAAAACCATATAACCGATGCCGCCGATTTGAAAATCGAGCATCAGTACGTTCTGACCGAAAAGAGAGTAAAAAGAACTGACGTCGACGGTTGCTAACCCGGTGGTGCTGATGCCCGATGACGACATGAAAAGGGCATCTACGAAGGATTGCGAAGTCTGCCTGGCCGAGGAAATCGGCAACATGAGCAATACGGTAAAGAGCAGGGTAAAAAAAAGATATCCAAATACCAATATTCGCAGAGGATGCAGCTCAAAGAATTCGCTGGTGCTTTTTTTTCTCATAATTAAAATTTGCCGTATACCAAAATTCAGCAACCGACGGACCGGTTGTCCGCCCAAAATTGGCAACAATATGGCCATTGCAAAAGCAAGCCACAAGTCAAAAAAAAGTCAAAAAGAGGGGTCTGTGCGGCGAAAGACAGCTATTATCCGTACAAGGAGATTTGCAGGGCAATTCTTTTATTCTTGCAGATCAAAACGATACCCGATGCCCGGTTCGGTGAGAATATAGGAATTGCATTCCGAGGTGGGCTCTAATTTATTACGCAGATTGCTGATGGTCACGCGCAATAAATGTTCCATGCCCTCATAGCCGGCATCGCGTTGCCAT